>NZ_JBIAQL010000001.1:594807-882305 GCF_042889045.1 Streptomyces sp. NPDC002701
GCGGGGCGCGCGGCGGCCCCCCCCCCGGGGGGGGGGGGGGGGGGGGCCCCCCCCCCCGGCGGGGGGGGGGGGGGGGGGGGGGGGGGGGGGGGGGGAGCACCCACCGGTGCCCCCGGTGGCAGCCGGCTCGGCGGCTACCGGCCGGCGGTCGCCAGCGCCCGTTCCACGCCCGGCTCCCGGGGGCCCAGGAACAGGGGGTCCGGCTCGAAGACCGCGTCCAGGACCGCCTTCCCCGCCGCGACCATCTCGCGCGCACCGCCGTAGTACCAGGTCGCGTCGTGCACGTCGTCCACCCCGATCCCGTACGACGTGACGCCCGCCTCCTGGCAGAGCGCCACCGCCCGCCGGATGTGGAAGCCCTGGCTGATCAGTACGGCCTCGTCCACGCCGAAGATCTTCTTGGCCCGTACGCAGGAGTCCCAGGTGTCGAAGCCGGCGTAGTCGCTGACGATCCGCCCGTCCGGCACCCCCCGCCGCGTGAGGTAGCCGCGCATGGCGTCCGGCTCGTCGTAGTCCTCGCGGCTGTTGTCGCCGGTGACCAGGACGACCTGGATGCGGCCGGACCGGTACAGGTCGGCCGCCGCGTCCAGCCGGTGCGCCAGGTACGGCGACGGCTCGCCGTCCCACAGCCCGGCCCCGAAGACGACCGCGACCTCGGTACGCGGCACGTCCGCGGTCGTCCGCAGCTGCCCGGCCGCGGCCGTGTGGAGCCACGTCGCCGGGAGCAGCGCGAGCACGCACCCGGCCATCACGGCCTGCACGGCGCGCCGCCGGCCGGTACGGGTGCGCGGCAGCCGCGGTCTCGGCAGCCTCAGCGCCCGCGGCGGCTTCGGCAGTCTCGGACGACGCATGGGACGGTCCCTCCCCGGGTGGCCTCGACCCGGGAGACGCCGGACGCGGCGATCCGGTTCACTCCGTGCGGTCTCCGTGCGGTCTCCACCCGGCCTCCGCGCGGTCCACGGCACCTCACAGGCCCCCGCACCCCCGCGTGAAGCCCCGGAAAAGCCTCGTCATTGCGGCGCAACGGCAAGGCAACCTCGTACCGGCACCCTTGACGCATGACGGCGCACCGCAAGAACCGGATCAGCAGTCGGCCCGGCGGCCGGCACCTTGCCCCGCCCGCGCTCGTCCTCGTGGGCCACGGCAGCCGGGACCCGCGTGCCCTGACGACCGTCCGGGCCCTGAGGGACCGGATCCGCGAGCTGCGCCCCGGTCTGCCCGTGCACCTCGGGCACATCGAGCTGAACGCACCCCTGCTGCCGGACACCCTCGCCACGCTGGGCACGGGTGAGGCGGTCCTCGTACCGCTGCTGCTGAGCCGGGGCTACCACGTCAAGCAGGACATCCCCGAGGCCGCCGCGGCCTCCCCGGCCCGCACCCGGATCGCCGGCCCGCTGGGCCCGCACCCGCTCCTCGTCGAGACGCTGTACGAGCGCCTGGCCGAGGCGGGGTGGCGTACGCCGGACGAGGCGGAGCGCCGGGTGAGCGGGGTCGTGCTCGCCGCGGCCGGCTCGCGCGACCCCGAGGCGGGCGTCGACACGCGTCGTACCGCCGCGATGCTCGCGGACCGCCTCGGCGTCCCGGTCGTGCCCGCGTACGCCTCCGCCGCCGCGCCCACCGTCCCGCAGGCCGTCCGCGCACTCGCCGCCCGGGGCCGCCACCGCATCGCCGTGGCCTCGTACTTCACCGCCCCCGGCCGCTTCTCCACCGAGTGCGCGGCAGCCGCCCCCTGGCTGGCGGCGGCCCCTCTGGGCGCCCACCCGTCCATGGCCCACCTCACCCTGCACCGCTACGACGAGGCCCTGACCACCCCACCGACAACAACCCCCCGCCACCTGACCACCGCGTCTCAAGGGTCGCGGGGAACGGCGCAGTCTTTGATCTTGAGGGGCGCGGGGAACGCCGCAGTCCTTCGTCTCAAGGGTCGCGGGGAACGGCGCAGTCTTTGATCTTGAGGGGCGCGGGGAACGCCGCAGTCCTTCGTCTCAAAAGTCGCGGGGAACGGCGCAGTCTTTTCAGGGGCGCGGGGAACTGCGCGACCAGCCACAACGCACCCGCACCCGCCCCCACGCCGATTGTCACCGCCTCCCCTTACTGTCAAGACATGGAAGGCACCAGCACCGACCCCACCCCCCACACCATCGAGCACCTGATCAAGCCCCCCGGCTACGACCCCACGTCGGTGGCCCGTTGGGCCACCGAACCCGACAAACGCCCAGGCCGCACCGCCTTCCAACGCGACCGCGCCCGCGTACTGCACTCCTCCGCCCTCCGCCGCCTGGCCGGCAAGACCCAGGTGGTCACCCCCGGCACCCTCCCCCACTCCCAGCTCCGTGCGAGCGGCGAGACCCCCGTCCAGGGGTGGGACGCCAGCCCCCGCACCCGCCTGACCCACTCCCTGGAGTGCGCCCAGGTCGGCCGCGAGCTCGGCGCGGCCCTCGGCTGCGACCCCGACCTCGTCGAGGCGGCCTGCCTCTCCCACGACCTCGGCCACCCGCCCTTCGGGCACAACGGCGAACAGGCGCTGAACGAGTTCGCCGACGACTGCGGCGGCTTCGAGGGCAACGCCCAGTCGCTCAGACTCCTCACCCGCATCGAACCCAAGCGCTTCGTGCGCGGCGACACCGTGCCGGCGGCAGCCCTCGCGGACGGCGACGACCTCGTCAGCGTCGGCCTCAACCTCACCCGTGCCACCCTCGACGCGGCCACGAAGTACCCCTGGCGGCGCGGCGCCCACCCCACCGACCCGGCATCCCCGAAGTTCGGCGTCTACGAGGACGACCGCCCGGTCTTCGACTGGATCCGCGAGGGCGCCCCCGGCAGCCGCATCACGTTCGAGGCGCAGGTCATGGACTGGTCCGACGACGTGGCCTACTCGGTGCACGACGTCGAGGACGGTCTGCACGCGGGTCACATCGACCCCGACTGCCTGCACGCGGAGCCCGAGCGGCAGGAGATCTTCCGGGTCGCCATAGGGAGGTACGTCGGGGCGGACACCGACCCCGCCGAACTGGCGGAGGCCCTGGACCGGCTCCTCGACCAGGAGTGGTGGCCGCACGGCTACGACGGTTCGGCCGTCGCCCAGGCCCGGCTGAAGGACGCCACCAGCCAGCTCATCGGCCGGTTCTGCCTCGCCGCGGAGAGCGCCACCCGCGCGGCGTACGGGCCGGGTCGGCTCACCCGCTACGGAGCCGAACTGGTCGTACCGCGCGCCGCCCGCCTGGAGTGCGCGGTGCTCAAGGCCGTCGCCGACCGGTACGTCATGCAGCGCGCCGAGCAGGAGCTGCTCCGCGCCGACCAGCGGATCGTCGTCGCCGAGCTGGCCGAGGCGCTCACCGCGCGGGCGCCGGAAGGGCTCGACCCGCAGTTTCGCGCCTTGTTCGACCAGTCGTCCGACGACCGTGCCCGCAAGCGGGTGATCGTCGACCAGATCGCCTCGCTCACGGATGCCGCCGCGCGCTCCCTGCATGCGAGGCTCAGGGTGCGGGTGTGACGTCGGAGGGCGTCGGCGTGACCCTGCGTGGCCTGATCGGGCCACTCCCTCTTCCCCCATCACGCTCCGTGCGGGACGCTCGCAGGTGGCGACACCGTTACGAGGAGGCATCAAGTGGTCGACGCAGATCAGACATTCGTCATCGTCGGAGGGGGCCTGGCCGGCGCCAAGGCGGCCGAAACCCTCCGGGCGGAGGGCTTCACCGGCCGCGTGATACTGATCTGCGACGAGCGGGACCACCCGTACGAACGCCCGCCGCTGTCCAAGGGCTATCTGCTCGGCAAGGAGGAGCGCGACAGCGTCTTCGTCCACGAGCCCTCCTGGTACGCGCGCCACGACGTCGAGCTGCACCTCGGCCAGACCGTCGACGCGATCGACCGGACCGCGAAGACCGTCCACTTCGGTGACGACGGCACGCTCGTCCACTACGACAAGCTGCTGCTCGTGACCGGCGCCGAGCCGCGCCGCCTGGACATCCCCGGCACGGACCTCGCCGGCGTCCACCACCTGCGGCGTCTCGCCCACTCGGAGCGCCTCAAGCACGTACTGGCCGCCCTCGGCCGGGACAACGGCCACCTGGTGATCGCGGGCGCCGGCTGGATCGGCCTGGAGATCGCCGCGGCCGCCCGTGAGTACGGGGCCGAGGTCACCGTCGTCGAGCCCGAGCCGACCCCGCTGCACGGCGTCCTCGGACCCGAGCTCGGCGAGCTCTTCACCGAACTGCACCGCGAGCACGGCGTCCGCTTCCACTTCGGCGCCCGGCTCACCGAGATCACCGGCCAGGACGGCATGGTCCTGGCGGCCCGCACCGACGACGGCGAGGAGCACCCCGCGCACGACGTCCTGGCCGCCATCGGCGCCGCCCCGCGCACCGGCCTCGCCGAGGCGGCGGGCCTGGAGATCGCCGACCGGGCCCACGGCGGCGGCATCGCGGTCGACGGGCAGCTGCGCACCTCAGACCCCGACATCTACGCGGCCGGCGACGTGGCCGCCTTCCACCACAGCCTGTTCGGCACCCGGCTGCGCGTCGAGCACTGGGCGAACGCGCTGAACGGCGGCCCGGCGGCGGCCCGCGCGATGCTGGGCCGCGGAACGACGTACGACAGGGTGCCCTATTTCTTCTCCGACCAGTACGACGTGGGGCTCGAGTACTCGGGCTGGGCGCCCCCGGGGACGTACGACCACGTGGTGATCCGGGGAGACGCCGCCAAACGCGAGTTCATCGCCTTCTGGGTGAAGGAGAGCCGTGTGCTGGCCGGGATGAACGTCAATGTGTGGGACGTCACAGAAACCGTCCAACAGCTGATCCGGACGGGGACGCGGGTGGACACGGAGGCGCTCGCGGACCCGCACGTTCCGCTGGACAGCCTGGTCCCATGACCGACGGGGGGACTCCACTGTCACACCGTCCCCGTAGACTCGGCGCGTGGCTGGAAGGATCAACGACGAGGACGTGAAGGCTGTTCGGGACGGGGTCCCGATCGACGCCGTGGTGTCCGAGTACCTCCAGCTGCGCAACGCGGGCGGCGGAAACCTCAAGGGTCTCTGCCCCTTCCACGACGAGAAGTCGCCCTCCTTCCAGGTCAGCCCGAGCAAGGGGCTCTTCCACTGCTTCGGCTGCCAGGAGGGCGGCGACACCATCACGTTCGTGATGAAGGTCGACCACCTCTCGTTCTCGGAGGCGGTCGAGCGCCTCGCCGGACAGGCGGGCATCACCCTCCGTTACGAGGAGGGCGGGTACAACCCCTCCCACCAGCGCGGCGAGCGGATCCGGCTGGTCGAGGCCCATCAGGCCGCCGCCACGTTCTACATCGAGCAGCTCGACACCAGCCCGGAGGCCGACGCCGGCCGCAAGTTCCTCGCGGAGCGGGGCTTCGACCAGTCGGCCGCCACGCATTTCGGGGTCGGCTACAGCCCCCAGGGCTGGGACCACCTCGTCCGTCACCTGCGCGGCAAGGGCTTCAGCGACAAGGAGCTGGTCCTGTCCGGGCTCGCCCAGGAGGGCCGCCGCGGACCCATCGACCGCTTCCGCGGCCGGCTGATGTGGCCGATCCGCGACATCGGCGGCGAGGTCGTCGGCTTCGGCGCCCGCAAGCTGTACGAGTCGGACAACGGCCCGAAGTACCTCAACACGCCCGACACGCCGATCTACCGCAAGTCCCAGGTCCTCTACGGCATCGACCTCGCCAAGAAGGACATCGCCAAGAGCAGCCGGGCCGTCGTCGTCGAGGGCTACACCGACGTCATGGCCTGTCACCTCGCCGGCATCACCACCGCCATCGCGACCTGCGGCACGGCCTTCGGCAACGACCACATCAAGATCCTGCGACGGCTCCTGATGGACAACGGCTCGGCGCGGGTGATCTTCACCTTCGACGGTGACGCGGCTGGGCAGAAGGCCGCCCTGCGCGCCTTCGAGGACGACCAGAAGTTCGCCGCCGAGACGTACATCGCGATCGCCCCGGACGGCATGGACCCCTGTGAGCTGCGCCTCGCCAAGGGGGACGCGGCCGTCGCCGACCTCGTCGAACCGCGCACCCCGCTCTTCGAGTTCGCCCTGCGCCAGATCGTCGCCCGCTACGACCTGGAGACCCCTGCGGGCCGCGCCGCCGCGCTCGACGAGTCCGCGCCCGTGGTGGCCCGCATCAAGAACAGCGGCGCGCAGCACGAGGTCGCCGTCCAGCTCGCGGGCATGCTCGGCATCCTCGACACCCAGTTCGTCGTCAAGCGGGTCGCCCAGCTGGCCCGCTGGGCCCGCGACCGCGGCGGCAGGGGCCCCGCGCCGGTGAACGGCGGCCGCCCCCCGCAGCAGTACGACACCGGCAGCCCGCGGCCCCCCTCGGGCCCGGCCCTGACCCTGCGCAACCCCGTGTACGCCACCGAGCGCGAGCTCCTCAAGCTCGCCCTGCAGCGCCCCGACCTGGTCTCCCCGGCCTTCGACGCGTACGGGGTGGACGAGTTCACCGCCCCGCCGTACGCGGCCGTCCGCGAGACGATCATCGAGGCGGGCGGCGCGGAGCACGGCGTCCAGGACCCGCAGGAGTACCTGGTGCGCGTCCGCGAGGCCGCCCCGGACGACGCGGTCCGCGCCATGGTCACGGAACTGGCCGTCGAGGCCATCATGCGCAAGACCGTCGACGAGGCGTACGCCGGCGAGCAGCTGGTGACCGTCCGCCGCCGCGCCGTCGAGCGCCGGGTGCGCGACGTGCAGGGCGCCCTCGCCCGCGCCAGCGCCCAGGGCGACCCGGCCAGACTGGCCGCCGTGCAGAACGAGCTGTGGGTGCTCCAGCAGTACGACCAGGCCCTGCGGGAGAAGGGCGCCGCCGCGCTCTGAGAAAGCCGGTGGACGGGCCGGTGGACGGGTTCCGCTTCGGGAACCGGACACGCGGGGAACGTGCCAGATCAGGGCACGGACGAGCACGCCCACCTTCCGTGAGGGTAACCACGCGGTCACGGACCGGACTCAGAAAGTCCCCGCACGCCCCTCGTGGCGACGATGTGTCGTACTCCACACTGGGTTCCGGTGCCTGAGTCCTCGGAGCGCGGCCGACCCGAACGCGACGGGTCCGAAGTCCCCGCGGTTCCGCTCAATGACTTCGGGATGGACAGCGGCGAGGCCGTCGACCCCATCCCTGACGTACCGCTGCCGCACGCCTCAGCAGCGACATTCCTGGAGGTCGCCCCCGTGCAGACCCAGACCCTGACCCAGACCGACAACAGCACGGACAGCAAGAACGGCGCCGCGGCGGACGCGGACGCCGGCGTCCTTGCGGCCCTGCCGCCGCAGAAGCGTGCCGCGCTCCACCCCGAGACCGCGGCACCCGAGACCGCGGCGGAGGCGGAGAGTGCGCCGGAGCCGCCCGCCGCCGTCCTGGTGGAGACCGAGGCCGAGACGCCCGAACCGGTGGAACTGCCCCGCGGGCGTGCGGACACCGGCGGGCCCTCGTCCGACCTGTTCCGCCAGTACCTGCGGGAGATCGGCCGGATCCCGCTCCTCACCGCGGCCGAGGAGGTGGAGCTCGCCCGGCGGGTCGAGGCGGGCCTCTTCGCCGAGGAGAAGCTCCGCCTCGCCTCGGACCTCGACAGCCAACTCGCCCTGGACCTGGACAAGTTGGTCGTCATGGGACGGATGGCCAAACGCCGTCTCATCGAGGCCAACCTGCGGCTCGTCGTCTCCGTCGCCAAGCGGTACGTGGGGCGCGGGCTGACCATGCTCGACCTGGTCCAGGAAGGCAACCTGGGGCTGATCAGGGCCGTCGAGAAGTTCGACTACGCCCGCGGATACAAGTTCTCGACGTACGCGACCTGGTGGATCCGCCAGGCCATGTCCCGGGCCCTCGCCGACCAGGCCCGCACGATCCGGGTCCCCGTCCACGTGGTCGAGCTGATCAACCGGGTCGTCCGGGTGCAGCGGCGGATGCTGCAGGAGCGGGGGTACGAGCCGACGCCCGAGGAGGTCGCCGCGCATCTCGACCTGCCGAGCGAGCGGGTCAGCGAGGTGCTGCGGCTGGCGCAGGAGCCGGTGTCCCTGCACGCGCCGGTGGGGGAGGAGGACGATGTCGCCCTCGGTGACCTGATCGAGGACGGGGACGCGGAGAGTCCGGTGGAGTCGGCGGCGTTCCTGCTGCTGCGGGAGCATCTGGAGGCGGTGCTGTCCACGCTCGGCGAGCGTGAACGCAAGGTGGTCCAGCTGCGGTACGGGCTGGCCGACGGGCGGCCGCGGACGCTGGAGGAGATCGGGCGGATCTTCGGCGTCACGCGTGAGCGCATCCGCCAGATCGAGTCCAAGACCCTCAACAAACTCCGCGACCACGCCTTCGCGGACCAGCTCCGGGGCTACCTGGACTGAGAGCGTTTCTCGCCCCCGCCGCCCACCCCCCTGTCGCGCTGCGCGCTCGTCCTCAATCGCCGGACGGGCTGATTTTTCAGCCCGTCCGGCGATTGAGGACCGGGGGTTCGGGGGGCGGAGCCCCCGAGTCAGTGACTCCTAGTCCACCTCCACCGCCGCCTTGGCGAACTGGGCCTCGTACAGGCGCGCGTACGCGCCACCCGCCGCGAGCAGCTCCCCGTGCGCCCCCTGCTCCACGATCGCCCCGTCCTCCATCACCAGAATCGTGTCGGCATCGCGGATCGTCGACAGACGATGCGCGATGACGAACGACGTCCGCCCGTGCGCGAGCTTCGCCATCGCCTTCTGGATGAGCACCTCGGTCCGCGTGTCCACGGAACTCGTCGCCTCGTCGAGGACGAGGATCACCGGATCCGACAGGAACGCCCGCGCGATCGTGATCAGCTGCTTCTCACCCGCGCTGACCCCCGACCCCTCGTCGTCGATGACGGTGTCGTACCCGTCGGGCAGCGTCCGCACGAACCGGTCGGCGTGGGCCGCCCGGGCGGCCTCCTCGATCTCCCCCCGGGTGACCTCGCGAGAGGCCCCGTACGCGATGTTCTCCGCGATCGTCCCGCCGAACAGCCAGGTGTCCTGGAGGACCATGCCGACGGACGCCCGCAGCTCGTCGCGGGACATCGTGGCGACGTCGACGCCGTCGAGGGTGATGCGCCCGCCCGTGGTCTCGTAGAACCGCATCAGCAGGTTCACCAGCGTCGTCTTGCCGGCGCCCGTCGGCCCCACGATCGCGACGGTGTGCCCGGGCTCCACGGTCAGCGACAGGTCCTCGATGAGCGGCTTCTCCGGGTCGTACCGGAAGGACACCCCCTCCAGGGCCACCAGGCCCCGCAGCTCCGCGGGACGCGCCCCCGTGACGGGGTCGGCCTCCTGCTCCTCCGCGTCCAGCAGCTCGAAGACCCGTTCCGCCGACGCGACCCCGGACTGCACGAGGTTCGCCATGGAGGCGACCTGGGTGAGCGGCATGGAGAACTGCCGGGAGTACTGGATGAACGCCTGCACGTCACCGATCGAGAGCGAGCCGGAGGCGACCCGCAGTCCGCCGACCACCGCCACCAGCACGTAGTTCAGGTTCGACACGAACATCATCAGCGGCTGCATGACACCGCTGTTGAACTGCGCCCGGAACCCGGCCTCGTACAGTTTGTCGTTCTCCTCGGCGAACTGCGCCGCCGACTCGTCCTGCCGTCCGAAGACCTTCACCAGGTTGTGCCCGGTGTACATCTCCTCGATGTGCGCGTTGAGCTTGCCGGTGGTCCGCCACTGCTGCACGAAGTGCGGCTGCGACCGCTTGCCGACCCGGGTCGCCACGACGAACGACAGGGGCACGGTGACCAGCGCGACGAGCGCGAGCAGCCACGACACCCAGAACATCATCGCCAGCACACCGACGATGGTCAGCAGCGAGTTGACGAGCTGGCCCATCGACTGCTGGAGGGTCTGCCCGATGTTGTCGATGTCGTTCGTGGCACGGCTGAGCACCTCACCGCGCTGCCGCTTGTCGAAGTACGAGAGCGGCAGCCGCGACAGCTTGGTCTGCACGTCCTCGCGCATCTTGTACATGGTCAGGTTGACGGCCCGGTTCACCAGCCGTGTCGCCACGGTCATCAGCAGCCCGGCCACCAGGAACGCCACCAGGGCGATCAGCAGCACCTCGCCGACCGCGCCGAAGTCGATGCCCACGCCGGGCGTGAAGTCCGTGCCCGACAGCATGTCGGCCGTACCGCCGTCGCCGCGTTCCCGCATCGCCGCGAGGGCCTCGGCCTTCGTCTGCCCGGCCGGCATCTCCCGCCCGACGACCCCGGCGAACACGAGGTCGGTGGCCCGGCCCAGGATCTTCGGCCCGATGACCGAGAGACCCACGCTGCAGACCACGGCGGCGAGCATCACGTACAGCGTGGCGCGTTCGGGCCTGAACTGCGCCAGCAGCCGCCTCCCGGACCCCTTGAAGTCCATCGAGTGGTGGTCGGGGCCGGTCCCGGCCATCATGCGCCCCATGGGCCCGGCCATCAGGCTGCCTCCGCTTCCGTGAGCTGGGAGAGCACGATCTCCCGGTAGGTCTCGTTGTCCGCCATCAGTTCGTGGTGGCGGCCGGTGCCGACGACCCGGCCCTCGTCGAGGACCACGATCCGGTCGGCGTCCCGGATGGTGGAGACCCGCTGGGCGACGATCACGACGGTCGCCTCGGCGGTCTCCCGCGCGAGCGCCGTCCGCAGCGCCGCGTCCGTCGCGTAGTCGAGCGCGGAGAAGGAGTCGTCGAAGAGGTAGATCTCGGGACGCTGGACGAGGGTGCGGGCGATGGCGAGCCGCTGCCGCTGACCACCCGACACGTTCGTGCCGCCCTGCGCGATCGGGGCGTCCAGACCGTTCTCCAGGCCCTCGACGAACCCCTTGGCCTGCGCCACCTCCAGCGCGTGCCACAACTCCTCGTCCGTCGCGTCCGGATTCCCGTACCGCAGGTTGGAGGCCACCGTGCCCGCGAACAGGTACGGCTTCTGCGGTACGAGGCTCACCGTGCGCGCGAGCAGCCGCGGCTCGACCGTCCGTACGTCGACGCCGTCCACCAGCACCTGTCCGTCGGTGGCGTCGAACAGCCGGGGGACCAGCCCGAGGAGGGTCGACTTGCCGCTGCCGGTCGAACCGATCACCGCGGTCGTCTCACCGGGCAGCGCCACCAGGTCGACGGCCTTGAGCACCGGCTCCTCGGCGCCCGGATAGCGGAACCCGGCCCCGCGCAGCTCCAGATGACCGTGCCGCCGGAGCTCCAGGACGGGCGCCTTCGGCGGGACCACACTGCTGGACGTGTCCAGGACCTCCTGGATGCGCTCGGCGCACACCTCGGCACGCGGCACCATCATGAACATGAACGTGGCCATCATCACGGACATGACGATCTGCATGAGATAGGCGAGGAACGCGGTCAGCGCGCCGATCTCCATCCCGCCGCTGTCGATCCGGTGCGCGCCGAACCACACCACGGCGATCGACGAGACGTTCACCACCGTCATGACGATCGGGAACATCAGCGCCAGCATCCGCCCGGTGCCCAGCGACACCTCGGTCAGATCGGTGTTCGCCTTGCGGAAACGCTCCTCCTCGTACGCGTCCCGCACGAAGGCGCGGATGACGCGGTTGCCGGTGATCTGCTCGCGCAGCACCCGGTTCACCGTGTCGAGGCGCACCTGCATGGCCCGGAACAGCGGCCGCAGCCGGCGCACGATGAGACCGACCGAGAGCCCGAGCACCGGCACGACGGCCAGCAGCACCCCGGACAGCGGCACGTCCAGGCCGAGCGCCAGCACGATGCCGCCCACGCACATGATCGGCGCCGGCACCAGCAGCGTGAACGTCATCAGGGCGAGCATCTGCACCTGCTGCACGTCGTTCGTCGTGCGGGTGATCAGGGACGGCGCCCCGAAGTGGCCCACCTCGCGCGCGGAGAACGACTGCACCCGGTCGAAGACGGCGGCCCGGATGTCCCGTCCGACCGCCGAGGCCGTACGGGCGCCGTAATAGACGGCACCGATGTTGCAGACGACCTGGGCCAGCGAGATGCCGATCATCAGGGCGCCGAAGGACAGGATGTAGCCCGTGTCGCCCTTCACGACACCGTTGTCGATGATGTCGGCGTTCAGGGTGGGCAGGTAGAGCGTGGCGCAGGTCTGCAGGAACTGCAGCAGGACGAGCAGGCCGATGGGTTTCTTGTACGGCGTGAGATGGGTACGCAGAAGTCTTATGAGCACGCTGGGTCTCTCGGAGTCGGCGGCGGGGCGGTTGGTTGCCCTTGGCCCCTATCGTCGAACACACCACCGGTGTTACCTCAACTGATTAACCCAAGAGAGGTCCAAGAGCGGACCAGGACCCGGTCCGAAGTCGTAGACCGCCCGTTGCCGCGTGAGCGCTCAGGACCGGAAGGCGCCCGGGTGGGTCTGGTCCCGCACCGACACGTACTGCTGCCGTACCGCCTGCCCCACGGCCAGTGCCTCGCCCGGCTCCAGGACCTGCGCGGCCGCCCCCTGCCAGACGGGCGGCAGACCCGGCTGGACCGTGCCCTGCTGGACACCGAGCGCCCACGCGGCCTGCCGGGCCGCGCCGATCGCCGCGTAGTCCGCGGGCTGCGGCACCACGATCTGCGTACCGAGCAGCGCGGGCGCGCACGCCTGCACCGCGCCCAGCTCCGCGGCCTGGCCCAGCAGGAAGATCCGCCGCACCTCGACGCCGCGCCCCCGCAGCACGTCCAGCGCGTCAGCGAGCCCGCACAGCATGCCCTCGAAGGCGGCCCGCGCCAGGTGTTCGGGTCTCATCGACTCCCGCCGCAGCCCGGCGAGCGTGCCCGCGGTGTGCGGCAGGTTGGGCGTCCGCTCGCCCTCCAGATACGGCAGCAGCACCAGCCCGTGCGATCCCGGGGTGGACTTCATCGCCAGGTCGGACAGGGCCTCCAGGTCGGGCACCCCGAGCAGCTCGGCGGCGCCGCGCAGGGCCCGTACGGCGTTCAGGGTGGTGACGACGGGCAGGTGCATCCCGGTCGCGTCCGCGAGCGAGGTGATCATCCCGGAGGAGTCGACCAGCGCCTCGTGGTGGACGGCCATCACGGAACCGGAGGCGCCGAGCGACACGACCGCGTCCCCGAGCCCGATGCCGAGGCCGAACGCCGCCGCCATCGTCTCGCCGGTGCCCGCCGAGATCAGCAGCCCCTCGGGGGTCGTCCCGGCGGCCTCCCACGGCCCGAGCACATCGGGCAGCAGTGCCTGGTGGCCGAGCGCCAGCTCCACGAGATCGGGCCGGTACGTGCCGGTCGCGGCCGACCAGTAACCGGTGCCCGAGGCGCCGCCCCGGTCGGTGGTCCGCCGGGCCGGCCTGCCGAGCAGCTGCCACACCAGCCAGTCGTGCGCCTGGAGCAGCGAGGCGGTGCGCAGGGCCGCCTCGGGTTCGGTCTTCGCCAGCCAGCGCAGCTTCGTCACGGGCTGCGCGGCCTGCGGTACGCATCCCACCGCCTGCGCCCACGCCTCCCGCCCGCCGAGCGCGTCGACGAGATCGGCGGCGGCGACCTGGGCGCGCTTGTCCCCGCCGACCATCGCCGGGCGGATCGTGTTGCCCTGGCTGTCGACGGGGACGAGGCCGTTCTGCTGCGCGGACACCCCGATGGCCTGGACGCCCTCGAGGAGACCGCCGCCCGCGGCCTCGCCCAGGGAGAGCAGCCATGCCTGCGGGTCGACGTCGGACGGCCGGGCGCCCTCCGCCGGGCCGTCCAACGGATGCGCGGCATACCCCTGCCGGAGCACGGCCCCGCTGTCCGCGTCGCAGACGACGATGCGTGTGAAATCGGGCGAACTGTCCAGCCCGGCGACTATCCCCATGGCGGAAATTCTGCCGTATCGCTGCGCCGGCTCGGGCCATGGGCGTCGCCGGGGTGCTTGTCGTCAGGTGTCCGCGGCGCCGTCCGGGCTGGTCGCGCAGTTCCACGCGCCCCTCGGCGGACGTGTTGGACCCGTGCCGGAGAAGTGCCGCTAGGGATGGGTGGTGCCCCAGTCGTCCTCGGTTCGGGTGCCGTTCGTGTTGCGTTCGCGCAGGGAGCGCACCCGGTCGGTGACCGAGTCGGGAACCCGGTCGCCCACCTTCTCGCTGACCACGTCGTACGCCTTGCCGGCGAACACGCGTCCCTGCTGGGCCGCGGACTCCGCGGTGTTGCGCACCGCCGGGTTCTGCGACACCCGCTGGGCGGTCTTCCTCAGCTGCTCGTACCGCTCGCGACCGGCACGTGTGCCCAACACGTATCCGAAGGCGAGTCCGACGACGAACGTGAGCCGGTAGCGCATGGGGCCACCCTTCCTCTTGTGAGTCCCTCTTGTCTCGGTCCACTGCGGCGGCGTCGTCGCAGGCGGGTTACCGATTGGCGGAGCACCCCCCTGCTTGCGCTAATGTATGTGTCGCAGCGAGCGCACGCCCTCTGGCGAATACCCAGGGAGGTACGTTCGATGCAAGCGAAGCGATCCCCTGTAGCTCAATTGGCAGAGCAGCCGGCTGTTAACCGGCAGGTTACTGGTTCGAGTCCAGTCGGGGGAGCTTCGGTCTTCCGTAGCTCAATTGGCAGAGCAGCCGGCTGTTAACCGGCAGGTTACTGGTTCGAGTCCAGTCGGGAGAGCAGGTGGACAAGGACCCCGACGGGGTCCTTTTTCATGTCCGCGGGAACCGCTGCGCCCCAGGTGGGGTCCTTACGGGCAGGCGAAGTCGACCATCCGAAGCAGGAGATCGTATGAGCGGCTATGCTGCGGCAGACGGCGCGCACACCTGTGCGCGACGCGCCGTAATGGGGCGGTAGCTCAGCCGGTTAGAGCAGCGGACTCATAATCCGCCGGCCGTGGGTTCGAGTCCCACCCGCCCCACCAGGCGCTACGCGTGGAGAATCGATCCGACCAGCGCGTACGCACATGAGAGGTCATCACGGGAGCCGTGGTGGCCTTCCTCTTTCGAGCGGCCCGTGTGACATTCGCGGCGCCTGCGCCGAACCCCCTGGATGGCCCCGCTCCGGCGAGAATCCGCGAAAGCCCGGGAGCCGGAGTCAGGGGCCGGGTGGAGGGCGGAGCGGGGACTGCCATGTCGTCGTGGTGTCTTGTCGGTCGGTGTCGCCCGTCGTGTCGTCCGCCGTGTTCTCGGTGGGCGTCGTGGCGGGGGCGGTGCCGTCGTCGGTCACGGTCAGGCGTACTCCGGGGCGGGTGTCCGGGAGGGTCACCGTGGCGTCGATCGTGACGGTGACGCGGGTCGTGCCGGTGCGGCGGGACGCGGACGCGAGGGCGCCGCGCAGGGCGCTCAGGAGGTGGCCGGCCACCGCGTCCGGGACGCCGGTGTCGACGAGCCCGATGAACTGGACCGACGGCTGCACGCCGAGGACCGCCGCGGCGCCCGCCGTTTCGCGGAGCACCTTGCCCCGGAAGCTCGTCGGGGCGTCGGCGGGCGGCTGCTGGAGGGCGAAGATCGCCGTACGGACCTCCTGGACGGTCGACCTCAGTTCGTCGACGGCCCGGCCCAGCGTCGCGTGGACCTCCGCGTCCCGCTCTCCCGCGGCCGTGCGGCGCTGCGTGGACTCCAGCATCATGCCGGTGGCGAAGAGCCGCTGGACGACCAGGTCGTGCAGGTCACGGGCGATCCGGTCACGGTCCTCGAAGACCGCCAGCCGCTCCCGGCGCTGCTGGGCGTCGGCCAGCACCAGCGCCAGCGCGGCCTGTGAGGCGAACTGCGTCGCCAGCAGCTTCTCGGCGGGGCTGTACGGGGTGTCGCCGCGCCGGCGGGGAAGGGCGAGGGTGCCGATGAGCCGGCCCTCGGCCTGCAGCGGCAGCATCATGCTCGGCCCGAACCGGTGCCGCACCGGGGTCGTCATCCGGGCGTCGGTCGCCGAGTCGTCCAGGAACACCGGCTCTCCGCCGAGGAGTTGCTCCAGGACCGCGCTGCCGGGCGCGATGGTCGTGCCGACCAGTCCGGCCGCGCCGGCCGGCGCCGACGCCGTGACGATCTCCATGCCGCCCTCGTCCGTGGGCTGCAGGATCACCCCGGCCGACGCGTCCGCCAGGACCCGGGCCCGCTCGGCGACCGTCATCAGCGCGTCGGCCGCCGCCTCACCGGTGAGCAGCGCCGTCGTCACCGCCGCCGCGCCCTCGATCCAGCGCTCCCGCCGGCGGGCCGTCTCGTACAGGCGGGCGTTGCCGATGGCGATGCCCGCCTGGGCGGCCAGCAGGCGCACCACCTGTTCGTCCTCGGCGGTGAACGGACCGCCGCGCTTCTCGGTCAGGTAGAGATTGCCGTACACCTCGTCCTGGACGAGCAGCGGTACGCCCAGGAAGCTGCGCATCCGCGGATGGCCGGGCGGGACGCCGCAGGCACGCGGGTCGGTGGTCAGGTCGGTCAGCCTGAGCGGCGCACCCTCGTGGACGAGCGCGCCGAGCACGCCCCGGCGTCCGCTGGGCGGGTGCTCGATGCGGGCGCGCTCGGCGGCCCCGAGGCCGGTCGTGCAGAACTCCGTCAGACCGGTGTCGCCGGGGGCCAGCACGCTCAGCGCGGCGTACCGGGCGCCGGTCAGCCCGGCCGCGTTCTCCACGATGCGCTGCAGGGTGGCGCGCAGTTCGAGGTCGCTGCCGAGACCGAGCACGGCTTCGAGGAGGCGGGGGAAGGGCAGCGGAAGGGGCGCGGGGGGTTCTTCGGGGTCCGTAAGTTCCGTGAGTTCCGCGGGGTCCGTACGTTCCGCGGGGTCCTTGGGATTCGTGGGGTCCGTCATGTGCGGCGGCGGGGCTCGGTTCCGCTCCTGCGGTGCCGGACGGGCGCTCAGCCGGGCGTCCGGTCGAGGACCAGCGGCGCGATCCTGCCCTCCAGCATCGCCCCCAGGCCGAGGACCGCGCACACCTCGGGCCGCTCGGCGATGTGCACCGGCATGCCCGTCGCCTGGCGCAGCATCTGGTCGAGGCCCGGCAGCAGCGCGCTGCCGCCGACCATCATGATGCCGCGGTCGGCGAGGTCGGCCACCAGGTCCGGCGGGCAGGCCCGCAGCACCTTGCCGATACCGTCGAGCACGGCCGTCAGCGGGGTCTGGATGGCGTCGCGTACGGCGGCCGTGTCCACCTGGACGGAACGGGCCAGGCCGGTGGCCACGTCCCGGCCGTGGATCTCCGTGGAGGTGGGCCCCTGCGAGGTGAGCCCGTTCCCGGAGAGGGCGAGCTGCAGCGGACGTACGGACTGGGAGGGGAGCATCAGCTCGTGGTGGTGGCGCAGGTGCTGCACGATCGCGTGGTCGATGGCCTCGCCGCCCACCGGGATGCGCTCGGCCGTGACGATCGAGCCGAGCGACAGCACGGCGACCTGGGTGGCGGCGGCCCCGCACACCATGATCATGGTGGCCTCGGGCTGCTCCACGGGCAGCCCGCAGCCGACACCGGCGGCGAGGAGCGTGTCGACCAGTTCGACGCGCCGCGCACCGAGCCCGACGAGCGTCTCGATGGTCGCGCGCTGGGCCAGCGGGTCGGCGTCGTGCGGGGTGCAGGCGGCGGCCCGCAGCCGGGGCTTGCGGCGCAGGGTGCGGCGGACCTTGTCGCCGAGCAGCTGGCGCAGCATGCGCTGGGCCATCTCGATGTCGACGACCGTTCCGCCGGAGACGGGCCGGACGACCCGGATGTAGTGAGGGGTACGGCCCGTCATCTTCTCGGCGAACTCACCGACCGCGATCAGGGCGCCGGTCTTCGTGTTGACCGCTGCGACGCTCGGCTGGTCGACGATCAGCCCGGCGCCCTTCACGAAGACGCGTGTCCTCGCGGCCCCCAGGTCCACGGCGAAATGGCAGCGGCGCAACTGCTCCAGACTGGCGGTCATGGCGGGTCCTCCCGAGAGCGCAGACCTGGGACTCCGCCGGACGGCGGTCCTCCCTACGCATCGTGCGGGAGCTGACGGGGTGTCGCCTTTCGGGGTGGGCCGGGCGGGGTGCGGCTGGACGGGTGGTCTTCACCGGACGTCCGGGGCTCAGGTGGGGGGAAGGGCCCGGAGGAGCGGAGCCCAGGAGGCCGTGGTCAGTTCACAGCCCGCGCCGACCAGGCGCCGGCGGTGCGGCTCGGACCGGGTATAGCCCAGGAAGCGCAGACCGACCGCCTTCGCCGCGGTCAGCTCGGCGACGGAGGAGCCGACCAGCACGGCGTCCTCCGGCGCGGCGCCGAGGTGGGCCAACGCCCGCAGGAGGCAGTCGGGGTCCGGCATCAGCCGGGTCAGGTCGTCCGAGCGGCCGTGCACTCCGCCCGTCACCAGACCGGTCAGCCGGCCGTGTGCCTGCAGGTACTTCCAGACGGCACTCGGCGCGTTGTCCGCGACGACGGCGGTGCGCCGCCCGAGCGAGCTGAGCGTGGTGATCAGCGCGTCCGAGAACGGGGTGGACGCCGCGGTCGACACGGCCCGCTCCTCGATCCGGTTGAGCCGCCTGCGCAGGTCGGCGCCGAGCGGATGGCCGGCGACGGCGCGCAGCAGGTCGAGGGGGTTCGCGCGCCCCTCCAGCGGCGGTGCGGGAGTGCCTCCGGGGGACAGCGGTTCACCGCTCAGCGCGGCCTGCGGGTCGCGCAGTTCGGCGAGCAGCGCGGCGAGTTCCCGGGTGGCCTGCCGCTCGCCGTCACCCGTGTAGAGGCGCACGAGGGGCCCGTCGAAGCCGATGAGGACGTACGGGGCCCGCACCAGGGCGTCGGCCGCTTCGTCGGGGCGGCGGTCGGCCGGGCCGGTCACCCGTGCGGAAGGCTGCCGGCCGGACCGCCGAGTGGGCCGAGTGGCTTGAGGGGACTGCGGTGCGGAGGGCGGGGTGGTGCTCACAGGGGCGGACGGCGACTGCGCCCCGGCTGCCGGACGCGTCTGGTGCGGCGGGGTGCCGCCCAGGCGCCGTACGCTCTCCTCCCGTACCGCCGCGAACGGCTCGCCGCCGGCCGTCGCGCTCCCGGGACCCGGCACCGCGACCCGGAACTCGCCGGCCGCCACGCCGGCCCGCGCGTCGATCAGCGCGCCCACCCGGGCGAGGAGTTCGGAGGTCCGGCCACGCGCGGTACGGGGCAGCGTGCGCAACAGCAACTCCCGTACGCCGGGCCGGAAGGCGTACGAACCGGCCGTGCCCGGGACCGCGGTCAGCGCGCCGCTGAGGATCACCTCGGCCAGGTGCTGCGGCTGCGGATTCTTCTCGATCGCCGCCTGGACGAGCCGCATGACGGACAACTCCGGTGGCCCCACCGCGAGATGACCGGCCAGCCGGAACGCCTCGGGGGAGGCGAGGGAGCGGAACCGCAGCAGCAGCTCCTCGGCGGAAAGCCGCTCCACATCGCTCCGGCCCCGCTCGTCGACCGGCGCGGCCGGCGGAGCGGTGCCCAGCAGGGCGACCGCGCCGGGCAGCCGGCCCCGGCCCGCCACCAGCGACGACCAGTTCGCCAGCCAGGGTGCCGCGGCCTCCAGCACCGGCAGCGCGAGCACCTCCCGCGGCAGGTCCTCCAGCGCGTACGCGTCCACGCCGTACGCCGAGTTGGGCGCCGCGGGACCCGGTGCGGTGATCCGCGCGGTCGTGGCGGGCAGCGCGGTGGTGCGCCACAGGCGTTCCGGCAACGGCTGGACCAGCGCGACCGGCATGCTGGCCGACCAGCGGCGCAGCGTGGCGTACCAGCGGGTGCCCGCCGGGCCGTCCCGCCACTGCGGGCCCATGCAGTCGCTGATCAGGAGCGTGACCGTACGGCCGTCGGCGAACGACTCCTGCGAGCCGGGGCGGCGTACCGTGCCGTCGGTCTCCAGCCGGTGCAGCTCCACCGTGCGGAAGATGCCCGACTGCGCGAGTGCCGTGTGCAGTTCGCGGACGAGCGGCCGCCAGACGGGCATCGTCGGGCCGGTGTCGTGCACGAGGTGGAGCGTCAGCCAGCGCTCGGTCAGGGGGCGCAGCACGGGCAGCCACCACTGGGGGGCGGCGCCGAGCCTCGCGATCCGGTGCGCGGTCGCCGCCTCGTCCAGCTCCTGGCCGACCGGGGCGGGGACGCGCCGCTTCAGGGGGCGGAGGGCGCGTTGGAGTTCGAGGGGGTGGGCGAGCATCGGCGGGGCCGGGGCCAGGAGCGTGGTGTAGGTGGGGTCCGTGGTGTCCGGGGAGGGCTGGCGGGCGGGGTCGGTGGCGGGGAGGTGGAGGGGGACGCGGGGATGTGCCGGTGGTGCGTCCGGGGCGGGGGCCTCGGGGGTGTCGGGGTGGGGTGGTGGATCGGGCGCGGGGCGGTGGGGACTCGCCGCGCCGTTCCCCGCGCCCCTCGGAGGCGGGCCGTTCCCCGCGTCCCTGGAAGGCGCGGGGCTGTCCGTGTTCCCCCGGAGGGCTGGCGCCGGCAGGTGGTGGGCCAGCCAGAGGAGGTCGGCCAGTTCGGTCGGGGTCGGGGGCGGGGCGCCTGCCGCCCGGGCCAGCACGTCGGCCAGGTGCGCGGCACCCGCGCCGGCGTCAGAAGGCATCCGGTTCCTCTCCCGTACGGCTCAGGTACGGCATCAGCTGCTCGGCCAGTTCGTCGCGCGACGACGCGTCGATCCCCGCCACGCCCGTGAGGTAGATCGCGTTGAGCAACTGGTCGGTCGCGAGCTCCCCCTCGGTCCCGCGACTCAGGAACCTGTCGATCAACTCATGCGCGTACGCGTCGGGTTCGCCCAGGTGGGCCCGGACGATGTGCTCCAGGTGGTCGGCGCGGGGCTGGTGCAGTTCGAGGCGGACACAGCGGCGGAGGAAGGCGGGCGGGAACTCGCGCTCGCCGTTGCTGGTGAGGACCACGAAGGGGAAGGCCCGGCAGCGGACACGGCCGCGCGCGATCTCGACCCGCTCGTCCGTACCGTCGACCATGACCTCCGCCGTGGGGGCGTGCCGGGCGGAACGGACCAGTTCGGGGATCTCGTACTGGCCCTCCTCCAGGATGTTGAGGAGGTCGTTCGGCAGGTCCAGGTCGCTCTTGTCGATCTCGTCGATCAGCAGGGCGCGCGGCCGGCCGTACGGGAGGAGCGCCGTGCCGAGCGGCCCGAGCCGCAGGTGGTCCTGGAGTTCGCTGTCGGGCGGGAGGCCCGGGGCGGGAGGCGTTGCGCCACCGGGACGGGCGTCGCGGGCGGCCGCGTACAGGCGGGACAGCGGGTCGTACTGGTAGAGGCCGTCGTGCAGCGTGGTGCGGCTGGTGATGTTCCACCGCAGCACGGGGCCGAGCCGCAGCTCCCGCGCCACCGCGTACGCCAGGCTCGACTTGCCGCTGCCCGGCGGGCCCGTCACGAGGAGGGGCCTGCGCAGGAAGAGGGCGGCGTTGACGAGTTGGACGGCGCGGTCCGTGGCACGGTAGGTGCGGGCGCGGTGCCGGCGGTCCGGGGACGTGGCCGAGGTGTCGTCGCCCTCGGCGGGCGTCGCCAGCTCCGGGCCGCCGTCGAAGTCGCGCCAGGGCGGCGGCGGGGGCAGCTCGGCGATGCCGTCGTGGGGCTCGCTCGCACCCGTGTAGACGGGCCACAGGGACATGGTCTCTCCGAACGTGAGGGCGGTGGCCGCGGTGGCTCAGCCGACCGGGTTGTGCAGGTAGCCGACGGGGTCAGGCAGACATTCGGGGTCCTCCCACAGCAGGGCCAGGTCGTACGCCCAGTGCGGCTCCGGGGCGTCCGAGGCGTATGCGGTCTCGCGCAACTCATGTACGTACAGCGGGAGTTCGCGGGGCGGCAGGCTCGCGAGATGGTCGGCGAGGCGGTCCAGGAACGCCGCCCCACGGCAGTCCGCGGACTCCCCGCAGCGGTGCTCGCCCCGGCAGCCGGTGCGCGGCCACAGCATCACCGGCACCGCCGCGTTCAGGCTCGCCTGGAACAGCCGTCGGACACTGTCCGCGCGCGGCGGCGTGCCGAAGCCCACCATGTCGGCGTCGCGGCGCAGCCCGATGGTCAGTTTCACCTGGTCCTGGCCGACCGACCAGCAGTCGATACGGTGCAGCCGTGCCGTCGGCCGCGCGTCCAGGTACTGCCACTTCTGGCGGAGCTTGTGCTGCAGGCCGCCGCTGCGCCGCCGTTCCAGGTCCATCACGACGAGCGGCGCGAAGGAGCCGAGCGGGCTGTCGTCGTCCGCGCTGCGCTTCCAGTGCGCCACGTCCGCGTTGAGCCAGCGGCGCGGCAGCACGAAGGCCAGCAACTCCCGGGCCCCCGGCTCCAGTTCGTGGTACGCCTCGTCGATCCGCTCCAGCGCGTAGGGACGCACCCGGTCCACGGGGAGGCGGCGGGAGCCCACCACCCGGCGGTGCCGGCCGTTGTACGCGGACACCTCGACCAGGAAGTGGCCGTCGCCGGAGCCGCTCGGGGCGATCTCGACGAGGATCGGTGACCAGGTGTGCGTGGCCCCTCGCGGGGCCGGTGGGTCGGGCCGGCGGGAGAGGGGCGCCGCGGGCCAGGCCCGCAGGGCGGCGCGGGTCCGGTGGTCGTCCACGAAGTCGGCGAGCCGCTCCGTGAAACGGGCGGCGGCGGCGGGGTCCGGAACCTCCGAGACGAGGTACCAGGCCGCGTCCCACAGGGAGGTGAAGCCGTGCGGGAGCGGGGGGCCGAGGGGGCCCACCGCGTCGGAGTACAGCCGTTCCGGGCTGTACCCCTGGGTGGGGGCGGACGGGTGGTGCACGGGGTGCGGCTGCGGGGCCGTGGGGGCTGGTCGCGCAGTTCCCCGCGCCCCTGAGAGGGCTGACCCGGAGGGGGCCGTCCCTGAGGGGGCTGTCCCGGACGGGGTCTCCACCTGTTCGAGCAGGTGTCTCAGGCGTTCCTTCTGCTCTCGGGTGTGGCCGGGGGTGGGGATCAGGTCGGCGAGGCGGGGCCAGTAGCGGGCCATGACCTGGGCGGGGAGCATGCGCCCGTTGCGGACCTCGGGGCTGCGGGCGGCGGCCGAGACCATGCCGACGACCCGGCCGGTGTCCGCGAGGGTCACCGCGGCGCCGCTGAAGCCCGGTACGAGCGGCTGGCCGTGCGCGGCCCACGCCTCCAGTTGGACCCACTCACCGGCGATCAACTGGTCGGCGGTGGCCCGGTACTCGGCGAGCGTCCCCTCGTCGTACCGCTTGGGGAAGCCGTAGGCGAGGAGTCTTCGCGGGGGATCGCCGTAGGCGTCGGCGGGCGCCGCGAACTCGGCGGGTCTCATCGGCACCGGCCGGTCCAGTTCGAGTACGGCCAGATCGCCGGGGTCGGTCTCGCGGCCGGTCCAGCCGCCGTGTGCGACCACCCGCGCGGGGACGTCCTCGTGGCCGCCGTGCGCGAAGGACACCGCGACCGTCTCGGTGTCGTTGCGCGCGACGACATGGGCGCAGGTCAGGACGTGCCGCTCGGTGACGAGGAAACCGGCGCCGGTGTCCCGTCCGCAGCTGATTCTGGCGTGCCAGGAAGCACTGGTCATGAGCGCGGGGTGGTCTGCGGGGGGCGGGCGCCGGGCCGCCGGTCGGCGGTGCGCCGTCCGGGCGTGCGCCGTGCGACGGTTCGGGCGACCAGGAGAGCTTGACGAGGAGGTGGCCCTCGACGGCGCTCTTCGCGATCAACGCGCCCGCCTCCGCGGTGAGCCGGACCCCGAACTCGATCTCCACGGAGTCCGGCCGCAGCGAACCGTCGCGGAAGACGCGGAGCGCGGACTCGGCGGCCGCGCGCACGCCCTCGAGCGAGCCCTCGAAGGTACGGGCCGCCGCGACCGTCCCGTCCGCGCGTGCGACCAGGCGGGAACCCGAGGTGTCCTCGGCCCCCTCGACGACGACGACGGCCCCGTCATCCGTTCTGAACTCCACCAATCCGTCCATGCTGCGGCAGAACCCCCGTAGTCCGTCACTGGTGACCACTTCATTGTCACGGACGGTACTTGGCGCTGTCGCGGTTTCCTCCGGTCGTTCACCGTCGCGCTGGCGGAAAACCGCCAGGGCAGCTTCCCGCCAGGTTCCGGGCGGAGGCAGCGCACCACCGGCCCCCGACACTCGTCGCAGCACCCGGACACCACCCGAGCCCGGAGGCACGGATGACCACACGATCCGCGCGACACGGGGCGGCGCTCGCGTCGGCCGGGCTCGTGCTCGCCCTGCTCCCCGCGGGCGGGGCGGACGCGCGCGACACCGGCACCCCGCCCCGCACCCGTGCCGTCTCCGCCCCCGCGGCGGCCCACACGGTCACCCTCGTCACCGGCGACCGGGTGACCGTCACCGAACTCGGCGGCGGCAGACGCACGGTGACCGTCGAACGGGCGCCGGGCGCCACCGGGGCGGTCCGTACCCAGCGGGCGAACGGCGCCCTCACCGTCGTACCGGACGAGGCGCTGCCGCACCTGCGGGCGGGCAGCCTCGACCGGCGGCTGTTCGACGTGGGAGAGCTGATACGCCAGGGGCTCACCGACGGGGAGACGGACGGGCTGCCGCTGATCGTCACCTACGGGAAGGGCGCACGGGTGGTGACTCCGCGCGGTGCCGAGCGGACGCGCGGACTGCCGAGCATCCGCGGGGCCGCTGTCGAGGCCGACGGAGGACGGGCGTTCTGGCGGGCCTTCACCCGCGGGGGAGGGATCGACAAGGTCTGGCTCGACGGACGCGTCCACGTCGATATGGCCGAAAGCAACGCCCACATCGGTACGCCCGAGGCGTGGGAGGCGGGACTCACCGGCAAGGGGGTCACCGTCGCCGTACTGGACACGGGGGTCGATGCCGGACATCCCGATCTCACCGGCCGGGTCTCCGTGACCGAGAGTTTCGTCGAGGGTGAAGAGGTCGCCGACCGCAACGGTCACGGCACGCACGTCACGTCGGCCGTCGGCGGCAGCGGCGCCGCCTCCGACGGGCGGGAGCGGGGGGTCGCGCCCGGGGCCACGCTCGCCGTCGGGAAGGTGCTCGGCGACCAGGGCTCGGGCAGCGAGTCGCAGATCATCGCCGGCATGGAATGGGCCGCCCGGGACGTCGGCGCCGAGATCGTCTCGATGAGCCTCGGGTCGACGGAGCCCAGCGACGGCACCGACCCGATGGCGCAGGCCGTGGAGACCCTCACCGAGGAGACCGGCGCGCTGTTCGTCGTCGCCGCGGGCAACACCGGCGCCCCCTCGTCCATCGGCTCGCCCGGCGCCGCCGGCTCCGCGCTGACCGTCGGCGCGGTCGATCCGGGGGACCGGGCCGCGTACTTCACGAGCGCGGGGCCGCGGCACGGTGACCACGCGCTGAAGCCCGATATCAGCGCACCGGGCGTCGACATCCTCGCCGCCCGCTCCCGGCTCTCCGCCGGCAGCGGCGACTACACCGCCATGAGCGGTACGTCGATGGCGACACCCCATGTCGCGGGCGTGGCGGCGCTCCTCGCCGAACGGCACCCCGACCGGATCGGCACGCGGCTCAAGGACGCGCTGATGTCGACCTCCGAGCGCCTCGACGCGTCCGCCTACGTGCTGGGCGCCGGTCGGGTGAGCGCGCCCGACGCGGTGAGGGCCCGTGTCACGGCCACGGGAAGCGCCGATCTGGGGTACCACCGCTGGCCCTACGAGGCGAACGAGCCGGTCACGAGGACGGTCACCTACACCAACTCGTCCGACACGGCGGTCGAGTTGCGCCTCACCGTCCACAGCACACAAGGCACACAAGGCACACAGGGCGCACAGGGCGCACGGGGAGCGCAGGGCACGCGGGGCGGGCTCGGCGGGGTCGTGACGCTCGCCGACTCCGCGCTGACCGTTCCGGCGCACGGGACCGCCACCACGACCGTGACCGGGGACGCGACGTCGGCCCCGGCCGGCACCACCAGCGGACGGATCGTGGCCTCGGCGCCGGACGGCACACCGGTCGCGCACACCGCCCTCGGTCTGGTCAAGGAGGCGGAGCGGTACACGCTCACCGTCCACGTCGAGGACCGTGACGGGGCCGCCACCGCCGCCGACCTCGTGGTGCAGCAGCTCCGCGAAGGCGTGGACCCGCTTCCGGCGCGTGTCGGCGACACGGGCACCCTCGAACTGAGGCTGGGTCCGGGCACGTACAGCCTGAGCACCTTCCTCGACGTACGGGGCGCGCGGGGCGCCGACTCGCTCGGTCTCGGCTTCCTCGCGGCACCGGAGATCCACCTCGACCGGGACCGGGAGGTCACGCTGGACGGCACCGGACTGCGCGAGGTGGCGGCGCGTGTCGACCGGCGGACCGAGACCCGGCAGCTGCTCATGGAGTACGCCCGGGCGGCGAACGGCGCGGACCTCTTCGGAGCCGTCCAGGTGCCGACCACGTACGACAGCGTCTTCGCGGCGCCCACGGCGCAGGTCACCGGGGGCAGCTTCGAGTACCGGACCGTGTGGCGGCTGGCGAAGCCGAGGCTGCAGGTCGAGGGCGTCCGTGAGGCCGTCGTCCAGCCCGGCGGCACGCTCGCCGAGGGGCGCCGCAGGCTGCCGCTGGTCGACGTCGGCACCGGGGAGTACGGCGGGAAGGACGTCCGGGGCAGGGCCGTGCTCGTCCGGATGGCGGCGGGCGCGTTGCCCTCCGAGGTGGCGCGGGCCGCCCAGGACGCGGGCGCCGAGGCGCTGTTCGTGACGGACGACGTACCGGGGCGCCTCACCGCCTGGTTCGGCACCGACGACAACGCCGACCGGCCGCTGCAGATCGCCACGGTCGACCGGGCGGACGCGGCACGCCTGCGGGCGGCCGGGCGGGCCGACACGACCGGGACGCCCGACACCCCCTACACGTACGACCTCTCGGAGGGGCACCGGGGCGGCATCCCGGCGCGTGACCTCACCTACGAACCGCCGGGACGCCGACTCGCGGTGCTCGACACCCGCTTCCACTCCGCGCGGCCCGCCGAGGGCAGCGAGTTCCGGTACTCGCTCACCGACGACGCGTTCCCGGTCGGGATCGGCTTCCAGGAACGGGCCCGCTTCCCGGCCGGGCGGACCGCGTACGTGTCCACGGAGCCGGGCCAGCTCTGGCACGAGTCCGTCACCCTGGGCGCCGGGGACCTGGAGGAACGCGGCGGGCTCGTCCGCTACGCCGGGGGCACGCGTCAGGGTCTCGACTGGTTCCGGCCGGTCTGGCAGCCGTGGCTCGGCACCGGGCTCGGCTGGGGACAGCAGCGCTCCGGCGCGTCACTGCGGTTCAACGTGCCCGGCTGGGGCGACTCCGGGCCCGACCACACCGGCTTCGGCAACGTGTGGGACGAGGGCAGCGGCATGACTCAGTCGACGGAGGTGTACCTCGACGGGGAGCCGGCCGACCGGCGGACCGGTTCCGCCGCGTACGTCTGGGACGCGCCCGCCGGCGAGCACCCGTACACGGTGGTCACGGACACGGCGCTGGACGCGGACCGCTGGCGGCCGGCCACGAGGGGCCACACCGAGTGGACCTTCAGGTCGGCGGCCACCCCGGAGGGCCGCTGGACGACCCTCCCGCTGATCAACCTCGGCTTCGACGTGGACACGGACCTGGCCGGGTACGTACGGGCCGGGACCCGGCTGCCCGTCGGCGTCCGCGCCGCGTACCTGGCCGGCCTCTCGCCGGCGCCAGGCGGCCGGCCCCCCGGAACCCTCGGCCGGGCGGGGCTGGAGGTGTCGTACGACGACGGCGAGTCGTGGCGGCCGGTCCACCTCGCCGGCGCCGGCGCCGACACCCCTGCCGGCACCGGTGCCGCCTGGAGGGGGACGCTGAGCGTGCCCCGCGACGCGGCATACGTGTCGCTGCGGGCCTCGGCCGCCGACGACCGGGGCGGCTCGGTGACACACGAGATCATCCGGGCGGTGGGGGTGCGGCAGCCGGGCCGGGCGGGCCGAGGGCCGCACCGGGCGGGGACGGGGGCCGGGACCGGGCCGGCCGCACGATGCCGCGTACGACCCCCAGCTCCACCAGGTCCTGCGGCCGGATGCGGAGTTGGCCGGCGGTGGCCCGTACCTCCTCCGTGGGCCGTTTCAGGATGGCCGCGGCCAGGTCGGGCGCGATGACCGAGAAGTAGCTGTCCGGCGTGGCCCACGTGTTGTCCGGCGCCGCGAGGGCCAGCGCGCCGCCCGAACCGCCCTCCCCGATCAGCAGCGTGGTGACGGGCGTCCGCGCGGCGGCCACGGCCGCGAACAGGTCCGCGATCGCCGCGCCCGCGCCCCGCCGCTCCGCCTCCGCGTCGTTGGCGGCGCCCGGGGTGTCGACCAGCGTCAGGACGGGGATACGGAGCCGGTCCGCGAGCCGGACCAGCCGGGCCGCGGTGCGATAGCCGGCGGGGCGGGTGGCGGTGCCGGTCTGGGCCGCGAAGGCGACCGTCCTGCCGTCCTGTGCCCGGGCCCCGAAACCACAGAGCATGCCCTCGTCGGTGCCCCCGCAGCGGTCGCCGCTGATCTCCACCCGCTCGGTGAAGTACGCGTCCAGGTAGACGGGCGCGCGCGGCCGGCGCGCCGACCGGGCCCGGTGCACGGCCTCCCAGCCGGTGTCCGGCAGCCCGGCGTCGCCCAGCGCCGGGGGAGGCGGCGCGGGATCGGCCGACGGGTCGCCCAGCAGGCGCAGCCAGCGCGCCAGCGCCCCCGGCAGCTCCGGCTCGGGCACCACCGCGTCGACCGCCCCCGCGGTCAGCTGGGCTTCGGCGGTGTACGCGGCCGGGTCCGCGTCGGGCGGCCGGACCCGGGAGCCCGCGAAGCCCACCTGCGCGCCCGGCAGCGCGAGGACCACGTCGGCGCCCGCGCCCAGCGTGGCCCAGCCGCCGCCCGTCGTCGGGTCGCGCAGGACGGCGATCTGCGGGAGGCGGGCCGCCCGGGTGAGGGCCGACTGCCGTGCCACGCGCTGGAGTTGGACCAGGGCGAGCATGCCTTCCTGCATGCGGCTGCCGCCCGTCGCGACGAGGGAGACGACCGGCAGGCGGTGGGTCCGCGCGTACGTGTGCGCCGCTTCGAGGCGGTCGCCCGTGCGCCGGCCGAGCGAACCGCCGAGGAAGCCGAACTCGAAGGAGATCAGCACGGCCGTGGCCGTACCGAGGGTGGCGGTACCGCAGACGACGGACTCCTCCTCGCCGGTGCGGTCCGCGGCGCGGGCGCGTGCGGCGTCGTAGCCCTGCCAGGACAGGGGCCCGTCCGGTCCGTCCGGCTCGTATGTGCCGGTGGGCGCATACGTGCCGGTGGGGGCGGGCAGTTCGGTGAAGCCCGTCCCGACGCGGGAGATCGCCTCGCGGGCCGTCCACCTCCGGGAGCCCCCGGCCGCGGGGTCCCGGGCCGCGGGGCCCTCGGCCGCGGCGCCCTCAGTCATGGGCCAGCGCACGCTTCATGATCTTGCCCATGTCGTTGCGGGGCAGGGCGTCGAGGTGGTGGACGACGCGGGGCCGCTTGTGGGGCGCGAGGCGGCCGGCCACGTGGTCCGCCAGCTCGTCGGCGCCGGGCGGGGAGGCGGGGTCGGCGGGCACGATCCACGCCACGATCCGCTCGCCGAGGTCGGCGTCCGGTTCACCCGTGACCGCGGCCTCGCGCACGCCCGGGTGCTCCAGGAGGGCGTTCTCGATCTCGCCCGCCCCGATCTTGTAGCCGCCGCTCTTGATGAGGTCGGTGGCCTTGCGGCCCACGATCCGTACGTATCCGTCGGGGTCGCGCACGGCCATGTCACCGGTGCGGAACCAGCCGTCGCCGGTGAAGGCCGCCGCCGTCGCGTCGGGCCGGTTCAGGTACTCGGTGAAGAGGTTGGGCCCGCGGACCTGGATCTCGCCCACGGTCTCCCCGTCGTACGCCTCCACGGCCGTGGTCCCGTCCTCCTCCGTCAGGCGCAGTTCGACGCCCGGCAGCGGGACCCCGACCGTGCCCGCGCGGGGCTCTCCGTCGGCGCGGACGCTCGTGTTCATGAGGGTCTCCGTCATCCCGTACCGCTCGATGACCCGCCGCCCCGTCGCCTCCGCGATCCGCTCGTGGTCGTGCACCGGCAGGGCCGCCGAGCCCGACACGAGCAGCCGCGCCCGCGCCAGCGCCTTCGCGAGCGCCGGGTCGTCGGGCAGGGCCTCCGCGATCCGGTGGTACATCGTCGGCACCCCGAACAGCATCGTGGCGCCGCCGCTCAGCTCCCGCGTCACACCGGCGGTCTCGAAGCGCCCGAGATGCCGTACGGATCCGCCGCGCCGCAGCGGGCCCAGGATGCCCAGGATCAGGCCGTGCACGTGGAAGAGGGGAAGGCCGTGCACGAGGACGTCGTCGCCGGTCCACCGCCAGGCGTCCGCGAGCGCGTCCAGGGTGGTGGCGACGGCCCGGCGGGGGATGACGGCGCCCTTCGGGGGGCCGGTGGTACCGGAGGTGTAGACGATGAGGGCGGGAGCCTCGGGGGGCGGTTCGGGGAGGACGGCGGCAAGGGAGGCGGCCGGCGGAGTGCCGCTCTCGCCGGAGTCGGCGGCGGGGCCGATCCCGACGTCCACGCGCTCCAGCTCCGCCAGTGCCGCCGGCAGCCGGTCGCCCGGTGCCGCGAGCACCAGCGCCGGCGCGCTGTCCGCCACGATGTGCCCCAGCTCGCTCGCGCCCGACTTCGGGTTGAGCGGGACGGCGGGGACGCCGGCCAGCAGGGCGGCGACCACGGCGACGGCGGTCTCCAGGGTGGGAGTGCCCCAGACGGCGATCCGGCCCGCCCTCCCGACGCGGGCGGCCAGCGGGGCGGCGGTCGCCGCGAGTTCGCCGTAGGTGAGGGAGCGGTCGCCGAAGCGCAGGGCCGACCGGTGCGCGGCGGTGCCGTCCGGATCCGCCAGTGCCTCGGTCAGGGCCGGGAAGAGTGCCGGGGTGGGAGAGGACACGCGTGCGTACTCCTTGGTCGTCGGTCGTGCCGGTACGGCGTGGTCGTGCGTACCGGTCGTCTGTCACGCTACGCGCGCCGGGGTCACCCCCAGTCGGGTACCACCAGAGCGAGCCAGACCACGGCGGGGACCACGGCCACCACGATCCCTCCGTACATCATCAGCTGCCGGAAGAAGCGCTCGCGGTCGACGTCGGGTGCGGCGGCGAGGACCAGGGCCCCGTTCGTCGAGAACGGACTCACGTCCACCACGGTCGCGGAGACCGCGAGCGCCGCCACCATGCCGACCGCGCCGATCTCGCCCTGCGCCAGGAACGGCACCGCGAGCGGGATCAGCGCCCCCATGATGCCGACCGAGGAGGCGAACGCGGAGACCAGCGCGCCGATGTAGCAGAGCAGTACGGCGGAGAGCAGCGGGACGCCGATGTCGCTGACGCCCTCGCCCGCCCAGTCGATCGTGCCCATCTCGTCGAGGACGCCGACGTACGTCAGCACACCGCAGATCAGCAGGACCGTCGGCCAGGCGATCTGGGTGACGGCGTTGCGGCTGTCCGCGGGCCAGAAGGTGCTGAGGGCGACGGCGAGGGTGATGGAGGTGAGTCCGGCGTCCAGGTCGAAGGCGAGCACGGCCACGACGAGGGCGACGAGCGCGGCGAGGGTGGCGATGCGGGCGGGACTGAGCCGCGAGACGTCCTCACCGGCGCCCCCGTCGGCTTCCCTGTCGCTGTCCTTGCCCGCGTTCCTGCCGGCGTTCCTGTCCGCGTTCCGGTCTGCGTCCGCCCCGGCACCATCGTCGGCGGCTTCGTCGGCACGGCCGTCGGCGTCCTTGCCGAGGTCCGTCCCGGCGCTCCGCACCCGCTCGTCCGCGCCCCTCAGCTTCAGCCCTCCGAAGAGCACGAACACGACGCCCGCGATCACGAGGTTGACGATGAGCGAGGCGAGGAAGAGGGCCACCTCGTTGCCCGGGAGACCCTCGCGTTCGACGATGCCGTTGACGATCGACCCGTAGATGCTGATGGGGGAGAAACCGCCGCCCTGGGCGCCGTGCACGACCATCGCGCCCATCAGCAGCGGGCTGATGGAGTACCGCGCGGCGAAGCTCAGGGCGATCGGTGCCACGATGGCGACGGCGGCCGGGCTGACCGCGCCGATCGCGGTGAGCGCGCCGGTGAGCACGAACATCACCCACGGGATCAGCACCACCCGCCCGCGCACGAGCCGGATGGACGCGTGCACCAGCCAGTCGGTCGTGCCGTTGGCGCGGGCGATCGCGAACAGGTACGTCACACCGACGAGCACCACGAAGAGGTCGCCGGGGAAACCGGCGAAGATCTTGTCGGCGTCGAGGTCCGCGACGAGTTCGCCGACCCCGAAGGCGGCGGCGAAGGCGAGAGCGCCCATGTTGATGGAGCGGGTGGTGGCGATCACGAACACCACGACGAGCACGAGGATCGATATCAGTTCGGCGGACATACGGGCTCCCGTCTCTGGGTCCCGGGCGGTTCGACCGGTCGAGTGGCTGAGTGGCTGAGCCACTTGTCCGACAGGGCGATGACCGGCCAAGTGGCTGAACCACATTGGGCGGCCGTCGTGGAGAGCGTCAAGAGAGATGACGTAAATTGGCTGAGCCACTCATCCACCAGATCGAGAGGTAAGGGGGAAGACCGGACATGACCGACGCACTGCGGCCCATGGGGTCCAAGCCGCGCCTGTACGAACAGGTCCTCGACCGGCTGCGCAGCTACGTGGCCGAGGGCGGCCTCGGAACCGGGGACCGGCTCCCTCCCGAACGCGATCTGGCGGCGCGGCTCGGTGTCAGCCGCGCGTCCGTGAAGCAGGCCATAGTGGTCCTGGAGGTCCAGGGACTGGTCGAGGTGCGCCACGGCGGCGGCACCTACCTCCTGCGGGACACCCTCGACGCCGAACCGGTGGAGCAACTCGTCGACCGGCGCCGCCGGTTGCCCGACGTGCTCGACGCCCGCGAGGCCCTGGAGACCAAGCTCGCCGAACTGGCCGCCGAGCGCCGCACCGACGAGGACGTCACCGCGATGGACTCCGCCCTCGCGCACATGCGGGACGAGATCACGGCGGGCGGACACGGGGTGGAGGGCGACCGGCTCTTCCACGCGGCGGTCACGGCCGCCGGACACAGCCCGATCCTCGCCGAGTTCATGCGCTCGATCGCCGACCGGATCACCGAGAGCCGGCACGAGTCGCTGCGGCAGCCGGGCCGGCCGATCCGGTCGCTCACCCAGCACCGCGCGATCTTCGACGCGATCGTCGCGCGGCAGCCGGGCCGGGCGGCCGACGCGATGCGCCGGCACGTGCAGACGGTGGCGCGGGTACGGCTGCTGGACTGGGACCCGGAGGAGAGCGACCCGCAAGGCCCCTGAGGGGCATGGTGGGTGTTGTCGCGGGTCACGGCCGGTGCCCTGACCGGGAGGGCCGACCGGGTCGGGCCGGTTGTTACTGTGCGGGCGGGATCATCGAGCCGACACCCCCAGGAGGAGCCCGTCGTGGCACGCAGCAGCCCGCGCATCGCACTGGTCACCTGCCAGGAGGTGCTCGCCACCGGGTACGACCGCGATCTGTCCGTCCTCGCGGACGCGGTGCGGGAGGCGGGGGCCGACGTCGTCGTGCTGCGCTGGGACGAACCCGGTGTCGAGTGGGGCGGCTTCGACCTCGTGCTCATCCGGTCCACCTGGGACTACACCTGGCGGGCCGCCGAGTTCCTGGCCTGGGCCGACCGGTGCGGGGCCGCGACGGAGCTGGCCAACCCGCCGGAGGTCGTGCGGTGGAACGCCGACAAGCGGTACCTGCGCGACCTGGCCGCCGCCGGGGTGCCCGTCGTCGACACCCGCTACCTCGCCCCGGGGGAATCTGCCGGACCGGGCGACCTGCCCGAGGACCGGGAGTACGTCGTCAAGCCGACCTCGGGGGCCGGCGCCCGGTACGCGGCCCGGTACCTGCCCGCGGACCGCGAGAAGGCGGTACGGCACCTGGAGCGGATGCACGCCGAAGGGCTGACCGCGATCGTGCAGCCGTACGTACGGAGCATCGACACCGCCGGTGAACGGGCCCTGCAGTTCTTCGGCGGGCGGTTCCTGCACGCCAGCCGCAAGGGCGCCGTCCTGGAGCCCGGTACCCCCTTCGACGACAAGAAGGTGGCGCACCCGAACCTGCGGGCCTGGCAGCCGACTCCCGCCGAACTCGCCGTCGCCGAGCGGGCGTTGGCCGCCGTGCCCGGCGCGCCGGAGCTGCTCTACGCGCGCGTCGACCTGGTGGACGGCGAGGACGGGGCACCCCGCGTCATGGAGCTGGAACTCGTCGAGCCCAATCTCTTCCTCTTCCTGCACGAGGACTCCGTGCCGGTCGTCGCCGAAGCCGTCGTCGGGGCCGCCGGCTGACGGGTCAGGGGTGCCGCTCGCCGGCCGCCACGCGCTGGAGCAGTCCCCAGGTGAACTCCGCCGTGTACTCCCGCGGTACGCCGTCCGTGCCGTCCGGCGCCGTGAAGGCGAGCGCCCACCGCGTCGGCGCCGAGCCCTCCAGCGGCCGGACCGGGGCGAAGGCGCGGGCGGCCTCGTCGACCGTGCAGGACCAGGGCGTCAGGTCGGCCGGCGAGGTCAGGTCCGGGGAGGGGGCGCCCGGGGCGCGGACCAGCCACTCGTTCCAGGCCACGCCGCCCGGAGCCACCAGCACCTCGAAGCGGAGGTCCGGCCAGAGGGGGACCGGCCACAGGTACGCCTCGCAGGACAGGTCGCCGATCCGGCGCGGTGTCACCGACTCCGGGTCGCCCAGGATCGAGCGGTGGCGGGAGCGCGCGCCCCGGCTGCGCGGCGCGTGCCGCATCGCCTGCCAGCGCCGGTTGGCCTCGCGCATCTCCGCGACCGAGGCGCCCAGCGCGTGCCGGGCGTCCTCCACCAGGTCCGGGTTGTGGTCGGCCATCCGGCGCAGCAGGACGAGCTGGAAGTCGAGCGGGGTGAACGGGCCGGGGGACGCCTGGTCCCTAGCCGGCCGCCTGGCGGGGGGCATGCGGCCCATCGTCTCGCACCCGCCGTGTCCGCGGTGCCCGCGGTGCGTGCCGCCCGCCGGGGCGCCGGCCGTCCGGGAGGAAGAGCACCGAGTTCACGTACCGGACGTACCCCCGGCCGCGGAACGGCAGCACCCGGCGCAGCAGGCCCTGCGAGACGACGTGCGCGGCGCGTGCCTGATGTGCCTCCAGGTCGAACGAGGACAGCGGCCGCCAGGTGTCGCCGGGCAGCACCCAGCCCTCGTAGCCCAGCCCGGCGAGGTGGGACACCACCGTGTCGACGGGCTGGATACGGGCCTCCAGCTCGATGAACAGGGCCGGCCGGTCACGGGCCAGCAGGGTGCCGGCCCCGCGCAGCACCGCGAGCTCGCTGCCGTCGACGTCGATCTTGATGAAGCCGACGTCGTGGAGGTTCAGGCTGTCCAGGGTGAGGCAGCGGACGTCCAGGGCGCGGGCGTGGATGTCCCGCCGGACGAGGGACGAGACGCCCCGGTCGCCCTGGTCGCCGGCCGGCAGCCAGAGGTGGGCCGTGCCGGACCGGTCGCTCGCGGCGGCGTGGACGACCCGCACGTTCGCGGGGGTCACGGAGCTGAGCAGCCGGGCCAGGTGCGGGACCGGCTCGACCGTCACCACCCGGCGCGCCCGGTCCGACAGCCGGCGGGTCCAGGGGCCGTACCAGCCGCCCACGTCCACGGCGGTACCGCAGCCGGCCGGGCAGAGGTCGCCGAGCCGGGCCAGTTCGGGTTCGAAGCGCGGATAGACGAACCGGGCGGCGGCGGCGACCAGCCGCACCGGCACGAAGGGCGCCACACGGGCTGCCAGGGTCATGGGGCCGACCTTCCCGGGGCGCGGTCGCCGTCGACACGCAGCAGCAGCTTCTCGTGTTCGTCGTCCGTGACCTGCTCGCCGGAGGACGGGAGGAGCTGCGGGATGCCGTCCACGATCGGGTAGCGGCGGCGCAGCCGCGGGTTGTAGAGACTTCCCTCGGTCCGTGCGGTTCCCTCAGTCCCCTGCGTGCTCTCCGTCTCCCTTTCGAGGAGCAGCAGCGGTCCCTTGTCCAGCGGGCACGCCAGTATCTTCAGCAGCGGGTCGTCCGGGTTCATGACGGGATGACTCCTTCGTGGAAGTGGGGGGTGGTGACGGCTTCGGCGGGGTGTCGTGCCTGGGCATCGCGAGGAGCACGGAGACCGCCAGCGCCGTACCGCCGAGGCGCAGCGCCAGCCGCAGCGGGTCCTCGGGCAGCGACTCGCCGAACGCGAGCGTGCCGAGCACCGCCGTGAACAGACAGGTCACCGTCGTACAGACCGGCACGATCAGTGAGGCCCGGCAGCGCTGCAGCGCCGCCTGCGACATGACCAGGCCGAACACGCCGGTGAACAGCAGGAGGTACGGATACGGGGAGCGCAGCACGCCGAGCACCGCGCCGCCGAAGCCGCTTCCGGTGAGGTGGCTCGACACTCCCTTGATGGCCAGCGAACTGACCCCGTACAGCAGACCGACCGCCACGCCGTACTCGACCCCCGTGGTCGGCATGCGGTGCCGGTGGCGGGCGCGGCGCTCGGCGGACCCGTACAGCCAGACGCCGAGCGCGAGCGACGGTACGCAGAGCAGCAGGATCAGCGGGGCGGGGGCGCTGCGGCTGACCGTGTCGGAGCCCTCCTTCAGGGACAGCACCACCATGAGGAGCGCCAGGAGGATCGCGCCGAGCGCGTACCGCTCGCGGCCCGAGGTCTCCTCGCCGAGCAGCACCGACGACAGGAGTACGAGGATGACCAGCCCGGAGACGAAGATGCCCTGCGCGGCGGCGATCGGCAGGGTGCGGTAGACGACGAGCTGGGCGCCGAAGCCCGACGCCAGGGCGAGGGACCCGCCGATCCACAGCCAGCTGCCGAGGACCAGCCGCAGGAGCCGGGCGGGCCGGCGGACGCTGACCTCGGGCAGCGCCGCCAACGCCCGTTTCTCCAGGACGAATCCGGCGCTGTAGAGCAGGTTCGCCAGCAGGGCCGCGGCCACTCCCCACCACATGGTCTACGTCCTCCGGGCGTGCAGCAGCAGGATCGAGGCCATCGACGGGGCGCGGCACGCCAGCCGGTCCAGCGGGCGCAGGGGGCGCGGTACGCCGTGGAAGGGCGCACCCCGCAGGCGTACGACCTCGAAGCCCGACGCCGTCACGAACTCCCGCAGCGCGCGGGCCGTACAGAGCCGCAGATGGCCCACCACCTCCGAGCCGGGGCGGCCGTGGATGGCCCGCAGGCTCACCTCGGAGAAGACGGGCTGGACGCCGGCGAGGAGCAGGGCGCGGTTGTACCAGGCGGCGAGATTCGGGGTGGAGAGCATGAGATGGCCTCCGGGGCGCAGGATCCGGCGGATCTCGTCGAGCGCCGCGTCCGGGTCGACCAGGTGCTCGACGACCTCGCTGAAGAGGACGGCGTCGGCGGAGGCGGACCTGAACGGCAGTCCGCCGTCGGTGAGTTCGCCGCGTATCGCGTAGGGGAGGCGGGAGTGGGCGCGTCTGAGGGCGTCCTGCGACCAGTCGACGCCGACGAGGCGGTGACCGGCGAGGAGCGGGGCGGCGGTGGCCGCGGCGGTGCCGTCGCCGCAGCCGATGTCGAGGACCGTGCGGGCGCCGGAGGTGGCCGGGCCCAGTGCCTCGGCGAGCATCCGGGCCTGGCGCAGGCTGCGGGGCGCGCCGGAGGCGACCGGGACGGCCGGGTCCTCGTAGAAGTCCCGTAGTCCGTGCGGGGTCCTGCGCGGCGGGGCCGTGGTCATGGGGCACTTCCCGTGGGGTGTCGCGGGGGATGGTGCGTGGCGTGCTGAGTCGCGTGCAGGTAGTGCTCGAAGAGGTCACGGAGGTGGCTGCCGTCGCCGTGGCTCAGCAGGGCGCGGGACCAGCGGAACGCCACGTGCAGGCGGCCCGCCGTGGAGGCCGTCGTGACGGTCAGCCCGCGTGGCATGCGGGCCGGGGCGGAGAACCACACCGCGTGCGCGCGCCCCGCCTCCTCGCCGAAGTCGAGGGCGTACGGGACTCGGCCGATGTTGCTCAGGAGGGTGGTCGACGTCCAGGGCCCGGCCGCCCTCCGCAGGCCCCGGGTGAACGCGGCCCGCCACGCGACGGGGACCACGGGGGCCGTCAACAGGGAGGCACCGTGCCCCAGTTGGGGCCGCGGCTGGGCCTTGAGCGCGCGGGTGCGGTCCGCGGTGCGGCGCAGCAGCGCGGGCAGGTCCGAGGCGTCCAGCTCCTTCGGGGCGAAGGGGACCTCGACCAGCCGGGTGCCGTTGCCGATGGGCATGTCCGTGCCGCGCGGGCGGTCGTCCACGGGCATCGTGATGCGCAGCGGCCGGGGACGGGCGCCGTGCTCCCGGTTCCAGTGCGCGATCATCAGCGCGGTGGCCGCCATCAGCTGGTCGTTCACGGTGTACGGGGCGCCCGCGGGCCGGCGCGGGACGCTCAGCTCGGCGACGAGCATGCCGTTGCCGTGGTGGTCGGGAGGCTCAGGGGTCCCGTGGGCCACCCGGGCGGGCGGCGCCCAGGTGGAGGGGGTGTCCGGGACGCGCGGGGTCTCGGCCGTCGTGCGGCTCGGGGGCGCGGCCGGGGCGTTGTCCCGGCCGCCGTACAGTTCCGCCGCGGTCGCCAGGACCCGCAGACAGGCGGGACCGTCGAGGGCGGTGTGGTTGACGGTGAGGAACAGGACCGTGCTGTCGGGACGACCGGTGCCGGCGGCCTTCGGGACGCGGACGACCTCCAGGCGGATCGGCGGCGAGGCCGAGAGCGGCGGGGCGTCGCGCAGCGCCCTGTCCCGGGCGTGCTTCAGCGCGTCCCGGTCCGGCGCCGGGAACAGCACGACCTCCACGTCGGCCTCGGGCGTGAGCTCCCACTCGTACCGCCGCCCGTACCAGGGGCGCGCCGCCTCGCGTATCAGGATCCGGGGGTGGCGGTGCAGGGCCCCGGCGAACGCGGCGCGCAGGCGGTCCGGGTCGAGGCGGCCCGGGAGGTGGACCTCGATGTGGACGGTCTCCGGCTCCTCCTCCTGGAGGCAGTGCCGGGCGACCTCGTCCACCACCGGGAACGGGATGCGGGCGGGCGGTCCCGCGGGGCCGTCCGTGCCGTCGCGTGCGGGGCGGTCCAGCGCGGTCATGTCGATTCTCCCTCCCCGGTCCTTCGGCGGTCCTCGGGCTGCGCGGTCGCCGCCTCCCGCGGCCCGTGCTTGCCGAACGGCATCCGCACGGTGGGCGGATCGGGCTCCGCCCCCGCGCCCCCCGGCCCCCGGGCCGACACGGTGGGCCCGGCCGCGACCTGCGACGGCCCGGCCGACGCGAAGGGCGGCGGCGGCGCTCCGGGTGCCCCTGGTGTCCCCGGCGCCTTGGGCGCTTCGGGTGCTCCGGGGTCCGGGGGTTCTTCGCGTGTCCGCTGCGGCAGCGGGGTCGTCGGTGCCTCGGAGCCCGGGGGCGGCAGCGGGCCCGGCTGCCCGGCGCCGTGGCCCGCGCCGCGCGTGGCGTGCGGCGGCTCACCGATCGAGACCAGGCCCGCGAACAGGGCGATCAGGGCCAGGAGTTGCGCCGTGCGGCCGAACGCTCCGGTGCCCTCGGCGACCGGCTCCCCGGCGCCCGTCGCGGCGACGATTCCGGCGCCCGCGAGCGCGAGGAACGCGAGGGGCACCAGCAACGTGTGCCGCCGCCGGGCGAGCAGGGCGAGCACCGGCACCAGCAGGGCGAGGAGCCCGGCGATCACGACGCCCACCACGGTGAGCGCGATCGTGCCCAGGACGAACCCGGGCGCGGGCGGCACCGGCGAGGGCCCGTCCACGTTGGGCGAGCGGCGCCGGAACAGCACCAGTCCGGCGAGTACCAGGACCGCGGCCCCGCCGCCGATCAGCCCGGTCTCGTACAGCGTGGACGGCTCGTACGAGAGTTTCACCGTGCCGCTCCGGCCGGCCTCGATCCGCCAGCCCTGCTGCCAGCCGTCGAGCCGTACCGGGTCGAGTTCCCGGCCGTCGAGCGTCGCCTTCCAGCCGTCGTTGAAGTTCTCGTACGTCGTCAGGTAGGAGGCCGCGCCCGGGCCGACGGTCACCTCGCGGCGGTCGCCGAGCCAGTCCCGTATGCCCAGTTCACGGGTGAGCGCGGTGGGTGTGGTGACCGTGCCGCGCGTCAGCGTGACATCGGTGACGGCCAGCGGTCCCGCGTCGCCCGCCTCCACCCGGTGGGCGCCCGGGTCGAGCGTCAACTCGGCGTCGCCGCGGCCCTCCTGGCAGAGCGTCAGCTCGACCGGCCGCCGCTCCACGAGGTCTCCGACCGTCCCCTCGGCGCTCGTCTCGTACAGCTCGTCGTCGACGGCGAGCGTCGGCCCCTTCCCGCAGGGCAGTTCGAAGGGACGGGCGGAGTCGGCCTTCGGCGTGCGGTATTGGTCCAGGGCGGGGACGTACGCCTCGGTCAGACCGACCGGCAGTTGCAGGTCCTCGTCGGCGAGCGGGTTGTGCACGGTCATCGGGGCCGTGTCGGTGACGGTGATGTCGAGCCGGTCCGTGGTGATCGGGTCGAAGCGGACGACACCGTTCTCGTCCACGCCGGCGATCGTCGAGCCGTCCGGGGACCGGATGCCGACCTCGGTGGGCCGGGTGGACAGGCCGCCGGCCGGGGCGAGGACGATCTCGCCCACGGCCTGCTTGTCCGGCCAGCGCAGCCGGATGGTCGGGTCGTCCCCGGCGATCCACGCGGTGGTCAGGTCGCCGTCGGTGAGGTTGCGCGGCGACAGGCCGGTGCCGAGGAGGGCCGTCGAACCGGCCGTCGCGGTGATCCGGTCCCGCTGCTCGGGCGCGACGTCGTACAGCAGCCCGTCGAGCGCGTCGCCGGGTACCGGGACCGCGCTCGCCCTGACCGTGTACGTGCCCGCCGACTCCGAGGTCCAGCGCCGGTGCAGCCCGACCTCCGTACCCGTCGGGGAGAAGCCGCCCGGGTCGGTGGCCCGGTGCAGGGAAACCGTCTCGGCGGCCGCCTCGGTGGTCGCGGCGTCCGTCGGGAGCCGCAGCAGACGGGTCACCTGGACGTCCGGGACGCTGATCTCGGAGAAACCGGCGCCGGACAGAGCGGAGGTCCGGGCCGCCGATTCCACGATGGTGACCTTCAGCCAACTCGTCGCCCCCTCGGGGGCCTTGACGCGTTGACGGGAGCCGTCGGCGCGGAGTGTGCTCGTCTGCGAGCCGCGCTCCGTCTCCACCCGCACCCGGGTCGGCGCCGAGCGCACACTGTCCTGCGGCAGCGGAGTGACCCGGATCGACGACGGGATCTCCGTCTCGTCCGTGAAGCCGATCCGCAGCCACTGCCCGTCCGCCGAGCCCGCCGCTCCTTCGGCCCACGCCGTGTCCGGGTTGCCGTCGAAGGCGTTCACCGGGTCGTACTGCGGGAGGTGGAAGAGCCAGTTGCCGCTCGACGAGGCGGTCACCGAGCGCGCCCCGCGCAGCTCGGCCACCGTCTGGTGGCGGATCCCGTCCGTCGGCAGGATCTGGTGCGGCTTCTCCCCGGCGTCCTGGTGGCTGCCGGAGTGATTGCGTTCGTTCCGGGTGTACGTGTACGAGGTGTTGGCGTTGACCAGGCCGAACCGGGTGTCGGCGCGCCGCAGCCCGTCGCCCACCACCTGCAGCGGGGGAGCGCCGAGACCGGGATGGTTGTCGCCGGTCAGGACGGCCGGCCGGTCCCGCATCGTCGGGTCCGCCGACAGCGGCAGCAGTGCCTCGGGCCCGCCGGACACGACGGCGGTGTCGGCGACGGCCTTCAGCCCGGCCTGGCCGGGGCGTGGCACGTCGGCGGCCGGCTCGTAGATCTCGACGGCCCGCTGGCGCGGATACAGCCCCTCCACCTGGACGGGGGTGTTCTCCGCGATGCGCCCGCCGGTCATCAGCGGTCCGAAGCCGGCCAGGCGCCGGTAGCCCGACTCCTCCAGGGTGCGCTTGACGGTCGCGGTCGGTACGTAGCCGAGCTGGTCCGGGTCGAGGTCGTTGCGCACGACGACATAGTGGACGCCGGCCCGGCCCAGGTAGTCGGCCAGGCCCGGGACCTCGCCGCCCGTCAGCAGGGACTGCTCGACCGCGTCCATCGCGCGCCGGTTGCCCGCGGTGCCGAACGGCACGTAGTCCCGCTGGGCCCAGCGGGAGTCGGCGAGCACGTCCAGGGGCTGGTCGATGGGGGAGCCCCAGGTGTAGATGCCGTGCGCGGTGGCCGGCACGACGAGGGCACGGGAGTCCGGCGAGTACTTCTCCAGCCAGTTCGCCGTCGTCCTCCAGTACGCGGGCAGCTCCTGGAACGAACCCGGCTGCAGGATCGACCCGTTGAGGTACGGCCAGGCGAGACCGGGAAGGACGAGGACGGCGGCGGCCAGTGCCGCGTACCGGCGTCCGCGCACCGGACGGGCGCCCTGGGAGCGCGCGGCCACCCCGACCAGGTGGACGAGGCCGAGGACCAGCGCGAGCGCCAGCCCCGTCTGGAACTTGTAGATGTTGCGGAAGGGGACGAGCCAGCCGTCCAGCCAGCCCTGGACCACCCCGTGGAAGGGCGCCCCGAACGGACCGTCGTACCCGGCCAGGGTGATGAGCGCGACCGACAGCACGGTCAGCACCAGCCAGCGCCGCTCGGGCAGGTCCCGGCGGGCCAGCCCGGCGAGGCCGAGCCCGGCCGCCAGCGCCGAGGAGACGATGGCGGCCGCCGAGGCCGCCACGGTCCAGCCGGCGGGCAGCCACGCCTCACCGAAGTGCAGGTAGGCGACCCAGTTGCCGGCGCCGCGCAGGGACTCCGTGGCCGACATGGTGTCCGTCGTGGTCTGCGAACTCTCGACGTACGGCAGGAAGTTCTCGCCGTAGATGCCGAGCAGCAGCAGCGGGACGACCCACCAGGCCGTCGCCAGGAGGACCCCCGGCACCCACCAGGTGATCAGCCTGCGGCGCCGCGGGCCGCGCGGGCGGGACAGGAGGTACAGGCCGACCGGGAGCAGGGAGGCCAGCGTCGAGGCCGCGTTGACGCCGCCCATGAAGGGGATGACCAGGGCCGAACGCAGCGCCGCGACCCGGGCGCTGTACCGGTCGTCCGTCAGCGGCAGCAGCACCCACGGCAGGAAGGCGCCGGGCAGCGCGGCGGCGGAGGTCGAGCCGACGACGACCGTGAACACCGGCCACAGCGCGTACACCACCGCGCCGAGCAGCCGGGACGCGGAACTGCCGATGTCCAGCCGTTCCGCGAGCCGCAGCGCGCCCCAGAAGGCGACCGCCACGATCAGCGACATCCACAGCCGCTCCGCCAGCCACACCGGCAGGCTGACCAGATCGGTCAGCCAGTAGTAGGGCAGCATCGGGAAGGCGTAGCCGACGTACTGGTCCGCGATGCCGCCGAAGCCGCCCTGGTCGTGCCAGAGCTGGCCCAGGTCGGCGAGGAACCGCCGCGGTGCGAGCGCGACCCCGAGCTTCGTGTCGAAGGTCTGCCGGCCCGGGTCCACGGCCAGGAACAGCACGAGGACCACGGCCCAGAAGCCCAGCAGCCACCGCCTCGACCGGGGCCCCCGCGGAGGGCCGGGGTCCGGGGCGAGGGGGCGGGTCGTCGCCGGGGGAGGGGCCTGGACCGTGCTGGTCATGGACACCGCCGGAGGATGAGGAGGAGGTTCCAGGTGGCGAACTCGCGCAGTCCCGGCGCCCTGGCGACGGCCTGGGCGAGGAACGGCCAGTAGCGGGAGCGCGCCGAGACGACCGTGACGTCGTCCCGGGCGCGCACCTGCCGCAGGGTGGGTCCGATGTGCACGGCGAAGAGGTTCTCGCCGAGGGTGTGCTTGGCGGGCCTGCCCGTACGGCGCCGGTAGCGGGCGCGGGCCCGCTCGGCGCCGAGGTAGTGCCAGGGCGCCCACTCGTGACCGCCCCAGGGGGACAGCCAGTTGGTGAACGACACGTAGATCAGTCCGCCGGGCCGGGTGACGCGGACCATCTCGCTGAGGAAGGTCTGCGGGTCGGCGACGTGCTCCAGGACGTTGGAGGAGAAGCAGACGTCGGCCACCCCGTCCGCGAGCGGCAGCAGGTACCCGTCGGCGACGACGGATCCCTCCGGGGGCTCCGGGCCGAGCTCCCGCACGTCCGGCTCGAAGAGGTGGCCGTGGGCGCCGCGCCGCCGGAACTCCCGCGTGAAGTAGCCGCCCCCGCCGCCCACGTCCACGACGGTCCGGCCCTTCACCGGACCGTCGTACGCCTCCACCTGGTCGGCGGCGTCCCGGGCGAGCAGCGAGTAGCAGCCCTCGGGGTCGTCCTGTTCATGGCGGAAGGCGCGGAAGAGGGCGAGGGAGCGGCGCAGCGAGGGGTCCCGCAGGCCCGTGCCCGGACCGGGGACCGCGCTGCCGCGCCGGGAGGGCCGCCGCCCGGGGGACGGCTGCCGCAAGGGCGTCTGCCCGGGGGCCGGCGGCCGGGGAGGCTGCCGTCGGGCGGGTCTCCGCCGGGGGATCATGGCGTCCAGCCCCTCACCGCCTCCGTCGCCACCGCCCGGAACTGGCGTACCGTGCGGCTCCAGCGGTACTGGGCGGCGCGGTCGCCGGCCGCCTTGCCCATCAGGGTGCGGCGGTGGGTGGACAGGGCGAGGGTGCACCAGGCCGCGGCGAACGAGGACTCGCCCCGGGCCAGCAGGCCCGTCTCGCCGTCCACGACCGAGTCACGCAGGCCGGGTACGTCGAAGGCGATGGCCGGCGTCTCGCGGGCCGCCGCCTCCGTCACCACCAGGCCCCAGCCCTCCACGGCGGAAGGGTGCAGCAGCAGCCAGGCGGCACAGAGCAGGCGGTGTTTCTCGGCCTCGGAGACATGGCCGGTGAACTCGACACCGGGGCCCGCGAGGTGCTCCAGGCGCTCGCGTTCGGGTCCGTCGCCGACGATCACCAGCCGGCCGCCGGTGACCGGACGGACCCGTTCCCACAGGCGCAGCAGCAGGTCGATCCGTTTGTACTCGACGAGCCGGCCCATGGCCAGGAACAGCGGTTCCGGTGAGCGTGCGGCGGGCGGGCCCGGCTCCTCCACACCGTTGTGCACGACCCGGATGCGTTCGCGCTCGACCCCGATCGCGCGCAGCGCCTGTGCCGTCGACGGGGAGACGGCGACCAGCAGTCCGTGGCGCTGTGCGCCTGCCAGCGCCCAGTGTTCGAGTCTTCGTCCGAGCCGGGCGGCGGGCGCCAGCGGTCCGCCGAACCGCATCCGCCACAGGTCGGTGTGCACGTGGTTGACCAGGCACAGGGTCGGTCCGTGGTGCCACAGCGGCGCCAGGTACGGCATGCCGTTGCACACCTCGACGAGCAGGTCGCAGTCGCCGACCTGGCGCTGGAACGCCGAGCGGGCGCGCAGGTAGTGGCCGAGGTCGCCCCCCGCCGACACGACGCGGTAGTCGCGGTACGCGGCCGGACCGCCGCACAGCAGGGTGACCTGGTGGCCCAGGTGGGTCAGGCCCTCGGCGAGTCTGTCGACGAGGAGTTCGGAACCGCCCGCGGCTTCGTTGCCGAAGTCACGACGGGCGAGGAAGACGATGCGGCGCGGTTGTGGGGGGAGCGCCGGGTGTCGCTGCGCGGAGCGGGGGAAGGCGGCGCGCAACGACGAAGGCACGTGCTGGGGCATGGGTGCTCCAACTCGTCTCGGGGTGCGGAACCAGCGTGGGGGTGGGGGGTTGGTGGGGCTCGTGCGTGGGTGGGGTGGTGACGGTCTCCCGGTGCGGATCGGTCGAGGTCGGGGTACGGCGGGACCTGTGGGGGCCCGCCGTGCGTGGCGCGGGAGGCGCCGGGTCCCTGTGTGTCCCGGGGTCCGGGTTCCCGCAAAGCCGGTCCCTACGGCTCCGATGCGGGACTCCTGGATGTCCCGCGACGCACATCCGTGGGGATCGGTGGGGCCGGTCGTGCGGTGAGGGCGTCCTGTGGGGTCTGCCGTGACGTCGTGCCGTGAGGTCTGCTGTGACGGGGATGTGGGTGGGCTGTGTTCGGGTGGGGTGGACAGTTTTCGCCCGCTGGTTCGTTGCGGCTACTCACCGAAGTGACAATTTCGGGGCTTTGTGGACCTGACGTCTCATCACATTGTGAGCGGCTGCTGGGAGCTCTCGGGCGTATCGGGATGCGGACGCCCGCGGGCGACCAAAACGGTACCCACGACGGCCAGGAGGAACCCGGCGATTCCCGTCCCCAGCGGCAGCGTGCGCCCCACCAGGCGCAGCAGGCCGCTGTCGGTGTCGGCGAGGTCCACCTGCTCCTTCTGGGTCTCCGGGGTGAACGCGACCCGCTCGCTGTCGAGCAGCACGACGGCGTCCTTCTCGCCGCCGGGCGCCCGGAGCGTCTTGCGGGGGCCGATCGCCGCGTAGATGATCCGGCCGGTGCGCTGGTCGGCGACCAGCTCGATGCCGTGGTTGGCGTACCACTCCTCGGCGAGCACCTGACCCGCGTCCTTCTCGCCCACGATGGTGCCGGGAACGAGCCGGGTGCCGGTCTTGGTGGCGGGCACCGAGCCGGTGAACCGGAGGCCCTCGTACCCCTGGATCCGCTTCTTGCCCCTGTACGCCAGCGTGACGGTCGAACCGAGCGTGTTGTCCCACCAGATGTAGGAGCGTTTCTGCACGTCGAAGGGGAATTTCAGGTACGCCTCGCCCTCGAAGTAGGGCTTCTCCTGGCAGCAGTGGACCGGCTCGTTCGTCTTCCGGTCGGTCACCCAGCGCTCCGTCGTCCACTGGAGCGAGTCGTGCGGGTCGGCCGCGGGCAGCGACTTGTCGGTGTCGACCGAGGTGGACACGTCCCAGACCGCCCGGCCGCTCCGCTCGCTGTCGGCGACATCGCCGCGGACCTGCCGGGTGATGGTGATCCTCTGGTCGTGGACGGTCTCGATCTCGTCGGTGTCGAAATAGCTGCCCGTGCCGGTGAAGACGGTCGTCGTGTCGATGTCGACGGGGGTGCGCTGGGCGCGTGGTTCGACGTACCAGGCGAGCAGCGGGGCCAGGACGAGCAGGAAGACGCCCAGACCCAGGACGATCAGGGAGAAGGGAGTTGCTGTACGGCGCATCCGGGCACTCCAGGGGCTCTTGGTGACGCGGCACGAACAGGTGCCGGCACGGTGGGGGAGGGTGCAGGTGCGGTATGGGCCGGGAACCGTAGGCGCACCCTTGACGAAGTGTCAATGCGTTGATGACACTGAGGGCTTGCCGACACTGGGGACTCGTCGGCCGGGACGAGGTGGGTCCGGCGGCGACGGGGAAGTGCCGCGCCCCGCACGGGGTGCGGGGAACTGCGCGATCGGCCGCGATCGGCCCGCAGATCCCGAGGGTGCTCCCGGTGGAGCGCTCAGGTGGGAGTGACCTTTCGACAGAGAGGCTGACCCGCGATGCCCAGACTGCTCGCAGCCCTGCTGACCGTGGCGGTCGCCGCCCTGCTCGCCGTGGGCGCCGCCCTCGGCATTGTCGCGCTGCTCGACGCGACCCCCGAGCAGCCGAACACGCCGCTCATCACCTACGAGACGGCCGGCAGGGAGCGCTGACCATGGCCCTCCGACACGGACCCGTCACCGTGCGCTCGGCCTGGCACGACGTACCGCGCCTGCAGGTGCGGCAGTTCGCCGCGCTCGCGATGGCCGAGGCACCCGTGCTCGCCGAGGAGATCCTGGAGGAGATACAGCGCGAGTACCCCCACCTGCCGGTCGTGCTCGACGACTCCGGTGAACCGATGGCGCTGGTCGGGATCCGCCGGGCCATCGAGGTGTTCGTGCAGCATCTGGAGACCGCCGAGGGCCGGCCGCGCGTCCACCCGGAGGTCTTCCAGGAGTTCGGCCGCGGCGAGGGACTCAACGGCCGCAGCCTCGACGCGCTCCAGGCGATCTACCGGCTCGGCGTACGGCTCGCCTGGCGCCGGTTCGCCGAGATCGGCCAGCGCGTGGAGATCCCGCCGCCCGCGATGTACGAACTGGTCGACGCCGGCTACGAGTACCTGGACGGACTGGTCGACCAGTCCGTGCGCGGCTACGCCGAGGCGGCGGCCCGGCAGGCGGGGGAGCGGCTGCGGCTGCAGCGCCGGCTGATGGAGCTGCTGCTCGCCGAGCACCACCGGGGCGATCCGGCCGAGGCGCTCGCCGAGCGGGCCGCGCGGATCGGCTGGCCGCTGCCGGGCAGGGTCGCGGTCGGCGTACTCCTGCGACCCGCCCGCGAGGCCGTCGCACCGGCGGTGGGGCAGAGCGTGCTCCTCGACATGGAGTACGAGCAGCCCCGCATGGTCGTGCCCGACCCCGACGCCGCCGGGCGCCCCGAACTGCTGCACCGGGCGCTGACGGGCTGGGCGGGCGCGATCGGCCCGCCCGTGCCGCTGGCCGACGCCGCGAAGTCGCTGCGCTGGGCGGAGGCGGCGGTACGGCTCATGGAACGCGGGCTGCTGCCGGCGGGAGAGGTGCTGTACTGCACCGAACACACCGAGGCGCTGGTCCTGCTGCAACCGGAGGAGCTGATCGACGACCTGGCCCTGCGGTGTCTGCAGCCGCTCGCCCACTGCGGTCCCACGCACGGGCGGCGGCTCGCCGAGACGATGCTGGCCTGGCTGGAGACGCGGGGCGGGGCGCCGGAGGTGGCGGCGCGCCTGGGGGTCCATCCGCAGACCGTGCGGTACCGCCTCCGGCAGATCCGTGAGTTGTGGGGGGACGAGGTGGATGACCCTGACCGGCGCTTCGAGCTGGAGCTGGTACTTCGCGCCCAGCGGTTACGGGGTGAACTGGGGGACCCCCGCGCCCGGCGTTGAAAGCCCTTTCCCGCCCACCCGTCCGTTCGCGGCACCTCGACCCGTGGGCCGCCAGGACCGTGCCCCGCCGGCGCGTGCCCATTGCCCGTGCCTCACCCGTGTGAGTAGCCTGTGTTCGCTATGCCGATCGGCTGTTGAAATTTCGAACACAAGGGAGGGGGCCAGTTGTGGGACGCCTCGTACCTGCCGTAACCAGGGCTCTCGACATACTCGAGCTCTTCCTCGACGGGGACGGCACACTCTCCGCCCCCGACATCGTGCGCCGGCTCCAGCTGCCGCGCACCACCGTGCACGAACTGGTGACGACGCTCGCGGCCCGCTCGTACATCACGCCCGTACCGGGTCAGCCCGGACGTTACCGGCTCGGCGTGCGGCCGTACCAGCTCGGCAGCCGTTACTCCGAGCAGCTGGACCTGGCCGCCGAGGGGCAGCAGGTCGCCCGGTCCGTCGCGGAGACCTGCGACGAGACCGTGCACGTGGCGATCCTGGAGGGCACGGACGTCATCTACATCGCCAAGGTCGACTCCACGCACGCCGTGCGCATGGTGTCCGCGGCCGGCCGCCGCCTCCCCGCCCACTGCACCTCCGTGGGCAAGATGCTGCTGGCCTCGCTGTCCGAGCCCGAGTTGACCTCCCGGATCCCCGACGACGCCGACCTGGTCCGCATGACGCCGAACAGCATCACCGAGCCGGCCGCCCTGCGCGAGGCCCTCACCGAGATCCGCGCCCGCGGCATCGCGGTCGAGAGCCGTGAGTCGAACCCCGACGTGAGCTGTGTCGCCGCGCCGGTGCGCGACCGCACGGGCCAGGTCGTGGCCGCGCTCTCCATCTCCGTACCGATGATCCGCTGGAGCGGGGACCGCCAGGCCGAGCTGGAGCAGCTCGCCGCGAAGGGAGCCGCCGAACTGTCGGAGCGGCTCGGACACCGGAGCGTGGGATGACCCGCACACATGCGTACGACGTGGCAGTCCGGGCGGAAGCGGCCCTCGGTGAGGGCCCGACCTGGGACGTCGGCGCCCAGCGGCTGATCTGGATCGACATCCTCGGCTCCCGGGTCTTCACCTACGACCCGGTCTCCGGCCGGCGCACCGTCATGACCACCGAGCAGCACGTGGGCGCCGCCAAGCCGCGGACGGGCGGCGGCCTGGTCGTCAACCTCCGCGACGGAGTGGGCCTCTACGGCCCCGTCTCCGGCCCCGACTCCGGCCCCGACGCCGACTCCGGCTCCGGATCCGGCGGGGAGGGCTTCCGGTGGCTGCACCACGAGGCCGTCCCCGGGCGCCGCGCCAACGACGCGGCGGTCGCGCCCGACGGCGCCCTGTGGACGGGCACCATGCGCTACGACGAGGCACCGGGCGGCGGCTCGCTCTCCCGGATCGCCCCGGACGGCACGGCGGAGGTCGTCCTCGACGACGTGACGGTGAGCAACGGCACGGGCTGGAGCCCGGACGGCCGCCTCATGTACTACATCGACACGCCGACGCGCCGGATCGACGTCTTCGACTTCGACGGGCAACGGATCACCAACAGGCGGCAGTTGGCGGTCGTCGACGAGGGTGACGGCTTCCCGGACGGGCTCACCGTCGACGCGGAGGGCTGTGTCTGGGTCGCCCTCTGGGACGGCGGCGCCGTCCGCCGCTACACCCCGTCCGGCGTGCTGGACCGCGTCGTGGAGCTGCCCGTACCGCGCGTCACGGCCTGCGCGTTCGGCGGTGCCGGCCTGACCGATCTCTACATCACGACAGCCCGTACGGGCCTGGAGGCGCCGCACCCGCTCGCCGGCTCCCTGCTCGTCGTCCCCGGCGCGGGCAAGGGCCTGCCGCATCCCCCGTTCGCGGGCTGACGGCCCGGCCGATCCCTCCGTACCGCACCCGGCGGCCCCCGTCCGATCAGGACGGGGGCCGCTGTTTTTTGCGCAAACCATTGACGAGTAAGCGCTTCCTATCTACGGTCCGTTCGAAGTTACGAGCACGCATCGAAATCTCGAACAGAGTCATGTGAGCAGCCATCACGAACAGATAGGGCAGGGCATGGGACGACCTGGCCTGGATCGCAGGCACTTCCTGGCGGGACTGAGCGGGCTGACGGTCGCGGGAAGCCTCGGATTCGCGGCACTCGGCACCGGGGCGGACGCGCTCGCCTCCGGCGCGGACACCCGCGTCCGCTACTGGAACCTCTTCAGCGGCGGCGACGGGTACAACATGATCGCGATGCTGGACGCCTTCCGGACGGCGAACCCGGACATCGACGTGAAGGACTCCACCCTCCAGTGGGGCAGCCCCTTCTACACCAAACTCGCCATGGCTGCGGCCGGCAACCGCGCCCCCGACCTCGGCGTCATGCACCTGGGCCGGGTCACCGGGTTCTCACCGGGCCGCCTCCTGGACCCCTGGGACGTCGGCCTGCTCGCCGAGTACGGCGTGCGGGAGGCGGACTTCAACCCCGAGCTGTGGAAGCGCGCCGTCATCGACGGCAAGCTCTACGCCCTCCCGCTCGACATCCACGTCCAGCTCTGCTTCTACCGCAAGGACGTGCTGAAGAAGGCGGGCCTCCTCGGCGACGACGGCAGGATGGTGCCGGTCACCTCCGCCGACGAGTGGTTCGACGTGCTCAAGGAGGCCAAGAGGGCCACCAGGAAAGGTCTGCAGACCCTCGGCATGTGGTCCGCCGACCAGAACTTCCAGTGGTGGTTCTTCGTCGCCTTCTACACCCAGCTCGGCGGCACCTGGTTCGACGACACCGACACCGAGGTCACCTTCGACACCGAAAAGGCCACCCAGGTACTGGAGTTCCTGCGCCGGCACATCACCGACGGGTACGTGAACCCGGGCTTCGCGGGCGGCGCGGGCGCCGAACAGTTCGTCAACGGCGGCCCGTTCGTCTGGGAGGGCAACTGGTCGGTGCCCGTCTTCGACGGCGCGAAGATCGAGTACGGCGCCACCCCGCTGCCGCCGGTCTTCGGCGAGCAGGCCACCCACGCCGAGTCGCACGCCTTCGTCCTGCCGCACCAGTCCGGCCGCGGCGGAGCCGCCGACGAGGGCGCGCACCAGCTCGCCGCCCACATCGTCCGGCACGCCCAGCAGTGGGCGGCCGGCGGCCACATCCCCGCGTACACGCCGACCCTCTCCACGGCCGCGTACAAGGAACTGAACCCGCAGAGCGAGTACGTCTCGGCGATGGACCACCAGGCGACCGAGCCGAAGGTGTGGTTCGCCGGATCCACCGGCATCCTCGCCCAGCGCGTCGGCCCCATCGTCGTCTCCTCGACGATGGGCTCCGCCAGGCCGGACGCCGCCGCCCGCAGCATGAGGAGCACGCTCACCGAACTCCTCGCGATGAAGAACCCCATGGACGGCAGGACCGCGGCCCAGGGAGGTGCGGGCGTATGACGACCAGCGCGCAGACCGGCCCGCAGACCGTCCTCGCCCCGGCCCGCGCGAGGACCGCGGCGGCCGGCGCCACCGTCCGCCGCAGACAGGGCTTCCAGCACGGCGCCTGGTTCGTCGCCCCGTTCCTCGTGCTGTTCGCGCTGTTCGTGATCTGGCCGCTGCTGCGCGGCCTCTACCTCAGTTTCACGGACGCCAACATCTCCGGCGACGCCACCAGCTTCATCGGTCTCGACAACTACCGTGAGGCCCTGGACGACCCGCTGGTGTGGGAATCGCTGGGCCACAGCGCGTACTTCACGCTCCTGGTCGTGCCCTGCATCACGGTCCTCGCCTTTCTCCTCGCGATGCTGGCCCACCACATCGAGCGCGGCACGTGGCTGTGGCGGCTGTGCTTCTTCGCGCCGTTCCTGCTGCCGTCGACCGTCGCCGCCAACCTGTGGCAGTGGCTGTTCAACCCCGGCACCGGCATGGTCAACCACGTCCTCGGCATCGAGACGGCGTGGCTGACCGACACGTCGTACGCCATGCTCGCCGTGGTCGTCTGCACCCTGTGGTGGACGGTCGGCTTCAGCTTCCTGCTGTACCTCGCCGCACTCCAGGGCATCCCCGCGCACCTCTACGAGGCCGCCAGACTGGACGGCGCGAACGCCTGGCACCGCATGGTGCACATCACCCTGCCGTTGCTGCGGCACATCACCGGCCTGGTCGTCGCCCTGCAGATCCTCGCCTCGCTCCAGGTCTTCGACCAGGCCGTGGTGATGATGGACTTCCTGCCGGGACCGGAGGGCTCCACCCGCACCTTCGTGCAGTACACCCTCGAAGAGGGCTTCACCAGCTACCGCGTCGGCTACGCCTCCGCGATCTCCATCATCTTCTTCGTGATCATCGCGGCCGTCGCCCTCGCGCGGATGTGGCTGCTGCGCAACCGTGAGGAGGGCGGCCGATGAGCACCGCCGCACAGACACCCGCCGGGCCCCGCGGGACGGCCGGCGGGACAGCGGGCACACCGGTGGGCAGGACGGCCCGCAGGCCCTGGACACCCAGCCAGATCGTGCTCACCCTCCTCGCCGCAGCCGTCTCCGCGGTGTTCCTGGCGCCGCTCGTCTGGGCCCTGTTCACCTCGCTGAAGTCGGAGACCGAGGCCGTCGAGGTGCCGGCGCACTGGCTGCCGCGGGAGTGGACGACGCAGGCGTGGTCGGCCATCTTCGAGACCGGGAACATCACCAACTGGTTCGTGAACTCGCTGGTGGTGTCGGTGTGTGTGACGGCCGTGGTGCTGTTCGTCAGCGCACTCGCCGGATACGGCTTCGCCCGCACGGAGTTCCGCGGCAAGGGCGCGCTGCTGGGCCTGGTCATGACCGGCCTGATGGTCTCGCCCGCGGTCCTCGGCGTGCCCCTGTTCACCACGGTCCAGCAGATGGGAATGGTCGACACCTACTGGGGCATGATCCTGCCGCAGTGCGCGCCCGCCGCGATGGTCTACATCCTCTACAAGTTCTTCCAGGGCATCCCGCGCGAGCTGGAGGAGGCCGCCTTCATCGACGGCGCGGGCCGCTGGCGGGTCTTCTTCACCATCGTGCTCCCGCTCTCCCGTCCCTCCCTCGCGGCGGTCGGCATCTTCACCTTCATCGCCTCCTGGAACAACTTCCTGTGGCCGTACATGGTGACCAACAACCCCGACCTGATGACCATGCCGAACGGCATCGCGACCGTCATGAACTCCTACGGCATCCAGTGGGCCCAGCTCATGGCCGGCGGCCTGATGGCGGGCCTCCCGCTGATCGTCGTCTTCGTCTTCTTCCAACGCCAGATCGTGGCGGGAGTGGCCCACACGGGCCTGGCGGGCCAGTAGCGCCCCCGAAGGGGCGCGGGGAACTGCGCGAGCAACCCCCACACACCCGCACCCGCCGACGAACCCCGAGCCACCCCACCCGAAGAGCCACCCCACCCGAAAGGCGAACAAGGCACCCATGCGCAACGACAAGGCCCGCTTCACCCTCGACCCCGCCTTCACCGTCGGCGAGGTCAACCCCCGGCTCTTCGGCTCGTTCGTGGAGCACCTCGGCCGCTGCGTCTACACCGGCATCCACGAGCCGGAACACGACACCGCGGACGAGACCGGCCTCCGCCAGGACGTCCTCGCCCTGGTGCGGGAACTCGGCGTCACCACCATCCGCTACCCCGGCGGCAACTTCGTCTCCGGCTACAAGTGGGAGGACTCGGTCGGCCCGGTGGACGAGCGGCCCCGCCGCCTCGACCTGGCCTGGCGCTCCACGGAGACCAACCGCTTCGGCCTCTCCGAGTACATCGCGTTCCTGAGGAAGCTCGGCCCCCAGGCCGAACCCATGATGGCGGTCAACCTCGGCACCCGGGGCGTCGCCGAGGCCCTGGAACTCCAGGAGTACGCCAACCACCCCGCGGGCACGGCCCTCTCCGACCTCCGTGTCGCCCACGGCGACAAGGACCCCTTCGGCATCCGCCTGTGGTGCCTGGGCAACGAGATGGACGGGCCCTGGCAGACCGGACACAAGACCGCCGAGGAGTACGGCCGGCTCGCCGCCGAGACGGCCCGCGCGATGCGGCAGATCGATCCGGGCGTCGAACTCGTCGCCTGCGGCTCCTCCGGCCAGTCCATGGAGACCTTCGCCGAGTGGGAGGCGACGGTCCTGAAGGAGACGTACGACCTCGTCGACCACATCTCCCTGCACGCCTACTACGAGCCGCTCGACGGCGACGTGGACTCCTTCCTCGCCTCCGCCGTCGACATGGAGTCCTTCATCGAGAACGTGGTCGCCACCTGCGACCACATCGGCGCGCGGCTGAAGTCGAAGAAGCGGATCAACCTCTCCTTCGACGAGTGGAACGTCTGGTACATGTCGCGGTTCCAGGAGGAGGCCGAGCGCGACCCGCTGGACTGGCCCGAGGCACCGCGCCTGCTGGAGGACAACTACGACGTCACCGACGCCGTCGTCTTCGGTTCCCTGCTCATCGCGCTGCTGCGGCACGCGGACCGGGTGACCGTCGCCTGCCTCGCCCAGCTCGTCAACGTCATCGCGCCGATCATGACCGAGCCGGGCGGTCCGGCCTGGCGCCAGACGACCTTCTTCCCGTTCGCTCAGGCGTCGCGGTACGGGCGCGGCCAGGTCCTCGACGTACGCGTCGACTCACCGACGTACCGGACGCAGAAGTACGGCGAGGCGGACCTGCTGCACGCCACCGCGGTGCGTGCCGAGGACGGCTCGGTCACCGTCTTCGCCGTGAACCGCGGCCGGACCCGAGCGCTGCCGCTGGAGGTGGCACTCGGTGCGCTCGGCCTGACGACCGTGGTGGAGCACAGTGCCCTGTCCGACGCCGACCCGGGCGCCCGCAACACCCTCGACGAGCCGGAGCGGGTCGTCCCGCACGAGGTCACCGGGACCACGCTCCGGGACGGCACGCTCACCGCGACCCTGGAGCCGCTGTCCTGGAACGTGATCCGGCTGAGCTGACCGCGGAGGGGCGGGCCGCGGCGAATGACCTCCCCCGTGGGCCATTCGCCGCGTACTCCGCACGTTAGGAGGCGACGTCCGCCGGCGACCACCGTGCACACTGCCCAGATTCGGCGGGCTGCTGTGCACGCTGCGCACCCGTCACGCGCAGGGCGTGCACGACGTCGTGGACGCCCGAACCGGTGGTCAGCAGATCCCGGTTGAGGAGGCGCTCGGCGGCGCGCAGGTGGGCACGGACCGTGTTGCGGCTCAGACCCAGGTGCGCGGCCGTGCGCCGGGCGTCGGTGTTGGCGTCCGTCCAGGCTTGCAGGGTGCGGTACGGAGCACGGTGGCGGGTGTCGCGCAGCGGGCGCAGGAAGGATTCCGCCCATGCCGTGGCGGGGGCGGCGCGCAGCAGCTCGCCGAGCGGTGGCGCGACCCGCTGGACGGTGTCGGCGGGGTCGGACCGCAGGGCGGTGAGGGACAGCGCCAGATCGAGCGTGGCCCGGGTGCGGACCTCGCCGAGGTCGATGCCCATGGCCTCCTCCGCCCGGCGGCAGTGGGCGGTGACGGTGGTGCGGCTGAGGTGCAGCAGGCGGGCCACGCCGGACCGGGAGAACGTCACGGCCAGGCGGATGACGTCCAGGGTGGGCTCGGGGACGGTCCGCAGCGGCTCCAGATGGGCGCGCGCCCAGGCGAGGGCCGCACGGCGGGGCAGTACGTGCGCCAGTGAGGGCCGTCCGCGGTAGGCGGCGAGGCGGCCGGGGGAGTTGCGGGCGACGGCCAGGGCGTGCACGGCCTCGCCGTAGGCGGCCGCGGTGGCGGCGAGCGGGTGCGGCCTGCTGACGCCCAGCGCGTACCCGGGGTTCTCCTCGACGAGTCGGCGGAACACCTCGCCCTGCCGGAACCGGCCGCCGAGTCCCGGGTCGTCGGCGACCGGGCAGATCAACTGCTCCTTGAACACCGGGCAGTTCACCATCAGCCCCGGCCCGTGATAGCCCGCCGGGTCCAGATAGGTCCTGGTCAGCCGGTCACGGTCGGCGGGCGGGCAGTGCAGGAGATGGACCCGCACGCGCTCCGCGTCCAGCAGCGGCGGGACGTCACCGGTGGTCATCCGCCGCGCCATGGTGACGTTCCCCTCCAGCAGCGCGGTCAGTACCGCGAACCGCAGTTGCGCCGCCTTCGCCTCGTAGCCCCGGGTGCCGCCGTCGGCCTGCGAGGCCCGGCTCAGCAGGTCGAGGATGCCGCCGGCCTGCGAGACCAGCGTGGCCGCCTCCCGCCCCAGCGCCGACGCGCCGACGGTCACCAGGACCGGACGCGGCTCGCGCCCGCCGAAGGTCTGGAGATGGACCTCCAGCTCGCCGACGCGGGTCGTGACGGCGGCCACGCGTCCTTCGGCCAGGCGCTCCAGGTGCTCCGTCAGCGCGCCCGCCAGCCGGCGGGGGAAGCCGGCCGAGGCCGCCTCGACCGCGCTCTCGCGTCCGATCCACGCGACGTGCGCTCCGGTCCGCCGGGCGAGCAGCTCCAGCACCTCGGCCGGGCCGCCCTGCCGCCGTACGAGCCGCAGCAGTTCGGCCACGCCTTCCCCGTGCCCCAGCACCTCCACGGTCCACTCACCCTCCCTGCCGCGCGTCGACGGTTCGACAGGGGGGCCACCCTAGTGCGCCCCGCCGAACCGGTCACGCCACCGCTGTCGGTGCCAGTGCGCTCAGTTCGGCCAACGCCGCCGCGACGGCGGGGCGTTGACGGCCCCCGGCCCTGGTGCACGTGAGGAGTTTGCGGTGCGGGTCCCCGGTGCACCGTACGCGCGTGATCGGCAGGTGCGGTGTCAGCTGGGCGAGCCGGGGGATGAGCGCGACACCGAGGCCGTGGGCGACGAGGTGGGCCATGACGTTCCAGTCCATCGCCAGGTGGACGACGTCGGGGGTGAAGCCCGCGGCACCGCACGTGGACAGCACGTGCGGGCGGCAGGGGCTGTCCTCGACCGGCGCGATCCAGTCCTCGCGCGCGGCCTCCGCGAGGTCGATGCGGTCGCGGCCCGCCAGCCGGTGCGTGTCGGGCACGACCAGGTCGAAGGGGTCGTCGAGGAGCGGTCGCTGGTCGAACCGGGCATCGGCGAGCGGCGGGTTGCGCGGGGTCACCTCGACGATCGCGAGGTCGGTCCCGCCCTCGAAGAGCAGGTCGAAGCCCTCCAGGACGGCCGCCTCCTGGATCCGCACGGAGAGCCGGGGATGGCGGGCGCGCAGCCGGGCCGCCATCGGGGCCAGCAGCACCGAGACGGCCGTCGGGACCCCGCTCACCCGCAGCACTCCGGCCGGCTCCTCGTGGTCGGCCCGCAGGTCGAGCTCCGCCTGGTCCCAGCGGGCCTGGATCGCGTCGGCGTGCGTGATCAGACTGCGTGCGGCCGGGGTCAGCCGTACGCCGCGCCCCTGCGGTTCCAGCAGGTCGACCCCCAGTTCACGGGCGAGCTGGCGGACCTGCTGGGAGGCGGCCGACGTCGTCAGGTGCAGGGCGCGGGCGGCGGCGGTCACCGTGCCGTAGTGCTCGACGGCCCGCAGGACATGAAGCCGGCGCAGATCAATCATGAAGTCCACGCTTCAAGGTCACGTCCGGAAAGTCAACCTGGACGCACAGGGTCGTCGGGCGCACCCTGGCTCTGAGGGGCGCGGGGAACTGTGCGAGCAGCCCCACGCGCCCGGAGCCGAACCCCCATGCGAGGAGCCAGAGATGACCGGCCCGGCACACTCCACACCCGTCGTCGAGGCATGCCCGTACTGCGGTCGGCCCGATCGCGCCGAGCCGTTCCAGGTGGTGTCCCGGCACGGCACCGCGGGCGGTCACACGCTCTGGACGCGGTGCGGGTGTGGGTCGCTGCAGGTGCGGACTGTGGATGCGCGGGGGATGCGCGTTCTGAGCCGCAGCCGTAGCCGTAGCCGTAGCCATGGCCGCGGGGGTTCGGTCGAGTTCTGACCTCGGGCCGGTGGGGGCCGGTCGCGCAGTTCCCCGCGCCCCTGAAGGACGGGGCTTCGCCCCTGTCCTTGTGGGTCGGCGACGTGACGGGACGTCAAGTCCGTTGTGAGGCGGCCGGGGTGTCGAAAAACTTTCGATGCTTACCGGGGTGCGAGGTGCTGCGCCAACCGTTGACGCGCGCGGGGTTCGATTCTACGTTCCCGTTCGAAGTGGTGACCAACGTTCGTGATGTCGAACGAGCGCGAGCGGCACTTCTCGCACTTCCCCCCCACTCACCCCCACGTAGGAGGACTCGCGTGAGTCGCACCTCCCGTACCTCCCGTAGCACCCGTACCTCCGGCAGGGCCCGCAGGACGGCACTCCTCGCGCTCCCCGCCGCCGTCCTGCTCGCCCTCGTCCCCACCACCGCCTCCGCGTACCCGAACCCGGGCAGCGTCACCGGCTCGACCGTCGTCCACGACCCGACGATGATCCGCACCTCGTCGGGCCAGTACCTGCTGTACGCGACCGGCGGCGGCATCAGTCACAAGACGTCCGGCAACCGCATCGCCTTCAGCGCGGGCGCCGACGCCTTCGGCAGCAAACCGGGCTGGTGGTCGGGGTACGCGACCGAGGCGTGGGCGCCCGACATCTCGTACCAGGGCGGCAGGTACCTGATGTACTACGCCGTCTCGACCTTCGGCTCGAACAAGTCGGCCATCGGCCTCGCCACCTCGTCGACCGGGCTGCCCGGCTCCTGGAGCGACCAGGGTGTCGTCCACTCCACCACCACCTCCAGCGACCACAACGCCATCGACCCGAACCTCTTCGTCGACGGCGACGGCAAGTGGTGGCTGTCGTTCGGCAGTTGGTGGACCGGGCTGAAGATGATCCAGCTCAACCCCTCGACCGGCAAGCAGCTCTCGTCCAACACCACGCGCTACTCTATCGCGTCCCGGCCGACCGGCACCAAGGCCGTCGAGGCGCCGTCCGTCGTCAAGCGCAACGGCTACTACTACCTGTTCGCCTCGTACGACACCTGCTGCGCCGGCACCAACTCGACCTACAAGGTCAAGGTCGGCCGCGCCACCAGCGTCACCGGGCCCTACTACGACAAGAACGGCGTCGCCATGACGAACAACGGCGGCACGCCCGTGCTGGAGTCGCACGGCCGGTACATCGGCCCCGGCGGCCAGTCGATCCTCGCGGACGTGGACGGCGACCTGATCGTCTACCACTACTACGACGGCCAGGACAACGGCACTCCCAAGCTCGGCATCAACCTCCTGAACTGGAGCAGCGGATGGCCCGTCGCCTACTGACCCTGCTGGCCGCGCTGCTGCTCGCCCTGTCCCTGGGGCAGTCGTCGGCGAGCGCCGCCACCTTCACCAACCCGGTCAAGTCGGTGAAGGGCGCCGACCCCTGGATCTCGTACCACGACGGCAACTACTACCTGGTGACGACGAGCTGGACCGACGTCATCACCATGCGCAAGTCGCCGACCCTGGGCGGGCTCGCGACCGCGCCCAGCGTGCAGGTGTGGAAGGGCGACGCGGCCTCGCGCTGCTGCAACATCTGGGCGCCCGAGCTCTTCTACTCCGGCGGCCGGTGGTACCTCTACTTCGTGGCCGGACAGAACGTCTCCGACTACAACCCGACCCAGCGCACCCACGTCCTGGAGAGCTCGGGCTCCGACCCGATGGGCCCGTACACGTACCGGAACCAGCTGAACAGCTCCTGGATGCTGGATCCGAGCGTGCTGAACGTGAACGGGCAGTTGTATCTGCTGGGCAGCGCGAGCGGGGGCACGCAGAACCTCGTCATCGCGCCCATGTCCAACCCGTACACGCTCAGCGGTTCCTTCTCGACGATCTCCACGCCCACGTACGACTGGGAGAGGTCGGGCGGGACGGTGAACGAGGGGCCCGAAGTGCTGCAGCGGGGCGGGGTGACGCGGATCATCTACTCGGCGAGCGGGTGCTGGACACCCGACTACAAGCTCGGGCAGCTGACGCTGACCGGGTCGAACCCGCTGGCCGCGTCCTCCTGGACGAAGAAGTCCACGCCGGTCTTCCAGCGCAACGACGCCGCCGGGGTGTACGGGCCCGGGCACAACGGGTTCTTCACCTCGCCCGACGGGAGCGAGAGCTGGATCGTCTACCACGCCAACGACAGCGCGGGCGACGGCTGCGACAACGGGCGCACCACGCGGGCGCAGAAGTTCACGTGGAACGCGGACGGGTCGCCGAACCTCGGCACGCCGGTCGGGCTCGGCACGAGCATGGCCGGGCCGTCCGGGGAGCCGTCGAGCACCTCGACGGCCTACACGCTGACCAACCGCAACAGCGGCAGGTGCCTTGAGGTGGCGGGTGGTTCGACCGCCGACGGGGCCAACGTCCAGCAGTACGCCTGCAACGGCGGCAACCACCAGAAGTGGCGGGTGGAGGACCGGGGCGACGACACCAGCCGTCTGGTGAACGTGGCCTCCGGGAAGGTGCTGGACACGGCGGACTGCTCCGCCGCGGACGGGGCGGACCTGCGGCAGTGGGCGTGGCTCGACAACACGTGCCAGCGGTTCCGGTTCCTGGTCACGAGCGGGGGGTACGTACGGGTGGTGAACGAGGCCACCGGGAAGGTCGCCGATGTCGCCGACTGTTCCGCGGCGGACGGGGCCGACGTCCGCCAGTGGACCTGGCTGAACAACACCTGCCAACAGTGGCGCCTCACCCCGGCCCCTTAGGGGGCGCGGGGAACTGCGCGAACAGCCCCCACCGGGCCGCGGTCGACGAACAACGCACGCGGTCGGCTGCCGCCGGGTGGGGGCTCGGGCAAGGGATTGCGCAGTTCCCCGCGCCCCTAAAAGACTGCGCAGTTCCCCGCGCCGTTTAAGGGGCTGCCCCCACCGGCGGTGAGGCGAGCGCGGGGCTCAGCCCACCCGCCCGGGCCCGCCGGCCGCAGGCCAGTTCGTGCCGGAGGCGCCCGGCACGTTCGGCCACCCCCCGGCCGGCTGCGGCTGGGGCGGCGGCGGAAACCCCTGCGGCTGCCCCTGCGCGGCCACCGCGGTCAGCCCGCCCGGCATCCCCGTCGTGCCACGGGCCTGCGCGGCGGTCATCGGCTGCGGCTGCCCGACCATCCCGTTCGCGGGGGCGACAGCGGCGGCGACGACCGGCTGTGGCATCTGCATCGGCACCGGCGGCTGCGGTACCGGCTGGGGCAGCTGCTGCGGTACGGGCTGGGGCACCGGTACCGGCTGCGGCTGGCCCGCCATCGCCCCCGCCCCGGCGGTCAACGGCTGCGGCTGCGGCACCATCCCGTTCGCCGCGCCGGCGAGCCCCGGGTACCCCTGCCCGTTGGTCGAGCCGACGAGCCGGTCGACCGCCGCCGTACCGGAGCTGTAGCCCGCACCGGCGCCCAGCTCGGGCACGGCGGCGGCGCCCCTCCTGGTGGTCCCGTAGAGCACCGACTCCAGGCCGGACACCAGGCGTCGTACGTCCGCCTGGGGGCGCACCACGAGCCGCAGGAAGCGACTGGACGAACCGATCTTGTTGCCGCACTCGCGCACCAGGATCCGGTGCTCGGTGAGCAGCCGGTCCCGGACCACGGTCCCCTCGGCGCCCACGGGCAGGCGTACGAAGAGGAAGTTGCCCTGCGAGGGGTAGACCGTGAGGCCGGGCAGCGTGGAGAGCTGGCGCGCCATGTCGAGCCGGTCGCGGCGCACCATGTGCAGGCTCTCCACGTACTCGGGGCCGTGGTCCCTGAGCATGAACACCACGGTCTCCGCGAACGCGTTGAGGTTCCACTTCGGCAGCATCGAGCGGATCCGGCCCGCCAGGCCCGGGTTGGCCACCATGTAGCCGAACCGCACGCCGTGCAGGCCAAAGTTCTTGCCGAGGCTGCGCAGGACGATGACGTTGGGCCGCATCACGGCGTCCTCGACGATGCTCGGCTCGTTCTCCGCGTCGGCGAACTCCAGGAACGACTCGTCGATGACGATCAGGTCCAGGTCGGCGAGCGCGTCGCAGAAGGCCAGGACCGTCTGCCGGGGCAGGAAGCCGCCGTCGGGGTTGTTCGGGTTGCAGATGACGGCCGCGCGGGTCCCCCGGGAGCGGATGAACTGGATGTACTGCGCCGGATCGAGCGCGAAGCCGTTGCTCTCCTGGAGCGGGAACATGTCGACGCGCTTGCCGGTCTCCAGCGGCTGGTCGGTCCAGCGGCCGAAGGTGGGGACGGGGATGGCGAGCGACTCCCGGACCAGCAGGTGGTCGATCCAGGTGATCAGCTCCGTGGACCCGTTGCCCATCGCCACGCACTGCGGCGGCAGTTGGAGCAGGTTGCACAGTTCACCGGTGATCGTGTCCGCGCTGCTCGGGTAGTACGTGATGATGTCGCGCAGCCGGTGGGTCAGCTCGTCGAACATCGCGGGCGTGGGGAAGTACGGATTGCACGGGATGCAGAAGTCCAGCGGACCCGCCTCCCCGCTCTCGCGTGCCAGCGCGGCCATCGAGGGGCTGTGCGCGCCGGTGCGGAACAGCGAGGTGACATTGTCGGCCATGGACCCTCCGTCCTTGAGGGGCGGCCCGAGCGGGGATACGCGGGCCTCCCCTTAGTACGGGTGGCCGTGTGTCCCTGTTCAACGACTGTGAACGGATGTGGAAGTTGTGAACCACCTGTGGAGACACGTCACAAGGTGAACGAGTGAACCGTCGCCGACCGGTACGTCTCGCCCGGCCTGAGCACGGTCGAGGGGAACTCCGGGCGGTTCGGTGAGTCGGGGAAGTGCTGGGTCTCCAGGCACACCGCGTCGCCCTGCCGGTAGGCACCGCCGCTCGGGCCGACCAGAGTGCCGTCCAGGAAGTTGCCGGTGTAGAGCTGCACGCCCGGCTCGGTCGTCGCGATCCGCAGGGTGCGGCCCGAGACGGGCTCCCGGAGGGTCGCGATGTGCTCGGGTTCCCCGGTCGGGCCCTTGTCCAGGACCAGGTTGTGGTCGATGCCCTTGGCGTGCAGGAGTTGTGGCTCGGCCCGCCGCAGATCCGCGCCGACCGCCTTCGGCGTACGGAAGTCGAAGGGTGTGCCCGTGACGTCGGCGAGCTCGCCGGTCGGGACGAGACCCGCGTCCACCGGCGTGTAGCGGGACGCGGCGACCATCAGCTCGTGGTCGTGGACGGAGCCCGCGCCCTCGCCGGCCAGGTTCCAGTACACGTGGCTGGTCAGGTTGACGACGGTGGCCCGGTCGGTGGTCGCCTCGTAGTCGATGCGCCAGTCGCCCTGCCCGGTGAGGGTGTAGGTGACCTTCGCCGTCAGTGTGCCGGGGTAGCCCATCTCACCGTCGGGGCTGGTGCGGCGCAGGACCAGGCCGACGTCGGAGCCGGACGTGAACTCCTCGACGTCCCAGACCCGCCGGTCGAAGCCCTCCGGCCCGCCGTGCAGGTTGTGGCCGCCGTCGTTCACGGGCAGCCGGTGCTCCTCGCCGTCGAGGGCGAACCTGCCCTTCGCGATGCGGTTTCCGTACCGGCCGATGAGGGCGCCGAAGTAGGGGCTGGACGTCTCGTAGGCGCCGAGGGTGTCGAAGCCGAGCGAGATGCCCGCGTACCGGCCGCGGCGGTCGGGGAGTTCCAGGGACTGGACGATGCCGCCGTAACTGAGGACCTTCAGCCGGGTGCCGCCGTTCTCCAGCGACCAGCGGTGGACCTTCGTTCCGTCGGCGAGTTCGCCAAAGAGTTCTTTCACCGGTTCCTGTCTTCCCGAAGCGTGGCTGTTCCTGGCGCGAGGGGCGCGCACAAAGAAAAGCACAAAGAAAAATGGGGCCCCGCGGACGGTACGTCCGCGGGGCCCCACCCGCGCGTTACGAACCGACCTTGCGCTTGTTCCAGACGTCGAAGCCGACCGCCGCGAGCAGCACCAGACCCTTGATGACCTGCTGCCAGTCACTGCCGACACCGACGAGGTTCATGCCGTTGTTGAGCACGCCCAGGACGACACCACCGATGATCGCGCCGAGGACCGTGCCCACGCCGCCGCTCATCGACGCGCCGCCGATGAACGACGCGGCGATCGCCTCCAGTTCGAAGTTCACACCGGCCTTCGGCGAGGCCGCGTTGAAGCGGGCCGCGAAGACCAGGCCGGCCAGCGCCGCGAGCATGCCCATGTTGAGGAAGACCAGGAAGGTGACCTTCTTGTCCCGCACACCGGACAGCTTCGCCGCGGGCAGGTTGCCGCCGATGGCGTACACGTGACGGCCGATGACGGCGTTGCGCATCACATAGCCGAAGCCGACGACGAGGACGCCGAGGATGAGCAGCACCACCGGGGCGCCCTTGTAGCTGGCGAGCATCATCGTCACCGTGAGCACGGCGGCGACCAGGGCCACGATCTTCAGCAGGAACAGCTTGGTGGGCGGCACCTCGAGCGCGAACTCCTGCTGGCGCCTGCGGTCACGGACCTCCTGCAGCACCACGAAGGCGATGACGGCGAAGCCGAGGAGCAGCGTGAGGTTGTGGTAGTTGGTGTCCGGGCCGACCTCGGGGAGGAAGCCGTTGGAGACCTTCTGCAGGCCCTCGGGGAACGGGCCGATCGTCTGGCCCTCCAGGAAGATCTCCGTCAGACCGCGGAAGAGCAGCATGCCGGCCAGGGTGACGATGAAGGACGGTATGCCGAGATAGGCGATGAAGAACCCCTGTACGGCACCCGCGGCGGCGCCCAGGAGCAGGCACAGCACCACGGCCACCGGCCAGGCCACGTCGTGGTTGACCATCAGTACCGCCGCCACCGCGCCCACGAAGGCGGTGAGCGAGCCGACCGACAGGTCGATGTGGCCGGCGATGATGACGAGCATCATGCCGATGGCGAGGATCAGGATGTAGCTGTTCTGCAGGACCAGGTTGGAGACGTTGCGCGGCAGCAGCAGGTCGCCCTCGGTCCACACCGCGAACAGCACCACGATGAGGCCCAGCGCGATCAGCATGCCGTACTGCCGCATGTTGCGGCGCATGCCGTCCATCATCAGCTGCAGCAGGCCGTCGCCGCCGCCGGTCGAGCCGCCCTTGCCGGCGGGTGCCGGAGCCGGGGACTTGGCGGTCACATTCGTGCTCATCGGTCTTACCTCTTGTCCTTCGTCATCTGGCGCATCAGCACTTCCTGCGTGGCCTCGGCCCGCTGGACCTCACCCGTCAGCCGCCCGGCGGACATCGTGTAGATGCGGTCGCACATTCCGAGCAGTTCCGGCAGCTCGGAGGAGATGAAGACGACCGCCTTGCCCTCGGCGGCCAGTTTGTCGATGACCGTGTAGATCTCGAACTTGGCGCCCACGTCGATGCCGCGGGTCGGCTCGTCCAGGATCAGCACGTCGGGGCCGGCGAAGATCCACTTGCTGAGGACGACCTTCTGCTGGTTGCCGCCCGACAGCTTGCCCACCGGTTCGAAGACGGTCGGCGCCTTGATGTTCATCGACTTGCGGAAGCCCTCGGAGACCTGCCGCTCCTGGTGCTCGTCCACCACCCCGCGCCTGGCGACCTTGCCCAGCGCACTGAGCGAGATGTTCCGGTTGATGGTGTCGATGAGGTTGAGGCCGTAGTGCTTGCGGTCCTCGGTCACGTACGCGATCCCGTGCTTGACCGCCTCGGACACCGTCTTCGTACGGATCTCCGTGCCGTCCTTGAGGACGGTGCCGCCCGCGTACCGGCCGTAGGTGCGCCCGAAGACGCTCATCGCCAGCTCGGTGCGCCCGGCGCCCATGAGCCCGGCGATACCGACGATCTCCCCGCGGCGCACCTGGATCGACACGTCGTCGACCACCTTGCGCTGCTGGTCGATCGGGTGGTGCACGGTCCAGTTGCGGATCTCGAGGGCCGGTGCCGCGCCGACCTCGGGCTCGTGCGGGGTGCGCTCCGGGAAGCGGTGGTCGAGGTCGCGTCCGACCATGCCGCTGATGATCCGGTCCTCGGTGGTCTCCGCGGCCTTCACGTCGAGGGTCTCGATGGACCGCCCGTCGCGCAGGATGGTCACCGAGTCCGCGACCGTCTCGATCTCGTTGAGCTTGTGCGAGATGATGATCGAGGTGATGCCCTGGTCCTTGAGACCCAGGATGAGCTGCAGCAGCTTGCCGCTGTCCTCGTCGTTCAGAGCCGCCGTCGGCTCGTCGAGGATCAGCAGCTTCACCTTCTTCGACAGCGCCTTCGCGATCTCGACGAGCTGCTGCTTGCCCACACCGATGTCGGCGACGCGGGTGTCGGGGTGCTCGTCGAGGCCGACCCGCCGCAGCAGTTCGGTCGCGTGCTTCAGCGTCTCGCTCCAGCTGATGAACCCGCGTGTGGCGTGTTCGTTGCCGAGGAAGATGTTCTCCGCGATGGAGAGGTAGGGCACCAGGGCAAGCTCCTGGTGGATGATCACGATGCCGTGCTGCTCGCTCGCCCGGATGTCCTTGAAGGTACAGGGCTCACCCTCGAAGAGGATGTCGCCCTCGTAGCTCCCGTGCGGATGGACGCCGGAGAGGACCTTCATCAAGGTCGACTTGCCGGCGCCGTTCTCCCCGCAGATGGCGTGGACCTCGCCCGGACGGACGCTCAGAGAGACGTCCGACAGCGCCTTGACGCCGGGAAAGGTCTTGACGATCGAGCGCATTTCCAGGACGGGTCCCGCCATGGTCGTGCCTTCCAATCCTAGGTGACGGCGGGTTACTTGAGGTCGGCTTCCTTGATGTAACCGGAGTCGACGACCGTCGCCTTGTAGTTGCTCTTGTCGACGTTCACCGGCTCCAGGAGGAACGCGGGGACGACCTTCGAGCCGTTGTCGTACGTCTTGGTGTCGTTCGTCTCGGGCTTCTTGTCGTTCAGCACCGCGTCGACCATCTTCGCGGCCACCTCGGCGAGCTTGCGGGTGTCCTTGTAGACCGTCTGCGTCTGCTGGCCCGAGATGATCGACTTCACCGAGGCGACCTCGGCGTCCTGGCCCGTGACGATCGGCAGCGGCTTGCTCTTGGAGCCGTAGTCGTCCGACTTGAGCGCGGACAGGATGCCGATGGAGATGCCGTCGTAGGGCGAGAGCACCGCGTCGACCTTGGCGTTCTTGTACGCCGAGGTCAGCAGGTCGTCCATGCGCTTCTGGGCGGTGCCGCCGTCCCAGCGCAGGGTGGTGACCTGGTTGAGCTTCGTCTGGCCCGACTTGACGACGATCTGCTTCTTGTCGATGTACGGCTGCAGGGCGTTCATCGCGCCCTTGAAGAAGTACTGGGTGTTGTTGTCGTCGTTGGAGCCGGCGAACAGCTCGACGTTGAACGGGCCCTTCTTGGAGCCGTCCTTCAGGCCGAGCTTCTCGACGATGTAGCCGCCCTGGAGCTCGCCGACCTTCTCGTTGTCGAACGACGCGTAGTAGTCGACGTTCGGCGAGTTGAGGATCAGGCGGTCGTAGGAGATGACCGGGATGTCGGCTTCCTTGGCCTGCTGGAGAACGTTGTCGAGCGACTTGTTGTCGATCGCCGCGATGATCAGCGCGGACACACCCTGCGTGATCATGTTCTCGATCTGCGAGACCTGCGTGTCGGGGTCGTCCTCGCCGAAGGCGAGCTTGGTCTTGTACCCCGCCGCCTTGAGGTTCTTCTCGACGTTGGCGCCGTCGGCGATCCAGCGCTCCGAGGACTTGGTCGGCATGGCGATACCGACGGTGGAGCCCTTCTTCGACTCTCCCTTGTCGCCCTCACTGCCGCCCTCGCTGTCCTGCCCGCAGGCGGAGAGGGTGAGGGCGAGGGAGGCTGCCGCGGCTATGGCGGAGAGGGCTGCCTTGCGATTGCGCATGATCATCATCCTTGATGCTCTGACGGGGGCTCGGTCTTCAGTTGTGGAGACGTGGAGCGAGGAACGACCGAGAAGAGGTGTGTGGGATTGTGTTCGGCCGCGTCGTCTTTTGTGAAGGGGGTGTGTTCGGAACGTTATGAGGGAATGTCAAACCGTTGGAGTGTTCCCGGCAGCCGGGAGCCGAGCGGCGCCATGTCGCCGTCCGCCCCGTGCCGCGCCAGCAGGTCCAGGGCGAGCCGACCGCGCCGCACCCTCTCCCGTGCCGTGGACAGTGTCAGGTCCCTCAGGTGGTGGCCGTACGGGTAGATCCCGGGAGCCTTGGACAGGCCGAACTTCAGGTACAGCGGTGCGCCGCGCCGGATCAGCTCGGCGACCTCGTACATGCGCACGTAGCCGCCGAGATCGTCGGGAGCCTCGATGTACATGTCCATGGGGGCTGCGCTGACCCTGCGGATCTCCGTCAGGTGGTCCAGCGTGAGATCGCTGGGCACGTTGATCGAGTCCCCGCCGAGCTGCTCGTACACGGCGTACGCGGCCGGGTTGACCGGACCGATGAGCGCCGAGACCTTGAGCGTGGTGTCGGCCGGGATGATCCCGGCGACACGTGCCCTGTGCAGAGTCCACAGCACGCCCTCGTCAGCCACGAGGAGGCACTTTACGCCCAACTCCGTTGCGCGCACGGCGTCTTCGAGACAGCCCGCGACCGCATCGTGACCCCGGGCCCGGGTGCCGGCGCCCCCCGAGTCGGTACGGGTCGAGCCGCCGATGTCCCAGGTGCCGCGCGGGCCGGTGAAGAGGCACAGCTCGATGTCGCGCTCGGCGGTGGCGTCGACCATCTCGGTGATCTCGGCGTCGGTCAGCATCCAGATGCCGCTGCCCTGGCTGATCCGGTGGATCGGCACATCGAGCCGCGAGGACTCCTTCAGGACCACGGCCAGTGCCTCGGGGCCTTCGCACGAGGGAATCTCGGTGCGCCAGCGGCCGCCGCCCGGAAAGGCGTGCGGTGAGGCGTCGGCGGGGGACAGGGCGGGCGCGCCCAGGCCGAGCGCGGCGAGCGCCTGCTCACCGGGTCGACGGGGCACTCTGGGAGAGGCGTCGGTCACGGGCTTTCCTTAGGTCTGGCACAGTATGCGTTCGATATGTCGGACATGGTTCGTGTCGGTGGAGGTACGCCGGTACGGAGCGTCAGGTCTCCGCACCGGCGTACGGATCTGGGGGCCGGCGACCGGTGCCGCGGACACGGCCTAGGGCCGCAGCAGCACCTTGCCGACCTTCGGATCGCCCGAACCGACCAGCTCGATGGCATGGGCGAACTCGTCCAACGGCAGTTCATGGGTGACCAGCGGCAGCGGATCGAGCAGACCGGCGCCGAAGACCCGTACCGTGTGCGCCCACGCCTCCGGCGGCGCCCCGAACACGGTGTGCACCTCCAGCTGCCGTACGACGAGATCGGTCGGGTCGAGACCCTCGGCGCCCGACGCGGGGATGCCCGTGAGCACCAGCCGTCCGCCGCGCCTGAGCAGGGCGGCGGCGGTGGTCGCGGCGGTCGCCGACCCGGCGGTCTCGATCACCACGTCGAAGTCGTCGGGCAGCTCCTGGTCCCGGGTACGGAAATCGGTGGCGCCGAAGGTCCGGGAGAGCTCCTCGCGGTCCGGGCGGGTGCCCACCACGAGCAGCTCCGAGGGCGATGCCGCCCGCAGGAACTGCACGGCGAACATGCCGAGCGTCCCGGTGCCGACGACCGCCACCCGCTCACCGGGCCGGGCGCCCGCCTTGAGGGCCGCCGCCGCGATGCAGGCCGCGGGCTCCAGGAGCGCCGCCGCCGTGAGGTCCGCGTCGTCGGGCAGCACGTGCAGCAGCCGGGCGGGCAGGGTGAGCGTGCCGGCCATGGCGCCGGGCTGCGTGAAGCCCGTCTCCTCGTAGCCGGCCGTGCACAACGTCGTCTCGCCCTCGTGGCAGCGGTCGCAGACCTGGCAGTTGCGGAAACCCTCGCCCACCACCTTGCGGCCGACCAGCCCTCGCGGAACCCCGCTGCCGACCGCCTCGACCGTGCCGGACCACTCGTGGCCCGGCGTCAGCGGATAGCGGACGTACCCCTCGGGCCGGTTGCCCTGGTACACCTCGCGGTCACTGCCGCAGATCCCGCTCGCGTGGACGCGTACGAGGGCCTCGCCGGCGGCGGGCGCCGTGGGCTCGTGCGGGGCCAGCCGGTGCTCGCCCGGCCCCTCGATGACGACGGCCTGGCTGGAGGCGCTCATGACTGCTCCGTGGCGGTGGGGCGGGCCGGGGTACCGGAGGAGCGGTGTCCCCTCCGGTCCGCCGCGGCACGCGGGCACAGCGCCGTTCGGCGGCGGTGCACAGCCTGCCACAGCCCGCCGGGCAACTCGGTGCCGGGCGCCGTCACTTGGTGGTGCCCTTCGGCTTGCGCTGCTCCCAGCCGTCCGCCCACAGGTCGAAGCGCGCCTGCTGCTGCGGGAACTCGGCCGCCGCGTCCGTGTCCAGCTCGACGCCGAGACCGGGCTCGTGGGACAGCTCGAAGTAGCCGTCGACGACCTGCGGGGCGCCCTTCACGACCTTCTTGATGTCCGCGTCCGCGAAGTCGTTGAAGTGTTCCAGGATCTTGAAGTTCGGCGAGGTGAAGCCGACCTGGAGGCTCGCCGCGGTCAGCACGGGACCGCCCACGTTGTGCGGGGCGACCAGCATGTAGTGGGTCTCGGCGGTCGCCGCGAGCTTCCGGGTCTCCCAGATGCCGCCCAGATGGCCGACGTCCGGCTGGATGATGTCCACGGCCTGGCTCTCGAACAGTTCGCGGAACTCGATGCGGTCGTGGATGCGCTCACCGGTCGCGACCGGGATGTCGACCTTCGCCGCCACCTTCTCCAGCGCCTTCAGGTTCTCCGGCGGGACCGGCTCCTCCAGCCAGGCCGGCTTGAACGGCGCGAGGTCGCGGGCGAGCCGGATGGCCGTGGCCGGCGAGAAACGGCCGTGCATCTCCAGCATCAGCTCGGTGTCGGGACCGATCGCGTCCCGGACCGCCTCGATCAGCGAGACCGCGTACAGGGACTGCTCGTGGTCGAGCTCGAAGTGACCCGTGCCGAACGGGTCGATCTTCAGCGCCTTGTAACCGCTCGCGACGACCCCCTGCGCGGCCTTGTGGTACGCCTCCGGAGTGCGCTCCGTGGTGTACCAGCCGTTCGCGTACGCCTTCACGCGGTCGGTGACCCTGCCGCCGAGCAGCTGCCACACGGGTACGCCCAGGGCCTTGCCCTTGATGTCCCAGCACGCCATCTCGATCACGGCGATGCCGGACATGACGATCTCGCCGGCCCGCCCGTAGTCGCCGTACTTCATGCGCTTGACGAGATCCTCGACAGCGAACGGGTCGGAGCCGAGAATGTGGTTGGCCTCCGCCTCCCGCAGATAGCCGAGCAGCGCGTCGGTGTGTCCCAGCATGCGGGTCTCGCCGACTCCGGTGATGCCTTCGTCGGTGTGCACCTGGACGTAGGTCAGGTTGCGCCAGGGTGTCCCGACCACGTGTGTACTGATTCCGGTGATGCGCACGGAAATTGCCCCTTGTCGTGCTCTGCGGCTGCTTCTGCGACTCTGTTCGACTGTTCGAGATTTCGTCACACGTTCGAAATGCTGGCCAGACAGTAAGGACGGGGTGGCGGCAGTGTCAATGGGGTGGACGCACAACGGTTTCGACGAGCTGGCGGGGGAAGGCGGCGAATGGTCCGTCCTGTCCTCAACCGGCCAACCGGAACGCCTCGTTCAGCACAGAACTTTCACAGCTGCGGCTGTGAACGTGACCTGCGCGGAGTTTAGTCTTCCGGCGTCATGGACTACTGCCACCCGTGCCAACGGCACCTCAATGGCGCCCTCGCTTGCCCGGGGTGCGGTACATCGGCCGAAGCCTGCCGGAGGTACGCGGCCTCCCTCTCGGACCGTGCGGACACCGGCGGGCGGGACGGGCGCGACGCGCGTGACGACCTCGGAGACGAGGACGACGAGCCGTCGGGCGGCTCGGGACGCAGGTCCCGGCGCCGGGGGAGCCGCGGGGTCCGCGCGAACCGGCGCGACCGGAAGGCCGCGCTGCACCGGCGGCGGCGCAGGCGGGTGCTGCTCGTGGGGGCGGGGCTGCTGCTCGCGGCCGGCGGGCTCAGCCTCGCCGAGCTGGGCATGGAGGCGCCGTCGTCCGAACCGAAGGCTTCCGCCGCGGACGAGGAGTCGGCCGGGTCCTCCGCCTCCGCGGACGGCTCGTCGTCGGCCGGCGACGGGGGCGCCGGGGGCGGGGCGGTCTCCCAGGAACCGGGGGCGTCTCCGTCGGCCTCGGAGTCGAAGAAGTCCAAGAAGTCCAAGGGGGACGAGGACGAGGAGGGGGACGAGGGGGGTGCCGGGACGGAGTCGGCGGATCCGTCGTCTGCGTCGGCCGATCCGACGTCCTCGGCGCCGGCCGCGGATGCGTCTGCGCCGGCGGATCCGCCGGCGGGGACGGGTCCGGATCCCGGCAGCCCGGATCCGGACCCGACGACGGAGTCCCCGGAGCCGGCTCCGACGCCCACGGAGTCCTGCGACCGCTTCCTGTGGTGGTGCACGTAGCCGCTGCGCTAGCTGGGCGGGGGTGCCTGGGCCGAGTCCGCAGGGTGCCGGCCGACGGTGGTTGATCGCGCAGTTCCCCGCGCCCCTGAAGGGGCGCGGGGAACTGCGCAATCTTTTGCCTTTAGGGGCGCGGGGAACTGCGCGATCCGCCCCCGCCGGGGCGCGGCTCACTAATCGGCCGCGGCCGGTTCCCCCGCTCCGGCGGAGCCGTCCAGCATCCGCAGCAGCAACCCCCGCAAAGACATCCGCTCCTCCCGCGACAACCCCGCCAACGGCTCCCGCGCGAACCGCAACGACAGCCGCAGGTTCCGAGCCACCCGCCGCCCCTCCTCCGTCGCGGCCGCCAGCTTCACCCGCCGGTCCGACGGATCGGGCCGCCGCTCGGCCAGCCCCCGCGCCTCCAGCCGGTCCACGATCCCGGTGACGTTCGACGGCTCACACTTCAGCTTCTGGGCCAGCCGCCGCATCGGCAACGGCTCCAGCGACAGCAGGCTCAGCAGCCGCGCCTGCGCCCCCGTCAGGGCGTGCTCCGCCGCCGCGTCCTCGTACTCCTCGTGGTAGCGGGCCACCACCGTGCCGATGAGGTCGACGACCTCAAGCGTGAGGGGGTCGAACGGGGGAGTCTTCGGGGTGCCCATGGCTGACAGGCTACCCCGTTACTTGACATCATGAAATATTCAGGAGCATGGTTGTTTCACATACTGAAGCATTGGCCGAAGTGTGGAAACCGTTGCACCAAGAAGGGCGTCCCCCCATGACCGACACGGCCCAGCTCCCCACCACGAACCGCGAATGGCACCTCGTCAGCCGCCCGGTCGGCTGGCCGAAGCCCGAGGACTTCGCCCTGGTCGAGGCCGAGCTGAAGCAGCCGGGACCCGACCAGGTCCTGGTGCGCAACAAGCACGTCTCCGTGGACCCGTACATGCGCGGCCGGATGAGCGCCGCGAAGTCGTACGTCGCCCCCTACGAACTCGGCAAGGCCATGCAGGGCGGCGCGGTCGGCGAGGTCGTCGCGTCGAACGCGGAGGGCATCGCCGTCGGCGACCACGTCCTGCACTTCTTCGGCTGGCGCGAATACGCCGTCGTCGACGCCAAGCAGGCCGTCAAGGTGGACCCGGAGGCCGCGCCGCTCACCACGTACCTCGGTGTCCTCGGCATGACCGGCCTCACCGCGTACGCGGGCCTGCTGCGCACCGCCTCCTTCAAGGAGGGCGATTCCGTGTTCGTGTCCGGCGCGGCCGGCGCCGTCGGCAGCCAGGTCGGCCAGATCGCCAGGCTCAAGGGCGCCTCCCGGGTGATCGGCTCCGCCGGCTCCGACGAGAAGGTCAAGCTGCTGGTGGAGGAGTACGGCTTCGACGCGGCCTTCAACTACAAGAACGGCTCCGTGAGCGAGCAGCTCAGGAACGCCGCCCCGGACGGCGTCGACGTCTACTTCGACAACGTCGGCGGCGACCACCTGGAGGCCGCCATCGGCGCGCTCAACCTCCGGGGGCGTATCGCGGTCTGCGGGATGATCTCCGTCTACAACAACACGGAGCCCGCCCCCGGCCCGAAGAACCTCGCCCGTCTCATCGCGACGCGCGGCCGCATCGAGGGCTTCCTCGTCGGCGACCACTACGACCTGCAGCCGCAGTTCGTCCAAGAGGTCGGCCCCTGGGTCGCCTCGGGCGAACTCAAGTACCGCGAGACGGTCGTCGAGGGCATCGAGAACAACCTGGAGGCGTTCCTCGGCGTCCTGCGAGGCGACAACACGGGAAAGATGATCGTCACCCTGTAACCCCCCACCCCGCGCCCCACCAGGGGCGCGGGGAACTGCGCAGTCTTTTTGCTTTTCAGGGGCGCGGGGAACGGCGCGCTCAGCCCCCACCGGCCGGCAGCCCCCGCACAACCCCCGGCGCACGGTCCCCGCGGAGCGAAACCGTCAGCAAGGCCCGCCCCACCTGCGCGAACACCCCCTTCGGATGACCGCGGAAGAGCGGCTCCGTACCGAACAGCACCGCATGCGGCCCGCTGACCACCGAAGCCCGCCCCGCGGCCCGCGCGGGACCGCCGCCGCCGTCCTCCAGCGCACGCCAGTGACCGGACAGGAGCGGGTCGCCGCTCCCGTAAGCCTGCTCCACGCGCACCCCGGCGCCGAGGTCCGTGAACCACACCGGCGCGTAGACGAAGCTGTGGCCGGGCGCGCCGCCGGCGACCCCGCCCGGCGAGTTGACCACCCGGACCACCCCGTTGGCGTCCGGGTTGCCCGCCACCGGCTCGACCGCGAGGAGCCCCGCGGCGGAGTTGAGGGCCGCTCCGGTCGCCCCGCGGCCCACCAGGCCCGCCCGCCCCAGGAAGGCGTCCAGGGCGGCGCGCGCGGCCGTGCCGAGGCGCGCGGGGTCCAGCCCGGCGGAAGCGAACAGGACGTCCGCCCGCGACCAGTCGAAGCCGGCGTTCAGGATCGCCGTGGACACCGGGACCACGTCGAAGTTCATCTCGCGCAGCGCGAACAGCTCACCCGGCGTGACCGCCGCGGCGACCCGGACCCGCCGCAGCGGCGCGCCGCCGGTCGCCTTCGTCGCGTCGAAGGCCACACCGTACGTCCTCGCCGCCACCGCCGCCCTCCCCCGGGCCGAGGCGGGCACGATCGCACTGCCGTCGGCCGCCCGCCGCACCACGACACCGTCCGCGAGGAGGGAGTTGAGGGCCGCGATCTCCCGCGCGTCGTCGAGGCGCAGCCGCAGCGTGCCGCGCGGCGCCACGTACCCGACCCGCGCCGCGGCCTGCACCGCCCGGTCCGGCACGGACAGCCGCGGGGTCCGTACCGTGTCGACGGTCGCGCCCCACAGGCGGCCGAGGCTCCAGCCCGAGATGTCGTACATCACCGACACCTTGTCGCTGATGTCACGCCCGTCCGCCAGCATCACGTTGGCCATGCCGCGCTTGGGCTGCCGCAGATCGACGACGTACGAACCCTTCGCGTACGCCTTTCCGCCGAGCCGGAAGTCCCGGGTGGCCTGCCGCACCCGTACGTCGTTGGCGAGCAGGTGGTCGACGAGACGGGCCGCGGCCGGCGCCGAGCGCTGGGCGTCCGCGCCCGCCGGGATCACGTACGCGCGCGGGAAGTCAGTCGTGTAGACGTCCTCCGGGCCGATGCCCGGGACACCCGGCACCGTCTCCGGCGAGACCGGGACCTGGGCCGCGCCCGTCACGCTCCGGCGGAACACCTCGATCTGGTCGGCGACGAGCGAAGCGCGGTGCGTGCGGACGTGGTCGAGGCTCGCGCGCATCGCCGCGCCCGCGATGGCCACGTTGACCGCGGAGCGGCGGCGCAGCTCGGCGACGGGCAGTTCGTCGTACTCGTCGTTGTTCACCGCCAACGGGAACTCGACCGTGTGCGCGGCGACCGTGCCGTGGAACGGCATGTACTGCGGGGTGAAGATCGGCGGCCAGTCGTCCCAGCCCTCCTCCTGGTCCCGGAACGGGATCTGGGCCGGCTCCACACCGTCCTTCTCCGGGGTGAAGCCGAGGCCGTTGACGGCGGCCTCCATGCCGAGCGCGTTGGCGTAGGTGTTCTTCAGGAAGAGGTCGTACTCGTAGTTCTCGCCGTGCGGGGGAGTCGTCGGCTCGATGAGGGTGCCGTTGACGTACCCGTGCAGGTCGACCATGAGCGCGGGCTGCTTGTCGATCGCGATCTGCCGCATCGCCCGTACCTCGGGCTGAGAGGCGGTCACGAAGTCCCGGTTCAGGTCGAAGCCGTTGGCGTTGGCGCGGGTACCCGCGATCCGGCCGTCCGGGTTCGCGGTGATGTTGAAGTACACGCGGCTGCGGGCGAGGAGGCCGGTGGTGGACCCGTCCTGCGCCGTGGCGAGCTGCTCGATCAGCTTCAGGGAGGCGTCCGTGCCCTCCCACTCGTTGCCGTGGATGTTGTTGTTGAAGAACACCGGCGTCTTGTAGTCGCGCCGGACCGCGGGGTCCTCGGCGGCGGCCGCGGGCGCGTTCTCGATCAGCTCGCGCATGCGCTCCTGGGCGCGTGCCTGCCGGGGCGACTCGGGCGCGGTGACGGTGACCAGGTAGAGGCGGTGCCCGCCGGCCGACCGGCCCGCGACCTCCACGCTCACCCGGTCGCCGAGGCGCTGCAGGGCGTTCAGCTTCGGGGCGATGGCGTGGTACGGGGTGAGGCCCAGCCTGACGGACTTGTCCGCGGGGTTCGCCGGGTCCGGGGCGAGGACCTGCTCCCGCGGATAACCGCGCGTACCGCCGGGGGTTCCGGTGCCGTCGGTGAGCTCGGTGACCGGGGCGTCCAGGGCGCGGTCGGTGGCGGCCTCCGGTGCCCGGGTGGCCGCGCCGCCGGACGGGCCGGAACCCTCGCGGACCGGGCCCCCGGGGCGGGGCGTGGGGTCGGCGACGGCGCCGTCCGGGGTGAGCAGGAGCGCGGCCGCCGCGGTGGCGGTGGCCGTGGCGATCAGGACGGGTCTCGGTAGGCGCACGGGTACCTCCGCGGAGAGTGCCTGACACGGGTCACTTCGGTACGGGAGGTCTACCTGTTCGACTCATCCGCAACAAGAGTGCGTCGGGTGCGGGTGCGGGTGCGTCTCGGCTGATCGCGCGGTTCCCCGCGCCCCTGGGAGGGCGGGGTCTGTGGTGTGGTGTCGGGTGCGGGTCGCGCGTGGCTGGTCGCGCGGTTCCTCGCGCCCCTGGGTGGGTGGGGTTTGTGGTGTGGTGTCGGGTGCGGGTCGCGGGTGGCTGGTTGCGCGTGTTCCCTGCGCCTCTTCGAGGGCGCGGGGTGGGGATAGGGTGCGGGTATGCGTGATCTCGGGGTGGGGTTCAAGTACCTGTTGCGCGGCCAGCGGTGGGTGGTCCGGCACGGGAAACAGTTCGGCTTCGGGCTCGTCCCGGGCCTCATCACGCTCGTGCTGTACGCCGCCGCCCTCACCTCCCTGGCCATCTGGGGCACCGACTTCACCGCGTGGGCGACCCCCTTCGCCGACGACTGGACCAGCCCCTGGCAGGGCCTCTTCCGCGGCTTCCTGACCGCCGTCCTCTTCGCCCTCGCCCTGCTGCTCTCCGTCCTCACCTTCACCGCCGTCACCCTCATCCTCGGCCAGCCCTTCTACGAGAGCCTCTCCGAGAAGGTGGACCGGGACGTGTCCCCGGACGGCACGGCCCCCGCGTCGGGCCTCCCGCTCTGGCGCGAACTGGTCATCTCGACCCGGGACAGCGTCCGCATCCTGATCAGGGCCCTGCTCTGGGGCGTACTGCTCTTCGCCCTCGGCTTCGTCCCGCTCGTCGGCCAGACCGTCGTCCCGGTGATCGGCTTCTTCGTCACCGGCTTCTTCCTCACCCAGGAACTGACGTCGGTCGCCCTGCAGCGCCGCGGTGTCGTGCTGCGCGACCGCCTCACCATGCTCCGCTCCCGCAGGACGCTGGTCTGGGGCTTCGGCACCCCGCTGGCGCTCGCCTTCCTGGTCCCGTTCGTCGCCGTGTTCCTCATGCCCGGCGCGGTCGCGGGCGCCACCCTGATGGCCCGCGACCTGCTGGGCGAGGAGACCCGCGAGGAGCGGGCGGGGGACAAGGACCCCGCCGGCCCCGCGAACTCCGTCGGCCGCTGACGCCGGCGCTGACGCCGGCCGCCGGCCTCAGTCGGTCGCGTCCGCCGCCACCGTCAGGATCGACTTCACCTGGGCGATGATGTCCAGCCGGTTCTGCACGAACTGCGCGTCGGTGACCGTCCCGCTCGCCGGATCGGTGTTGCCCGCCCCGAACTGCAGCACCGGCGTGTGGACATGACCGCCGGGCAGTGAGCCGCCCAGTCCGAGCCGGTCGCGCAGGAGCGTCGCGCGGTACGCGATCTCGTTGGACAGGTAGTCACCGCCGCCGCCCGCCCGGGCCGTGGAACCCGCGGTCGGCCCCTCGGGCCGTACCACGGCCTGCGTCCCGCCCGCGGGGATCTCGGTCACCGACGTGTTGTCGTACACGGGGAAACGTCCCGTGTCCGCCGCGACGATGTCCTTGTACGGCAGGGTCGTCGTCGTCCACTGCGGCTGGGAGGCCGGGTCGGTCACCGGGACGGTCCCGGTGACCGAGAGGTTCTCGTTGTCGGGGAAGCCGCCCCGCCAGGCCCCGTTGGTGCGCTCGACGTCGATGCGGCCCACCCGGCCCTGGCTGACCGTCGTGAACAGGTCGAGGCGGGGGAGGTGCGGGCGCAGGGTCTTCTCGACCGTGCCCTCGGCGAAGTCCGTCCAGCGGACGGGGAAGACGGCGGTCTCGACGCGCGCCGGGCCGTCCGCCGTGTCGATCACCGTGCCGTCCAGCGCGAGCGCGGTCGCGCCCGACGGGTTGGAGATCCGCACGTCCCGGTCGAGCGTGAACGGGTCGAAGCCGGTCAACAGGATCCGCTTGATCTTCTTGCTGTGCGGATACCGGATGCTGTCCTGGCCGCGCGAGGTCCGCTCCAGCGCGGCGAGCAGCTTGGCGCGCCGGGCCTCGGTGAGGCCGAACTCCGGCTCCCACTGCCGTACTTCACGGGTCATGCCGAGCCGCGCCCAGTACAGCGGCCGGTCGTCGTCCCTGCTGAGGTCGCCGACGGCGGGACCACGGCCCTGGGCCCGGTCGACGGCCCGCCGCCACAGCCGGGCGCCCTGCCGTTCGACCACCCGCTCGGCCTGCGCGTACGAGCGGGCCCCGCCCAGGGCGCGGGCGAACTCCGGTGCCACCGTGTCGAATCCGGACCGGGTCAGGATCTCCTGGGGCGCCGCCCTGTCGAGGCGCTGCTCCTCCACGGTGGGCGCGGCCGCGGGCTCCTCGGCGGCGAGTGCGGGCGGTGCGGCCAGGCCCGCCAGCAGGGTCAGGCCGAGGGCGCCGAGCCGAACACGTATGTGCGTCAAGGTGGTTCAGGTCCTTCCGTCGCGAGGGGAGACGTCGTCGGATGGCGGCAGTATGCGCGACGCGCGGGACGCACGCCATGGGGCGCGACGCGCGGGGCACGTGCCACGCGGAGCGCGACCCGCGGGGTGCGTGCCGTGGCGCGTGGCACCTGGGGCCGCCGTACCCGGGCCAGCCGCCGAGGTCAGTCCTCGCCGTCGGCGGAACCGGGGCCGGGGTCCTCGCCCAGCAGCGTGAGGAAGTCCCGGAACGCCGCCGGCATGTCCACCGACCGGGGCGCGAGCAGCCACTGGTACTGCAGCCCGTCCATCACCGCGACGAGCAGCGGAGCGGCCCGTTCCGGGGTGAGCCCGCTCGGCAGCCGGTCCCCGTACTCCGTCCGCAACACCTGGGCCATGTTCGCGCGCACGGCCTCGTACCGTTCGGTGAAGAACGGGCGCGCCGGATGCCCCTCCGTGACGCTCTCGCCGAGCAGCGCCGAGAAGGTCTGCACGATCCCGGGCCGCATGGCGTTGTACTCGACGAGCTGGCCGAGCAGCTCCAGCGGCCAGCCGGTGCCCGGCACCGCGTCCCACTGGTCGCGCTCCGCCAGCACGGCGACCAGCAGCGCCTCCTTGGTCGGGAAGTGGTGCAGCAGCCCCTGCGGGGTGAGGGCGACCCGCTCGGCGACCGCCGCCAGACTCGCGCCCCGGTACCCGCGCTCGGCGATCACCTCCAGCGCCGCCCGGAGGATCTCCGCACGCCGCTCCGTGCCCCTGGCCGACCTGGGCGCCCCGCTCGTCATGACGCCACCGTACGACGGAACCCGTGACTCCGTGCCGTGAGCGTAACGCCGGGGTAACGAAACCTACCGGTCGACAGGCTGCGCGTGCAGGATGGAGGGACGGAGCGGACTTCAACGAGGAGGCACGGCCATGGCAGGAACCCGGCCCACCCCGGCCGACCAGGCGCGCGAAGAGGTTGTCGAGGCGGCCCTCGCGGCCCTCGACCTGGACACGAAGGCGCGGCTGCTCGCCGGACAGGACATGTGGTCCCTGCCCGCCGTGCCCGAGATCGGGTTGAAATCACTGGTCATGTCGGACGGCCCGATCGGTGTACGGGGTGTGCGCTGGACCTCCGACGACCCGTCCATCGCCCTGCCGTCCCCGACCGCGCTCGCCGCCACCTGGGACCCCGCCCTGGCCCGCCGCGCCGGCCGGCTGCTCGCCCAGGAGGCCCGCCGCAAGGGCGTCCACGTCCTGCTCGCCCCGACGGTCAACCTGCACCGCTCCCCGCTGGGCGGCCGCCACTTCGAGGCGTACAGCGAGGACCCGTACCTCACCGGGCGGGTCGGCGCCGCGTACGTGAACGGCGTGCAGGAGGGCGGTGTCGGGACCACCGTCAAGCACTTCGTCGCCAACGACGCCGAGACCGACCGCTTCACCGTGGACAACGTCGTCTCCGAGCGGGCCCTGCGCGAGCTCTACCTGGCCCCCTTCGAGGCCATCGTGGAGAACGCCCGCCCCTGGGGCATCATGACCGCCTACAACTCGGTCAACGGCAGGACGATGACCGAGCACCGCCACCTGGTGAACGAGGTCCTGCGCGACGAGTGGGGCTTCGACGGCTTCAACGTCTCGGACTGGATGGCCGCCCGCTCCACCGTCGCCGCCGTCGAGGGCGGCCTGGACGTCGCCATGCCAGGACCGACCACCGTGTACGGACCCGCGCTCGCCGCCGCCGTCCAGGCCGGCGAGACCAGCGAGGCGCGGGTCGACGAGGCCGTGCGCAACGTCCTGCGCCTCGCCGCCCGCGTCGGCGCCCTCAAGGGCGCCGAGCCCGTCGTCACCGCCCCGCCCGGGCCCGTCGACGGCGAGGCACTGGCCCGCGAGATCGCCCGCCGCTCCTTCGTGCTCGTCCGCAACGAGGGCGCCCTGCCGGTCCCGGCCGGGCACACGGTCGCGCTCATCGGCGCCGCCGCCCGCGACGCCCGCATCCTCGGCGGCGGCTCCGCCACCGTCTTCCCCGCCCGGACCGTCTCCCCGCTCGACGGCCTCACCGCCGCCCTGCCCGAGGGCACGCTGACCTACGCGGTCGGCGCCGACCCCAGCCAGGAGCTGGCCCCCGCCGGCCGGGGCTTCGCGCTGCGCGCGGTCTGCCGCGACGCCGACGGCACCGTCCTCGGCACGGGCTCCGCGCCGAGCGGCCACCTCCAGTGGATGGGCGACGACCTGCCCGAAGGTGTCACCCACGACCGCCTCCACAGCGTCGAACTGACCGGCACCTTCACCCCGCGCGAGAGCGGCCGGCACACGTTCGGCATCAAGGGACTCGGCGCCTTCACGCTCACCGTCGACGGTACGGAGCGCTTCGACGGGGTCCAGAGCACCGACTTGGACGACCCGTTCGTGACGTTCTTCGGCGACCCCGTCGAGCACGCCACGGTGGACCTGACGGCCGGCCGGACCTACGAGATCTCCCTGCGCCACATCGTCGTCGTCCCCGCCGACGTGCCCATGCGGGTCATCAGCTTCACCCTCGCCCACCAGGAGCCCCGCCGCGACCCCGACGAACTGATCGCCGAGGCCGTCGAGGCGGCCCGCGCCGCCGACACGGCGGTCGTCGTGGTCGCCACGACCGAACGCGTCGAGTCCGAGGGCTTCGACCGCAAGGACCTCCACCTCCCCGGCCGCCAGGACGACCTGGTCCGCGCGGTGGCCGCCGCCAACCCGAACACCGTCGTGGTCGTCAACTCCGGCTCCCCGGTGGAACTCCCGTGGCGCGAGGAGGTCGCCGCGGTGCTCCTCGGCTGGTTCCCCGGCCAGGAGGGCGGTGACGCCCTCGCCGACGTCCTCACCGGCACCCACGAGCCCGGCGGCCGGCTCCCCACCACCTGGGGCTCCCTCGACACCGCCCCGGTCACCCGGGTCACCCCCACCGACGGCGAACTCCGCTACACCGAGGACCTGTTCATCGGCTACCGGGCCTGGGAGAAGGAGGGCCGCACCCCGGCGTACCCCTTCGGCCACGGTCTCGGCTACACGGACTGGACGTACGACGAGATCGAGCTGACGGGCACGACGGTCACGGTCCGCGTCACCAACACGGGCTCCCGCACCGGCCGCGAGACCGTCCAGCTCTACGTGGCCCCCACGACCCCGGCCCCCGACCGCCCGGCCCGCCTGCTGGCCGGCTTCGCCAACGTGGAGGCGGCCCCGGGGGAATCGGTCCGGACCACCGTCGACCTCCCCGCCCGGGCCTTCGAGATCTGGGACGAGGAGTCCCACTCCTGGACCACGGTGAAGGGCACCTACGAGATCGCCGCCGCCCACAGCCTCACGGACACCAGGCTGAGGACGACGATCGTCGTCTAGCCCTCGGAGGCGCGGGGACGAAGCCCTCCCGCGGTCACTTCGGTCCCCCGGTCACTTCGGTGGCGTACGCGAGGTGACCCTCGCGTACGCCAGCTCGGCGAGCCGTGCCTGACCGTTCTTGCTCGGATGGAACCAGTCCCAGTGACTCAACTGCTTCGTCCCGAACCGGTACTCGAACACCGCCCCGCCGTCGAACCGGCACCGCCGGTCCTTCGCGCACACCTGCTCCAGCACCGTGTTGTAGGACTCGACCCGGTCCTGGACCTGGTCCCGCCGCGTCGTCGCCGCCGCGCTCAGCGAATCCGCGTCCCCGAGCATCGAAGGACACAGCCCCAGCTTCCAGATCTGCTTGCCCATCGGGTTCGTCCGCCCCTCCGACCACAGCCGCTTCAGATCGGGCACGCTCGACACGTACACCTGGGTCTTCGGCAGCGCGGACCGCAGGGTGCGCAGCGCGTCCTGGAACTGGATGCGGAACTCCGCGACCGAGGTCATGGCGGACACCGACGGCCGGCACGCGTCGTTCGCGCCGGCCATCACCGTGACCAGCTCGGGCCTCCTCGTCGCCGCCTGCGCCATCTGACCGGGCAGGTCGGCCATGCGGGAGCCGGTCACCGCGTAGTTCCAACTGCGCCGCTCGGCGCCGGACGCCCCCAGCAGACGGACCGCCAGGCTGTTCACCTTCGTGTCGGTGCCGGTCGCCCACGACACCTCGGGACAGTCCGACAGCACGGAGCAGGCGTCGAACCCGCGGGTGATGGAGTCACCCACCGCGGCCAGTGACGACGGGCTGCGGTCCCAGTCCGGGGTGGGTCTCGCGGACCGTGCGCCGGTGCCCGAGGGGCCCGGGGAGTCGCCGCCGACCGCGTCACACCCGGTCAGCCCCGCGACGCCGACCAGCGCCGCCACGGCGGTCACGACGAGGCCCCGCGAACGGTGACCACGGTTCTGCATGCACAGTTCCCCTCGTTCGTCACGCAACGGCGGCCCTCACCCGAGCGTCCTTGCGGGTGAAACCTCCGTGTTTCCGGGCGCTGGGACCGACGGTACGTCACACTCCTTGCCCCGCCGCACGGTAGCCTCGCCACGTGGCTGCCCTGCCACTGAACGATCCGCCAAGCTGCAAAGTGCCCGCTCTGTCCGGAGGTCCCAGTGACGACACGTGGAGTTCTCTACGTGCACTCCGCGCCGCGCGCGCTGTGCCCGCACGTCGAGTGGGCCGTCGCGAACGTGCTCGGCACGCGGGTCAGCCTCGACTGGATCAGGCAGCCCGCCTCGCCCGGCACCTGGAGATCCGAGTTCTCCTGGAAGGCCGAGGCCGGTACCGCCTCCAAACTCGCCTCGGCGCTGCGCGGCTGGCAGATGCTGCGCTTCGAGGTCACCGCCGAGCCGTGCGCCACCGCCGAGGGCGAGCGCTACAGCTGCACCCCTGACCTGGGCATCTTCCATGCGGTGACGGGAATCCACGGCGACATCCTGATCCCCGAGGACCGCCTGCGCGCCGCCCTGGCCCGCTCCCAGCGGGGCGAGACGCAACTGGAGACCGAACTCACCAAGCTCCTCGGCAAGCCCTGGGACGACGAACTGGAACCCTTCCGCCACGCAGGCGAGGGCGCCCCGGTCCGCTGGCTCCACCAGGTGGTCTGACTGCCCGGCCGGGGGGCGGCCTCAGGGGCGCGGGGAACTGCGCGACCAGCCCCCACCGGCCCGCAGCGGAACACGGACGACAAGCGGCCCGGGACCTCGACGAGGTCCCGGGCCGCTCACCTTCGCAACAAAAACGGCTGAGATCAGACCGTGCGGAACGCCAGCACCACGTTGTGCCCGCCGAACCCGAACGAGTCGTTGAGCGCGGCGATCCGTCCCTCGACGGGCAGCTTGCGCGCCTCACCCCGAACGATGTCCGCGGTGGCCTCCGCCTCGGGGTCGAGGTTCTCCACGTTGATGGTCGGCGGCGCGACCCGGTGGTACAGCGCCAGCACCGTGGCGACCGACTCCACGCCGCCCGCACCACCGAGCAGATGCCCGGTCATGGACTTCGTACCGGACACGGCGAAGTGGTCGGCGTCGTCGCCGAACACCTTCCGCAGCGCCTTCAGCTCGGCCACGTCACCGGCAGGCGTGGAGGTCGCGTGCGCGTTGACGTGCACGATCTCCGCCGGGTTCAGGTCCGTGGTGTCGAGCAGGTTCTGCAGGGCGTGGGCGATGCCCCGCCCCTCCGGCTCCGGCTGCACGATGTCGTGCGCGTCGGCGGAGATGCCCTGGCCGACCGCCTCCGCGTACACACGGGCACCGCGCGCGGTGGCGTGCTCGGCCGACTCCAGGACGACGACGCCGGCGCCCTCGCCCAGGACGAAGCCGTCACGGCCGATGTCGTAGGGCCGCGAGGCGCCCTGCGGGTCGTCGTTCCTCTTGGACATCGCCATCATGTTGCCGAACGCGGCGATCGGCAGCGCGTGGATGGCCGCCTCCGTGCCGCCCGCGACGACGACGTCGGCGCGGCCGGTGCGGATCATCTCGATGGCGTAGCCGATGGCCTCGGCACCCGACGCGCAGGCGGAGACCGGGGTGTGCACACCGGCGCGGGCGCCGACGAGCAGACCCACGTTGGCCGACGGGCCGTTCGGCATGAGCATGGGGACGGTGTGCGGGGAGACGCGGCGGACGCCCTTCTCCTTCAGCACGTCGTACTGTTCGAGCAGGGTCGTCACGCCACCGATACCGGAGGCGATGACCGCGCCGAGCCGGTCGGGGTCGACCGTCGCGCCCTGCGCGTCGGCGTCCGCGGGCTCGGCGCCGGCCTTGCCGGTGTAGCCGGCGTCCGCCCACGCCTCCTTGGCCGCGATCAGCGCGAACTGCGCCGAGCGGTCGAGGCGACGGGCCTGCGGGCGCGGAATGACCTCGCCCGGCTCCACGGCGATCTGCGCCGCGATACGGACCGCCTGGTCGGCGGCCCATTCCTGCTCCAGAGGGCCGACGCCGGAACGTCCGGCGACCAGTCCCTCCCAGGTAGAGGCTGCGTCGCCACCCAGCGGTGTGGTTGCGCCGATACCGGTGACGACCACGGTGCGATTGGTCGGGCTCACGGGAATTCTTTCTCCAACGGATACGAGGATTCAGCGGCGCCACCGCCGGGTGGCGGGGCCAGCAGCGACCGGGGGTGAGGGGTGGCTCAGCCCTGGTGCTTGAGGATGTACTCGGTCGCGTCCCCGACCGTCTTGAGGTTCTTGACGTCGTCGTCCGGGATCTTGACGTCGAAGCGCTCTTCGGCGGCGACGACGACCTCGACCATGGACAGCGAGTCGACGTCGAGGTCGTCGGTGAAGGACTTCTCCAGCTGGACGTCCTCGACCGGGATGCCGGCGATCTCGTTCACGATGTCGGCGAGACCGGCGACGATCTCTTCCTGAGTGGCGGCCATGTCAGGCGCTCCTTCTTGTGTATCCAGAGGGTGTGGCGGTACTCCCGCCCGGAAAGTTCCGGACGGTGTGCCTAGGGGAGGGTAACGACCGTCGCGGCGTACACGAGACCCGCCCCGAAGCCGATGACGAGCGCGGTGTCGCCGCTCTTCGCCTCGCCGGTCGCCAGGAGCCGCTCCATCGCGAGCGGGATCGAGGCGGCCGAGGTGTTGCCGGTGGTGCGTACGTCACGCGCGACCGTGACGTGCTCCGGCAGCTTGAGAGTCTTCACCATCGAGTCGATGATCCGCTCGTTGGCCTGGTGGGGAATGAAGACGTCCAAGTCGTCCGCAGTGAGTCCGGCGGCCTCCAGCGCCTCCTTGGCGACCTTGGCCATCTCGAACACGGCCCAGCGGAACACCGCCTGGCCTTCCTGCGTGATCGCGGGGAACTTGACCTGGCCCTTGGAGTCCAGGGGCAGTTGGGACACGTCACCGCTCCTGAAGCGGTCCCAGGAGACGGTCTGCTTGATGGTGTTCGACTTGTCGCCCTCGGAACCCCAGACGGTGGGGCCGATGTGCGGCTCCTCCGAGGGGCCCACGACGACCGCGCCCGCGCCGTCACCGAACAGGAAGGCCGTCGCGCGGTCCTCCAGGTCGGTCAGGTCGGACAGCCGCTCGACGCCGATGACCAGCACGTACTCGGCGGAGCCGTCGACGATCATGCCCTTGGCGAGGGTCAGGCCGTAGCCGAAGCCGGCGCAGCCCGCCGAGATGTCGAAGGCGGCGGCCTTCGCCGTGCCGAGCTTGTCCGCGATCTCGGTGGCGACGGCCGGGGTCTGGCTGAAGTGGGAGACGGTCGAGACGACCACGGCGCCGATCTGCTCGGCACTGATCCCGGCGTCGGCGATGGCCTTGCCGGACGCCTCGATCGACATCGCGGCGACGGTCTCCTCGTCGTTCGCCCAGTGCCGGGTCTCGATACCGGAGCGCGACCGGATCCATTCGTCGGACGAGTCGATGCGCTCCAGGATCACCTCGTTCGGAACGACACGCACCGGGCGGTAGCCGCCCACACCGAGGATCCGCGCGTACGGGGCTCCCTTGCGGGCCTTGATCTTCGCCATGCTCTGTCGGCTCCTTACGCGCTCAGGCGGAGGCATGCTCGGCGATGAGCTCGCGAGCCGCTTCCAGATCGTCGGGTGTCTTGAGCGCCAGCGTCTTCACGCCGGGCAGCGCGCGCTTGGCGAGACCGGTCAGCGTGCCGCCGGGGCACACCTCGAGCAGCGCGGTCACGCCGAGTTCCTTGAAGGTCTCCATGCACAGGTCCCAACGGACCGGGCTGGCGATCTGGCCGACGAGACGGGAGACGACCTCGGCCCCCGTGGTGACGGTCCGGCCGTCCTTGTTCGAGACGTACGTGATGGTCGGGTCACCCGGCGAGAACTCCGCCGCCGCCCGGGCCAGCACGTCGACCGCGGGGGCCATGTGACGGGTGTGGAACGCGCCCGCGACCTTGAGGGCCACCACCCGGCGTACGCCTTCGGGCTTGTCGGCGTCGAGGGCGGCCAGCTCCTCCAGCGTGCCGGCGGCCACGATCTGGCCCGCGCCGTTCACGTTGGCCGGGGTCAGGCCCAGCTTCTCCAGGTGCGGAATCGTCACCTCGGGGTCACCGCCGAGGAGCGCGGCCATGCCGGTCCGGGTGACGGCGGCGGCCTCGGCCATCGCCAGGCCCCGCTTGCGCACGAGCGTCAGGGCGGCCGTGTCGTCCAGGACACCCGCGAGGACGGCGGCCGTGATCTCGCCGACGCTGTGCCCGGCGACGGCGGAGGGCGTCACGGCACCGAGTGCCGAGGCGGACAGCAGACCCGCGGCGACCAGCAGCGGCTGCGCGACGGCGGTGTCGCGGATCGCGTCCGCGTCGGCGTGCGTTCCGTGGTGGGCAAGGTCGAGCTCGACGGCGTCCGACCACGCGGCGACGCGGTCGGCGGCGCCGGGGAGGTCGAGCCAGGGAGTCAGGAAGCCGGGCGTCTGGGCACCCTGGCCGGGAGCGACGAGTACGAGCACTCTCACACTCTCTCTTGTGGACGGGCACGGCCGCCCGTGGGGACAGGGACGAAGAACAGGTAGGGGAATTGTAGGTCCCCTACAAAAGCCTAGGCTTGGGGATCTCCATCGGCCAGACGCCCCAGGATCAGCGCGATCCGCAGCGTGAACGCCGAACGCACGTCGGAGGGTGACCAGCCGGTGACGTCAGTCACACGTCGAAGCCGGTAGCGCACGGTGTTGGGGTGCACGAAGAGCATCCGGGCCGCCCCTTCGAGACTGCTCGCCTGTTCGAGATAGACGCTGAGCGTCTCCAGGAGCGCGGAACCGGCCTCCTCCAGCGGTCTGTAGATCTCCTCCACCAACTGGTCGCGCGCCGCGGGATCACCGGCGATCGAGCGCTCCGGCAGGAGGTCGTCCGCCAGCACCGGACGCGGAGCGTCCTGCCAGGCGAAACACGCCTTGAGCCCGGCGGCCGCCGCCTGTGCGGAGCGGGTCGCGGCGAGCAGGTCGGGCACCACGGGCCCGGCCACCACGGCTCCCGCCGCGTACGGCCCGATCAGCGACTTCGCGACGGCGAGCGGATTGTCGCTGCCGCCCGCGATGACGACGAGACGGTCACCGAGGACACCGGTGAGCACCTGCAGTTTGGCGTGCCGGGCGGCCCGCCGGATGGCCTCCACGGTCAGCTCGCTGTCACCGTCGGGTGCCGTGCCCAGCACCACGCACACATGCTCGGGGGAGTTCCAGCCGAGGGCCGCGGCACGGGACACCGCCCCCTCGTCCGCCTCGCCGGAGAGGACCGCGTTGACGACCAGCGACTCCAGCCGGGCGTCCCAGGCACCGCGTGCCTCGGCGGCCTGCGCGTACACCTGGGCGGTGGCGAAGGCGATCTCCCGCGCGTACACGAGCAGCGCCTCGCGCAGCACGTTCTCGTCACCGGGGGCCGCGACCTCGTCGATCGCGGACTCCATCACCTCGATCGTGGTCCGCACCATCTCCACGGTCTGGCGCAGGGTGATGGCCCTGGTCAGTTCGCGCGGGGCGGTGCCGAAGACGTCCGTGGAGATCGCCTGCGGAGCGTCCGGATGCCGGAACCACTCGGTGAACGCGGCGATACCGGCCTGCGCGACGAGGCCGATCCACGACCGGTTCTCCGGGGGCATCGCCCGGTACCAGGGCAGTGTCTCGTCCATGCGCGCGATGGCCTGGGCGGCGAGACTGCCGGACGACTTCTCCAGCCGCTTCAGGGTCGCGGTGTGCGCCTGGGCGGCGCGCGCGGCGCGTTCGGTGTTGCTGGATTCGGGTTCGGGCACGGAACAAGACTGCCTCATCCGGACGGGGGGATGCGGCGGAGGGTCGCAGGTGGCACGCCCGGCGGGTCTACCGTGGGTCGCGTGATGGACGTACGGCGCGCCGGCGAGCGCTACCGCGGAGGCGATCCGGCGGCCGGGATCGAGTCCCTGCACGCCTTCTCCTTCGGCCCGCACTACGACCCGGACAACCTCCGCTTCGGCGCGGTCATCGCCTGCAACGAGGAGCGGCTCGCGCCCGGCGCCGGTTTCGGCGAGCACCCGCACAGTCACACCGAGATCGTCACCTGGGTCGTCGAGGGCGAGCTGACCCACCGGGACAGCACGGGGCACGAGTCGGTCGTACGCCCCGGGGACGTCCAGCGCCTCAGCTCGGCGGGCGGGGTCCGGCACGTCGAACGCAACGACGGCGCCCTGCCGCTGCGGTTCGTCCAGATGTGGCTCGCACCGCTGGAGCCGGGGGGCGAGCCCGCGTACGAGGTCGTGCACGGGATCGCCGACGCGACGCCGTACGCCGTGCCGGCGGCCGGCGCGATGCTGCACGTGCGCCGCCTCGCCCCGGGGGAGCGGACCGCCGTGCCGGACGCGCGCTTCCTGTACGCCCATCTCGTACGCGGCGAAGTGGTGCTGGACGGCGCGGTGCTGGGCGCCGGGGACGCGGTGCGCGCCACGGACACGGCGGGGCTGGAGGTGGTGGCCCGGGGCGAGGTGGAGCTGCTGCTGTGGGAGATGGCATAGCCCGGCCGGCGGGGTTCGTGTCTCAGAGTTCGGCGAGTACCGCGTCCGTGAAGGCGGGCCATGCCTCGACCGCCCACTCGCCGAACTGACGGTCCGTCAGGGCCACGCAGGCGGCTCCCGCGTCCGGGTCGATCCACAGGAACGTGCCGGACTGGCCGAAGTGCCCGAAGGTACGCGGTGAGGACGAACTCCCCGTCCAGTGCGGGGACTTGGCATCCCGGATCTCGAAGCCGAGGCCCCAGTCGTTGGGGTTCTGGTGGCCGTACCCCGGCAGGACGCCCTTCGTCCCGGGGTACTGCACGGTCATCGCCGCGGCGACCGTCCGCGGGTCGAGCAGCCTCGGCGCCTGCACCTCCGCGGCGAACCGCACCAGGTCCTCGACGGTCGAGACACCGTCCCTCGCGGGGGAGCCGTCGAGGGTCGTCGACGTCATCCCCAGCGGCTCCAGCACCGCCTGCTTCAGATACTCGCCGAAGGGGATCTCCGTCGCCTTCGCGAGGTGCTCGCCCAACTGCTCGAACCCGGCGTTGGAGTACAGCCGCCGCTGCCCGGGCGGCGCCGTCACCCGGTGCTCGTCGAAGGCGAGGCCGCTGGTGTGCGCGAGCAGATGCCGCACGGTGGACCCCTCGGGCCCGGCCGGCTCGTCCAGCTCGACGGCCCCTTCCTCGTAGGCCACGAGCACGGCGTAGGCGGCGAGCGGCTTGCTGACCGAGGCGAGCGCGAAGGGCCGGTCGACGGGGCCGTGGGTCCCGAGTACGGTCCCGTCCGCCCGTACGACGGCGGCGGCAGCGGTGGGAACGGGCCACTGTTCGATCAGGGCGAGGCTCTGCGGAGACATGTACGCAGCCTACGGGCGGCGCCGGTCAGAACTTCAGCCGCATCAGCGGATCCGGCGTACGGACGAAACCCATCGACTCGTACAGCGGCGCGGCCTCCGGCGAGGCGGTCAGGTCGATCTGACCGGCCCCGCGCTCCCGGAACCACTCCACGAGCGCCTCCATGCACGCCCGCGCGTATCCTCGTCGCCGCAGCTCGGGATCGGTGGCGACGCTGAACACGTACCCGATCCGTCCGTGCGGATTCCGGGGCCGCCCGATCCGGTACTCCACGGTCCCCGCCACGAGCGCCCCCAACGCCCCCGGACGCTCCGGGTGATCGACGACGAACGCCGCGAACCCCCCGTCGGGATCGCCCAGCCGTTTCCGTACGGTGGCGAGCGACTCGGCATGCCAGTCCGTGGACGTGTCGGCCCCGGGCATGCTGTCGATCAGGACCTGACGCAGCCGGAGCAGTTCCCCGGCGTCCTCGGGCACGGCACGTCGTACGAGACTCATGATCGGCACGGTAGCCAGCGGCACGGCCGTGTGTCGTCGGAATTTCATCGGATTCCGCTTGCCTGGAGTGCACTCCAGGGTTTTAGCGTGGAGGTCATGACGGTGATGGAGACCACGGAGCCCGGGACCGACACCAGCGCGAACCCACCGCACGCCGGGCGGGCCACGCGGCGTCCGGACGGCCGGGACCAGTACACGATCAGCGAGGTCGTCGCCTTCACCGGCCTGACGGCGCACACCCTGCGCTGGTACGAGCGGATCGGCCTGATGCCGCACATCGACCGCTCGCACACCGGGCAGCGCCGCTACAGCAACCGCGACCTCGACTGGCTGGACCTCGTCGGCAAGCTGCGGCTGACCGGGATGCCGGTCGCCGACATGGTGCGGTACGCGGAGATGGTGCGGGCGGGCGACGACACGTACACCGACCGCTTCGAACTCCTCGAAGCCACGCGCCGGGACGTACGGGCCCGGATCGCCGAGCTCCAGGACACCCTCGCCGTGCTCGACCGGAAGATCAATTTCTATGCGGACGCCGGGCGGGCCCTGGCGTCGGAGAGGTCCCGATGACGGACAGCAGGATCGCGACGGCACAGCTCGGCACGGACGGCCCCGAGGTCGGCGTGCAGGGCCTGGGCTGCATGGGCATGAGCTTCGCGTACGGCCCCACCGACGCCGGCGAGGCGCGGGCCACGCTGGAGCGCGCGCTGGAACTGGGCATCACGCTGTACGACACCGCCGACGCGTACGGGCAGGGCGAGAACGAGCGGTTCCTGGCGCCGTTCTTCGCCGCGCACCGGGACGAGGTCGTGATCGCGACGAAGTTCGCGCTGACGATCCCGCCGGACGAACCGACCCGGCGGATCATCCGCAACGACGCGCCGTACATCCGGCAGGCCGTGGAGGCGAGCCTGGAGCGGCTGGGCGTCGAGGTGATCGACCTCTACTACATGCACCGCCGTGACGTGAACGTCCCGATCGAGGAGACCGTCGGCGTGATGGCCGAGCTGGTCCGCGAGGGCAAGGTGAAGCAGCTCGGCCTCAGCGAGGTGACGGGCGGCGAACTGCGGGCCGCGCAGGCGGTGCACCCGATCGCGGCCGTCCAGTCGGAGTGGTCGCTGTTCAGCCGGGACATCGAGGCGAGGGTCGTCCCGGCGGCCCGCGAACTGGGCGTGACCCTGGTCCCGTACTCGCCGCTCGGGCGGGGCTTCCTCACCGGTTCCTTCGCGAACGCCGACACGGACCTCACGGCCGGCGACTTCCGCCGTCAGCAGCCGCGGTTCACGGGGGACAACGCGGCGGCGAACGCGGCTCTGCTGGAGCCGATCCGGTCGGTGGCCGCGGCCCACGGCGCCTCGGTCGGCCAGATCGCCCTGGCCTGGGTCCACCAGCAGGCGACGGTGCACGGCCTCCCGGTCGTTCCCATCCCCGGCACCCGCAGGCCCGCCCGCGTGGAGGAGAACGCGGCGGCGGCCGGCATCGCCCTCACGGAGTCCGACCTGGCGGTACTGGCCCCGATCGCCGCAAAGGTCGCAGGAAACCGCTACGGCGACATGACATTCACATCAGCAGGCCGAGAATAAAAACACCCGCCCCGACGGCGGCGGCCCACGCAGTTCCCCGCGCCCCTAGGTGGCCAGGGGCGCGGGGAACGGCGCGCCGAGCCACGACGCGCCCGCACCTGCCGATTCCGCGCGGCAGGCGCTGGCCAGGGGCGCGGGGAACTGCGCGCCGAGCCACAACGCACCCGCACCTGCCGATTCCGCGCGGCGGACGCTTGTCAGGGGCGCGGGGAACGGCGCGCCCAGCCACAACGCACCCGCACCTGCCGATTCCGCGCGGCGGACGCTTGTCAGGGGCGCGGGGAACGGCGCGCCCAGCCACAACGCACCCGCACCCGACAACCGGCGTCACAGCTCCGCAAGCAGCTCCGCCTTCTTCGCGGAGAACTCCTCGTCCGTGACGAGCCCCGCCGAATGCAACTCCCCAAGGTGCCGAATCCGGTCGGCGACACCTCCCGGATCCCGCCGAGCCCCCACGGCCACACCGGCCCCCTCCGCAAGGCCCGCAGGCCCACCGGCCCGCACCGCCCCCAGCACCGCCGCCGCGAACGGCAACGACTCGTGCACCGGCCCGTACCCCAGCCCGAACACGACGGCAGCCGGATCCTGATCCGCCTGCCCCGGCTGCTCGGCCGCAGCCGGGGCGTCCCGGCGCAGCAACCGCAGATGCCCCTCGAACACCTCGGGCGACCGCCACTCCACTCCGCACAGATCGGCGACCGCGAACGTCTGGTCGCCCGCCTTCCACTTCGCGGACGAGGCCCCGGTCCAGAACCACCGGAACGTCACGGACTTCCCGTCGAAGGACGCCTTCCCGTCGTACGCCTTGAACTGCAGCGGCGTCTCGGGCGCCCGCACGAGATACCGCTCCACCGGCCCGGTGTCGGGCGCGAGCAGCCCGCGCAACTCGTCCGCGTAGTACTCGGCGAGAGTCTCGCGCTCGGCCGGCAGCACCAGCCGATAGGGATCGCACGCATCCTTGAGCTGTCCCGCGGCGGCCTCCATGAGAGGGTCCGCCCCCGCCCTCGGCACGGCGCGCAGGACGACCGTCCCGCGCTTGCCGTGCGTCAGCGTCACCGCGGCGATCGCGTCGAGCGGGATGCGGCGCTCACCGAGCGCCTGGAACAGCTTCGGCGTGCGAATCCCCCGTTCGAAGCGGATGAGCACGGAGTCGGACGCGAACTCCCAGGCGGCATGAAATCCGGCCAGTACGTCACCCATGCGGGCCATCGTATGCGGCATGCGCTTCCTAGTCCCCTCCCTGTACGGACCGCTCTTTCCTCGTTCTCTACGCGCGTCCCACTTCGGCCGGGCCGGACAGGCCCTTCCGGCACACGTCGTCCCGGTGCGCGCAGCGAACCGCGTGGTACGCGCCAATCCCGATCTCGGCGAAGTTCCGCAGGCTGTCGGTCCCCGGCTCGAAATATCCGGTGTGTCCCTCGGCCCCGCGCGCGGACAGCACCCGTGCGCCGAACTCCGCGGACATGGGATCGGCGCCGTGCCCGAGCCCGCCGACCTCCAGGTGCGGTACGTCCTCGATCCAGTCGTCGGAGTCCCGCACGGCCCACACCCGGGCCGTGGTGCGCAGCTGCGCCGCCCTCTCGACCCGCATGCCCGGACTGCCCGCGACCGCGATGTCGGTGACCCGGGCCGGCAGCGCACGCGCGGCGACCCCGCACACCACGGAGCCGTAGCTGTGGCAGTAGAGCGCGACGCGCGAGCGGCCGGGCAGCGCCCGGACGAGGGCGCCGAGCCGGACCGCCCCCTCCTCGGCGCGGATCCCGGTGGCGGCGTCCATGCCGAGCCCGCTCGGTGCCGTGTAGTCGGCCCACGCGATGACGGCCGTACGCGTCCCGGGGCTCGCCTCGCGTTCGGCGCGGTACAGGGCGACGGCCATCCCGACGGGCGCCGTGTACTTGCGTCGGGTGCGCTGGAAGGTCAGCAGGTCGGTGTCGACACCGGGCACCACGACCGACACCCGGTCGGCCCGAACGAGGTCGCCGAAGACCTCCGCGACCCGGCCCGACCCCATCGGGTCGAAGGCGAGGACGCGTCGCTTCTTTCCCGTCAGCGCCTCGTACCGGTGCATCCGGCGGCCCGCGTCGTGCCGGCCGGCCGGCGAGAGCCGCTTGTCGCGCATGCGTTTCCGCTCGACCTCGCGTGCCTGGTCGAGGGCGATGCGGTTGGCGCGGTACCGCAGACCCACCGGCGCCCCGTTCATGTTGCCGACCGCGAGCGGGTAGCGGGCGGCCAGCCGGGTGCGCTGGCGCGCGTCGAGCGAGGCGAAGAAGCGGGCCAGCCGGGCCGGCGTCGTCGCGTGCGGGTCCGGCAGCCGGTGCCCGCCGAGGTGACCGCGTTCCCAGGCGGCCAGGGAGGTCGCGAGCGGGGTGGCCGCCCCCCGGTGGTTGCGCACCGCGGTCCAGCCGGTGGTCCCGAGCATCACGAACACGACGGCCAGCGCGAGCAGCATGCGCCAGACATTGAGTTGGGGGGTGGAGTCGAAGGAAGTCACTGAAAGGACACACTAGGAGAACGGGAGGGTCTCGCGTCAATCGAGTGAGACGGATCACGTTTCCGTCGGGGTAATTGGGGCAAAGTGGTTTGATCGCGCCCGGGGTCAACTCCCCGTGTACGCACATGAGATGGTACGTGCGCATGTGAGTGGAACTCCGCGTACGGCAGGAGTCACTCCACGTGCCCGGTGCCCCTGTTGTCTCGCGTGTGCCAGTTCTCCGCCAACGCGGGCCCGATCTGGTCCAGATATGAGGCGGTCAGCTCCCGCATCGCGGCCACGCTGAAGTCCTGGCCCGCTCCCCACCGGCGAGCCGTCAGCCGCAGCACGCCGCCGAACAGGGCCACCGCCACCCGCGGGCGCGGATCGGCGTCCACGTCGACGCCCTCGCGCTCCGCGATCACCCGGGCGAGTTCCTCCTCCAGTCCCTCCTGGCGGCACAGGTGGGCGGCGAGCAGCGCGGGCGTCGACTCGATCAACTGGAACGTGCGCATGTGCAGTTCGATCGGGACGACGGCCTCGATGGCCTCCCCGATGGTGTCCCAGTTCGCCATCACGGCCCGGCGCAGCGCGTCCAGCGGGGGTTCGTGGGGCGGGCGCCGGCGTACCGCGTCGAGGAAGTGGGCCTCCGTCATCTCCTGGACGGCGAAGGCGGCTTCCTCCTTGCCGGCGAAGTACCGGAAGAAGGTGCGCTGGGAGACGTCGACGGCGTCGACGATCTCGTCGACCGTCGTCTTCTCGTAGCCGTTGGCGGTGAACAGCTCCAGGGCGGCCCGTACCAGCGCGTCCCGGGTGCGCTGCTTCTTGCGTTCGCGCAGCCCCGGCCGTGGCGCCGTGTCCATGGGGGTCCTCTTCTCGTCCTTCGGTGGCGCTCAGGTGTCCGTCCGTCTGGCGCACCCGCACCGCCGATGACTTGTCAGTTACCGAATTGTGAATTGGTTTGTCAATTGTCAGCGACTGTCACTAACCTCGAAGGCATGACTAGTCAGACCACCGTCGACAAGACGGGCCCGGCCGACGAGGCCCCGGCGGCCGCCTCCGGTACGGCCCCGGGCAAGGGGCTGCGCGGGCACCCGTGGTACACCCTGATCACTGTGGCCGTCGGCGTCATGATGGTGGCCCTCGACGGCACCATCGTGGCGATCGCGAACCCGGCCATCCAGAAGGACCTCGGCGCCACCTTCGCCGACGTCCAGTGGATCACGAACGGCTACTTCCTCGCGCTCGCCGTCACCCTGATCACCGCGGGCAAGCTCGGTGACCGGTTCGGCCACCGCCAGACCTTCCTGATAGGCGTGGTCGGCTTCGCGGCGGCCTCGGGGGCCATCGGCCTCTCCGACAGCATCGCCTTCGTGGTCGTCTTCCGCGTACTGCAGGGCCTGTTCGGCGCGCTGCTGATGCCGGCCGCGCTCGGCCTGCTGCGGGCCACCTTCCCGGCCCACAAGCTGAACATGGCGATCGGCATCTGGGGCATGGTCATCGGCGCCTCCACCGCGGGCGGTCCGATCCTCGGCGGGGTGCTCGTCGAGCACGTCAGCTGGCAGTCCGTCTTCTTCATCAACGTGCCGGTCGGCATCCTCGCGGTCGTCCTCGGCGCGGTCATCCTGACCGACCACCGCGCGGCGAACGCGCCGCGCTCCTTCGACCTGCTCGGCATCGGCCTGCTGTCCGGTGCCATGTTCTGCCTGGTCTGGGCGCTCATCAAGGCGCCGGAGTGGGGCTGGGGCGACGCGCTGACCTGGGGCTTCCTCGGCATCGCGGTGCTCGGCTTCGCCCTGTTCGCGTTCTGGGAGAACCGGGTGCGCGAGCCGCTCATCCCGCTCGGCCTCTTCCGGTCCGTGGCACTGTCGGCCGGTGTGGTCCTGATGGTGCTCATGGCGATCGCCTTCATGGGCGGCCTGTTCTTCGTCACCTTCTACCTGCAGAACGTGCACGGGATGAGCCCGATCGACGCGGGTCTGCACCTGCTGCCGCTCACCGGCATGATGATCGTCGGCTCGCCGCTGGCCGGCGCGATGATCAGCAGGACGGGTCCGCGTGTTCCGCTCGCGGGCGGTATGGCGTTCACCGCCGTCGCCATGTTCGGCATCTCGACGCTGGAGACGGACACGGGCAGCGGGCTCATGTCGCTCTGGTTCGCGCTGCTCGGTCTCGGTCTCGCGCCCGTCATGGTCGGCGCCACCGAGGTCATCGTGGGCAACGCGCCGATGGAGCTCTCCGGTGTCGCGGGAGGTCTCCAGCAGGCCGCCATGCAGATCGGCGGCAGCCTCGGCACGGCCGTCCTGGGTGCCGTGATGGCCTCCAAGGTCGACAGCGACCTCGCGGGCAACTGGGCCGACGCGGGGCTTCCGAAGCTCGCCCCGGAGGAACTCGACCAGGCCGCGGAGGCGGTCCAGGTGGGTGCTCCGCCGGTGGCGCAGGGGACCCCGCCGGAGATCGCCGCCAAGATCACGGAGGTCGCCCACGACACGTTCATCTCCGGGATGAGCACGGCGAGCCTCGTCGCGGCCGGTGTCGCCGTCGTGGCCGTCTTCGTCGCCTTCCTCACCAAGCGGGGTGCCAACGCGGAGGCGGGCGCGGGCGTCGGCCACATCTAGGGTTCGTCCCGTCACTTTCCGCGCGGCCCCGCCGAGTTGATTCGGCGGGGCTTTCCCCTATCCGGGTGATGCCTTCCCGTATGACTTTCATATTGCCCGGGTTGCAGGTCAGAGTGCTCTCGACTGATCTGTACGAGACGGGCAGTTCGGTTGTGGACGCGGCGTGCTGCCGGAGGGGGGCAGCGCGCCGCCCCCCGTCGAAAAGAAGTACGGGTCTGAATTGACATGACCGGGGTACCCGACTTTCGAGCCCGAACCGACCGGCATTCGGTCGGCTCATAGGTCCAGGGAGTTGATGATGGCGGGCTTTGGTCACACCACGCGCAAACACCCTCGCTCGCGTCGCCGTACGGGGTCACGGAGCGGGCCGGACAGCGCGACGCTCGGAATCATCGGAGTCATCTGCGCGGTCGCCGGTTTCTTCGTGCTGGGAATCATCCTCGGCCCGGCGGCGATCGTCTGCGGCTGGCTGGCCATGGGGCGCCGCTGGAACGGCGCGAAGCCGTTGCCTGCGGTGATCGCCGTGGTGCTGGGAGCGATCGACACGATCCTGGCCATCGTGTGGATGGCCGGAACGGCGGGTCCCGGCACGGGCGTGTTCTGACCGCCCGATGAGAGCGCCTCTGAAAAGTCCCCGCGGCCACTCCGGCCGCGGGGCACTTTTTTTAGGCGCCGCCCGCCCTCATGGCCGGCCGCGCAGTTTCCCGCGCCCCTGAAAGACGGGGCTGCGCCCCGACACAGCCAGGTTGTCGTCTGCGGGCAGCCGCCGGCCGGTCGCGCAGTTCCCCGCGCCCCTTGAAAGACGGGGCTGCGCCCCGATAGGGGCGCGGGGAACTGCGCGCTCAACCCCCACACACCCGCACCCGCACACCTGCCCGCAGGCCCCCGGCCTCTCAGGGGCGCGGGGAACGGCGCACTCGCCGGAGGCCCCGCCCCCAGGGGCGCGGGGAACGGCGCGACCAGCCCTCGCGCGCCCGCAGGCGACACGCGACCCGGGGCGGCGGCGGGCCCGGGCCCGCGCAGGGCCCCGGGTCAACGACTACGCGTCCCCGCCCGCCGCACCAGGATCCGCCGCAGCCACATCAAGCAGCTGATACCGATCCACCGCCTGCTTCAGCACCGACCGGTCCACCTTCCCCTCCCGCGCGAGCTCCGTGAGCACCCCCACCACGATCGACTGCGCGTCGATGTGGAAGAACCGCCGGGCGGCACCACGCGTGTCCGCGAACCCGAACCCGTCCGCGCCCAGCGACTGGTAAGTCCCCGGCACCCACCGCGAGATCTGGTCAGGAACGGACCGCATCCAGTCGGAGACGGCCACGAACGGCCCCTCGGCCCCCGAGAGTTTGCGCGTCACGTAAGGAACGCGCTGCTCCTCCTCCGGGTGCAGCAAGTTGTGCCGCTCCACCTCCACCGCCTCGCGCCGCAGCTCGTTCCAGGAGGTCGCCGACCACACATCGGCCCGTACGTCCCACTCCTCGGCGAGGATCCGCTGCGCCTCGACCGCCCACGGCACCGCCACACCCGACGCCATGATCTGCGCCGGGATCGAGCCCGACGTCCCGGGCGCGAAGCGGTGGATGCCCTTGAGGATGCCCTCGACGTCGACGTCCGCCGGCTCCGAGGGGTGCTGGATCGGCTCGTTGTAGACGGTCAGGTAGTAGAAGACGTCCTCGCCGTGCGGGTACTCCTCGGACGAGCCGTACATCCGCCGCAGCCCGTCCTGCACGATGTGCGCGATCTCGAACCCGTACGCCGGGTCGTAGGCCACGCACGCCGGGTTCGTCGAGGCGAGCAACTGCGAGTGCCCGTCGGCGTGCTGCAGACCCTCACCCGTCAGGGTCGTGCGTCCGGCGGTCGCCCCTAGCACGAACCCGCGCGCCAACTGGTCGGCCATCTGCCAGAACTGGTCACCGGTGCGCTGGAAACCGAACATCGAGTAGAAGACGTAGACCGGGATGAGCGGTTCGCCGTGCGTGGCGTACGCCGAGCCGGCCGCGATGAGGGAGGCCGTGCAGCCCGCCTCGGAGATGCCGTCGTGCAGCATCTGCCCCGTCGGCGACTCCTTGTAGGCGAGGAGCAGCTCCCGGTCCACCGCCTCGTACTGCTGCCCGAGCGGGTTGTAGATCTTCGCGCTCGGGAAGAACGAGTCCATGCCGAACGTGCGGTACTCGTCCGGTGCGATCAGCACGAACCGCTTGCCGATCTCCTTGTCCCGCATGAGGTCCTTGAGCAGCCGTACGAACGCCATGGTGGTGGCGATCGACTGCTGCCCTGAGCCCTTCTTCACACTCGCGTACGTCTTGTCCTCGGGCAGCGCGAGCGGCTTCGACCGCACGACACGCGTCGGGACGTACCCGCCGTTGCCCTTGCGGCGGTCGTGCATGTACTGGATCTCCTCCGAGTCCCGGCCCGGGTGGTAGTACGGCGGCGCGCCGGACTCCAGCTCCTTGTCGGAGATCGGCAGGTGCAGCCGGTCGCGGAAGCCCTTGAGGTCGGCGACCGTCAGCTTCTTCATCTGGTGCGTGGCGTTGCGGCCCTCGAAGTTCGGGCCGAGCGTCCACCCCTTGACGGTCTGGGCGAGGACCACGGTCGGCTGGCCCTTGTGCGCCTTGGCCGCCGCGAAGGCCGCGTAGACCTTCCGGTGGTCGTGACCGCCGCGGCCCAGGTGCAGGATCTGGTCGTCCGTCATGTTCTCGACCATGCCGCGCAGCCGGTGGTCGCCGCCGAAGAAGTGCTCACGGATGTACGCGCCGGTCTCGGTCGCGTACGTCTGGAACTGGCCGTCGGGCGTGGTGTTCAGCTTGTTGACGAGCACGCCGTCGCGGTCCTGCGCGAGCAGCGGGTCCCAACTGCGGTCCCACACCACCTTGATGACGTTCCAGCCGGCGCCCCGGAACTGCGACTCCAGCTCCTGGATGATCTTGCCGTTGCCGCGCACCGGGCCGTCGAGGCGCTGGAGGTTGCAGTTGACCACGAAGGTCAGGTTGTCCAGGCCCTCACGCGCGGCGATCGACAACTGGCCGAGCGACTCCGGCTCGTCCATCTCACCGTCGCCGAGGAACGCCCAGACGTGCGACGTGGAAGTGTCCGCGACGCCGCGCGCCTCCATGTAGCGGTTCATCCGCGCCTGGAAGATCGCGCCGAGCGGGCCGAGGCCCATGGAGACGGTCGGGAACTCCCAGAAGTCCGGCATCGAGCGCGGGTGCGGGTACGAGGACAGCGCGTGCGGGGCCTTCGACTTCTCCTGGCGGAAGCCGTCCAGCTGCGCCTCGTCGAGGCGGTCCAGGAGGAACGCGCGGGCGTAGATACCGGGGGAGGCGTGCCCCTGGAAGAAGATCTGGTCGCCGCCGTCGCCCTCGTCCTTGCCGCGGAAGAAGTGGTTGAAGCCCACGTCGTACAGCGAGGCGGAGGACGCGAAGGTGGCGATGTGGCCGCCGACGCCGATCCCGGGCCGCTGGGCCCTGGACACCATCACGGCCGCGTTCCAGCGGGTCGCGTTGAGGATCTTGCGCTCGATCTCCTCGTTGCCGGGGAAGAACGGCTCGTCCTTGGTGGCGATGGTGTTGACGTAGTCGGTGCTGCGCATCTCGGGCACGGCCACGCGCTTCTCGCGGGCCCGCTCGATCAGCCGCAGCATGAGGTAGCGCGCCCGCTCCCGGCCGCGCTGGTCGACAGCGGCGTCGAGGGAGTCGAGCCACTCCTGGGTCTCTTCGGGATCGAAGTCAGGGACCTGACTCGGAAGGCCGCCAATGATGATCGGGTTGCGATCGGGTCCGGAAGCCACGCTGTTCCTTCGCTCTCGGGGGCCGCTTCTTCTCGGTTCTTCCCAGTTTTTACTTTGGTTTTTCTCTGGTTTCCTGGGCGTCTGCGCCGTTCCCCATCGTGTACCTCGGGAGCGGAAACGTCATCTCTACCGAGAGGTAACCGACACGTTCGTCCCGTTCCCGCAAGGGCGGGTCCGGCGAATCGCAACGATACGCCCGGCCCGTGACGTGTACCGCAAAGGCATTCGAGTCTCGTACCCTCGTAGGGTTCCGAAATTCGCAAACCGGGCAGATTCCTGTGGTGTGCGTCACCAATGGCTGTGATTCCCTGACAGGAGTTGCGGCGACACGGCCTGGATCGTCACCGTTTCGGCGGTCTGGACGGCCGGGTACTTGCGCGATCCGCCCCGCCCGTGTGGACTACGGCCAATGCTTCGCGCACGCGCGTGGCTTGAACTTCCCCAAGGTCTCGGCTTCGCCCGAGCTGGGGAGGACCCCATTACCGAACATGATCAGGAGGCAACCCGTGAGCGCGACCGCGGACCACGCGGAGGAGCGGACGAGCCTGGCCGCCAGGCTGGGATTCCAGCCCGAGCAGGTGGTCCAGGAGATCGGCTTCGACGATGACGTCGACCAGGAGCTCCGCTCGGCCATTGAAGAAGTAATCGGCAGCGAGCTCATGGACGAGGAGTACGACGACGTCGCCGACGCCGTCGTGCTCTGGTTCCGAGACGACGACGGCGACCTGACGGACGCGCTGGTGGATGCCACCACGTACGTCGAAGAGGGCGGCGCCGTCCTGCTGCTGACGCCCAAGACCGGCCGAGACGGTTATGTGGAGCCCAGCGACATCGCCGAAGCTGTGACGACCGCGGGTCTGTCCCAGACCAAGGGCATCAGCGTGGGGAAGGACTGGAGCGGCACGAAGCTGGCGACGCCGAAGACGGCCGCCAAGAAGCGCTGAGGCGCAGCCGAGGCCAGGAGGCCCCCGCCGACTCCGGTCGACGGGGGCCTCGTCCGTCCAACCCCGCAGACGACGACGCACCCGCACCCGGCGTTTTTCAGGGGCGCGGGGAACGGCGCGCTCAGCCACAACGCACCCGCACCCGGCGTTTTTCAGGGGCGCGGGGAACGGCGCGCCGAGCCACGACGCACCCGCACCCGGCGCTTCTAGGGGCGCGGGGAACTGCGCACCCAGCCACGGCGTGCCCGCACCCGGTACACGACCGGTGGCCGTCTGCCTGCCTGCCGGGGCCTGTGGAGCGCCGCGGGCCGTCGTGGCTGGTCGCGCAGTTTCCCGCGCCCCTGCAGGGCGGCCCCTTCGGGGCGCCCTCAAGGGCCCGCGGGGACGCTGCGTAGGGTGGGTGTCACCCGAACGGCCCGATTCGACGGAAGGGACGCAGCACCATGGCGATCGAGGTCGGCGACAAGGCCCCGGACTTCGAGCTCAGGGACAATCACGGCGCCACCGTGCGGCTCTCCGACTTCCGCGGCGCCAAGAACGTGGTGCTGCTCTTCTACCCCTTCGCCTTCACCGGCGTGTGCACCGCCGAGCTGTGCGCGCTGCGCGACAACCTGCCGCGCTTCGCCGACCGCGACACCCAGCTCCTCGCCGTCTCGAACGACTCGATCCACACCCTGCGCGTCTTCGCCGAGCAGGAGGGCCTGGAGTACCCGCTCCTGTCGGACTTCTGGCCGCACGGCGAGGTCTCGCGCGCCTACGGCGTCTTCGCCGAGGACAAGGGCTGCGCGGTGCGCGGCACCTTCGTCATCGACAAGGAGGGTGTCGTCCGCTGGACCGTCGCCAACGCCCTGCCGGACGCGCGTGACCTGGACGAGTACGTACGGGCACTCGACGCCCTGTGACCCGGCACCGGCGCCGCCCCGCGGGCAGGGATGCCGACACTTCGGGATTCTTCGCGCCCAGGGCCTGCGGTGACCGGGAACCCCTCACTAGGATCGACACGTTGATCCGATACCAACGCACTACGGGGCTTCCCGCCCCCGGACACCAATGGGAGGACTCGTGGGAGTCAGCCTCAGCAAGGGCGGCAACGTATCGCTGTCGAAGGAGGCCCCGGGCCTGACCGCGGTCATCATCGGTCTGGGGTGGGACATCCGCACCACCACCGGTACCGACTTCGACCTCGACGCCAGCGCCATCCTGACGAACGCGGAGGGCAAGGTCAGCAGTGACGCCAACTTCGTGTTCTTCAACAACCTGAAGAGCCCCGACGGCTCCGTCGAGCACACCGGTGACAACACCACCGGTGAGGGCGAGGGCGACGACGAGCAGATCAAGGTCAACCTCGCCGGGGTCCCGGCGGACATCGAGAAGATCGTTTTCCCGGTCTCCATCTACGACGCCGAGAACCGCCAGCAGTCGTTCGGCCAGGTCCGCAACGCGTTCATCCGCGTCGTGAACCAGGCCGGCGAGGCGGAGATCGCCCGGTACGACCTCTCCGAGGACGCCTCGACGGAGACCGCGATGGTCTTCGGCGAGCTGTACCGGCACGGCGCGGAGTGGAAGTTCCGCGCCATCGGCCAGGGGTACGCCTCGGGCCTGCGCGGTATCGCGCAGGACTTCGGCGTCAACGTCTGAGCCCTCCTCGGGACCGCGTGCGGTCCCGGGCCGCTCCACCACTTCGCGTCCGGCGCCGCACACTCCCAGTGCGGCGCCGGACGTGGTGGTTCCGCAGCACAACCCAACGGCTCCACCGGAGAGGACCAAGAACATGGGCGTCACGCTCGCCAAGGGGGGCAATGTCTCCCTCTCCAAGGCCGCACCGAACCTCACACAGGTGATGATCGGGCTCGGCTGGGACGCGCGCTCCACCACCGGAGCTCCCTTCGACCTCGATGCCAGCGCGCTGCTGTGCAACTCGGGACGGGTGCTCGGCGACGAGTGGTTCATCTTCTACAACCAGCTCAAGAGCCCGGACGGCTCGGTCGAGCACACCGGGGACAACCTCACGGGTGAGGGAGACGGCGACGACGAGTCCCTCCTGATCGACCTCTCCAAGGTGCCCGCCGGCGTGGACAAGATCGTCTTCCCGGTCTCCATCCACGACGCCGACAACCGCGGCCAGACCTTCGGTCAGGTGAGCAACGCCTTCATCCGGGTCGTCAACCAGGCCGACGGCCAGGAGCTCGCCCGCTACGACCTCTCCGAGGACGCCTCCACCGAGACCGCGATGATCTTCGGCGAGGTCTACCGCTACGGCGGCGAGTGGAAGTTCCGCGCGGTGGGCCAGGGCTACGCGTCGGGGCTGCGGGGCATCGCCCTGGACTTCGGAGTCAACGTTTCGTAAAGCGGAGTACGCGGAAGACGCCTTCTGTGATCGGAGAGTCTGCCGTGGTGCCCCGAAATCGAGGTGTCCCCTGGCAGCAGGCGTGCCACCCGGGTTCGGACCCGCTGGACCTGCGACTCTCCGGGGGGACGGGCCCGGCCCTCTCCTCCGGGGAGTCGGCCCTCTAGACTTCGTGGTCAATGTTTCGTAAAGCCGGGTACGGCGGGGGGAAACCCCCTCCGGACTTCGTCCGGGGGTAGCCCCCCAACTCACGATTGGGTAGCCAGTGGTTCTGAAAACCTTCGGCTGGTCGTTCGCGGTCACCGCGCTCGGCCTGGTCGCAGCGGTGCTGATCGGCGGGTGGACCGCCTTCGGGATCGTGCTGATCCTGTCCATCCTCGAGATCTCGCTGTCCTTCGACAACGCGGTGGTCAACGCCGGCATCCTGAAGAAGATGAGTGCCTTCTGGCAGAAGATCTTCCTCACCATCGGCATCCTCATCGCCGTCTTCGGAATGCGGCTGATCTTCCCCGTCGTGATCGTCGCGATCAGTGCTTCGCTCGGCCCCATCGAGGCGGTCGACCTGGCACTGAACGACGCGGATCGCTACCAGGAGCTCGTCACCGACGCCCACCCGTCGATCGCCGCCTTCGGTGGCATGTTCCTGCTGATGATCTTCCTCGACTTCATCTTCGAGGACCGTGACATCAAGTGGCTCGGCTGGCTGGAGCGCCCGCTCGCCAAGCTCGGCAAGGTCGACATGCTCTCGGCCTGCATCGCGCTGATCGTCCTGCTGGTCACCGCGCTGTTCCTCGCCCCGCACGCCCACCTGCACGCGGGATCCGCCGACAAGACGGAGACGGTGCTGCTCTCCGGCGTCGCCGGCCTCATCACCTACCTCGTCGTCGGCGGGCTCTCCGGGTTCTTCGAGAACCGCCTGGAGGAAGCCGAGGAGCGTGAACACGAGGCCGAGGAGGAGGCCAAGGCCAAGGGCAAGGAGATCTCCGCCGGCGCCATGGTCGGCAAGGCCGCGTTCTTCATGTTCCTCTACCTCGAGGTCCTGGACGCGTCCTTCTCCTTCGACGGCGTCATCGGCGCCTTCGCCATCACCAACGACATCATCCTGATGGCGCTCGGCCTCGGTATCGGCGCGATGTACGTCCGGTCGCTCACCGTCTACCTGGTCCGCCAGGGCACGCTGGACGACTACGTCTACCTGGAGCACGGCGCCCACTACGCCATCGGCGCCCTGGCCGCGATCCTCCTGATCACCATCCGGTTCGAGGTCAACGAGATCATCACCGGTCTCATCGGCGTCGTCCTGATCGCCTGGTCCTTCTGGTCCTCCGTCCGCCGCAACAAGGCGCTGGAGGCCGCCGGGGGAAAAGCTGACCCCTCGGACGACAAGACACAGGTCTCGTCCGGGGTGTGACACCGGTCAGGTTGAGGAACGCTCTGTGAGGGCGGCCGCCGAGGAGTCCTCGGCGGCCGCCCTCGCGTAGGGGCCCCGGCTCTTCGCCGGGGCGGGGCGAACAGGTGAGGGTGGGGGCGGGAATGAAGTTCTGGGACAATCTGTGGAGCGGCAGCCGGGCCACGCAGTTCGACTCGGGCAGCGCGGCGACCAACGCCATCGAGCTGACCAAACGGAACCACACGATCTCACTCACCAAGCAGGGCGCGGCCACCGGCAACCTCCGCATCAACCTGTCCTGGCGGATGCGGACCTCCGACATAGGCGGGCCCCAGCGGGAGAGTCTGCTGCGCCACCCCTTCAGGGCGTTCAAGCCGGAGGTGGTGCAGGCGCACACGCAGTCCATGGTCAACGTCGACCTCGACCTCGGCTGCATGTACGAGCTGACCGACGGCACCAAGGGGGTCGTCCAGCCGCTCGGGGGCTTCCTCGGCGAGCTCAACGGCGCGCCGTACGTGAAGCTCAGCGGTGACGACCGCTTCGGCTCCGGCTCGGGCGAGACGATCTTCGTCAACCTCGACCACCGCGAGGAGATAAAGCGGCTCCTGGTCTTCGTCTACATCTACGACCAGACCCCGGCGTTCGACCGTACGCACGCGATCGTGACGCTGTACCCGAGCAACGGGCCACGGGTCGAGATCGGCCTCGACGAACGGCACTCGCAGGCCAGGTCCTGCGCGGTCGTCATGATCGAGAACGTCAAGAACGAACTGGTCGTACGCCGCGAGGTGAAGTTCGTCTACGGCTTCCAGGCAGAACTGGACCGCCTCTACGGCTGGGGCCTCCAATGGGGCAGAGGCTACAAGGCAAAGGCCGACCGCTAGCACCCCCCGGCCCCGCAGGGGGCGCGGGGAACTGCGCGCCCAGCCCCATGCGGCCCGCGGGTGACGTGCTGCGCGCCCCTTGAGGCGCCGTAAGGGGCGCGGGGAACTGCGCGCTCGGCCACAACCGGGCCGCAGCCGGCAACGCGCGGGCTCAGCGTCCGATGAACTGCGGCCCCTGCGGAGGAAGACGGAAGTCCGGGTCGGGCACCGGCCCAGCCGACTGGGGATACCCGTAGGCAGGCTGACCCGTGGGCTGCGGATACCCGTACGCAGGCTGGGTGGCAGGCGGCTGCTGCCGCGTAGGCTCCGGACCGGGCGCGGCCGGAGGATACCCGTAAGCAGGCTGGATAGGCTGCTGCGGCACCTGCGCGGGCCGCTCGGGCGGCAGCGCCTGAGGCTGAGCCTGCGACTGAGGCTGCGGCTGAGACCGCGCACCGGCCGACCCCGCGGCCCCCTCCCCGGCCCCGCCCTCGGCCTCCGCCTCGGACTCGTCCACCGAGATACCGAAGTCGGACGCCAGCCCCTGCAGCCCGTTCGAGTACCCCTCGCCGAGCGCCCGGAACTTCCAGCCCTCCCCGCGCCGGTACAGTTCACCGCAGATCAGCGCGGTCTCCTCACCGGTCTCCGGCTTGATGTCGAAGTACGCCAGCGGTTCGGCGTCCGCGATCGTGGCGTCGAACACCAGGATCCGCAGCGACCGCACGCGGTCGAAGGTGACACCGTCGGCGGAGGCGACGAGGAGAACCCGCCCCACACTCTCGTCGACGCCCGCCAGGTCCGCCTGGATCGTGTCGGTGAGCCCCTCGGCGGGACCGTCGTTCACCCGCTTCTTGCCGAGCCGCCAGACCTTGCCCGAAGGATGCCGGGGCTGGTTGTAGAAGACGAAGTCCTCGTCCGACCGCACCCGGCCGTCGGAGCCGAGCAGCAGCGCCGAGGCGTCCACGTCCGGAAGACCCCGCCCCGGGGTCCAGCGCAGCACGGCGCGCACCGCCGTGGCGTCCAGCGGGACGTTCGACCCCTTCAGCATGGCGTGCGTCATGCGGTCATCCTGCCTTCTCGGTCCTGGTCACGACAACGCGGGGTTGTGGTCCGGTTCGGCTTGTTGTGCGAAGACGAGGGCACAATGGTGTTTGTCTGCGTTACCTGAATTTCATGCCCGATGGGAACCCTTGACACGGATCTCTACGTACTATTACCGGCCACATATCGTCAGGCCGCACAGCCGCCCCGGGGGTAACTCATGCGTCATTTCGGGCATCTCGCCCCTGAGGTGCGGGAGCGCCTCTTCTTCCAGGAGCCGTGCGACTTCACCGCGGACTCCTCGCCCCGGCTCCTCGCCGCCGCTCTCGGGGCCACCCTCTACAGCCCTGCGACCAGGGAAAAGCTGGCCGACGACATCATCAAGCAGACCGGTCGCGGGGTCGTCTCGATGGTCCTGTGTCTGGAGGACTCGATCGACGACGCGGACGTCGTCGGCGCCGAGGAGAACCTCGTCCGGCAGTTCGGGGATCTGGCCGAACGCTGCCCCGAGGCCGCGTTGCCCCTGCTCTTCATCCGGGTCAGAGCACCCGAGCAGATCCCCGACCTCGTCCGCCGCCTCGGCGCGTCCGTCCGCCACCTGTCCGGATTCGTACTGCCGAAGTTCACCGAGGAGCGGGGCATCCCGTTTCTGGAGGCGCTCACCGAGGCGGAGGGTGCGAGCGCACGACGGCTTTTCGCCATGCCGGTCCTGGAGTCACCCGAACTGCTCTACCGCGAGTCGAGGGCGGAGACCCTCGCGGGGATCTTCCGGGCCGTCGACAAGTACCGCGACCGCGTGCTCGCCCTGCGGCTCGGCGTCACCGACTTCTGCTCGGCGTACGGGCTCCGCAGGGCGCCCGACATGACCGCGTACGACGTACAGATAGTGGCCTCCGTGATAGCCGACGTGGTGAACGTCCTCGGACGGGCCGACGGCACCGGCTTCACGGTGACCGGGCCCGTGTGGGAGTACTTCCGCGTCCAGGAGCGCATGTTCAAGCCGCAGCTGCGCCGCAGCCCCTTCCATCCCGAGGCGGACGCCCTGCGCGCCTCGCTGATCGAGCACGACATGGACGGCCTGCTGCGGGAGATCTCCCTCGACCGGGCCAACGGGCTGGAGGGCAAGACCTGCATCCACCCCTCGCACGTACTGCCGGTGCACGCCCTGTCCGTCGTGAGCCACGAGGAGTTCAGCGACGCCCAGGACATCCTGCGGCCCGAGCGGGGCGGCGGAGGCGTACTGCGGTCCGCGTACACGAACAAGATGAACGAGGTGAAGCCGCACCGCGCCTGGGCGGAGCGGACCCTCCAGCGCGCCGAGGTCTTCGGCGTCACCAACGAGGACATCGGCTTCGTGGAGCTGCTCGCCGCCGGAATCTCCGGCTGACACCCACCGCCGCGCGGCCATCCCACCGTCCGACACCGTCCGACACCCAAGGAATCCATGAACAAGGCTGTGCACGACGGGTCCGGCGTCTGGTCCGCGACGGGCTTCCGTCCGGGGACCGAGGCCGCCACCAGGACCGGTTCCGGAACGGGATCCGGCACCGGGGCCGGATCCGCCAGCGGTGAGGTCTGGTCCGGGAGCTGGGTCGCCGGACGGCTCGGCGTCGAACTCGGCGGCGACGAGGGCCTCGGGGAGCTGCTGGGACTCGCGCTGCGGCGCAACCCCAGGAGGGCGCACCTGCTCGTGTCGAACGTGCTCGGCAAGCACGTACCGCAGTCACCCGCCGTCGTGTACGGGTACGGATTCGCGCTCGGCCTGCGCGTACGCGACCTGCTCGGCGAGGACGAGGCCCGCCGCGCCGTCGTCCTCGGATACGCGGAGACGGCCACCGGACTCGGCCACTCGGTCGCGGACGGCGTGGGCCTCGCCCCCTGCCTCCACTCCACCCGGCGCCCCGTCGAGGGCGTCGCGCGGGCGGGCGGTTTCGAGGAGTCCCACTCGCACGCCACCTCGCACCTGCTCCTCCCGGAGAACCCGGACCTGCTCGCCACCGACGGCCCGCTCGTCCTGGTCGACGACGAGTTCTCCACCGGCAACACGGTCCTCAACACCATCCGTGACCTGCACGGACGCTATCCGCGCAGCCGGTACGTCATCGTCGCCCTGGTCGACATGCGCTCGGCGGCGGACCTCGGCCGCCTCGCGGACTTCGCCCGCGAGATCGACGCCACCGTGGACCTCGTGACGGCCGCCTCCGGCACCGTCCGGCTCCCCGAGGGCGTACTGGAGAAGGGTCAGGCGCTCGTCGCCGAGCACGAGCAGGCGGCCGCCGTGGCGCCCGCGCCCCGACCGGACCCCGCCGGCGTCGTCCGCGTGGACCTCGGCTGGCCGCAGGGCCTCGCCGACGGCGGACGGCACGGCTTCACGCCCGAGCACCGCGTCCGTCTCGAAGGCGCACTGCCCGCCATGGCGGCCCGAATAGCCGGGGCGCTCCCGCCCGACGCCCGCCACGGCCGCGTCCTCGTCCTCGGCTTCGAGGAGCTGATGTACGCGCCGCTGCGGCTCGGGGTCGCGCTGGAGAAGATGACCGACGCCGAGGTGCGCTACTCCACGACCACCCGCTCACCCGTGCTGGCCGTCGACGACCCCGGTTACGCGATCCGCACCCGGCTCGTCTTCCCCGCCCACGACGACCCGGCCGACGGCCCCGGCGAGCGGTACGCCTACAACGTCGCCGGAGCCGGCTTCGACGCCGTCGTCGCCGTGGTCGACTCCACCGCGGACACCCCCGCGCTGCACGCCCCGGACGGCCTGTTGGCGCAGCTGGCCGCCCACACGCGGACCGTCCTGCTCGCCGTCGTCCCCTCGTACGTACCCGCCGCACCGGCTGTACCCGCCGCACCGGCTGTACCCGCCGCACCGGCTGTCTCCGCCGCACCGGCTGTACCCGCTGCGTCCGCTGCACCCGCTGTACTCGAATCCTCCGCTGAAAGGCCCTCGATGCTGCCCGAGCCCCTCCGTGGCCCCGCCTTCTCCTCGTACGCGTCGGACGAGGTCGGCTGGCTGCTGCAGGACCTCTCGGACACCCGCTTGGAGGCGCCGACCGAGGAGCGCGAGGAGGCCATCCAGAGCGGTGGCGCCCACTACGCCGAGTCGCTCCCGGTCGAGTACCAGCCGAGCCCGCAGTACCAGGAGCTGTTCCGCGACGCGCTCGCCACCTCGGCCGCCCGCATCGCCCTGGCCGTCGGCGCGGTCACCGAGACCGTGCTGGCGGAACGCTCACCGCGGCCCGTACTCGTCTCCCTGGCCCGTGCCGGCACCCCCGTCGGCGTCCTGATGCGCCGCTGGGCGCAGCACCGCCACGGCGTCGACCTGCCGCACTACGCCGTCTCCATCGTGCGCGGCCGCGGCATCGACGCCAACGCGCTGCGCTGGCTGGCCGCCCACCACGACCCGGCCGACGTCGTCTTCGTCGACGGCTGGACGGGCAAGGGCGCCATCACCCGCGAACTGGCCCAGGCCATCGAGGAGTTCGAGGCCACCGACGGTATCGGCGGCTTCGACCCGGAGATCGCGGTCCTCGCCGACCCCGGTTCCTGCGTACGGACGTACGGCACCCGGGAGGACTTCCTCATCCCGTCCGCCTGCCTCAACTCCACCGTCTCCGGGCTCGTCTCGCGTACGGTGCTCCGCGCGGACCTGGTCGGGGAGCACGACTACCACGGGGCGAAGTTCTACCGCGAACTCGCCGGCTCGGACGTGTCCACCGACTTCCTGGACGCGATCTCCGCCCGCTTCGACGAGGTCGGCGACGCGGTGGACGACCGGGTCAAGGAACTGCTCGCCACCGACCGCACCCCGACCTGGGAGGGCTGGGCGGCCGTCGAGCGGATCAGCGAGGAGTACGGCATCCACGACGTGAACCTCGTCAAGCCGGGCGTCGGCGAGGCGACCCGGGTGCTGCTGCGCCGCGTCCCCTGGAAGATCCTCGCCCGTGCCGGAGCGGGCGCCGACCTCGACCATGTACGGCTGCTCGCCGAACAGCGCGGCGTACCCGTCGAGGAGGTCGCCGAACTCCCGTACACTTGCGTCGGGTTGATCCACCCCAAGTACACGCGCGGCGCGACCGGCGCCGACGGCCGGGCGGTGACGGTCTGATGCCGAACCCGACCGGCCCCACTCCCGGTGTGCGTCCTCGCGCGCTCGTCGCCAGCGACCTCGACCGCACGCTCATCTACTCCGCCAACGCGCTCGCGCTGACCACGCCCGACGCCGAGGCGCCCCGTCTGCTCTGCGTCGAGGTCTACGGGGGCAAACCGCTGTCGTACGTGACCGAGACCGCGGCCGGGCTGCTCACCGAACTGGGCGGGGCGGCGGACTTCGTCCCGACCACGACCCGTACCCGCGAGCAGTACCACCGCATCCGGCTCCCCGGCCCCGCGTCGACGTACGCGATCTGCGCCAACGGCGGCCACCTCCTCGTCGACGGCGTCTCCGACCCGGCGTGGCACACGGCGGTGACCGAGCGCCTGGCACGGGAGTGCGCCCCGCTGGACGAGGTGCGCGCACACATGGCGGCTGCCGCGGACCCGGCCTGGGTGCTCAAGCAGCGGGTCGCCGAGGACCTGTTCGTGTACTTCGTCGTCGAGCGCGACCTGCTGCCCGCGGAGTGGGCCAAGGAACTGGCCGTGTGGGCGGAGGACCGCGGCTGGACCGTCTCCGTCCAGGGCCGCAAGATCTACGCGGTGCCGAAGCCGCTGACCAAGAGCGCCGCCATGCGGGAGGTCGCCCGCCGTACGGGCGCGACGCTGACCCTCGCGGCCGGCGACTCCCTCCTCGACGCCGACCTCCTGCTGGCCGCGGACCGCGGCTGGCGCCCCGGCCACGGCGAGCTGGCCGAGGCGGGGTGGACGGGACCGGGGATCACGGCGCTTCCGGAACGGGGCGTGCTGGCGGGCGAGCGGATCCTGACGGAGTTCCTGAGCGCGGCCCGGTAGCTCGTCGGGAGCCGTATGGGGATGGGGAGTGGGGGGATCGGGGTTGGGGTCGGGGGCGGGGCTGGGCTGCTGTGGAGCAGGCAGGGGCCGGGTCGGCCGGTGGAGGGCCGCTCAGCTGCGGGGAGCCCGCCGGTCGCTGCCGGCGCCGGTGGTCTCGCGCGCAGCGGCGGTTTCGGTCGCCTCCGGGGCGCCGGACGGACCCTGACGTCCACGTCGCCTGCTCCCGCGTCCTCGCCCACGCCTGGACAGGCGTACGCCCGCGAAGGCCAGGACCGCGAGGGCCGCGGCGCCCAGTACCACCTTCGAGTAGGTCGTCACATAGCCGGTGACGACGGTCCAGTTGTCGCCGAGCAGATAGCCGGCGAGGACGAAGACGGTGTTCCAGATGGCGCTGCCGAGGGTGGTCAGGCCGAGGAAGACGGGCAGGGGCATCCGCTCGACACCCGCCGGCACCGAGATCAGGCTGCGGAAGATCGGGATCATCCGCCCGAAGAACACGGCCTTGGTGCCGTGCCGGGAGAACCACGCCTCGGTCTTCTCGATGTCCGACACCTTGACCAGCGGGAGCCGCCCCGCGATGGCCACCGTGCGATCGCGGCCGAGCAGCGCCCCCACCCCGTACAGCGCGAGGGCGCCGACGACCGAACCGGCCGTCGTCCACAGCAGCGCGGCGAACAGGTTCATCTGCCCGGTGCTCGCCGCGAACCCCGCGAGCGGCAGGATCACCTCGCTCGGCAGGGGTGGGAAGAGGTTCTCCAGGGCAATGGCGATGCCGGCGCCCGGGGCGCCGAGCGTGTCCATGAGGCCGTTGATCCACTGGGGTGCGCTGCTGTCGGTCACCCACCCGACGCTAGAGAACCGAACCTGAAGCCAGACTGAAGTGGGAGCGGGAGCGGGAGCGGGAGCGGGAGGGGGAGCGGGAGCGGGAGGGGGAGCGGGAGCGGGAGGGGAGCGGTAGCCGTGTGGCCATAGCAGGGCGTCAGCTGCGGTGGACGAACGCCGTGGCCGGGCGAACGCGGTGGCCGGGCGCGGGCGGAGGTCAGCCGCAGCAGCCCCCGCCGCAGCAACCGCCGCCACCGCCTCCACCGCTGGTCCGGGGAGCCGGCGCGGCCGCCGACGCGGAGCCGCCGACCGCGACCGTCGACAGCAGCTTCACCGTGTCGTCGTGGCCGGCCGGGCAGGCCGCGGGCGCGGACGACTCGGCCATCGGACGGCTCTTCTCGAAGGTGTCGCCGCAGGTCCGGCAGCGGTATTCATAGCGAGGCATGCGCTCAGGTTAGCGGGCGGAGCGGCTGTCTCCCAGAGGAGCCGGGGTGGAACGCGTGCCCTGGGCCAGGGCCTTCGCGCGCAGTTCGGCCCCTGCCTGCTGCCGCTGCTCCTGGGCGGCCTGCTCGGGATGGCGGGACCGCCAGTACGGGTTGTCGTGGGGCAGGGCCGAACCGACGCGCCCGTACATCCCGAAGAACATCAGCATCACGCCGACCACGAAGCTGAACAGCACGTTCGGCATGCGGAAGGCGAGGAAGTTGAGGCCGGAGTCGAGCAGGACGAGGTTCACGAAGCCGCTGAGGATGAAGAGGACGCCGAGGACCATGTTGATGGTCGAGGCGACGTTGCCGCCGATCACCATGCCGGCGAAGAGGAGGAGCCCGACGCAGATCGAGAGCACGCTGAGCGCGCCGTTGGTACTCAGCCCCGAGACGGTGTCACCCCTGGTGTCGAAGAACCCCACCTTGTCGATCAGACCCAGGACGCCGAAGACGAGCAGTACGAGCCCCATGAGCCCCGCGCCGATCCGGTAGAACCGGCTGAGCCGGTGGTCGACCGGCAGATGCTCGTCGAGACGGATCCGCCGCCTGGGCGCCGTACGCAGTACATGCGAGGCCATGTCCGCCTCCTCGGGTGCGAGCGCAGCACATCGGTCCCCTCAGCATCCGCCCACCGAGGCGCTCCCGCCAGCCCTGGCCTGAGTATCCGTGCGATATATGAACATACTTCCGATCTCATCCCAGTAACTTACACATCTGGCGCAACGGTAGGATTCGCGTCTCTCGCGCAGATGCAAACCAATGGGGGACGAGATGAGTCAGCAATACCCACAACGGCCCGAATGGGGACAACAGCCACAGCAGCAGGGCCAGCCCGGATGGGGTGCCCCGCCGCCCCCGCCGAAGAAGCACAGCACAGGCAAGATCGTGGGTATCGGATGCGCGGGCGTCTTCGCGCTCCTGGTCATCCTCGGAATCTTCGGCGCCGCCCTGGGCGGTGGCTCCGACGACAGCGGCAAGGACAACCCGGCGGCCGCCACCGAGGACACGGGCGCCGCGGCCGAGGCCGACGAGCGCGACGCTCCGAAGAAGGAGAAGGAGGAGGCGGCGCCCGAGTCGCCCGTCAAGGTCACGGCGGAGAAGACCACGTTCAAGGGGTCCGTCCTCGCCGACGGAGACGACTACACCAGCGTCGCCGTGACGGTCACGAACAACAGTGACGAGTCGATCGACGTCAATCCGCTGTACTTCGCCATCACCGACAGCAAGGGAACGAAGCACAGCGCCGAACTGGGCGCGGACGAGAACCAGATCGACACCGTGGAACTGGCCCCCGGCGAGAACGTCTCGGGCAGCGTCACCGGCAAGGGCCGCTTCACCCCGAAGTACGTGACGTACACGGACGGGCTCATCGGCGACTCGATCCGCAGCAACGTGTCCTGACCCCGGCACGGCGCCGCAGGACCGCAGGACCGCCGACAGGAGTCAAGGCCCAGGCCGCCGGCTTGCACCCCGGCTGACCTGGGCCTTGCCTCTATGCGCTGGGGCTGGTGGGCGCGGACGGTACCGAACTGCCGACATGCGCGCTGCAAGTCGGCGCGCTCACCGACCGGGACAGCCCGGTCGGCCCCGCCGTGACGGCTGCCCAGGTCATCGGAGCGCGTCGACCGCGACGGGGCGGGGGCGATGCGCTCGCACGTCCACGGGGCGTCCGTCGGGATCGCGGGCCGTCATCGTCCACTGTGTGGGCAGTGTTTCGATGTCGCCGACCGGCCACCCGGCACCCAGGATGCGCTCGCGCGTCTCTTCCAACTGAGCGTACGTACCCAGGCGCAGCCCCCATCCCGCCCGGCCGAGGGGATCCAGGCCGGCGGCGGGGGCGGCAGCGGTCTCGACGATCATCAGGTGGTCGTCACCGCCGACATCGACGACTGCGATCCGAGGCTCGGAAGAAGTCGCAGCGCGCTCGAACGCGAGCGCTGCCCCGAGCAGCTCCGTGTAATACGACACGAGCCGGTCGAGGTCGGTCGTGGACAGGGTCAGGTGGTTGATTCCGAGGAGATCGGCCATGGTCGGCCAACTGTATTTCACCTACGGGACGCCACTTCGGCCGCGTGCGAAGGGGGACGGACGCCACGACGCGCCCACGCTCGAAACCGCGACCCGCACAAAGGCCCAGGCATCCGGCGTCACACCGGTTGACCTGGGCCTTGTTCATGTCCACGGACTGGTGGGCGCGGACGGTTTCGAACCGCCGACATCCGCCTTGTAAGGGCGGCGCTCTACCGCTGAGCTACGCGCCCGGGACGAGTCGACAGCCTACATTGCCCGGGGCGGTGCCCCGCAAACCCGTTCTCGGGGATCGGGGCGGGCGGGGGATGCGGGGGTTTACCCCACCTCGTATCCGGGAGTGGTCCGGATCCCGTGGTGGGGGCCGGATCCGTACGGTCGAGGTGTGTCCGGGGCACAGCGTGGGGCCGCGGGCGGTCGAATGTGGGGGAGTCCCGTCATGAGTGGTCGTCAGCGTTCTTCGAGCAGTGATGTACGGCGTTCGAGCCGGTACGGCACCCGGGGGCGCCGGGGCTCCCTGGCCGCGGTCGGCGTGGGGGTTCTCGCCGTGGGGCTGCTTGCCTCCGGGTGTGGGAACAGCGCCGAGGACGACACCGAACCGGAGAAGCGGTCGTTCGCGTTCAGCGGGCGGGCGCTGACCGTCGACTCGGACGACTCGGCGCTCGAACTCGTCGCGGGGGACGTGGACGAGGTCCAGGTCACCCGGTGGTTCAAGGCCAGCGTCGCGATCGGGCGGGATCCCGAGATCAGCTGGGCGATGAAGGACGGCACCCTCAAGCTCCGCGTGCACTGCGCCGGTGTGGTCGCCGACTGCTCCGCCAAGCACCGGATCGTGGTGCCCCGCGCCGTCGCCCTCACCGTCAAGGACCAGGACGGCAGCGTGCGGGCCACCGGCTTCGAGAAGGGCCTCGACATCCGGTCGGGTGACGGGTCCGTCCGCGTTCAGGACGTCTCCGGCGCCCTCACCCTGCGCACCGCGGACGGATCCGTTCACGCGACCGGCATCGACTCGCGGCGCGTCGACGTGCACACCCAGGACGGTTCCGCCCGCCTCGAATTCGCCTCCGTTCCGGACCGGGTCTCGGCGCGCGGGCAGGACGGTTCGCTCACCATCGGGCTGCCGGACGCCACCTACCGCGTCACGACCGGTACCAAGGACGGCTCCGTGGATGTGTCGGTCCCCCGTGACGAGAGCAGCCCTCACGTGGTCTCCGCCCACACCCAGGACGGGAAAGTCACGGTGCGTACGGCGAACTAACCGACCCGTGTGTTCGTCCTTACCTGGTGGGAGAATGAAACGGGACCACCGGGGCGGGACGGATCACAGCACGGGAGAGGGAAGTGACGGCGACACCTTCGCAGCCGTACACACCGTTTGTGCCATGTGCACAGCAAGTACCTCGCCACCGTGCCGTGTTCGGGCCCACAAGGGCTCGCGGCCGTGCAGGCAGAGCCGGCCGTGCAGGCGGTGCCGGCCGTGACCTGCTCGCCCTCGTCCTCCTGCCGCTCCCCCTGCTCACGCTCACCCTGCCCGCCGCGTTCGCCGGCGGCGGCACGCGGCGGTGGTTCGGCGGGCGCTCCGAGAGCCAGCGGGCCGAGGCGCAGGCCGCGAAGGACGCCGCGGCGGCCGCGTTCTACGAACTCGACACGGCGCAGCGCGATCTGCGGATCTCGATCGAGACCATCACCGCCGTCGACGACACCCCGGCGGCCCGGCGCGCGGTCGCCGACTTCGAGGCGCTCGGCCGGCGCATCGACGAGGTCAGTCACACGTACATCGACGCCGTGGACGCCCACGACCTCGACCGCGACGACCTGGAGGCATCCGTCGCCGCCCACGCGCGCACGGAGCTCAGCAAGGCGAAGGACGAGCTGAGCCGGGTCAAGCAGGAGCTGGACCGGTTCGAACAGGGACTCGCCCCGCTCCTCGGCAAGGCCGAGACCCAGCTCGCCCGGCTCGCCCCCGCCGTCGAACGCGCCCGCCAGTCCCTGCTCGCCGCGTCGAACGCGCTGGACGCCGTACGGGGATCGGGTTCCGGGCTCAGAGCCGACGACCTGGCCGCCCGCCTCGCCGCGCTCGCCCCCGAGCTGACCAAGCTCAACCAGGGCGCCGGGCAGCACGGCGTCCCCGAGACCCTGGAGCGCGCCGACCGGGTCGCCCGGGACGCCGGGGCCGTCCGCGCGGAGGCCGAGCGGCTGCCGGAGCGGGCCACCGAGATCGACCGGCGTCTCGTCTCCCTGCGTACGCGCGCGCAGGCGCTCACCACGCGGTCCGGGCAGGTGGAGCCGGTCCTCAGCGAGTTGCGCCGGCGGTTCACGGCCGCGTGCTGGCAGGACCTCCAGCATGTGCCGGATCAGTCCGCGGAGACCGTCCGGCAGGCCGAGCAGAAGCTGGCGGAGGCGCGGACCGCCCGTGAGGAGCAGCGCTGGGCGGACGCGACGGCACTGCTGTCCACGGTGCGCGCGCTGCTCAACACCACCGACGAGGCGGTGTCCGCGGCCGGCGACCGGCTGCGACGGCTGAACGAGGTGTCGAAGGACCCGCAGCGGGAGATCGAACGCACGCGGTTCGCCATCCGGGACGCGCAGCGCCTCGCCATGGCCGGCCGCAACACCCCCGACCCCCGGCACGCGCGCCCGCTCGACGACTCGGTGGCACGTCTGGAGCGCGCGATCGGCACGCTTGAGGGACGGCATCCGGACTACTGGCACTTCCTGACCGAGCTGGAGGCCGTGCGGGCGACGGTCGGCGGGGTGGTCTCCCGGATCAGGGAGGAGCGGGGGGCCGGGGCGTGACCCGCCCCCACGGCTTGGTCTGACCCGACGGGTTCACGAGGACTCGTCGTAGTCACGAGGACTCGTCGTGGTCACGAGGGCTCCTCGTGGTTCACGACGGCTCCTCGTCCTCCTCCCTGTCCCGTGCGTGCCTCTCCCGTACGTGCTTGAGTGCCATCCGGGCGTCCACCTTCTCCGCGGTCATGACCTCCGACCAGAAGCGGTGGCAGGTCACGAAGACCGCCAGTTCGCGCTCGCGCTCCCTGAGCTTCTCCATCTCGGCCTGTTCGTCGGGCGACCAGCCGGGGGAGGCGGGGCGTTCCACCTTGCGCCAGCCGTGGTCGTCGCTGAAGCCGTCCAGGGGCTCGACCGACCAGGGAAGCCGCTTCAGCAGGGCCAGGAGCTCGGCCCGGACCTGATGCAACTCCTCCTGTCCGGACAGGAGGTCGCTCGGAAAGTCATAGGTCGCAGCCACACGACAATGCTACGCCTGTTCGAATTTGTGATGCGAGTTCCTTGAGAGACTTCATCCGGGACTTCGTCCAAGGCTTCGTCCAGGGCTTCATCCGCAGGGCTCGCGATGTCAGTGCCTCGCGCGAGACTGGACGTATGTGCCGCAGCATCAAGACACTCCGACCGCCCGTCCTGCCCGAAGAGGCCACGGAGGAGGACATCCGCGCCGCCGCCCTCCAGTACGTCCGCAAGGTCTCGGGCTTCCGTGCCCGGCCGCCCACAACCGCGAGGTCTTCGACCGCGCGGTCGAGGCGGTCACGGCGGCCACGGCCGAGTTGCTGGCCGGCCTGGAGGTCCGCGGCCGGACCGGCCCGCCCGGCCGGGCGGGCTGACCACCCCGGGACGGACTGACCACCCCGGGACGGACTGGCACCGCCCCGGTCGCTGCTGTGCCGTGCAGTGCCGCGGGGTGCCGCGCCGTGCGCCGAGCCGTCTCAGGCCCTCGGGCCCGGATCCGAGGCGGGTACGGGCCCTGTCGCGAGCGGTGTCGAGGCCGGCAGCGACGACGGCGTCGACGCCGGCAGGGCGGTCGGCGTCGAGGCCGGCAGAGGGCTCGGCGTCGGTGTCGGGCGGCGCATCAGGAAGGCCGCCCCCGCCCCCGCCCCGAACAGCGCCAGCAGTGAGATGCCCGAGGCGAGCCACGTCGCGCCGAGCCACTGGCCGCCGAAGTAGCCGAGGGCCACGCTGTACGCCGCCCACGCGAGGCCCGCGAGGATCGACCAGGGCAGGAACTCGCGGACGCGGCGGTGCGCGGCGCCCGCGCCGAGCGACACGACAGAGCGGCCCGCGGGCGCGAAGCGGGCGAGCACGACCAGGGCGCCGCCGCCACGTGCGAGGGCGGCGCCGAGACGTTCCTGCGCGCCGCTCAGAAGGCGTGAGCGGGCGATCGCACGGTCCAGCCGGGCACCGCCGCGCCAGGCCAGCCGGTACGCCACCAGGTCGCCGAGGACCGACGCGGTCGCGGCCGAGAGGATCAGGGAGAGGATGTCCGGCACGTGCTCGGTCGCCGCTCCGGTGCCCGCCGCGGCCGCCGTCGCCGCCGTGATGACCAGGACACCGCTCGGCAGTACCGGCAGGAAGACGTCGAACAGCACCGACAACGCCACCACGGCGTAGATCCATTGGCTGTAGATCCAAGGGGTGCCGGACAGCGACCCCACACTCTCAAGCACCAAGACTCCCCTGTGTCTCCCCCGTAGGCCCCGACCGTGCCGTGTGCCGCGGTGTCGCGGGGGAGCGGCAGGAGCGGCCTGTGACAGCCATACAGCGTACGCCGAGGGTCCGACACGAGATCCACAGGGGGCTCAGATGTTCGCCACACCATGTTCACCCGCGTGCTACGAGTGACGGGTTGCGTGCCCTGAATGCCGGGGCCAGCCCGGTGCGTCAGGCCGTGACGGGCTCCGAGGGGCGGTTCTCCCCGGCCGGCGTGGACGAGCGGTCGGGAAGGAACCGGTCGAGGCCGAACGCGCCCGAGCCGGTGAAGACGAGCAGCAGCATCGACCAGCAGTACATGGCCGCGCCCTCACCGTTGTTCTCGATCGGCCACAGGGCCTCCGGCTGGTGGACCTTGAAGTACGCGTAGGCCATCGCGCCCGAGGCGATGAACGCCGCGATGCGGGTGCCGAGGCCGAGCAGGACCAGGGTGCCGCCGACGAGCTCGATGACGGCCGCGTACCAGTTGGGCCAGGCGCCGGTCTCGACGGTGCCGCCCTTGCCGTCCGCGCCGCCCAGGACGCCGAGGAGCGCCACGGCGCCGTGGCAGGCGAAGAGCAGGCCGATGACGATGCGGAACAGGCCGATGGCGTATGGCTGGGCGCTGTTGAGGCGTCCGGTCATGAGGGGGAACTCCTTCGGTTTGGGTACGGTCCCGTGAGGACCGGCGGGGGACGTAACCGAGTGAGTGCTCTACGTTAGGTGCGCCTGTTCAATGCTTGCAAGTTCAAGTTTTGGCCACGGTTTTTCGGGCGTGGCGGGCTCCGGATCCCGCTGCTCCCCCTGTCCCGCCTGCGCGGCGACCGTGCGCAGCACGGCCCGCGCCACCGCGTCGGCGTCCGACAGAGTGACCGAGTCCACACCCGGCCGGGCCCCGGCGGCCGTCACCCAGTGCACCCCTTCGGTGGGCACGCCGATCGCGAACCTCCGTGCGTGCGGACGCCCTTGACGATCGATCAGATGGTAGGGGCGCTGTGTTACGTCCAGCCCTCCGGTTTCGTAACCGTCGACGGTGTGCGGGCGGCACTGGCCCGTCTTCAGCAGCCGGGCGAGCAGCGGGTCGGCGGTCCGCCGCAGGTCCGGCTCGGGCAGCCGGGCCTCGACGAGGGTGGTCGCCGTCACGGTCGAGCCGGGCACGTCGGGGGAGTGCGCCACCCAGGCCCCGCCCTCCGCCCGCACTTCGAGGCGGGGGCCGAGCACCTCCAGCACACCCGCCTCGATGAGCGCGGCCATTTCCTCGACTCGGCGGCGCGGCGGGCCGATGGACAGGAACGCGTTGAGCGGGGTGTACCAGCGGTCCAGGTGTTCCCGGCGGGACGGGCCGGCGAGTCCGCCGTGGTCGACGATCTGGCGCAGCTCGTTGCGCAGGTCCCGCAGCACGTCCAGGGCCGCCTTGAGGGGGCCGTCGACGTTGCCGAGCGCGGCCTGTCCGGCGTCCTCGTGGAGGTGGGCCAGCAGCCAGCCCCTGAAGTCCGCGGGACCGGTGAAGACGCGCCGTCCGTACGGGCGCGAGACGCGGTCCCAGGACCAGCGGTCGGCCTCCGGAACTCCCCATTCGTCGAGGAGGGCCGCCTCTTGAGGGTCCCGGTGCGGCACCGCGAGGAAGCGCTCACGGAAGCGGCGGACGGCTTCGGCCCCGTGCCCGCCGGTTCCGTCGGCTCCGCGCGCGCCCGTCCGGTCGGCCCCGTCGGCTCTGCGGGTCAACAGCCGCTCGTAGTAGACGGTCTCGACCTCCTTCGCCACCAACGGCCATATCTCCGCCAGGAAGTCCGGCGCCTCGCCCGAGTCCGCACGCTTGCGGAAGCCCGCGACGGCCTCCGGGGTCAGCACGGCCGGCACGTGACGGCCGTACGGGCCCTTCGCGTTGTCGCCGCGCGCCTGGTACGGGATGCCGCGGCGCGAGCCGGCCACCAGCCGTGGTTCACGGCCCGAGGGCAGATAACGCGTACCGGCCGGGGTCCGCAGGAAGCGTCCTCCGCGGGCCGTCGTGAACAGGGCCATGTGGTCGAAGAAGTTGAGGCCCAGGCCGCGCAGCAGGACGGTCTCGCCGGGAGCCACGGAGGACAGGTCGAGGTCCGCCGGGTTGGCGGGCGGGACATGGCGCAGGCCGTGGCGTTCGGCGTACGCGGACAGCCGCTCCTGGTCCTGGTCCGCCACCGTCGGCAGATGGCCCTGGGCGAGGACCACGGCCGACAGGTCCGTCAGCGAACGGCCGTCGTCGAGTACGAGGGTCTGGTGGCCCTCCGCCGGGCCGTCCAGGCGTGTCGCGCGCGCCCGGTGCGTCTCGATCCGCAGCGCGGGCGGCGCCCCGCGGACCACCTCGCCGAACACCCACTCCAGGTACCGGCCGTACTGGGCGCGGGTCGGGTAGTCGTCCGGGCCCAGCCGCCCCTCGGCCCAGGTGTGCAGGCTGGGACCGGGGCGTATCGGGCCCGAGCAGTCCACGCTGTCGTCGGTGAAGAGGGTGACCTGACAGGCCACGGTGTTCATCAGCAGCTCGGCCGGCTGGGCGGTGCGCCAGACGCGGCCGGGGCCGGGCGGCGAGGGATCCACCACGTGGACCGTCAGTCGCGTGCCGGGAGCGAGGAGTTCGGGTGCGGAGGCGCAGAGGCGCTCCAGGACGCTGGTGCCGCGCGGCCCGGCGCCGACCAGGGCCACGGAGACGTGTCTTCCCGCGTCCGCGGATCCCGAGGCTGCGGATCCCGCGTCCGTGGATCCTGAGTCCGTGGGCCGGGTACTCCTTGTGGACCCAGTGGTTCTTGGGGACCCGGTGGTCCTCGTCGGTTCCGTCGGCTCCGCGGTCGCTGCAGACAAGGGTGTGACTCCCGGACAGGTGGGGCATGAACGGCGCACCGCCCGCTGGAAGCGGACGGTCCGCATCATCATGCCGTCGCACCGCGCGGGAACCGGCTCTGTGGCGGATCAACGGTGCCGGTTGTGGGATGCCTCACGGGACTCACTGGACTCGCGGGTACCAAGCACCAGCATCACGCACAACAGGGTTCTACGTGGGCAACGTACGCATTAGACGTACGCGGCACACGTCACCGACGCCCGTGTGCGCTAGCTGAGTTCGGATTCGGCGATCGTCCGCAGCCGGGCCGCTCCGTCGCGCTCCTCACGCGCGTGGTCGAGCCGGAGCCGGGCCGAACGGCCGGTCAGGGTCAGCGTCATGAGCTGGTTGCCGAACCAGGGGCCGCCGGTCTTCCGCCAGTCGACGGGCGGGGGAGTGACCCTGCCGTGCCGGGAGAAGCGCCTGCCGATGGCCCGGCCCACGCCGCTCCAGCCGAAACGGAAGCCGATCTTGATGTAGGGCGGGATGGAATTGTGGACGGGGGAGCAGGTCAGCTGGACCACGCGCGCGTCGGGAGCCGCCAGGTCCTCGCGCCAGACCGGCTCGGCGATGTACGCGTGGTGCACGTCTCCGGACAGCACGCACACCGTCGCCGGTGCCTGCGGTCCCGAGCCGGCCTCCGCGATCAGCTCCGCCAGTCTGTCGAAGGACGACGGGAAGGCCGCCCAGTGCTCCAGGTCGGCCGCCCGTCGCAGCTTCTCCCCGCGCCGCGCCCAGCGCTCGCCGCGCTCGCCCCGGCACATCGCGGCGTTCCACGCCTCCGCGTCGTGCACGAGGTTCGGGAGCAGCCAGGGCAGTGAGGTCCCGATGAGGAGGTGGTCGTACGCCCCGGACCCGCCGGAAGCCTGCCCGTCGCCCTGCTGCCCGTCGCCCTGCTGCCCGTTGCTCTGCCGCCCCTCCGGCTGCTGTCCGTCCAGCATCTGCTCGCGCAGCCAGGTCCATTCCGCCGGGTCGAGCATCGAGCGGTTCTGTTCCTCCAGGACGCGGGCGGCGCGGCTGTCGACCATGAGAAGGCGGGTGCGGCCGAAGTCGCGGCGGTAGCTCCAGCTGACCGAGGCGGGGTCGGCGTCGGCCCGCGCCGCAAAGGTGCGCAGGGCGTCCGTGCCGTCGGGCGTGGCCCGCACGGACGCGTACAGGGGGTCCTCGGCGAGGTGCTCGGGGGAGAGGTTGCCGAGGTGCTGGTGGACCCAGTACGACATCAGGCCGCTGAGTACGCGCTCGCGCCACCAGCCGGTCTCCCGCATGTCGGAGACCCACGCCTCGCTGGTGTTCCAGTCGTCTATGACGTCGTGGTCGTCGAAGATCATGCAGCTGGGCACGGTGGAGAGCAGCCAGCGGACCTCGGGGTCGAGCCACGACTCGTAGTAGAGGTGCGTGTACTCCTCGTAGTCCGCGACCTCCGCGCCGGGCGGCTCGTCCAGGCCGCGGCGGTTCTCCAGCCAGTGGCGGGTGGCCTCGGACACCTCGTCCGCGTACACCTGGTCGCCCAGCAGCAGCAGGACGTCCGGGCGCTCGCCCTGCGGGTCCGCGGCGATGCGGGCCGCGAGGGTGTCCAGCGCGTCCGGGCCGACCGGGTCCTTCTCGCCCTCGGGCGGTGAGGCCCAGCGGCAGGAGCCGAAGGCGACCCGGACGGTCTCGCGGTCGTCCACCGGGGTGTGGACGGCCGAGGGAGGGAAGGGGGAGTCGGGCAGGGGCCAGACCCCCGCCCCGTCGAAGAGCACCTCGTACGCCGTGGTCGTGCCCGGTGTCAGGCCCGTCACCGGGACCAGGGCGTAGTGATGGCCCGCGACCTGGAAGGTGCGGGCCTCACCGCCCGAGCCGTCCGCGCAGCGCACCTCGGCCGTGCACGGGCCGCTCGCCTCGACCCAGACGGTCGCGGACGAGCCGTCGACATACCTCAGCAGTGGACCCAGGCGCAGACTCGCCACGTGTGATCACCCTCCTCCGTCGCCCCGTACGGTACGGAACGACGGAGACCGTTGGGGAGATTCCCGGCGAGACATCGGGAAAGTTCCCGGTCAGCAGCCGCTGAGGACCGAGCTGAGTTTGCTCTTCTCCGCGGAGTCGACGGACAGGCCGTAGTAGTACTTCACCTGGACCCAGGCGCGGACGTAGGTGCAGGCGTAGGCCGTGCGGGACGGCATCCACTCGGCCGGGTCCTGGTCGCTCTTCGACTGGTTCACGTTGTCCGTGACGGCGATGAGCTGCGGGCGGGTCAGGTCGTTGGCGAACGCCTGGCGCCGCGAGGTGGTCCAGCTGTCGGCGCCGGAGTCCCATGCCTCGGCCAGCGGCACGAGGTGGTCGATGTCGAGGTCGGAGGCCGCGGTCCAGGTCGCGCCGTCGTAGACGGAGTACCAGGAGCCGCTGGTGGCGGCGCAGGCGGAGCTGGTGACGACGTTCGTACCGTCACGCTTCAGAACGGTCTCTCGGGTGTTGCACGTGCCACTGATGGTGATCCAGTGCGGGAAGAGGTCGCGGTCGTAGCCGGTGCGGTCCTCGGTCGCCACGGTGAGCGAGGCGAGGTAGGTGCGGGCGGTGGCGGCGCTGACCGGGGTGGGCAGCGCGGCGGAGGCGGCCGGGCTCTGGAACAGCCCGACCATGGCTATCAGTCCGGTGAGGGCCGCGACTAGACTCAGCCGTCGACGCGCGTAGACCTTGGGCATGTGAACTCCCTTTGGGTGGGGGGAAGTTGACCTGCGGGCACTGAATGCTCGCGGGGGCCGGTTTCCGGGAGGTGTGCGTCGGGTGAGAAGTTAATGACGTGGGCATGACACGACAAGGCATGGGGCGGATTTTTTCGGAGTGGGCCGTCCGCTATGTCGTGCCGTCGTGCGGAATGGCTCCCGGGTGGGTTCGGACGAGTCCTCGGGGGTGGGTAGCGGGATCGCCGTTTCGTTTTGTACCGTGGATGAACAAAGTGGTCCCCGCTCGCTCTCCCTGACCGGCGGGCGGGGCCACCTTGTCCCTCCGGGCTTCAAGTGGGGTTCGGGTCCGCCGGGTCTCCGGGCTTCCGGTTTCCGGGGGAGCCGCCTGGGTCTCGCGCCTCGCGCTTCGCGCCTTGTGCCCTTGTCATTCCACGCTTTTACGCCTTTGGAGCATGCCGATGACGGCCTCGACCTCGACCGTGCTGACCGCCCGCGCCCTGCTGCTCGACATGGACGGGACCCTCGTCAACTCGGACGCCGTCGTCGAGCGGGTGTGGCGTCGCTGGGCCGATCGGCACGGGCTCGACGGGGACGAGGTCATGAAGGTCGTCCACGGGCGGCAGGGGTACGCGTCGATGGCCGTGCTGCTGCCCAGCCGGCCCATGGAGCAGAACTACGCGGACAACGCGCGGATGCTCGCGGAGGAGACCGCCGACACGGACGGGGTCGTGGCGATCAAGGGGGCCGCGGAGTTCCTGGCCTCGCTGCGGGGGCTCGGGGTGCCGCACGCGATCGTGACCTCGGCGGATGTGGCGCTCTGTGCCGCGCGTATGGCGGCCGCGGGGCTTTCGCTGCCCGAGCTGCGGATCACCGCCGAGTCGGTGGGGGCGAGCAAGCCGGATCCTGAGGGGTTCTTGAAGGGGGCTGCCGAGTTGGGGGTCGCGCCGGAGGACTGTGTGGTGTTCGAGGACTCGGGGGTGGGGATCTCGGCGGGGCGCTCCGCTGGGATGCGGGTGGTGGGGGTTGGGCCCCGGGCCGGGTTTCATCGGCCGGATGTGGTGGTGCGGGATCTTCGGGGGGTTCGGGTGGATGTGGTGGACGGGGAGGTTCGGGTGCGCGTGGGGTGAGGGGGTGCGCGGCTTGGGTTGCGGGTGAGGTGCGGCCCGGTTGTGGCTTGTCGCGCAGTTCCCCGCGCCCCTGGAGGGTGGGTGGGCTGGGCGTGTGATGTTGGGTGCGGCTTGGTTGTGGCTTGTCGCGCAGTTCCCCGCGCCCCTAGGGGATGGGGGTGGGCGTGTGATGTTGGGTGCGCCCCGGTCGTGGCTGATCGCGCAGTTCCCCGCGCCCCTTAAGGGGCGCAGCTCGGCCCCGGTGGACCCGCAGGTCACCCGTGCGGCCAAGCCCCCGCCCCCTCAGCCCCAGCGCGCCCGCAGGTCACCCGTGCGGCCAAGTCCCCGCCCCCTCGGCCCCCGCGGACCCGCAGGTCACCGTGTGGCTGAGCCCCCGGCCCCTCAGGGGCGCGGGGAACTGCGCGACCAGCCCCCGCGGGCCCGCGCGTTACCACGGGCGCAGACGCACCCCGTGCGATTAGGGTTCTGTGGTTTCTGATTCGAGGCGTTGGCGGGTTTGGAGGGTGTACGTGCCCCGGTCCTCCTCGATGCCCCGGGTGAACTGGTAGTTGCGTACCGCGTTCTCGGTCCGGGCGTCGTAGTCGCCGTCCGCCTCGCCCACGTACAAGGCCAACTGCTTCAGACGCAGTTGCAGTTCGACGACCTCGGGGCCCTCGTCGCCGCGCCCCAGCACCACCGGCTCCGCCTTCTCCGGTGGGCCGGACGGCGGCTGCGTGGTGTCGGCCGAGTTCTCCACCGGCGGCGCACTCGTCGTGGCGGTCGTCCGGGACGGCGTGGCCGAGGCGCTCGGCGTGTCCGACACCGACGGTGAGGCGCTCGCGGCGGCCGACTCGGTCGCAGACTCCGAGGGCGACGCGGACGAAGAGGCGGAGGCCGACGGGGACGGCTCCCCGCCGGACGCGTCCGGCACACTCGCGCGCAGGTCGTCCGGTGCGGCCCCGTTGCGCGACGGCGACTCGTACGAGAACAGTCCGCCCGCGAACCCCGCGGCCGCGAGCACGGCGGCGGTGGCGCCGGCGCCCACCAGGACGAAGCGGCGGCGCCGGCTCGTGTTCCCGGCCGGCCCGTCCGGGCTCTCGGAGTCGCCGGGGAAGTCGGCGAACCCGGGATCCCGGGGTGGTGGCCGGTCGTCGAAGGGCCGGGTGCCGCCCGCCGGGTGCGGCCGTGCGGCGTCGAACGCCCCGCCGTCGACGCGTCCCTGGTGCTCCGGTGAGCCCGTGGACGGGCTCAGGGGCGGGCCCGTGGGCGGGCTCACGGGGTCCGACGGGGCGCGCTGTACGGGGATCGAGAGGGTCGCCCCGTCCGTGGGCGAGGGCCCCGCCGCGGCGGCAGTGGTCTTCGCTTCCCCGGACGCGTCACCGGCACCCGGCGTGGGCTCGGGACCGGCGGAGCCCTCCGTGCGGACTCCCAGGTCGACGTAGGGACGTATCCGCAGCGGGTCGAAGTCCTCCGCGGCGGCCGCCTCCGCGGAACGGGTCTGCAGGAGTTCGTCCGCCGCTCTGCGGGCGCAGTCGCACGTCGGGGAACCCCCTGACTCCCAGGGTGCCCCGCATTCAGGACATATGTGACCGCTCCGGTCGCTCATGTGTGGATCCCTCCCCGTACGAACTCCAGCGATTATGCAGACCGCCTCCACACAATCTCCCGGTTACCCCCGGAATCCCGGACTCCTGGCCGGATTCAACAGGCCATAACCGGTCACACCGACCAGGATGGAAGAGGAACGGGCTTCTCGTGGCCGGGAGGTTTTCATGGCCGAGGACGCACACGGCGGGGCCGAGGACGCGAACGTACGCGGGACACCGCCGGGCGGCCGGGGCTCGCACATCTCCCGGGACCACGCCGCCGGCCCGGGCGCGCGCGGCGCGGACGATCCGAAGCGGATGGAGGGCGGGGTCCTCGTCTCGATCGGGGCGCTGCTCCTCGGGATGCTGCTCGCCGCGCTCGACCAGACGATCGTGTCGACCGCGCTGCCGACCATCGTCAGCGACCTCGGCGGCCTGGACCACCTGTCGTGGGTCGTCACGGCGTACCTGCTGGCCTCCACGGCCGCCACCCCGCTCTGGGGCAAACTCGGCGACCAGTACGGACGCAAGAAGCTGTTCCAGGTCGCCGTCGTGATCTTCCTGATCGGCTCGGCGCTGTGCGGCATGGCGCAGGACATGCCCCAGCTCATCGCCTTCCGCGCCGTGCAGGGACTGGGCGGCGGCGGGCTCATCGTGCTGTCGATGGCCATCGTCGGCGATCTCGTGCCGCCCCGCGAACGCGGCCGTTACCAGGGGCTGTTCGGCGCCGTCTTCGGCGCGACCAGCGTCCTGGGGCCGCTGCTCGGCGGCCTGTTCACCGAGCACCTGAGCTGGCGCTGGGTCTTCTACATCAACCTGCCCGTCGGGATCGTCGCGCTCGCCGTCATCGCCGGCGTCCTGCACATCCCGGTCCGTTCGACGCGGCACACGATCGACTACCTCGGTACGTTCCTGATCGCGGCCGTCGCCACCTGCCTGGTCCTCGTCGCGTCCCTGGGCGGCAACACCTGGGCCTGGGGCTCGCCCCGGATCATCGGCCTGGCGGTCCTGGGCGCCGTACTCACCGTCGCGTTCGTGGCCGTCGAACGCCGCGCCGCCGAACCCGTGCTCCCGCTGAAGCTCTTCGGGATCCGCACCTTCACCCTCGCCGCGGTGATCAGCTTCGTGGTCGGCTTCGCGATGTTCGGCGCGATGACGTACCTGCCCACGTTCTTGCAGGTCGTCCAGGGTGTGTCGCCCACCATGTCGGGCGTGCACATGCTGCCGATGGTGGCCGGGCTGCTGGTCTCGTCGACCGTCTCCGGGCAGATCGTCAGCCGCACGGGCCGCTGGAAGGTGTTCCCGATCGCGGGTACCGCCGTGACGGCCCTCGGACTGCTGCTCCTGCACCGGCTCGGCGTGGACAGTTCCACGGGCGAGATGAGCGCGTACTTCCTGGTGTTCGGCCTGGGACTCGGCCTGGTCATGCAGGTCCTCGTACTGATCGTGCAGAACGCGGTCTCGTACGAGGACCTGGGCGTCGCGACCTCCGGCGCCACCTTCTTCCGCTCCATCGGCGCCTCGTTCGGCGTCGCCGTCTTCGGCTCGGTCTTCGCGGGCCGCCTGAGCGACCGGCTGACCGACGTGCTCCGCGGACAGGAACTCCCGCCGGGGCTCGGCGCCGACGCGCTGAAGTCCGACCCGAAGATCATCTCCGAGCTGCCGGCCGCGCTCCGGCCACCCGTCGTGGAGGCGTACGCCACCTCCATCACGGACGTCTTCCTGTACGCGGCCCCGGTCGCCCTGGTCGGTTTCGTGCTCGCCTGGTTCCTGCGCGAGGACCGGCTGCGGGGCTCCGTGACGGCGCCCGACGCCACCCAGACCCTCGCCAGCAACCCCGTGGAACGCTCCTCGTACGACGAGGTGTGCCGCGCGCTGTCCGTGCTGGGCACCCGGGAGGGGCGGCGGCAGATCTACGAGAAGATCACCGCCCGCGCGGGGTACGACCTGCTGCCCGCCGCGAGCTGGCTGCTGCTGCGCATCCGGCGCCACGGGTGGGCCGAACCCACCGCCCTCTCCGAGCACAGCGGGGTGCCCCTGCGGGTCGTCATCGAGGCCGCGCGTCAGGTGGAGGAGCGGGGTCTCGCCCTCCGCGAGGGGCACGATCTCGTCCTGACGGAGAAGGGCTGCGGGGTGGCCGAGGAGCTGGCCGGCGCCCGCGAGGAGTCCCTCGCCGAGCTCCTCGGCGACTGGTGGGGTCCGGACCGGCCCACGGACCTCGTCCGGCTGGTGGCGGAGCTCAACTCCGAGCTGTGCGGCTCCGACGCGGAACAGCCGTACGAGGAGTCGGTGCCCAGGCCGGCCGGCCGGGTGCGGCCGGGCCGGTAGGCCGACACGAGCGGCGCCGCGCCTCCGACGTGGATTGCGGAGGCGTTCGTTTGGGTGCCGGAGTCCGGGCAACACGACGGAAAGAACCGGCCCACTGGGCCCCGAACCCGGAAGGCAATCCATGTCCACAGGCGTGATCATCGTTCTGATCGTGATCGTGGTGGCCCTCGTCGCCGCCGTGATCGCTCGGCAAGTGATGGCCCGCGGGGCGGGCGGCGGGCGCAGTCTGAAGCGGCGCTTCGGACCCGAGTACGAGCGGGCGGTGGCCCGGCACGACGGCGACACCAAGGCCGCCGAGCGCGAACTCGAGGAGCGCGTGCAGCGGCACGGTTCGCTGCGCGAGCAGCCGCTGGACCCCGCGGCGCGGGAGCGGTACGCGGTTCGCTGGACCGCCATTCAGGAGCAGTTCGTCGACTCGCCGCGGGACGCCGTCGTCGAGGCGGACCGGCTGCTCGCCGAGGTGGCGGGCGCGCGCGGCTTCCCGGGGGGCGACCGCTACGAGGAGCAGCTCTCGGCGCTCTCCGTGCACCACGCGCACCACGTGAACGGCTACCGCCGCGTCCACCTGGCCGCCCACGCGAACGGTGCCGCCGGGGGCCGGGCCGACACCGAGGAGCTGCGTGAGGCGCTGGTCGAGGCCCGCGCGCTCTTCGAGGACCTGACCTCTTCCGCCCGCGACGACAGGGCGCGGCTGCGGAAGGACGACGAGGACGTTCCCTCGGACACCCGAACGGACAGCTCCCGCGGCCGGTCGCATGCGCCGTGGGCGCTCAACAGGCGTCATGTGAAGGGGAGTTGAGACGCATGCCGGACAACACCACGGCGGGGCCCTTCCGGGACCGGCGGGATCAGCGGGATCAGCGGGACGATGTGACGAGGACGCCGGGAACGCCGGGGACATCAGGGGCGTCGGGGACGCCTGGGACGCCGGAGGCCGGCGGTGTGCGGGGCGGTGGCAGCGACACGGTCAGCCAGGGCGTGGTCGGCCACGGGGCCGGGACGCGCGGGCGGGACACCGCGGCCCAGGAGCGGGCCCGGGAGGGCCGGGACACGGTCGTGGACGGCGAGCGGATCCCGGCGGCGGCCGGTCCGTCGTCCACCACGGAGCACGACGGCTCGCCGGGTCGTGAGAGTGCCACGGGCAGGACCACCGGCAGCCGGAGCGGGGCGTCCCGCGAGGGCGTGCTCGGCGCCGAGGCGCGGGTGACCGCCGGGACCGGCGCGGGCACCAGCGGGCGGCTCATGCACGACGAGGGCGACAAGCTGTCGCTGCGGCTGCAGCACGCGGTCACCGCGTTCGTCGACGGGCCCCGGGGGTCCGTCGAGGAGGCGGACCAGGTGCTGCAGGAGGTGGCGGAGCGGTTCGCCGACGCCGTCACCCAGCGGCGCCGCACGCTGCGGTCGTCGTGGCAGACCTCCGGGGAGGGCAAGGCGGACACGGAGCAGTTGCGGTTGGCGCTCAAGGACTATCGGGAATTGGCGGAGCGTCTGCTCAAGTTGTGAGCTGTGGTGGTCGAGGTCCCGTTCGGGCGATGTGTCTGCCTGGACGGGACCTTTTGCGTGCCTGGGGGTGGCGTTCGGTGTCGGGTGCGGGTGGGTGGGGGCTGGTCGCGCAGTTCCCCGCGCCCCTTAGGTGCTTGGGTCAGTGGGGGTGGTGGGTTCGCCAGGATTTGACTATGGCCTCTGTGTCGTAGGGCTTGAGGCCGAGGGGTGGGCCGGGGGGTGGTTTGAACATCATCTCGCGGATCTTCGCGTTGATGTCCGTGACGATCTGCCGTACCACCCGCTCCGAGGGCGCCGCGGCGGCCCGCTCCAGCGCGTCCTCTGCCTCCTTGCGCAGGGCCAGCGTCGGAGGCAGCACGGACAGGCCCTCGCGGGCCATCTTCTGCTTGATCCACCACAGTTCGTCGTACGACGTGTCGGGCCCGCTCGGCAACGGCTTGCCCGCGCCTGCGAGTTCGGTGAACTCACCGCGGGCCTCCGCCTCGCGGATCTGCTTGTCGACCCAGGACTCGAAGCCGACCCCGGGAGGCTTGCGCTCGGTCATGCCTCCATTGTGCCGGACGGTGCGCGTCCGGGCGTTTTATCATTCGGCGGCGATACGTCGCGGGGGCGCACCACGTCCCGGCGCGGAACAGGCGAACCGCGGGAACGCGCGGGAACGAAGGAGCGCACGTGCTCGAACTCACCATGGCCTCGGTGTCCGGGACGGACGCCGGCGCGACGGCCGGAATGCAGATGGCCGACGCGCCGAGCGAGCCCGGCGCCGTGCTGCGGGTGGGGCGCGACCGGGGCGTGTGCCGCCTCGCGACGCCCGACGACTGGCTGTTCGTCTCGCGGGTCCACCTGGAGTTCCTGTGCGGGCCCGAGGGGACCTGGCAGGTGACCTGGCTGCGGGGCTCGCACGACGACCCGTCGTCCGAGGTGCGGTTCGCGCTCGTGGGCGGGGCGCAGCAGACACTCCCGTACGGCGGGACGGCGAAGCTCCCCCTCGGCGGTGCGGGCGAGTTGGTCATCCTGGACCGCACGGGCCCGCGCAGCGTGAACGTGGGCTTCTACCAGGAGGCGTGACAGCCCCGAGGACCTTCTACGGCAGCACGCGTGCCAGTGCGAAACCGTCGTAGCCCTTCACTCCCACCGTCTGGATCGCCGTGGCGGTCAGTTTCGGGTGCGCGGCGAACAGGTCGAGCGCCTCGCGGGTGCCGCGCACGCTCGGGTCGTCGCTGGTGGCGTCAGTGACGGCGCCGCCGCGGACGACGTTGTCGAGGATGATGAGACTGCCGGGCCGGGTGAGTTTCAGGGACCACTCCACATAGCGGGGGTTGTTCACCTTGTCCGCGTCGATGAAGACCACGTCGAACGGCTCGGGGTGCTCGTCGGCCAGCGTCTGCAGGCCGATCAGGGCCGGCCCCACCCGGACCTCGGTGATCTTCTCCAGGCCGGCCCGGGCGAGGTTGTGCCGGGCCACCTCGGCGTGCTGTTCGCTGTACTCGAGGGTGATCAGCCTGCCGTCCTCGGGGAGGGCGCGGGCCAGCCAGATGGTGCTGTACCCGCCGAGGGTGCCGATCTCCAGGATGCGCGTCGCGCCCTGGATGACGGCGAGGAGGTGCAGCAGCTTGCCTTGGTTCGGGGCGACGTTGATCTGCGGCAGTCCGGCGGCGTCGCTGTCGCGCAGAGCGTCGGTCAGGGCGGCGTCCGGTGGGGCGAGGAGCCCGGTGAAGTAGTCGTCCACGTCGTGCCAGAGGTGCGGCTCGGTCATGCGGCAAACCTTTCGTCTGTCTAGTTAGGTGTACTAACTAGTTCTGTCGCCGAATATAGCCGGTACCCACGGACGGGGTGGTTGTATTCCCGTCACGAACGGGCGTGGCGGCGTGCCGGGGAACCACATCGGCCGTACAACACCTCCATCAGGACGAAAGACTCAAGGACGTCAGGTGAAGAGGGGGTTGCCTGCGTCTCTCCTCGGGGGTGGTGCGAGCCTCTAAGGGTTCGAACAGGAAACAGACGCACGAGACGCACGAGACCCATGGGACGCATGGGACAGCAGGGGACGAACGGGGCGGGAGGGCCGACGGCGCGTGGCGAACGTGGAGCACGGTGGACGACCAGGTGATGCCTTCGGGGCAGCGGCACCCGGGACGGCGAAGGCACGGTTGGGCATGGTCCGCGCGGGCCTCTGGCTGGTCGCGGCCGTCCTGGCGGTACGGCAGGTCGCCGTCGTCCTGAGCACACCGAAGGGCGAACGCCTGACGGAACTGGAGACCTGGGTCGGACCCGACGGCGTACTGCACGTGACCGGGTCGCTGTACGACTCGACCCGCTTCACCGGCACGCCCTTCGGCGGACTCGTCCTCAAGCCCCTCACCAGGGCGGCGGAGCAGGCCCTCGGCTGGGGCTGGACCTTCGGCACCCTGCTGCTCGTGGTCGCCCTCGGCCTGGTCGCCGCGCGCGCCCTGCCGCAGCCCGTGAGCCGCCGCACGGCCCTGCTGGCCGCGCCGGTCGCGATCAGCCTGCTGATGCTGTCGCTGCCCGTGCGCAACACGCTGTATCTCGGCCAGACCAGCATCATCCCGGTCCTGCTCGTCCTCCTCGGCTGCTTCGCCGTGCGCGGGGAGCGCTCCAGCGGGGTGCTGATCGGCCTCGCCGCGGCCCTGCAGCCGACCGTCCTGGTCTTCGCGCCGCTCCTGTGGTTCACCGGCCGCCGCCGCGCCGCCGTCTCCACCGGCCTCACCTTCGCCGCGTCCACCGCGCTCGCGTGGGCCGCGATGCCGCACGACTCGTACACGTACTGGGTGCACCACCTGGCCGGGGCCGGGCTCGGCCGGCCCGCCGACGACCTCGCCAACCAGTCCCTGCACGGCGCGCTGCTGCGCCTGGGCGTCGAGGGCCCGCTGGAGATCGCGCTCTTCCTGGTGCTCGGCGCGGCCGTCGCCGTGCTCGGTCTGCGCCGGGCCGTGCGCTACGCCCGCGACGGACAGCTGCTGCTCGCCGTGGCGATCACCGGCTGCGTCGCCGTCGTCGTCGCGCCGACCACCTGGCAGCACCAGCTGCTGTGGGTGCTGCTCGCGATGGTCGGCCGGGTCGGCAGCAAGGCGGGCGACCGGTACGTGTGGCCGGTCGCCGTCATCCTGGTGATGACGCTGCCGGCCAAGATGATGCTGCCGAACATGACGGCCCTGCATCCGCTGCGCGACAACGTCGTCCTGCTCGCCGCCCTCGCCGCGGCGACCGCCGTCCCGTTCCTGTCCCGGACGTCCGAGCACTACCGCTCGCCGGTCCCGACGCGGTACGCGCAGCCGGTGCCCACGCGGTGGAGACACGTACCCCTGCTGCCGTTCCTGCGCCGGGTCCTGACCCGGCCGAACCTCCTCCTCGAACTGCTGCTGATCCGCGTCGGCTACTCCGCGTACCAGCAGGTCAGACTTGCGGCGACCGGCGGCACCAACACCGGCGGCCGGGCCACCGCCGAGCAGCACGGCGAGCAGATCCACTCGATCGAGAAGTTCCTCTTCATCGACATCGAGCACTGGGTCAACCACGCGGTGGTGAAGACGGGGTGGCTGGAGGACTTCTTCAACTTCTACTACACGTCGTTCCACTTCGTGGTCCCGCTGAGCGTCCTCGGTGTCCTGTACGTCCGCAGGCCGGCCGAGTACCGCTGGGCCCGCTCGGCGCTCGGTTTCGCCACGCTGTTCGCGCTCGTCGGCTTCTGGCTCTACCCGCTGGCCCCGCCGCGGCTGATGCCCGGTCTCGGGTTCATCGACACCGTGCACGGCGTGCAGGACTTCACGAAGCCGGACTACGGGACGCTGACCGCGCTCACCAACCAGTACGCGGCGATGCCCTCGCTGCACTTCGGCTGGTCGCTGTGGTGCGGGCTCGTCATCGCGATCCTCGCCCCCAAGTGGTGGATGAAGGCCCTCGGCCTGCTGCACCCGCTGTTCACGGTCTCCGCGATCGTGGCGACCGGCAACCACTGGGTGCTGGACGCGGTGGGCGGCGCGGCCGTCGTCGGCGCCGGCTTCGGGCTGACCTACCTGCTCCAGGGTCCGAGGCCACGGCCGCTCGCGGAACCGGCCGGGCAGCGGGTCCGGGGAGCCGAAAAGGCCGAGGGGGCCGAGGGGACGGCCGAGGAGGCCGAGAAGGCCGAGAGGGCTCAGGAGGCCGAAGAGGCCAAGGGGGCCCAGCGGGCCGACGGGGTCCAGGCAGCCGAGGCGGCCGAGGCGGCGAAGGGCGCCGAGGCGGTCAGCACCGGGAAGCCGGTCCCGGCGAAGGACGGTACCCCGAGCTGATCCGGTACTCGCCCGGCTCGGTCACCGTCAGCCGCGTGAACTCGCCCTCCTTGGCGAGGCAGCCGCCGCCCTCGGCGTACAGCCAGGGCGAGAACGCGACCCGCACGGTCACCGGGCCGGGGCGCGGTACGCGCACCACGATCTCGGCGCTGTCCGCGTGCACGACCGTGCCGGGCGCCGACACCAGCGGCACCGCGTCGCGCACCCGGTAGACCCGCCAGTGCGGGTCCTGCCACACCGGTTCCAGCCACGGGGTGCCGTTCTCGACCAGGCGCGCCTCCTCCTCCGCGAAGCCGTCCGGCTTCCCCGAGGGCAGGACGACGAAGCCGACCGCCCACCGGTCCAGCCAGGCCCGGTACGTCTTCTCCGAGAACGTCCCGTCGTAGAAGAGCCGGCCGCGCTCCATGTCCAGCTGCCGGTTCCAGCCGCGCGCCAGGTTCACGTGGGGGGCCAGCGCGGTCGCCTCGCGGTGGTTGCGGGCCGGGACCACCTCGACGCGGGTGCGGTCGGCGCCGAGCCGGTCCAGCGCCTCCACCACGCTGGTCGTGTCGTGCGCCCAGGCCGGCACCACCGTGGACACCTCCAGGTCGTCGACCGTCTTCTTGCCGACCCACCCCACGGAGAAGACCAGGGCCATCGTCAGCGCCACGCGTCTCCTGCGATGGCTGCGCCACCGGGCGGGATCGGTGCCCGCCGTGTGCCGCGGGCCCGGCACCGCGAGCAGCGCGGCCAGCAGGGCGGCGGGCGCGAACAGCTCCGCGAGCCGCTCCACGTTCGTGCCGACCGGCGAGGGCACCAGGTAGGTGAGGACCGTCCCGGCCGCGTACACGACGGCGCCCCAGCGCAGCACCAGCCACCCGCGCGGGGCGAACGTCAGCACGACGACGCCGATCAGCACCGGTGGCCAGATCCGGGCGGCGGGCATCAGCTGCTCGCCGGTGAACGGGAAGAGCAGGGTGGTCGCGCCCACCACCACGACCGGGGGCGCGATCAGGGCGGCGGCCCGCGCCCGGTCCCGTACGAGGGCGTAGCCGGCCCCCGCGACGACCAGGAAGAGGCCCGCCACCGGGCTCGCCATGGTCGCGAGCGCCGCGTACGCCGTCGCCAGGGGGATGCGCCGCTCCCGGGTCAGCAGCACACAGGCCGCGAGCCCGAGCGCGATGCCGAGCGCGAACGTCGTACGCCCCGACGCGACGTTGCACCACAGGGCGAGCGCCGCGAGCAGCGCCGGGCCGAGGGGGCGGCGGATCCCCGTACGGACGATGAGCGCCGCAGCCAGCCAGGCGGCCAGCAGCCCGGCCGCCACGGTGACCGTCCGCACGCCGAGGGCGGCCATCAGATAGGGCGAGATCAGGCTGTAGTTGGCGGTGTGCATCCCGCCGTACCAGAAGAGGCTGTACGCCGAACCGCCGTGCCGGGACGCGAAGTCGGCCCAGGCTTCCTGTGCGGCCAGGTCGCCGCCGCCGGTGGCGAGGAACAGCCACCACACCACGTACAGCGGGACGGTCGGGAGGGTGGCGAGGAGGGGCACCCGGTGCCGCCTCCAGACCGGTCGGAGGTCCCGCTTCCGGCAGGTGGGGGCACCCTTCGGCCGGACGAGGGACAGTTCGGTCGGGACCACGGCTCGGCGTTTCCGTTCGAAGTCTTCGAAGGTGTCGGTTGTCTGTGCCACCTGTGAAGACGCGCAACGGACGCAAAACGTTCACCGATCCCCGGTGGAAGCGTTCAACCGGCGCTGACCTGCATCTCCTTCACGCCGTTGAGCCACGCGGAACGCAGTCGGCGCGGGTCCGCGGCCAGCCGCACGCCGGGCATCGCGTCGGCGATCGCGTGGAACATGAGGTCGATCTCCAGGGTGGCCAGGGACTTGCCGAGACAGAAGTGCGGGCCGCCGCCCCCGAAGCCGAGGTGCGGGTTCGGGTCGCGGCCGATGTCGAAGACCTCCGGCGCGTCGAAGACCTCGGGGTCGTTGTTGGCGGACGAGTAGAAGAGACCGAGGCGGTCGCCCTTCAGGATCTGCTTGCCGCCCAGTGCGGTGTCCTGGGTCGCCGTGCGCTGGAAGGAGACGATGGGGGTCGCCCAGCGGACGATCTCCTCCGCGGCGGTCGCCGGGCGCTCCCGCTTGTAGAGGTCCCACTGGTCGGGGTGGGTGAGGAAGGCGTGCATGCCGTGCGTGATGGCGTTACGGGTCGTCTCGTTGCCCGCGACGGCCAGCATCAGTACGAAGAAGCCGAACTCGTCGGAGGCGAGGTTGCCCTCGTCCTCGGCGGCCACCAGCGTGGTGACGAGGTCCTCTGCGGGACACCGCTTGCGGTCGGCCGACATGTTCATCGCGTAGGCGATGATCTCGGTGGCGGCCTCCTGGCCGACCTCCTCGGTGATCCGGTACTCCGGGTCGTCGTACGCGATCATCTTGTTCGACCAGTCGAAGATCCTGGCGCGGTCGTCCTGCGGGATGCCGATGAGCTCCGCTATCGCCTGGAGCGGCAGTTCACTGGCGATCCGGGTGACGAAGTCGAAGGAACCGCCGGGGCCCGCCTCGGCGAGCGCGGCCTCGACGACGCGGCTCGCGCGCGCGTGCAGCTTCTCCTCCAGGGTGCGGATGGCACGCGGGGTGAAGACGCGCTGGACGATCTGGCGGACCCGGGTGTGCTCGGGCGGGTCCATGTTGAGCAGGATCAGCCGCTGCGCGTCGATCGCGTCCCGCTCCATGTGCTCGCCGAAGCGGATGATGGCGGTGTTGAGGGTGGAGGAGAACAGCTCGGGGTGTGTGGACACGTACTTGACGTCGGCGTGACGGGTGACGGCCCAGTAGCCCTCGTCCTGGAACCCGGCGAGGTTGGGCGGCTGCGGGATCCAGCGCACCGGCTCGGCGCGGCGCAGCTCGGCGAACTCCGGGAGGGGCACGCGGTGATGCAGCAGATCGGGGTCGGTGAAGTCGAACCCGTCGGGCAGCTCTGGACAGGGCATCGGGGCCTCCAGGTCGTGCCGCGGCCGCATTCTGACGGCCCATCAGGTACCGGGAACTGCCGTGAAGGTAGTAACGGGTTCTACAAGAGGCAAGGGGCACGGCACCCCGAATTCCGCGCGGATCCGCAGCGGATCGTGACGTGCGGATCGCGGCTTCGGGAGCTGCACGACCCTTGCGGTGGTGGGCGCGGGGTCAGCAGACTGCATACATAACTAGAACGCGTACTAGTTCAGCGTGGCGGGTGGGCCGGGACGCCCGCGCCGCGCGGGTGACCCGAGGAGAGGAACTCCCCATGGCCGCGGAACCCGTGATCGTCGAAGCCGTCCGCACCCCCATCGGCAGGCGCGGCGGCGCGCTCGCCAATCTGCACCCCGCCTATCTGCTGGGCGAGACCTACCGTGAACTCCTCGGCCGTACCGGTATCCACGCGGACTGCGTCGAGCAGATCGTCGGCGGCACGGTGACGCACGCCGGCGAACAGTCCATGAACCCCGCGCGCGTCGCCTGGCTCACCATGGGCCTGCCGTACGAGACGGCCGCCACGACGGTCGACTGCCAGTGCGGCTCCTCCCAGCAGGCTTCGCACATGGTCGCCAACATGGTCGCCGCGGGCGTGATCGACATCGGGATCTCGTGCGGCGTCGAGGCGATGTCACGGGTGCCGCTGGGCTCCGGGTCCAAGCACGGACCGGGCAAGCCGTTCCCCGACGAGTGGAACGTCGACCTGCCGAACCAGTTCGAGGCGGCGGAGCGGATCGCCCGCCACCGCGGCCTGACCCGCGAGAACGTCGACTCGCTGGGCCTCATCTCACAGGAGCGGGCCGCCACCGCCTGGTCCGAGGAACGCTTCAAACGCGAGACGTTCGCCGTGCAGGTGCCCACCACGGAGGAGGAGCAGCGGGCCGGGCAGGGCATGTGGCGGCTCGTCGACCGGGACGAGGGGCTGCGTGACACCTCCATGGAAGCCCTCGCGAAGCTGAAGCCGGTCATGCCGACGGCCGTCCACACGGCCGGCAACTCCTCCCAGATCTCCGACGGCGCCTGCGCCGTCATGTGGGCGTCGAAGCGGATGGCGCGGGCGCTGAAGCTGCGCCCGCGCGCACGGATCGTGGCCCAGGCGCTGGTCGGCGCCGACCCGCACTTCCACCTCGACGGCCCGATCGACGCGACGAACGCGGTGCTGGGCAAGGCCGGCATGTCCCTGAAGGACATCGACCTCGTCGAGATCAACGAGGCGTTCGCGTCAGTGGTGCTGAGCTGGGCCCAGGTCTTCGGTCAGGACCTGGAGAAGGTGAACGTGAACGGCGGCGCGATCGCCCTGGGCCACCCGGTGGGCGCCACCGGGGCCCGCCTCGTCACCACCGCACTGCACGAACTGGAGCGCCGCGACAAGGAGTTCGCGTTGATCACGATGTGCGCGGGCGGGGCGCTGTCGACGGGCACGATCATTCAGCGGCTCTGAGCGACCGAGGTGTTGGTGACCGGGAGGGGCTGCTCCGCGCCCGCCACGTAGAGGTCCCGCGGAGCCGTGCGGAGCGTGAACGTGTCGTCGTAGTCCCGGACGCGCGCGATCAGCAGGAAGGTGCCGTCGGCCCTCGTGGTCGTCTTCACGCGGTACTGGCTCTCCCAGTAGGTCTGCAGGAACACCTCGGTGCCACCGGGCTCGACACCCTTGGGGAGGGTGACCCTGCCCTGGACGATGAGGGTGTCGCCCGCCTTCACCTTCTTCCTGTTGACCGTGCTGGTGACGTGGCTGGGCCTGGCGTCGACGGCGACGGTGGTGTCCGCGAAGTAGCCGTCCTGCGGGGTGTTGAGGTCGCCGTCCTCGTCGTAGTGGGCCGTGATCTGCACCTCCTGCCGGACGTTGAGCAGGCTGCTGTCGCCCACGTGGTCGATGTCGACGTCCGGGATGGTGAAGGTGCCGTCGGCGTCGCTGACCGGCCGGCCCAGCTCGCGCGGCTCGTAGTAGGTGGGGTCGATCGGGTCGCCCCACGGGTTCCAGGTGGTGAAGCGGACGACCTCCTCGACGGTGACGGGGATGTCGGCCGCGGGCGTGCCGTCGGCCTTGGTGACGGTGCCGGTGACGTCCACCCGGCGGTCGTCGTGGTCGGTACGGGCCGGATCGGTGCTCACGGTCAGCACGTAGGCGTCGCCGGGAGACGGGGCCGCGGGCTTCGCCGACGCGGCGGGTGCGGACAGGGCTCCGGTGGCGAGCAGGAGCGCGGCGACGGCGGCGAGGCGCGTCGGCAGGGACTTCCTGGGCACGGGTCAACTCCAAGTACGGTCGGGACTAAGGGAGTCGCGCCGGGCGGCACCGGTTCCGCCGCGGCGCAGGTGTGCGACACACCGGGTTCGACCGGCGGGGCGGCACGGGAGTTGTACCCGTGCGGTGCGCGTTACAGGGCTGTGGCAGGCGGCCGTTTCATACGGGTTTGGGGTTCACCTGGATGTCGGCCGCGAGTCGTTCTCCATTGACCTCGGCACGGGGTCACCGCGCAAGGGCCCCGGTGTGCACCGCAGCACGTCGCCCGGTCAGATGGCGCCCGCGCGGATCTCGTCGTGCAGCCGCACGGGGTCCTCGGCCAGCGACTTCTTGACGTGCGCGCTCCAGTCGTCGGCGAGCACCTCGGCCGCTCCCGCCTCGATCCCGTCCAGGGCGACCCGGACGGTGACGGCCGGGTCGCCCTTGGGCCCGTCGTAGGAGGCACTGAAGTCGGTGTCGACGGCTCCCAGGTGCAGCCCGGTCACGAGCGTGCCCTGCTCGGCGAGCTCCATCCGTACGCCGTTCGTCAACGCCCACTGGGCCGCCTTGCCGGCGTGGTAACCGTTGTTGCCCGGGGAGGCGTGCCAGGACTGCGCCGACAGCACGTTCAGGATCACTCCGCCCCCGTTGGCCGCGAGCACCGGGGCGAAGGCCCGCACGACGGCCAGCGTGCCCCAGAAGTTCGTCTCCATCTCCGCGCGGACGGCCGCCAGGTCCCCGGTGACGAGGCCGGTGAAGTGGGTGACTCCGGCGTTGTTCACCAGGAGTGTCACATCGCCCGCCGCCGTGGCCGCCGCCCGGACCTCGTCCTCGTCCGTGACGTCCAGCCGCAGCGGTACGACGCCGGGCAGGTCGACCGACTCCGGACGCCTGGCCGCCGCGTACACGCGCGCCGCGCCACGTTCCAGGAGCTGCTGGGCGAAGTGGCGGCCGAGTCCTCGGTTGGCGCCGGTCACGAGCGCGACGGCGCCCTCGATACGGGTGTGCTGATATGTGTTCGGTGTGGTCATGTCCGGTACGCTAAAACCTACCGCTGACGTGAGATTCAAGTCCTGAGGCCGAACCGGGGGCATCGGCGCGGACCCGACGTGCCGAGGAGAAGGGGGACGCGTGCGCATCGGAGAGGTCGCCCGGCGCTCCGGAGTGAGCGTCCGCGCGTTGCGCTACTACGAGGAGCAGGGGCTCCTGACGCCCGACCGCGGTCCCGGCGGCCACCGCGAGTACGCCGAAGGGGCCGTCGACCGGGTCCGCATCTTCCAGCAGCTCTACGCCGCGGGCCTGTCCAGCAGCCGTATCGCCGAACTGATCCCCTGTATCGACACGGACACCACGACCGACCACCAGCGGGCCATGCTCGACGCCGAACGCGTCCGCGTCCGGCAGCAGATCGACCGGCTCACCGCCACGCTCGCCCGCCTCGACGACCTCATCGAGGCGGCCGACAGCCGCCGGGCCTGAACCCCGGCGCGGTCCTCAGACCGCGGCCGTCGCCCAGCCGAGGAAGGTGCTGAAGGCGGCGGGGGCGAGGGTCAGGACCGGGCCGGCCGGGTTCTTCGAGTCGCGGATGGCGATGGTGGTGGCGGGGGTCTCGGCGACCTCTATGCAGTCGCCGCCCTGGTCGCTGCTGTAGGACGACTTACGCCAGGCGAGAGGGCCGAGGGGCGCGCATTCAACGCACTCGCCGCCTTGGTCACTGCTGTAGCTGGACTTACGCCACTGGATCCCTGTCGGCATCGCGTTGTTCCTCATAGCGTTCCTCCATCACCCGCCGGATCAGCTCCGCCGAATCCTTCAAGGAGAGTGCGGCGGCCTGAAGATGATCGTAATGGAGTGAACAGTCCTTGACGGTTTCCGGGTTGGCGGTCGGATGTCCGCTTCCGTAGTGCTCCGTGTAGACGATGGCCGGGTCGCCCACGAAACGAAAGAGGGTGAATGAGCCTGTCAGCCCAGGGTGTGCTCCCACGGAGAACGGCAGCACCTGGACATTGATCCGGGGATTGTGCTCGAAGGCCAACAGGTGGGCCAATTGCCCCCGCATGGTTTCCCGGCCGCCGATCTCCTGGCGGAGTGCGGCCTCGCTGATGATCGCCCACAGGACCGGCGGCTCGCTCTTCTCGAAGATGCGCTGGCGGGCGAGGCGTACGGCGGTGCGGTCGTCGAGGTCGGCCTGATCCAGTGTGCCGAGCACGGCGCGGGCGTATGCCTCGGTCTGGAGGAGCCCGTGCACGGAGTGCGTGTGGAAGGTGCAGATCTCGGCCGCCCGTACCTCCAACTCCGCCACCTGTTGGAACCAGGCCGGCAGCTGGCTGCGCATCACCAGTGTGACGAGTCGCGACAGCAACCCGCCCGTCCCCAGCGCCGCGTCCACCCGCTCGCTGAACTCCTGCGTGGGCAGCTTGCGGGCCGTCTCGATCTGGCCGACCAGCGAGCCCGTGTAGTTGACGATGTCGCCGAGTTGCTTCTGGGTGAGGCCGGCGGCCTCCCGGTGGCGGCGCAGCTCGAACCCGTAGTAGTCGAGCGGTGATGCGCCCGGGTCGAGGACGTTGATGTGCGTCATGACGTACGGCCCCTCTCACGCGGTGTGCAACTCGACCCACTGCGGGACGCGTTGTATCCGTTCTGTGGCCGAGGGTAGTCAGGGCAGGTCAGGCTTGCGGCGTGAACTACTACATTCCCCCCGCCCTCGCGGGGCCCCGCACCACGCAGTACCGCATGAGCCTCACCGTCGGCGATCACTCACCGCGGTACGTCCGTTGCATCGTCCGGTCGTACCTGCACGAGTGGGGGATGGCCGGGCTGGCCGACGCCGTGGAGCTGGGCGTGAGCGAGCTGCTCGCCAACGTCGTACGCCATGTGCCGGACCGGCGCTGCACGTTCCTGCTGCTGCGGCAGGCGGCGGGCGTCCGGGTGGAGGTCGCGGACGGGTCGTCGCAACTGCCGGTCACGAAAGCCGACTTGTCCCTCGACGCGGAAGGCGGTCGGGGACTGGTGATCCTCGCCGCGGTGGTCCACAGCTGGGGTGTGGAGTCCAGGGCGGCCGGGGGAGGCAAGACGGTGTGGTTCGAGTGTGAGCGGGAGCGCTGACGTCAGCCGCCGTACGGTGCGCAGAGGCTGCGCACCTTCTCGTGGGCGGACTTCGCCTCCGCGCCCTTCAGGTTGAAGGTCAGCACGTGTCGCGCCACGTTCTGCAGCGCCTTGTCCAGGTCGTCGTAGCGATCGTCCAGCGCGGCCGCGGACCGGGCCAGTGAGGCGGCGGCCTCCACCCGTTCGTAGCGGGACCGGGACGTGCTGTCGGTGTCGCTGAAGACCGCGCTCAGCTCCGGGACCCGGCCGTACGCCTGGCAGGCACCCACCGCGTCGGCGCGGGCGTCGCCCGGATCGGTGCCGGACGCCGAATCGCTCCCGCCCGCCCAGAGCAACCAGCCGAGGCCCACCCCCGCGCCACCGGCCAGCACCGCGGCGATCAGCGGCACCTTCCATCGGCCGGCGGGACGGCTCCCCGGCGCGGAGGCCGGCGGGTGGGCGGGAGGAGGCGGCGCGGGGACGGGGGCGGTCATCGAATCGGCTCTCTCCGACGGGGCGGGTGGATACCGCTGCGAGTGAACGGCAGCAAGATATCGGCAGCCACGCCCCGCTGTCCGACGTTCTCTCGAACGGCCGTACGTCAGTACCAGCCGTTGGACTGCCAGAAGCTCCACGCGCCGACCGGGCTGCCGTAGCGGGAGTTCATGTAGTCGAGACCCCACTTGATCTGGGTCTTCGGGTTCGTCTTCCAGTCGGAGCCCGCCGAGGCCATCTTCGAGCCCGGCAGGGCCTGGACCAGGCCGTACGCGCCGGACGAGGCGTTCGTGGCGTCCACGTCCCAGCCGCTCTCATGCTCGACGATCTTGGCGAACGCGGTGTACTGGGCGTCGTTGTGGATCATCTTCTGCGCGGTCGCCTTCGCCGAGGCGGAGGTGGCCGCTGTGGGGGCGGCGGCCTGGGCGGGGCCCGCCGCGAGGATCATGCCGGTGGTGGCGGCTGCCACGGCGGCACCGGTGAGGGCCTTCTTCGGGGTGGCGATGCGGCGGACGCGGGTGGAGAAGGGCACGGAGAACCTTTTCTACGGGGACGGGGGTGGTCGCTCGTACGCCCGGGCTCGCTGCCCTGGCATGTGGCGGCGCCGAGGCCCGGAGGGGCACGTCGGCGCCTTGCGACTCCTCCAATGAACCAGCCCGACGCCCCGTCCGCAATGCCCCCTTTTGCTAGTTGTGGTCGTATCCGCAGCAAAAGGTCCCGCTGTGACGTGGCTCTCAAACCGCAGGTCAGCGGCCTGAAGCCGTGGGCATGACAAGGCGCGTGCTCTACGGTCGCGCCTAGTGGAGGACCAAGGTCCTGTGGGCCGCCTCACGGCACGGACGCGGGGTGCGTGACAGGAAGTAGTTGCCGTTTTTACCGTGCGCCGCCGGGCGGTGTGACGGGCGCCGCACCACCGGGCTCCTCGAACGTGACCGACGTCTCGAACGCGGCCCGCCGCGTCGCCCGCCGCAGTGCCTTGAGGACCGTCGTGCCCAGCGTGAGGGTCAGCACCACCGTCACCGTGGCCCGTCCCAGGTCCCAGCCCAGCGAGGTGGTCACGCAGTACACGGTGAAACGGGCCAGGTTGGTGTGCACCGGGTCGTGCGCGTCGAAGGCCACGTTCGACGACAGCGCGTCCATGAACGGCCAGCCGGCCAGATTCATGAACGTGCCGTACGCGAAGGCCGCGAGGAAGCCGTACGCCGCGAGCATCGCCAACTCGCCCCTGCCGCGCAGCCGGTCGGGGCCCGGGAGCAGCCCCGCCCCCATCGTGAACCAGCCCATCGAGAGCATCTGGAACGGCATCCAGGGCCCCACCCCGCCCGTGAGCAGCGCCGACGCGAACATGGTGACCGACCCGAGCACGAAGCCGAACCCCGGTCCCAGGACCCGCCCGCTCAGCACCATCAGGAAGAACATCGGCTCGATGCCCGCCGTGCCGGCACCGATCGGCCGCAGCGCGGCCCCGGTCGCGGCGAGCACCCCGAGCATCGCCACGGCCTTGGGGCCGAGCCCGGACTCGGAGATCGTCGCCGCCACGACCCCGACGAGCAGCACGAGCAGCCCGGCGAACAGCCAGGGCGCGTCCTTCGCGTGCGCGCCCACCTGCGAGGTCGGCGCACTGAAGAACGGCCAGGTGAGCGCGGCGAGACCGATGACCCCGACCAGCAGGAGGGCGGCGACGGAACGGGGACCCAGCCGGATGGGACGCGCCTGGGGCTGGGGCTGGGGTCGGGGTTCCGGGGTCATGTCCCCGCCTCCTCCGCCGACGCGGACGCGCCGAGCGCCTCGCGCACCTCGGACACGGTCAGCCACTTCTGCGGGGCCAGCACCTTCGTGACCTGCGGGGCGAAGGACGGTGAGGCGACGACGACCTCGGCGGTCGGGCCGTCGGCGACGGGCTCGCCGTCGGCGAGGATGACGACCCGGTGGGAGAGTTCGGCGGCCAGCTCGACGTCATGGGTGGCGAGGACGATGGCGTGGCCCTCTGCCGCGAGAGTCCGCAACAGGGTGACCAGGCGGGACTTGGCCGCGTAGTCCAGGCCGCGGGTCGGCTCGTCGAGGAGGATCAGCGGCGGCCGGGCCGTCAGGACGACCGCCAGCGCCAGGGTGAGCCGCTGTCCCTCGGACAGGTCCCGCGGATGCGTGCCGTCGTCGATGCCCGGAAGCAGCTCGGACACCAGGGCCCGGCAGGTGCCCGGCTCCGCCCCCGCGTCGGAGTCCGCCGCCGCGCACTCACCGGCCACCGTGTCCGCGTACAGCAGGTCCCGCGGCTCCTGCGGTACGAGGCCCACGTGGCGGATGAGTTCGCCGGGCGCCGTGCGGTGGGGCTGGAGGCCGCCCACACGGACGGAGCCCGCCGAGGGCGGGACGAGCCCGACGAGAGCGGAGAGCAGCGTCGACTTGCCGGCGCCGTTGCGGCCCATGAGCGCGACGGTCTCCCCGGCGGCGACGGTCAGGCCGACGTCGTGGAGCACCTCGGTGCGGCCCCGGCGGACGGACAGCCCCTCGACCACCGCCGTGGCGGGCGTGCCGGGGGTGCGGGGCATGCGGGGGGTGCCGTGGGCCGCCTGGGGCGGGCGCCTGCGGAAGAGCCGTGGGCGGCGGGAGGGGGACGGCGCACCGCCGCCTCCCTCGGACACGGGTGCGGGTGCGGGAGCGGGCACCGGTGTGGGTACGGGGCCGGTCGGACCCGTCGCCTCGTCCGGACCCGCGTACGGGCCCGTGTCCGGACCCCCGTGCCCGATGCCCGCCAGACGTTCCCGCAGTGCTCCCGCCCTGCGCCGGGCGTCCCGGACCGTCAGCGGCAGCGGCGACCATCCGCCGAGCCGGCCCAGGGCCACCACCGGCGGGTACACCGGCGACACGGCCATGACCTCGGCGGGCGTGCCCAGCACGAGCGGGGCGCCCGGCGACGGGAGAAGGGCGACCCGGTCGGCGTACTGCACGACGCGTTCCAGGCGGTGCTCGGCCATCAGGACCGTCGTGCCGAGGTCGTGGACGAGGCGCTGGAGGACGGCGAGGACCTCTTCGGCGGCGGCCGGGTCGAGGGCCGAGGTCGGCTCGTCGAGGACCAGCACCTCGGGGTGCGGGGTGAGGACCGAGCCGATCGCGACCCGCTGCTGCTGCCCCCCGGAGAGCGTGGCGATGGGGCGGTCCCGCAGGCCGGCCAGTCCGAGGAGGTCCAGGGTCTCCTCGACGCGGCGGCGCATCACGTCCGGCGCGAGGCCCAACGACTCCATGCCGTAGGCGAGTTCGTCCTCGACCGTGTCCGTGACGAAGTGCGACAGCGGATCCTGGCCCACCGTGCCGACCACGTCGGCGAGTTCACGCGGTTTGTGGGTGCGCGTGTCACGGCCCGCGACCGTCACGCGCCCGCGCAGCGTGCCGCCCGTGAAGTGCGGGACCAGTCCGCTCACCGCGCCGAGCAGCGTCGACTTGCCGACCCCTGACGGGCCGACCAGCAGCATCAACTCGCCCTCGCAGACGGTCAGGTCGATGCCCCGGACAGTGGGCTCCGCCGCTCCGTCGTACGTCACGGAGACATCCTCGAAGCGGATCATGAGGGCTCCTTGCCGTGGTTCTTCGGTGCGGATGCGGATGCGGATGCGGATGTGGGGGAGGGGGCGACGAAGGCGGGAAGCAGACCGAGCAGGATCGCCGCCGCGGGCCACAGCGGGAGGGCCGGCGCCGTCAGCGGGACGACACCGGGATGCAGGGCCGCGGCGGCGTACACGTCGTGGGCGGCGTACAGGACCAGCAGCGCCGCGACGGCCGCCCCGGATCCGGCGACGAGCCAGGCGCGTACGCCCCAGGCGTCCGGCCGGTACCGGGTGCGCAGCGAGCGGCGTCCGCCGAGCCACAGGCCGCCGAGGGCGGCGGCGAGTCCGGCGAGCAGCACCGGCAGACCGTAGCTGCCGCCCTCCGCGGTGAGCAGGCCGTACGTCCCCGCGCAGACCCCGACCAGGCCGCCGAGGGTGAGCGCGGCGGTGGTGCGGCGCACACCGGGCGGCACCTCGGCGGAGCGGCCGTACCCCCGCGCGTCCATCGCCGCGGCGAGGGCCACCGAACGCTCCAGCGCGCCCTCCAGGACCGGCAGTGCGACCTGGAGGAGGCCGCGCAGACCGCGGTCGGGCCGGCCGCGCAGGCGCCGGGCGGCGCGCAGCCGCTGGACGTCCGCGATCAGGTTCGGCGCGAAGGTGAGGGCGACGACCACGGCCACTCCCGCCTCGTACAGGGCGCCCGGGAGCGACTTGAGGAGGCGGGCGGGGTTAGCGAGGGCGTTCGCGGCGCCCACGCAGATGAGCAGGGTGGCGAGTTTCAGGCCGTCGTAGAGGGCGAAGACCAGGCCCTCCGCCGTGACCCGGCCGCCGACGCGGATGCCCTGCGCCCAGTCGGGGAGGGGGAGTTCGGGGAGGGTGAGGAGGACGTGCGTGCCGGGGACGGGCGAGCCCAGGAGGACGGCGAAGGCCAGCCGGATGCCGAGCACGGCGAGGGCGAGCCGCACGAAGGCCCCGTAGGAGCGGGCCCAGGGGGCCTCCGTGCGGCGCGTCGCCACCACGTAACCGGCGACGCCGATCAGCAGCCCGAGGAGCAGCGGGTTCGTGGTGCGGGACGCGGCGGTGCCGAGCCCCAGGGCCCACACCCACCAGGCACCGGGATGGAGCGCGTTGGTACGGGTCGCACGGGGCGCACGCAGCCGCCGCAGGGCCCCGCCGGGGCCGGTGCGCGCCGCGGCGGATGCGGACCCGCCGCCCGCGGGGCGGTCGTCGTCGCCGGCGTTCATCGCGTACGTCCCGTCAGCCGCGGCGCCGGCGCGCCTGCCAGACCGCGGCGGCGCCCAGCACGGCCACGGCGGCGGCACCGGCCACCAGGCCCACCGACGGTCCGCTGCCGGAGTCGTCGGCGGAGCCGCTCGCCGCGCGGGGCGGGGCGGTGGCCTTCGGGCGGTCGCCGGACACGGGTTCGCCGCACCCCGTGCGGGGGTAGCCCGCGATCGCGCACAGCAGGGCGTTCGTGTCGTAGCGCAGGGGTTTTGCGACGGCGGCGAGGGCCTCGGCGGTCGTCGCGTCCTCGCCGACGCGGGCGCAGGCCGTGCGCAGGCCCGGCGGGGTGGAGCCGGCCGGCGCGTCCGCGGCCGTACCGAAGTCGAGGACGAGACCGACGCGTTTCGACCCTTCCCGGGCGGGCGTCCGCGCGCAGATCGTCGCGAAGGCGGCCTCCCCGCGGGGCTTCGCCGAGTCCTTCGAGTCCTCGCTCACCGAGAAACGGAAGCCCTGGACGTCGCCGTCGGAGGGCTGCGCGGTCGAGGGGCCCTGCGTCGCGTACACCCACGTACCGCCGCCGTCGGCGGCACGGTCCCAGAAGGACCAGTAGCGGTAGCCGACCGCCTGGGCCTGACCCGCGGTGCCGAGCACGGCGAGCAGCAGGCCCAGGACCAGCAGGGTCGGGCGGCGGCGGGTCACGGCTGCCGCTTCTTGGTGCGGCCGCTCAGCAGGAAGCCGACGCCGATGCCGCCGACCAGGCCGACGCCGATGATCCACCAGATGTCGGCCCCGCCGCTCTCCTCGCCCTTGTCGTTGTCGTTGTCCTTGTCCTGCTGGTCGGCCTTCGCCCCGTCCTCGCCGGCGGCCCGGGCCGCGGGGCCGGTCGCGCCGAGTTGCTTCACGAGGTCGGCGCCGCCGAAGTCGCGCGGGTCCGCGCCGGTGGCGTGCGCCGCGAAGATCAGTTGCGCGTACGCGGCCGGACCGCTCTTCGCCGCCCAGGACCCGGAGTTCTTCTCCAGCCAGGCGAGGGGCTTGCGGGCGTCGGCCGTCCGGCCCGCCGCCGCGAGCGCGACGACCGTGTCGGCGGTGTTGCCGTGGTCGGGCTGGTCCTCGGCGCCCGCGAGGGCGGACATGAGGTGACCGCTCTCGGCGACCGCGCCGGCGAGGTACGCGGCGCCGTTGCCGGCCGTCTGCTCGGGCGTGAGCGAGTCTCCGGCCGTGCACTCGGCGGACCCGGCGGACGCCCCGTCGTCCCCGGGCTCCGTCACCAGGCCCTCGCCCAGCACGCCGAGCACGCCCGCCGCCGTGGCGTCGGCGTTCGCGGCGAGCCCGCCCTTCTTGTCCGGCTGGAACGCGAAGGCGCCCCCGCCGTCCTGGCCGCAGGGCACGGCGAGGCCGCGCAGGGCGTCGTACGGCGTCCGGCCGCCCTTCGACCGCAGGTCCCGCGTGTCGGTGCCCGCGGCCTCCAGCGCTCCGGTCACGACGGACGTCGAGTTGGTGTCGCCGGCCCCGCCGGGAAGGTAGCCCCAGCTCCCGTCCTCGTTCTGCACGGACTTCAGCCACTTCACGGCGGCGCCGGTCACGGCGTCGTCCGCGTCGAGCGCCGCCAGGGCCTGGAGGGCGGCGGCGGTGCTGTTCGTGTCGACCTGCGTCTTCGCGTCGCACTGCTTCGACGGGTCGGCACGGTAGGCCGCGAAGGCCCCGTTCGCGCACTGCTGCCCGGTGAGCCAGTCGACCGCCTTCGCCGCGGGCCGCACGCCCACGGTGTGCTGGGCGAGCAGCGCGAGCGACTGCCGCCAGACACCGTCGTACGTGGGGTCGGTGCTGCCGTACAGGCCGGCGGGGGGCGCCGGGGACGGGGAGGCGGAGGGGGACTCGTCGGCGAGGGCGGCCGGCGCGAACGCCGTGCCGATCACGGCGGTGGCGGCCAGGACCACGGCGCTGCGGCGGACAGACATGATCGGCGGGTGCCTCTCTGTACTCATCGGTTCGCCGACGGGGGTGCCCCTTCGGCTCTCTCTGCGGGAGGAGGAGCCGGGCAGCCCGGAGCCCCGGGCGGCTCGGCTCCGTATGCCTCGACGGTGCCGGTCACTGGCGGTACCGGTGACGCGAGCCGGTCACGGTCCGTACGGGGCATTCCGGCTCGCCGCCCGTCAGGAGCGGGGCGGCACACGGCTGCGGGTCAGCGCCGGATTTGCACCGGCTTCCCCCCGTACGGGTGTGATGACGACCTGCTCACTGTACCGGCCCGTAGCGACACCCCTGAGGGCCGCCCGCGCAGCCCGCGCCGCTGGGGCGGCCTAGCCGTTTCGGCGGGCCGGGTGCGGTGCGGGGACCGTGGCCCGGGTGGGCTGGCACAGGACGAGGGCGAGGTCGTCGACGGGCGAGGCGCCCGTGTGGGCGAGGAGCCGGGAGTACAGGATGTCGAGGGCCTCGTCGGGGAGGGGGTCGCGCAGGGCGTGGGCCGCCTCGGCGAGAAAGGGGAAGAACGTGCCGTCGGGGCCACGGGCCTCGGTGAGGCCGTCGGTGTACAGGAGGAGACGGTCGCCCGGCTGGAGGCGTACGCGGTACTGGCGCGGGTCGGGACGCAGCCCCAGCGGGACGGTGGTGACGCCCGGTTCGAGGAGTTCGACGCGCTGGCCGGCGCGCAGGGGCGCGGGGTGGCCGCAGTTGACCAGGCGGACCTCGCCCGGCGCGAACTCGGCGAGGAGCGCGGTGACGAAGTCCTCCGCGCCCAGGTCCGGCGCGAGGCGTTCGTCCAGGCCGGTGGCGACGGCGGGCAGGTCCGGGACGGTGTGGGCGAGTTCACGGAATCCCGCCACGGTCTCGGCGGTCAGCCGGACGGCCTCCAGTCCGTGTCCGCGCACGTCCCCGACGATGATCCGCAGCCCGAACGGGGTCACCGCGATGTCGTACAGGTCTCCGCCGAGCAGCGACTCGCGTACGGCGCTGTGGCAGCGGGTGGAGACATGCGTGCCCGCGAAGCTGCGGGAGACCGGCCGGACAAAGGCTTCCTGGGTGACCCGGACCACCTCACGCACCTCCGCGAGCCGTGTGGCGAGCCGGTCGCGCTGCCGCACGGTGTGCACGGTGAGGGCGCAGCCGAGCAGCAGCTGCGACAGCGTGACGGCGGGCGGGACGCGGTCCAGCAGCAGGGCGGGGCCGGCGACGAGCACCCCGACGGCCGAGGGCGCGAGGTAACGCGTCTCGGAGAGCCCCCCGTGGAGCTGTCGCCGGCCGTCGAGTCGCATCCACATCCGCATTCGCATCGGCATCGCTTCGGTATCGGTGTCGGGCATCGCGTGGGCCGGGCACGGGCATGGGCGAGGACGTCGGTGTCCGCGCCTGCGGGCGCCGGTGCGGACGTACCCGATTCCGCCGCACGACGGTCTCTGAATATCTCCCTCCGCAACCGCACCGACGGGGTGTTGACCACATCTCGTCACAATGTGCCCGTAAATGGCAGGCGAGGACCGAGTTCGTGTCCGGCTCGGACGAGCGGTGCGAGGCGGTCCGCCGAGGGCGTCACACTGACCCCTATGGAGTCCCTCTGGGCTCGCTCTTGTGCCGTACGGGGAGGGGCTTCGCGTGCCGGAGAACGGGGCGGCCGACGCGCGGCCGGGGAATCTGCCGCCGGAGACACGGAGTTTCGTCGGCAGGCCGCACGAACTGGCCCGGCTCGGCGCACTCCTGGATCCGGCCCGGGGGCACGAGCGTCTGGTGACGCTCGTCGGGACCGGCGGCGTCGGCAAGACCCGGCTCGCCCTGCGCGCCGCCCGCCGCGCCCGGCACCGGTACCCGGACGGCGTCTGGTTCGTCGAGCTCTCGCCGCTGCAGGGCCGGGGACTGGTGGGCTTCGCCGTCATGGAGGCGCTGCGGCTCGCCGACCAGTCGACCTCCCCGGTGACCGAGGTGCTCGCCGAGTGGCTGGCGGACAAGGAGGCGCTGATCGTCCTCGACTCCTGCGAACACGTGCTCCCCGACTGCGCCGGCCTGGTCCGCGTCCTGCTGCCCGCCGCGCCCGGCCTGCGGTTCCTGGCCACCACCCGGGAACACCTCGGCGTGCCGTCCGAACACCGACTTGAGGTGGCTCCGCTGCCGGTGCGGGACAGCACCGACGCGGCGCCCCCGCGGCAGGGCACCGGTGACGCTCTCGACCTGTTCGCCCAGCGGGCCGGCGACGCGTGCCCCGGCTTCGTGCTCGACGAGGCGACCACCGGCACGGTCGCCGCCGTCTGCCGCCGGCTGGACGGGATCCCCCTCGCCATCGAACTCGCCGCGGCCCGTCTCTGCGAGCTCTCCCTCGCCGCACTGGACGAGCGGCTCGGCGAGCGGCTGCCGTCCCCGCTGGACCTGCTCACGGCTGGCCCCGGCGAGGGCCCGCTGCGGCACCGCACCCTGCGGACCGCCATCGGCTGGAGCCATGAACTGTGCGCGCCCCTGGAGAGACTGCTGTGGGCGAGGCTGTCGGTCTTCAGCGGCGGTTTCGACCTGTCCGCGGTCGAGGACGTCTGCTCCGGCGGCCCGCTGCCCGCCGAACGGACCGCGGCCCTGCTCGAACGGCTCGTCGAGCAGTCGATCGTGCGGCGCCACCCCGCGGACGGAGGCACCGGCGGCAGCGGGGCACGAGAACGCTTCCACCTCCTGGACAGCGTCCGCGAGTTCGGCGGCGACTGGCTGCGCGCCCTCGGCGAGGAGCGGACCCTGCGGCTGCGCCACCTCGACCACTACCGCCACCTCGCCCGCCGCGGCTGCACGGAGTGGAACACCGGCCGCCAGGTGCTGTGGTGCGAGCGCATGATCGCCGAACACGCCAACCTCCGCGCCGCCATCGACTGCGCGCTGTCCGAACGCGACGGAGCCACCGCCCTGCGCACGGCGGCCGACATAGGTTTCCTGTGGCGCCACTGCGGCTACCTGCGGGACGCGCAGCACTGCCTCGACCAGGTGCTCACCGTCGATCCGGAGCCCGGCCCCGACCTCGTACGGGCCCTGTGGACGAGGGCCGCGGTCGCCCTGCTGCAGGGCGACCTGGACAGCGCCGAACGCTGGGCGGCGGTGTGCACGGCGGCGTCCGAGGAGCAGCGGGACCCCGTCGCCGTCGTCGCCGCCGCGTACGTCACCGGCGGGCATCTGCTCCTGCGGGGACGGCTCGTCGAAGCGCTGGCGGTGCTCCGGGAGGCGGACACGCTCCCGGTCCGCGACGACTGGCTGGGGTCCGCACAGCTCCAGGTGCGGCTCGCTCTCTCCCTCGGCCACCTGCTGCTCGGCGACTCCGTACGCGCCCGGGCGGTCGCCGACGAGGTGCGCGAGGAGAGCGTGCGGCACGGGGAGTCCTGGGCGGGCGCCTTCGCGGACTGCTTCGTCGCCCAGGCCGACCTGGCCGAGGGCGACTGCGCGGCGGCGGTGCGCAACGCCCGGACGGCCGTCGTCGGGCACTCGGCGCTGAACAGCACGCTCGGAGTCGCCCTCACCCTCGACGTACTGGCCTCCGCGGTCGTGGAGAGCGGCGACGGGCACCGCGCGGCCTGCCTCCTCGCCATCGGCCAGCGCCTGTGGGAACGCCTCGGCAGCGCCCAGATGCACTCGCCCGACCTGATGGCCGCCCGGCGGGACCGGGAACGCCTGGTCCGCCGGAGGATCGGCGAGCAGGCGTACGCGAAGGCGTACGCGAAGGGCCTGGCCATGTCGTACGAGCGGGGGATCGCCTACGCGGTGGAGGACGTCCCCTGCCCCTGACCCGGGCACCCTCCGCCCGACGCACCGTCAGACGGCCGTGTACGTCACCGGATCGCTGCCCGGCACCGTCTCCGCGTGGCCCAGTTTCACCAGACGGCGCAGGTGGGCCTCCGCCTCCGAGACCGCGATGTTCCGGGAGCCGTACGGGATGTCGGCCCAGGGGCGGTTCCACTCCATGCGCTCGGCGACCTGCCACACGGTGCGCGGGGTGCCGAGGAGGGAGAGGAGGCCGGTGAGGCGTTCCTCGTGATGGCCGAGCAACTCCCGTACGCGGGACGGCGCGTCGGTGAAGGGGTGCAGGTGCGCCGGGAGCACCTCGGCCGGTCCGAGGCTCCCGATCCGTTCCAGGGAGTCGAGGTAGTCGCCGAGCGGATCGGGGACGGTGTCGTCGTCCGGGTCCTCGTAGAGCCCGATGTGCGGGGTGATCCTCGGCAGCAGGTGATCGCCGGAGAACAGGCGGCCGTTGCCCGGCAGCCGGCCCGGGTGGACCTCCTCCAGGTGGAGGCAGACATGGCCGGGGGTGTGGCCGGGGGTCCAGATCGCGCGCAGCCGCCGGCCGGCGAGGTCGAGGAGCTCGCCGGGGACGATCTCCCGGTCGGGGAGCGCGGGGGAGAAGCCGGGGAGGCGGGAGCGGCGGGCGGTGCGCAGTGGCGCCACGTGTTCCTCGGGCGCCCCCGCCGCGGTCAGTTTGTCCGCCATGTACGCGAGCCAGCGCCCCGGCTCCGTCTCGCGGGTGCGGCGTACGACGGAGATGTCGGCGGCGTGCATGGCCACCCACGCGCCCGACGCCTCGCGCACCCTGGCCGACAGTCCGTGGTGGTCCGGGTGGTGGTGGGTGATCACCACGCCGTGGATCTCCGCGACGGCCGTCCCGCACGCCACCAGTCCTTCGGTGAGCGCGTCCCAGGACGCCGGGTCGTCCCAGCCCGTGTCGACCAGCACCGGTCCGCGGTCGGTGTCCACGACGTACACGAGCGTGCTGCCGAGGGGGTTGTCCGGGATGGGGACGGCGACGGACCGTACGCCCCCGCCGTGGTCGGTCACCTGTGGCATGGCTCCCCTGTCGCCGGCTTCCCGCCACTATAACTAGAACGGGTTCCATCGGAAGTGCGCGTAGTCCCCGAGCGCTGTGCGCTCCGTGGACTCCTCCAGGTGGAACTGGTATCAGTCTCAGTGTCTGATGCACCGTCAGGAACGGGTACCGTCCCCGGAGAGGCAGTCGGTCATGACCGAACTCGTGGAACACGGACAGCTGTTCATCGGCGGGGAGCTGACCGCTCCCAGCGGCCGGGACGTCATCGAGGTGGTCTCCCCGCACACCGAGGAGGTCATCGGCCGGGTGCCGCACGCCGCGCGGGAGGACGTCGACCGGGCCGTCGCCGTGGCGCGCACCGCCTTCGACGAGGGGCCCTGGCCGCGGATGTCCCTGGACGAGCGCATCGGGGTGGTCACCCGCATCAAGGACGCGATCGCCGTACGGCACGAGGAGATCGCCCGGGTCATCTCCTCCGAGAACGGCTCCCCCTACTCCTGGAGCGTCCTCGCGCAGGCGCTCGGCGCGATGATGGTGTGGGACGCGGCGATCACGGTCGCACGGGACTTCCCTTACGAGGAGAGCCGCGACGGGGTGCTCGGACGCATCCTCGTCCGGCGTGAACCGGTGGGGGTCGTGGCGGCCGTCGTCCCGTGGAACGTGCCACAGTTCGTGGCCGCGGCCAAGCTCGCCCCCGCGCTGCTGACCGGCTGCACGGTCGTGCTCAAGCCGTCGCCCGAGTCGCCCCTGGACGCGTACATCCTCGGCGAGATCACGCAGGAGGCCGGGCTGCCGGAGGGCGTCCTGTCCATCCTGCCGGCGGACCGCGAGGTCAGTGAGTACCTCGTCGGGCACCCCGGGATCGACAAGGTGTCCTTCACCGGGTCGGTCGCGGCCGGCCGGCGCGTCATGGAGGTCGCCTCGCGCAACCTCACCCGCGTGACCCTGGAACTGGGCGGCAAGTCCGCCGCCGTGGTCCTGCCGGACGCGGACCTCGCCACCTCCGTGCCGGACATCGTCTCGGCGGCCTGGATGAACAACGGCCAGGCGTGCGTGGCCCAGACCCGCATCCTGCTGCCGCGCTCGCGCTACGACGAGTTCGCGGAGGCGTTCGCGGCGGCGGCCGACGCGCTGGTGGTGGGCGACCCGCTGGACCCCGCGACCCAGGTCGGCCCCCTGGTCGCGCGGCGGCAGCAGCAGCGCAACCTCGACTACATCCGCATCGGCCAGGAGGAGGGCGCCAAGATCCTCGCCGGCGGTGGCCGCCCGTCAGGACCGGACCGCGGCTGGTACGTCGAGCCGACACTCTTCGGCGGCGTCGACAACTCCATGCGGATCGCCCGCGAGGAGATCTTCGGGCCCGTGATCTGCCTGCTCCCGTACGGTGACGAGGAGGAGGCCGTGAAGATCGCCAACGACTCCGAGTACGGCCTGAGCGGCAGCGTCTGGACGGCCGACGTGGCCCGCGGCATCGACGTGGCGCGCCGGGTCCGCACCGGCACGTACTCCGTCAACACCTTCAGCCTCGACATGCTCGGCCCGTTCGGCGGCTACAAGAACTCCGGACTCGGCCGCGAGTTCGGCCCCGAGGGGTACGGCGAGTTCCTGGAGCACAAGATGATCCACCTGCCGGCCGGCTGGGAGGCATAGGGATGGGCGACCGCTGGCACGTCGAGGTCGACCGCTCCCTGTGCATCGGCTCCGCCCAGTGCACCCACCTCGCCCCGGGCGCCTTCCGCCTCGACCCCGCCATGCAGTCCCACCCCGTCGAGCCCGAGACGGACGCCACCGAGAAGATCCTCGGCGCGGCGGAGGGGTGTCCGGTGGAGGCGATCTCCCTCACCCTGCTGGGCAGCGGGGAGACGGTGTTTCCTCCGGAGGAGTGAGGAGGGCGGTTGTTCTGTCGGGTGCCGGGCCGTGGGGGCTGGGCGCGCGGTTCCCCGCGCCCCTCGCGGGGCGCGTCGTTCAGTCCTCCGGTGACGTCAGGTCGATCAGGCGGCAGACCGTCTCAATGTCGATCTTGACCTGGGCGATCGAGGCGCGGCCGGAGAGCCAGGTGATCAGGGCGGAGTGCCAGGTGTGCTCGATGACGCGGACGGCGGAGAGCTGCGCGGGGGTGGGATCGTCGAGACCCATGGCGTCGAGGATGATCACCGTGGTCAGCCGGGAGACCTGGTCGACCTCCGGGCTGACACTGCGGTCGGCGAACGTGAGCGCCCGGACCATCGCGTCGGCGAGATGCGGCTCCCGCTGAAGGGCGCGGAAGGCCCGCATCAGGGTCTCCGCCACCCGCTCCGCCGCCGTGTCGCCCGCCGGCGGCTTCTTGCGGAGCGTCCCGTGCATATGGGCCAGCTGGTCCTGCATGGTCGCGACCAGCAGATGCACCTTGGACGGGAAGTAGCGGTAGAGCGTGCCCAGCGCGACCTGCGAGGACTCCGCCACCTCCCGCATCTGGACCGCGTCGAAGCCGCCCCGGCTCGCCAGCTGCGCGCTCGCGTGCAGGATGCGCCGGCGACGCGCCTCCTGGCGCTCGGTGAGCGGGGGAATGACCGGCTGCGCGGCCCGTACGGGCGGCTGCGCGGCCTTCGCCGCAGTCTTTGCTTCCGCAGGCATGGATCCCGTTCCGTGACGTTCGTACAGCAGAGGGCGGGTAGGGGTGGTGGAGGCGGCAGGGGCAACAGGGGTGGTGACGGCAGGTGGGGCGAGAGCAGCGTAGAGCGTGGCCGTGGCGTGAATCACCCGATCCACCGCTCACAGGACGACTACCTGCCGGTAGATTCAATGCTCCCTGGACGATCAAGTCTGAAACTTGTTCTAGATTACCGTCCCGAAGTAATCTCGCGGGAAAGTGCTGCAAGAAGGGGGCCGAGAGTGACCCATGAGGCCATGGAGGCGGGCCTCCGTGCGGGCTCGGCCGCCGACGCCGACCGACCGCTGCGCATCGCGCTCCTCACCTACAAGGGGAACCCGTTCTGCGGCGGCCAGGGTGTCTACGTACGGCACCTCTCGCGCGAGCTCGCCCGGCTGGGCCACCAGGTCGAGGTGATCGGCTCGCAGCCCTATCCGGTGCTGGACGAGGGCGAGGACCTCGGCGGGCTCTCCCTCACCGAGCTGCCCAGCCTCGACCTGTACCGCAGCCCCGACCCCTTTCGCACCCCCCGGCGCGACGAGTTCCGCGACTGGATCGACGCCGTCGAGGTCGGCACGATGTGGACCGGCGGTTTTCCCGAGCCGCTGACGTTCTCGCTGCGCGCCCGCCGTCACCTGCGGGACCGGCGCGGCGACTTCGACGTCGTGCACGACAACCAGACACTCGGATACGGGCTGTTGGGCGACGTGGGCGCCCCGCTGGTCACCACCATCCACCACCCCATCACCGTGGACCGGCAGTTGGAGCTGGACGCCGCCGGGAGCCGCCGCAAACGGATGTCCGTGCGCCGCTGGTACGCGTTCACGCGCATGCAGAAGCGGGTCGCGCGCCGGCTGCCGTCCGTGCTCACCGTCTCCGGCACGTCCCGCCAGGAGATCGTCGACCACCTCGGGGTGCGGGACGAGCGGATCCACGTCGTGCACATCGGCGCCGACGCCGACCTCTTCTCGCCCGATCCGTCCGTGCCGAAGGTGCCGGGGCGGATCGTCACCACGTCCAGCGCGGACGTCCCCCTCAAGGGCCTCGTCTTCCTCGTGGAGGCCCTCGCCAAGGTCCGTACCGAGCACCCCGCGGCGCACCTCGTCGTCGTCGGCCGGCGCGCCGAGGACGGGCCGGTGGCCCAGCTCATCGAGCGGTACGGGCTGGAGGGCGCCGTCGAGTTCGTGAAAGGCATCTCGGACGCGGAGCTCGTCGACCTCGTCCGGTCCGCCGAAGTCGCCTGTGTCCCCTCCCTGTACGAGGGCTTCTCGCTGCCCGCCGCCGAGGCGATGGCGACGGGTACGCCGCTGGTGGCCACCACCGGCGGAGCCATCCCCGAGGTGGCCGGCCCCGACGGCGAGACCTGCCTGGCCGTGCCGCCCGGCGACGCGGGTTCGCTGGCCGCCGGGCTGAGCAGGCTGCTGGGCGACCCCGGCCTGCGGGCGCGGCTCGGCTCGGCCGGACGCGCCCGCGTCCTGGAACGGTTCACGTGGGCCCGCGCGGCGGAGGGCACGGTGGCCCGCTACCGCGAGGCGATCGCCGACGCCGGGCGTGCCACGGACAAGGCCCGGCGCCGTGCCGCGGCCCGCCCCGCCTCCCCGCGTCCCGGCCGCTCCACCCCCACCCGGGAGACGGACCCGGCCTCCGTCACCCCCGGGCCCGCGGCGCCCACCACCCCCATGAACACGGCGGCCCCCGCCGCCCCCGTGGACACCCCTCACCGCGAAAGCAGGACCTCGTGCTGACCGTTGACTTCTCCCGGTTCCCGCTCGCCCCGGGGGATCGTGTGCTGGATCTCGGGTGCGGGGCGGGACGCCACGCGTTCGAGTGCTACCGGCGCGGCGCCCAGGTCGTCGCGCTGGACCAGAACGGCGAGGAGATCCGCGAGGTCGCCAAGTGGTTCGCCGCGATGAAGGAGGCGGGCGAGGCCCCGGAGGGCGCCACCGCCACCGCGATGGAGGGCGACGCGCTGCGGCTGCCCTTCCCCGACGAGTCGTTCGACGTCGTCATCATCTCCGAGGTGATGGAGCACATCCCGGACGACAAGGGCGTACTCGCCGAGATGGTCCGCGTGCTGCGGCCGGGCGGCCGCATAGCGATCACCGTCCCGCGCTACGGACCCGAGAAGGTCTGCTGGTCGCTGTCGGACGCGTACCACGAGGTCGAGGGCGGCCACATCCGCATCTACAAGGCGGACGAGCTGCTCGGCAAGATCCGCGAGGCGGGCCTGCGGCCGTACGGCACGCATCACGCCCACGCGCTGCACAGCCCCTACTGGTGGCTGAAGTGCGCGTTCGGCGTCGACAACGACAAGGCGCTGCCGGTGCGGGCGTACCACAAGCTCCTCGTCTGGGACATCATGAAGAAGCCCCTCGCGACCCGGGTCGCCGAACAGGCGCTGAACCCGCTGATCGGCAAGAGCTTCGTGGCGTACGCGACCAAGCCGCATCTGCCCGCGGCGGCCCTCGGTGCAGGCGACGCGGCCCAGACGGACGTTTCGTGACGACTCCGCGTACCGAGCACCTCGTCCTGGCAGGGGTGCTCACCGCGGAACAGGCCGCGCAGACCGTCCAGGGCATCCTGGCCGTGCAGCGCGCGGACGGCGCCATCCCGTGGTTCCGCGGGCACCACCTCGACCCCTGGGACCACACCGAGGCCGCCATGGCCCTGGACGCGGCCGGCGAACACGAGGCCGCCGCCCGGGCGTACGAGTGGCTGGCCCGGCACCAGAACGAGGACGGCTCCTGGTACGCGGCCTACGCCGACGGCGACGCCGCCGACGTCACCGACCGCGGCCGCGAGACCAACTTCTGCGCGTACATCGCCGTCGGCGTGTGGCACCACTACCTGGCGACCGGCGACGACACCTTCCTGGACCGGATGTGGCCCTCGGTGTTCGCCGCGGTCGAGTTCGTGCTCGCACTCCAGCGGCCCGGCGGGCAGATCGGCTGGAAGCGCGAGGACGACGGCACGGCCGTCGAGGACGCGCTGCTGACCGGGAGTTCGTCCGTCCACCACGCGCTGCGCTGCGCCCTGGCCATCGCGGAGGAGCGTGAGGAGCCGCAGCCGGACTGGGAGCTGGCGGTGGGCGCGCTGCGCCACGCGATCCGCCGGCACCCGGAGCGGTTCCTCGACAAGGACCGCTACTCGATGGACTGGTACTACCCCGTCCTCGGCGGCGCCCTGACCGGCGCGGAGGCGAAGGAACGCATCGAGCGGGACTGGGACCGGTTCGTGGTCCCGGGGCTCGGCGTGCGGTGCGTGGTGCCCAACCCGTGGGTGACGGGCGGCGAATCGGCCGAACTCGCCCTGGCCCTGTGGGTGGTGGGCGAGTCCGACCGTGCCCTGGAGATCCTGCAGTCGATCCAGCACCTGCGGGACCCGGCGACGGGCCTCTACTGGACCGGTCACGTCTTCGACTCGGGGGCCGTCTGGCCCGAGGAGCTCACCTCGTGGACGGCGGGCTCCCTGCTCCTCGCCGTCGCCGCACTGGGCGGCGACGAGGCGACCTGCGCGGTCTTCGGCGGCGACCGCCTGCCGCTGGGACTGGACCCGGACTGCTGCCGGTAGGGACTCAGGGGCGCGCGGGACTCAGTGACGTGCGGGATTCAGTGAGGTGCGCGGCTCAGTGCCGTGCCACGCGATTGGCGATCGCGTGTCCGATGAAGAGGTAGACGACGGCCGCGAGACCGTAGCCCGCGACGACCCGTGCCCACTGCTCGTCGAACGTGAACAGGTCGTGCGACCAGCCGGCGAGCCAGCGTGCGGCGTCATGGATGAACTGGACGAAGGAATTGCCCTGGTTGGCGTCCAGCAGGTACATCAGGATCCAGAGACCGAGAATGGCGGCCATGATGTCGGCAACGACCGCGACGACCGTGCCGGCTTGATTCGAACCGTTGCGATATCGAGGGGACATGTCATGCGGATGACCCTTGAACCCCGTATGAAACCTGTCACTTGACGCCGCCCTCGCCACAGTCCCTGTTCAACTGCCGTTTCCTGCGAGTTCGTTCTGCGGTAAGAGTGGTGATCGATGATCCTGCCCCACAGCAGGGGGAGACGCCGGTGCCCGCGAACAGAGCCGATCGATCCGCCAGATCCGCGAGACCTGCCCGACCCGCCCACCCCGTCCGTCCTGACGGGCCCGTCAGGACCGCCGGACCGGGAGGACCCGCCGGTTCTCCCGCGGAGGAGCCCCGGCTGGCCGTCGGCCGTCCCGTCCGGAGCCGGCTGCGCCGCACGCTGGCCCTCACGCTGCCCGTCCCCGTCATCGGCCTCGTCCTGCTCCTGGCCTCCGGGCACCTGACGCTGCCGCTCGACCGGATCGTCACCATCGAGGCGAAGATGGCCTCCAAGCGGGACTTCTTCGAGGACCCCGAGGTACGGCGCATCCTCCTGGAGCACGGCTTCCGGCTGAACATCACCCGCATGGGATCCCGGGACATCGCCACCCAGGACGTGGCGGGGTACGACGTCGTCTTCCCCTCGGGACAGCCGGCCGCGGACCTGATCACCAGCGCGCGGGCCAGGGCCGGGCGCCCCGTGCTCACCTACCGGCCCTTCGTCAGCCCCATCGTCCTCGCCACCTACCGCGAGTACGCGCGGACGCTGGAGGACGAGGGCATCGCCCATCCGCAGCCCGGCGGTGCCACCGGAGGCAGCGGTGATGCCACCGATCCGCTCTACTACCGGCTCGACATGGAGAAGTTCCTGCGGCAGACCCACGAGGGGAAACGGTGGAACGACCTCCACCTCGAACGCCACGGCGCGCTGAACGGCAACAAGGTCCTCGCCCAGACCTCCGACGTCTGCGAATCCAACTCGGGCGGCACCTACCTCGGCCTCGTCTCCTTCGTGTGGCACCGCAACAACGCCCCGCGCAACGCCAAGGAGGCCGACACATACGCCGACGACATCAAGAACCTGCTCAACGAACAGGGCCTGCCGGGCTCCGAGCGCGCCGAGACCTACCTGTCCGTGGACGGCAAGAGCATCGCTCCGATCTCGGTGATCTACGAGCACCAGTTCCTGGCCCACCAGATCCGGTACCAGGCCAGGCACGGCAAGCCGGACCGCGGGCGCGTCCTGCTCTACCCCTCGACCCGGTTCGTCACCGAACCCCAGCTCGTCGCCCTCACCGACGACGGCGAACGGCTCGGCGAACTGGTCACGAAGGACCCCGAACTCCAGCAGAAGGCGATGGAGCTGGGCTTTCGCGTACGGGATGCCACCAGTGACTCGACCAGCGACCAGCTGGCCGCCTTCCTGACCGGCCGCGGAATCCAGGTCCCGGTCACCTCGGGCAACGACACCAAGGCGGTCCTCCCGCGCCTGCCCCTCCTGGAACGGATGATCCAGGCCGTCGGAGAGTGCCCGCCGGCGCGGAAGGACGCCAGGTGAGGCGCCCGCTGGGCGTTCTCGCGCTGTGCCTCGGCCTCACCCTGGCCACGGCCGCCTGCTCCGGCGACGACGAGGACCGCACCACCCTGCGGGTCCTGGCCGGCCCCGACCTTGCCGTACTGGAGCCGCTCCTGGACGAGTTGAGGTCCGAGACCGGGGTCGAACTCGCGATGGACTACCGGGCCGACGCCGACACGGGGGAGGCACTCACCGGGGCCGGGCGGAACGGCGGAGGACAGAGCGACGGAGGACAGAGCGACGGAGTGCAGGGCGGCGGCGGCCGGTACGAGCTGGCCTGGCTCTCCACCGACCGCTCCTTCCGGCTGCACCACCAGGACGCCGCCCGGGGGATGGCGCGTACCCCGACCATGCTCTCGCCGGTCGTCGTCGGACTGCGCCCGGAGGCGGCCCGCGCGCTGCGCGCCGAGTCCGGCGGCCCACGGCTCACCTGGGCCGACATCGCGGACGCCGCCGCCACCGGGACCGTGCGCTTCGGCATGGCCGACCCCCGGCAGACCGGCACCGGCCTCGCCGCACTCGTCGGCGTCGCCACCGCCGCCGCCGGAACCGGCGGAGCCCTGCGGGAGAAAGACGTCTCCTGCGACCGCCTGCGCGGCTTCCGTTCGGGGCAGGGCCTCACCGCGGCCTCCACCCGGGACCTGCTGGCGGACTTCGTCGCCCGCCCCGGCACGGCGAACGCGCTCATCACCTACGAGTCCGACCTGCTCGCCCTCAACTCCGGCGGCCGGCTGAAGGAGAAGCTGGAGATCGTGCGCCCGCAGGACGGCACGGTCCTCGCCGACTTCCCGCTGCTCCTGCTCGACCCGGACCGGCGGGCCGCGTACGACAAGGTCGTGCGGTGGCTGCGGCGGGACTCCGTACAGCGGAAGATCATGCGGACGGCGCAGCGGCGCCCGGTGAACCCCTCGGTCGCCCGGGAAGGACAGCTGCGCGCGCCGGTCGGCAACGCGCTGTACTTCCCCGACCGGCCGGGCGTGCTGCGGCGCCTGCTGGACGACTACGGCGACCCGGCGCGGCGGATCGCGGACCAGGTCATCTTCCTGCTCGACTTCTCCGGCTCGATGCGCGGCGAACGCATGGCGGAACTGCGGAGGGCCTTCGCCGACCTCAGCGGCGCGGACTCCTCGGCGACGGGCGCCTTCGCGCGCTTCCACCAGGGCGAGCGGCTGACCGTCGTACGGTTCGGCGGGCGGGTCCTGGAGGAGCGGACCGTCACCGTCCGGGGGCGGCGGGACCTCACGGCCCTCGCCGACGTCGTCGCGAGCGGCGGTTACGGCGACGCGACCGCCGTCTGGACCGCGCTCGACCACGGTTACCGCACCGCCTCGTCCGTGGTGGCCGACGAACCCGGGCGGGACGTGTCCATCGTGCTGATGACGGACGGCGAGAACAACGCGGGCATCACGTACGAGGAGTTCGTACGCCGGCACGAGGCGCGGGCCGCCGGGGTCCGCGCCTCGGTCCACGCCTACCCCGTGCACTTCGGTGACGCCGACGCCGGGGCGCTGCGGCGGGCCGCCGCGGAGACCGGCGGGCGCATGGTGGACGCGCGGGGCTCGTCCCTTTCCGAGGCGTTCAAGGAGATCCGTGGCTGTCGTTGACGCGCAGTGGTGGGGTGTGTGGTGGCCGTGGATGACGGTGTGGCTCGTCACCGCCGCCGGGCTCGTGACACTCGGTGCCGTGCTGGTGCGGCACGTCCGGGAACGCAGGCGGCGGGCCGTCGGGCTGCGGTCCGCGTACAGCGTCTGCTTCTACCTGGACGAGAAGTCGGTGATGGACCTCTACCGGCTCGGCAACTACAGCGCGGCCCTGGAACAGGCCGTCGAGCACCGCACCAACGTCGCCACCAGTGTGGGTCTGTGGGGCAGGCTGCTGCCGTGGACCGTCAAGGCCAACCGGGACGTCTCACAGGAACGGTTCAGCAGCTATGTGCAGAAGAGCGAGCCGATCTCCGTCATCGGGATGCTGATGGACGCGTTCGAGCGGGCCGACGTCATCGTCCACGCCGACCTGCGGTCCGGGGACGTCGTCCCGAACCGCGCGCTCGCCGACGCGCTCGGTCCCGACGGCGGGCGGTCGGGTGTCGCGCTCAGCGACATCGAGGAGTTCGTCTCGGTGCGTGGCCGCTTCGTCGTGGAGTCGGAGACGGGTGAGGAGGTCGTGCTGCGGGCGCCTTACGGTGATCCGGCGCGGGTGGCGCACGTCCGGGTGACGTGTGCGGCCGGGGGGCTGCGCAACGACCGTCTTGGCGCGGGGTCGTTCCAGGCGCGCTGCCTGGGGAAGATGACGGGGTGGCGGGAGGACACACGCGAGGTAACCCTCGAACCCATAGCCATCTTCCGCTGACCCCACCCTGCCCAGGTCCGGCCGCGGGCACGCCGTGGCTCGTCGCGCAGTTCCCCGCGCCCCTGGAGGGGCGGTGGTCTCCGTCGGTGGGTTGGCTGCGGGTGCGTTGTGGCTTGTCGCGCAGTTCCCCGCGCCCCTTTCGGGGCGCTTCGGCTGCGGCGGGCCCGAAGGGGCGCGGGGAACTGCGCGCTCAGCCACGACGACCCGACACCCGACAACACACAGTGGCCCCCACTCCCCAGGGGCGCGGGGAACTGCGCGGGCGGCCACGATGGTGCCGCACCCGGCAGCGCACGGCGGCGCCCCCGCTTTCCAGGGGCGCGGGGAACTGCGCGGGCGGCCACGATGGTGCCGCACCCGGCAGCGCAGGGTGGCCCCGCCTCCCTAGGGGCGCGGGGAACTGCGCGACCAGCCACGGCGGTGGCAGGCCCGTGGGGGTCAGGTCAGGGACGCCAGCGTGTGCAGCGTGTGGGCGTCAGGTGACAGCACCAGCAGGTCGGTCACCGGCCCCTTCCGCCACAGCTCCAACCGCTCGGCGATCCGTCCCCGCGGCCCGACGAGAGAGATCTCGTCGGCGAACGCATCCGGCACGGCCGCCACCGCCTCCTCCCGCCGCCCCGCCAGAAACAGCTCCTGAATCCGCCGCGCCTCCTCCGCGAACCCCATCCGCCCCATCAGATCGGCATGGAAGTTGCGCGCCGCATGCCCCATACCGCCGATGTAGAAGCCGAGCATCGCCTTCACGGCCAGCAGCCCCTCGGAGACGTCCGCACAGACCTTCGCCCGGACCAGGGGAGCCACGAGGAAACCCTCGGGCGCCGCGCCCAGAGACACCTCGTACACATCCGTCCGCATCGGCGACCAGTACAGCGGCAGCCAGCCGTCGGCGATCCGCGTCGTCTGCTCGATGTTCTTCGGCCCCTCGGCCCCCAGCAGCACGGGCAGTCCGGACCGCAGCGGATGCGTGATCGGCTTGAGGGCCTTGCCGAGTCCCGTGCCGTCCGCCCCCCGGTACGGGTGCGAGTGGAAGCGCCCCGCCAACTCGACGGGCCCCTCGCGCCGCAGCACCTGGCGTACGACGTCGACGTACTCCCGGGTCGCCGTGAGCGGTGACTTCGGGAACGGGCGCCCGTACCAGCCCTCGACGACCTGCGGCCCCGACAGCCCGAGCCCGAGCAGCACGCGCCCGCCGGAGAGGTGGTCCAGGGTGAGCGCGTGCATCGCGGTCGTCGTCGGGGAGCGGGCCGCCATCTGCGCAACCGCCGTACCCAGTTTGATCCTTGAGGTCCGTGCGGCGATCCAGGTCAGCGGGGTGAAGGCGTCGGACCCCCAGGACTCGGCGGTCCACACCGAGTCGTAGCCGAGCCGCTCCGCCTCCAGCGCGAGGGACACGTGGTCCGCGGAAGGGCCGCGACCCCAGTAACCGAGGGCGAGTCCGAGCCGCATACAGCACTCCTGACGGCACGTCAGACGACGGATTGCCGGGCCGACTGTACGGGAACGGCCCCCCGCCCGGAAGAGCTCCGAAGAGCTCCTGGGGCGGAGGGCCGTGACGGGACCGGCGGTGGCGGGGTCAGCCCCGCTGGATCCCGGACGTGTCCTGGAGCACACCGCGGCGGCCGTCCTGCGTCTGGGCCACCAGGCTCGGGCCGCGCTGCTCGACGGCCAGGTACCAGGTACCCGGCGCCAGTTCGGCGATCGGCGTCGGTGAACCGTCCTCCGAGAACAGCGGACGCGCCACCGGCACCGCGAACCAGAACGGGGAGAACTCCCCGGCGGGCTGCTGCGCCTGCGGAGCCTGCTGCGGCTGCTGGGGCTGACCCGGCTGGGCGCCGAACGGCGGGCCCTGCTGGGGCTGGCCACCGAAGGACGGACCCGGCTGCTGGGCACCGGGGTAGCCGTAACCACCCTGCGGCTGCGCGCCGTAGGGCTGGGGCGCGGCGGGCTTGGGGGCGGGGAGGAGCGCGCCCTTGAGAGCCGGGACGAGGGGCGTGGCGACCGCGGCTCCGGCGAGGACCAGGGCGGCGATGAGGCTGAGGATGAGGCCGGTGCCGGCACCGATGGTGTCGATCCCGCCGTTGTTGTCGAAGCCGCCGGCCGGGTCGAAGATGTTCCCGAGCGCGCTCCAGGCGGCGAACACCGTGAAGGCGATGCCGAACTGGCCCAGGTCGAGACCGGCGACCTTCGGCACCTGCGGCAGACCGCGGGCGACGACGATCAGCGCGGCGCCGATGATGCCGGCCAGCGTGACACTCAGGAGAACTGGGCCACTGCCCCAGGCGTTCGGGATGTCGGCGCTGTCGCCGGCCCCTTCGATCGAATAGATGTCGAGGAACGACGCGATCAACAGCAGTACCGCTGCTCCGATCACCACGCCGTCGCCTCGAGTGAGGGAGCGGATATTCACTTCAGGTCCTTCGTCAGTCGTCTCGTCGTCGGTGGAGGCGTCGCTGTCACCATGTCCCCGTGAGGCCGCGGTGTTATGCGCGGGGGTGGCCCCTCATCGTAGGGAGGACACTATCGTCCGCCCCGCACGGGTGTCCGCCCCGATGGACCCACTGATCACTACCCGCGCAGGAAACTCACGATTCCCTCAGAGATCCCCTGCGCCGCCTTCTGCCGCCAGGCACCACTGGTCAGCTGCGCGGAGTCCTTGCTGTCGCGCATGTTGCCGCACTCGATGAACACCTTGGGAACCGTTGACAGATTGAGACCGCCGAGGTCTTTGCGCACGTCGATACCGGTTCCGCCGCCGATGTAGTTGGAGGGCGGGGTGCCGGTGGTGCGCAGGAAGCCGCCGGCGACGCGTTCGCCCAGAGCGCGGGAGGAGGCCACGATGGGCCGGGTGTCGGCGGCGCCGGAGTGCACCACACCGGGCAGGATCACATGGAAGCCGCGGTTGCCGGCCGCGGAACCGTCCGCGTGGATCGACACGACGGCGTCCGCGCCGGCCTTGTTGCCGATCTCGGCCCGCTCGTCCACGCACGGCCCCCAGGCACGGCCGCCGTCCTGGGTGAACTTCACCGTGGCGCCCTGCTTCTCCAGGATGGTGCGCAGCCGGCGCGACACGTCGAGGGTGAACTCGGCTTCCGTGTAACCGCTGTTGGTGGCCGTGCCGGTGGTGTCGCACTCCTTCCGGTTCGTGCCGATGTCCACCTTGCGGTTGATGTCGGACGGGTGCCGGAAGTTACCGGGATTGTGACCGGGGTCGACGACGACGACCCTGCCCTTGAGAGGGCCGGAGGCCGCGGGTGCGGAGGCCGTGGCGGACGGTGACGTACCGGGCTCCTCGCCGCCGCCGGACTGACCGGTGCCGGTGCCCGTGCCGCCGTCCGGCCGCTCCTTGCCGTCGTCCGGGGTGCCCGGGGAGGCGGAACGGCTCGCCGAGGCCGGGGCCCGCGCGGCGGAACCGTCCCCGTCGTCGTCCCCCACCGCCTGCCACACCAGCCAGCCCACCAGCGCACCGGGCACGAGCGCGGCGACGGCGACGGTCAGGGGTCCGCGCAGGGGGTGGCGCGGGGGGCGAGGGGGTTCGAAGTCCGGGCCTACGTATGACACGGCCAACACCTTACGGGTCGGCCGGGCCGCGTGCCGGGGAGGAGGGGCGGCCGGGTCGCCCGGGTCGCACCGCCCGGCAGCTTCCCCCGTCGCCCTTCAGATTCCCTCGCCGGTACGCCGCAGCACCCGCAGGGAGTCGGTCACCGACACCTCGGTGAACGCGCCGGACTCCAGCGCCCGCAGGTACAGGCGGTACGGCGCCTGCCCGGTGAACTCGTCCACCGGGTCCGGGAACACGTCGTGGATGAGCAGCAGCCCGCCCTCGGCCACATGGGGTGCCCAGCCCTCGTAGTCGCCGGTCGCGTGCTCGTCGGTGTGGCCGCCGTCGATGAAGACGAGACCGAGGGGGGAGTTCCAGAAGGCCGCGACCTGCGGCGACCGCCCGACGACGGCGACCACGTGCTCCTCCAGACCGGCCCGGTGGAGCGTACGGCGGAAGGCCGGGAGGGTGTCCATGAGCCCGAGTTCCGGGTCGACCGTGGACGGGTCGTGGTACTCCCACCCGGGCTGCTGCTCCTCGCTGCCCCGGTGATGGTCGACGGTGACGGCCGTGACCCCGGCCTCCCTCGCCGCACCGGCGAGCAGAACGGTGGACCGCCCGCAGTAGGTACCGACCTCAAGCAGGGGCAGCCCCAGCCGACCCGCCTCGACAGCGGCCGCATACAGGGCGAGCCCTTCCCCCACGGGCATGAACCCCTTGGCCCCCTCGAACGCGTCAAGAATCAAGGGCGCGGGCGCCACGGCCATGACATTCCTCCAAAAGATACGCACACACGTCCCCGCCATGCTCCCCCACGGGCCGCCCCAAAAGGGACGCGGGGAACGCCGCAGTCTTTGTCTTTCAGGGGCGCGGGGAACGGCGCAATCTTTCAGGGGCGCGGGGAACTGCGCGACCAGCCACAACGCACCCGCACACGCCGTCCGAGGCCCGCTACGCGAGAACCGCGGCCCCGGGAAGCCCCAGGTCCACCTCGACCACCCGCACCCCACCGGGATGACTCGCCCCCGAAGCGAGCGGCGCACGCCCACCCGCCGTGACGGCCAGTACATACGCCCCCTCACCGGGAACGGCCAACTCGTACCCCCCGTCGGAGGCGGACAGCGTCGCCCCCGCCTGCCGCCCCCGCCGATCGATCAGCGTCACCTTGGCCCGGCCCACGGCCACCCCGTCCGCGTCGAGCACACGCCCACGGAAGCCGCCCCGGCCCGTGAGACCGGCGGCAGCGGGCGCGTCCTCACTGGACGCCACCAGATGCGGCTTGGCCGGGTCCTTGACGGCCGCCCGCCGCCCCGGCAGGAACGCCGCGAACACCAGCCCCAGCAGCACCGCTCCCGTGGCGATCAGGAACGACACCCGGAACCCGTGCATCGTGGGAACGGCGACCCCGCCCACCTGGTTCGCCGTGTTCGCCAGCACCATGCCGATCACGGCACTGGAGACGGACGTACCGATCGACCGCATCAACGTGTTGAGGCCGTTCGCCGCGCCGGTCTCCGACGCGGGCACCGCGCCGATGATCAGCGCGGGCAGCGAGGAGTAGGCGAGGCCGATACCCGCACCCAGCACGACCGCGATGACGACGGTCTGCCAGGCGGCGCTCATGAGGCCGAGCCCGGCCCCGTACCCGATCGCGATGATCAGCATGCCGGTCATCAGCGTGACCTTGGGCCCGTACCTGGCGGAGAGGCGTGCGTACACCGGCGCGGTGAACATCATCGTCAGGCCGAGCGGCGCCACGCACAGCCCCGCCACGACCATGGACTGGCCGAGGCCGTACCCGGTCGACGCGGGCAGCTGCAGCAGCTGGGGCAGGACGAGGGAGACGGCGTAGAAGGCGACACCGACCATGATCGAGGCGAGGTTGGTGAAGAGCACCGCGGGCCGGGCCGTGGTGCGCAGGTCCACCAGCGGCGCCTTGATCCGCAGCTCCATCACACCCCACAGGAGGAGGACGGTCGCCGAGGCGCCGAACAGGCCGAGAGTCGTGCCGGACGTCCAGCCCCAGTCACCGCCCTTCGTGATGGGCAGGAGGAAGAGGACGAGACCGGCGGACAGGCCGAACGCCCCGAGGACGTCGAAGGTGCCGGGGGCCCGCATCGGGGACTCGGGCACGAAGACCAGGGTGAGCAGGATCGCGAGGACACCGAGACCCGCCGAGGCGAAGAACAGCGCGTGCCAGTCGGCGTGCTGCGCCACCAGGGCCGCGACCGGCAGCGCCAGTCCGCCGCCGACGCCGATCGAGGAACTCATCAGGGCCATCGCCGAGCCGAGCTTCTCCAGCGGCAGTCCGTCGCGCATCAGCCCGATGCCGAGCGGGATGGCGCCCATCGCGAAGCCCTGGAGGGCACGGCCGACGATCATCACGAGCAGTTCGCTGGTGAAGCCGGCGACGAGTGAGCCCACGACCATCACGGCGAGGCTGGCTATGAGCATGCGCCGCTTGCCGTAGAGGTCACCGAGGCGGCCCATGATCGGTGTGGACACGGCGCCCGCGAGGAGGGTGGAGGTCATGACCCAGGTGGCGTTGCCGGGGGAGGTGCCCAGCAGCTCCGGCAGGTCCTTGATGACCGGCACGAGCAGGGTCTGCATCACCGCGACGACGATGCCCGCGAAGGCCAGTACCGGGACGATTCCGCCGCCGCCCGGCTTTCGCGTGCGCGGGTCCGTCGTTGTACGGGTCATTGCGTGCGGCCTCCAGAGGCGGGGGAACAGCGGGGAAGAGTAGGTGCAGGGTGAACCCCGTGCGCCCAGGCAACTATTCCGATACTTCGAGCCGCTAACGAATTCTTGACCTTCTCATTACATCTGTCTCCGTCCCCGCGTTTCCGACGCGAGGTGTACGGGGCAGAGGGGCCCTGCGAGCATGACCTCCATGCCCACGCTTCCCGCCGCCCCAGAGATACCCGTGTCCCGTCGTCCCGTGCCACCCACCTGGGTGGTGGTCGCCCTGGCCTGCGCGGGCCAGTTCCTCGTCGTCCTCGACGTGTCCGTCGTCAATGTGGCGCTGCCGTCGATGCGGTCCGACCTCGGGCTGAGCGCACCGGGACTCCAGTGGGTCGTCAACGCCTACACGATCGCCTTCGCCGGTTTCATGCTGCTCGGCGGCCGGGCCGGCGACCTGTACGGGCGGAAGCGGATGTTCCTGGTCGGGCTGGCGCTCTTCACCCTGGCCTCCCTGGCGGGCGGTCTCGCGCAGGCGGAGTGGCAGCTGCTGGCCGCCCGGGGCGTGCAGGGTCTCGGCGCGGCCGTGCTCGCCCCCTCGACGCTGACGATCCTGACCTCGGCCGTCCCGGAGGGGGCCGCACGCGCGCGGGCCATAGCGACCTGGACCGCGGTCGGCGGAGGCGGCGGCGCGGCGGGCGGACTCGTCGGCGGCCTCCTGGTCGACGGCCTGAACTGGCGATGGGTCCTGCTGATCAACGTGCCCATCGGCGCCGTGGTGCTGACCGGCGCCCTGCTCTGGCTCGGTGAGAGCCGGGTCGGCGGCGGTCGCCGGCTCGACCTGCCGGGTGCCGTACTGGTGACCTCGGGCCTCGCGACCCTCGCCTACGGGATCGTGCAGACCGAGGCCGAGGGGTGGGCGTCCGCCGGGACGCTGGTCCCGTTGTCCGCCGGGGCCGTACTGATCGGGCTCTTCCTGCTCGTCGAGGCGCGGACGAAGGCGCCGCTGATGCCGCTGAAGCTGTTCCGGCTGAGATCCGTGTCCTCGGCGAACGTGGCGATGTTCCTGTGCGGCTCGGCGATGTTCTGCATGTGGTTCTTCATGACGCTGTACGCGCAGAACGTGCTCGGCTACACGCCGCTGGAGGCCGGGCTCGCGCTCGTGCCCAGCTCGCTCGCGGTGATTCTGGGGTCGAAGGCCGCGCCGAGGTTCATGCCGGCCGTGGGGGCGCGCAATGTCGCGGTGATCGGGACGGTGGTGGCCGCGGCCGGGTTCGCGTGGCAGTCCACGATGCGTGCCGACGGGGCGTATCTCACGGCGATCATGCTCCCCGGCGTGCTCATGATGCTCGGGGCCGGGCTCGCGGCGACGCCGCTCGCCGCGGTGGCGACGTCGGGGGCGGACGCGGCGGACGCGGGGCTGGTGTCGGGGCTGATCAACACCTCGCGGACGATGGGGGGTTCGCTCGGGTTGTCCGTCATGGCGACGATCGCCGCGGCGCGGACCGGCGGGGGGAGCTCGCCGGAGGCGCTGACGGAGGGGTACGCGCTGGTGTTCCGCACGGGGTGTGTGGTGTTGGTCCTGGGGGCGGGGCTGATGTGGGTGTGGTTGCCGCGGAAGGTTGTCGGGCGGGGGTGAGGGCTGGCTCCGCCGGGGTGGGGGTCGGGGGTGGTGCCTGTGCTTGTACGGGTGCGGCGCCGTCGTGGCTGGTCGCGCAGTTCCCCGCGCCCCTGAAAGACAAAGACAAAAGACTGCGCCGTTCCCCGCGCCCCTGAAGGACAGAGCCGTGGGGGTCAGAGCCAGCCCTGGTGGCGGGCCTCTCTCATGGCTTCCGTGCGGTTTCTGGTGGAGGTCTTGCCGATCGCGGAGGAGAGGTAGTTCCGGACGGTCGACTCGGAGAGGTGCAGCTTGGAGGCGATGTCGGCGACGGTCGCACCGTCCGCCGAAGCCTTCAGCACATCGCACTCACGGGCGGTGAGCGGGTTGGGGCCGGCCCCAAGGGCGGCCGCCGCGAGCGCCGGGTCGATGACGGTCTCCCCGGTCAGCACCCGGCGGATCGCCTGAGCCAGCTCCTCCACGGGTCCGTCCTTCACCAGGAACCCCGCGGCGCCCGCCTCCATGGCCCGCCGCAGATAGCCGGGGCGGCCGAAGGTGGTGAGGATCAGCACCCGGCAGTCGGGCGTCTCCTCCCGCAGCAGCGCGGCGGCGTCCAGCCCGCTGATACCGGGCAGTTCGATGTCCAGCAGCGCGACATCCGGCCGTGACTCCAGGGCCGCGCCCACGATGGCGTCCCCCGTCCCGACCTGCGCCACCACCTCGATGTCCGCCTCCAGCCCGAGAAGGAGCGCGAGCGCGCCCCGCATCATCCCCTGGTCCTCGGCGAGAAGAACACGAATGGACGTGGTGGCCCGATAGTCCCGAGGCATCTCGTTCACCCCCCAAGCGTAGGCCGCAAACCACCAAACACCTGGGCCTGCGGGGAGGCGCACGGCCTCGCGCCGTAAGGGGCGCGGGGAACGGCGCAGTCTTGCGTCTTTCAGGGCCACGGGGAACGGCGCAGTCTTTCGTCTTTCAAGGGCGCGGGGAACGGCGCAGTCTTTCGTCTCTCAGGGGCGCGGGGAACGGCGCAGTCTTTTGCCTTTCAGGGGCGCGGGGAACGGCGCACTCTCTGTCTCTCAGGGCCACGGGGAACGGGGCGGTCTTTGGCTTTTAGGGGCGCGGGGAACTGCGCGACCAGCCACGACGGCGCCACCCCCGTACTCGTACGCCCGCCCCCCGGAGGGTCCCGCCTCGACAGGCAACTCCGCCGTCACCACAAACCCACCCCGCACCCCCGGCCCCGCCTCCAACAACCCCCCGGCCGCCGCGACCCGCTCGGTCAACCCCTTCAGACCGGTCCCCCCGACCCCCCGGTTCCGTCGTCCGAGACACAGACACGGACCCGCTCCGCCGACGCCCCGTCGACGGAGATCTCACACCGCCCCGCCCCACTGTGGCGTACCGCGTTGGTGACGGCCTCCCGCACCACCCACCCCAGCAACGCCTCCGCCCGCGCGGACAACGGCGGCCCCGACTGCCGTACGACCGGCTCGATCCCGGCCGCCAGCAGCGCCGACCGCGCCCGGTCCAGGTCCGCGGCCAGACTGCCCTCGCGGTACCCGGTGACCGCCTCCCGGATCTCCGTCAGCGCCTGCCGGCCGACGGACTCGATGTCGGACACCTGGACGAGCGCCGCGTCCAGGTCCCGGTGGGCGATCCGCCGGGCCGCCTCCGACTTCACGACGATGACGGAGAGCGTGTGCCCGAGCAGGTCGTGCAGGTCGCGGGAGAACCGCAGGCGCTCCTTCTCGACAGCCCGGTGCGCCAACTCCTCCCGCGCCGCCCGCAGTTCACGTACGGCCTCCGACAGGGACAGGATCGCCGCGGTCACCATGGTGGACAGGAACGTGCCGTACGCGACGTTCACCGCGCCCCAGCCGTCCCGCAGCCCGGCCACGACACCCGCGAGCGCGCTCAGCCCGATACCGGTCCTGCCCAGCCACCGCCCCCGGACGACCGCCCCGGCGGCCAGCCCGAGCAGCGGGAAGAAGAGCAGCCAGCTGCCCCCGTACAGGCCGCCGAGGAGGCAGGTCACCGCGCCCAGTGCGATCAGTGCGCCCCGGGTGGAACGGGCCTCGCGCGCCTCCTTCGTGAAGGCGCGGAACACCACGTGGATGTAGAGGGAGTTGAAGAGGAGGAGGCCGATGCCGCCGATCCACGGGTTCGGGGTGTCGCCCTGGAAGAGGTTGGAGAAGGCGCCCATCCCCATCAGCAGCCAGGGCAGGAGCGCGAAGCCGCTCGGCGGCGGGCCCAGCTCCTCCGGCAGCTTCCCTGTCGCGAGCACCTCCTGCCGGTCGGCGTCGAACGCGTCCCGGTCGGCCTTCCACTGGACCCGGTTCTCCTGCCACGCCGACATCTGACAGCTGACCCTCCGCAACCAGGACATGTGCCCGGGCCCCCTTCCCGTTCCCGTTCTCGTTCCCGTTCCCGTTCAGGCGGTTCGCGCGGTCCTGCGGTACGACATGACAGCGTACGAGCCGAAGGCCAGCAGCCAGCCGGTCAGCACCAGCACCGCTCCGAGGGCGGGCGCCCGCCCGTCGGCGACGGCCGTCCCGAGCTGCGCGAAACGGTTCGTGGGTGTGTAGGAGGACAGCGACCGCAGCCAGGCGGGGAAGAGGCTGAGCGGGAACCACAGCCCGCCGACCACCGCGAGCGTCAGGTTGCACACCATGTTCACCACGCCCGTGCCCTGCGCGGTCAGCCGGTAGCCGTTGCCCAGGCCGAGCAGCGTGAAGGGGATCGAGCCGAGCCACAGCGACAGGGCGATCACCGCCCACTTCCACGCGTCGAGGCGTACCCCGTTGACCAGGCCGCCCGCCGCGAGCACCGCCACGATCGCGGGCAGGACCGTCACCGCGCCCGTCAGCGCCCGTCCGGCCACGACCTGGCGCGGGCTCATCGGAGTGATCCGCAACTGCCGCAGCCAGCCGATCGACCGGTCCTCGGCGACGCCGCCACCGGTGTTGAGGGCCGAGCCCATCGCCCCGTACGCGGCCATGCCGATCATGGAAGCGGTCTTCCAGCCGCCGTCGGTCTCCTCGCCGAGGTTCGTGAAGAGCAGGTACATCACCACCGGCATCACGACACCGCCGATCATGAAACCGAGGTCGCGCAGGGTCCGGCGCACTTCGAGCCGCAGATAGTCGAGCATCACACCGTCTCCCGGGGAGCGGGCCGCGCAGCGGGGACGGACGCCGTCGGGGTCGCGGAGGTCGCGGAGGCCCCGGAGGTCAGCGCCAGGAACGCGTCGTCCAGGGAGGCCGGGGCGACCTCCAGACCCCGTATCGCGCCGCGCTCCGCCAGTGCGGTGACCGTCGCGTCCGGGTCGTCGCTCCGCAGCCGAGCCCGGTCCCCGCGCACCTCCAGGGAGACCACCCCGGGGAGCGCGGACAGCCACCCGGTACCGGCGCCCGCGAGGTCGAAGGCGACGAGGCTGCCGCCGGCGGCCCGCCTGAGCTGCTCGCCGGTGCCGTCGGCGACGACCCGTCCGTGGTCGACGACGACGATCCGGTCGGCATGGGCGTCCGCCTCGTCCAGGTAGTGCGTGGAGAAGAGGACCGTGTGGCCGTGGCGCGCGTAGCCCCGCATCGAGTCCCAGAACGCGTACCGGGCCTCCACGTCCAGCGCGGCGGTCGGCTCGTCGAGCACGATCAGCGAGGGGTTCCCGACGAGGGCGACCGCGAACCGCACCCGCTGCGTCTGGCCCCCGGACAGCCGGTCGACGCGCCGTCCGGCCAGTTCGGCGATGCCCGCCAGTTCCAGCGCCTCCCCGACGGGCATCGGCGCGGGGTAGGTGCCGGCCACGAAACCGACCAGCTCGCCCACCGTCACGCGTGGCACCGGCCGGCCGTCCTGCGGCATGGCGCCCACCCGGCCGGCCCGTACGGCGTGTGCGGGCGCTGCGCCGAAGAGGCGGACCACGCCCTCGTCGGGCTCGTCCAGGCCCAGCAGGAGGGAGATCGCGGTGGACTTGCCTGCGCCGTTGCGGCCGAGCAGCGCGACCGTCTCGCCGCGTGCGATCTCCAGGTCGATCCCGTCCACGGCCCGTACCGTGCCGAAGACCTTCACCGCCCCCGCGACGGACACGGCCGGCTGCGCACCGGCCGCCTCCGCCCCCGACGCGTCCGTCCCCGGCGTCCTCGTCCGCTGCGAATTCGTCCCCGGCGTCCTCGTCCTCGTCCCCGTCTTCGTCATGGGTGTGACGCTACGGAGGGGCGGGTGGGGTGCGGCAGATGCGCATGTACGGACTCGGGCAGGACAAATGTCACGGCTGGCGCCGGGCAGGGCGAAAGTCACGGCCGGCGCCGGGCGACGGGGGAGAACCGGGACGCGATCTGACATGGCGTCAGGAGGCTTCCCATGTGCGCGGGGCTCGGCTATACAGAAGGTCGCCGACACTGGAACGCGTTCTAGAACGGGCGGGTTCCCCGGCCCAGAGGCGACCCCGGTGCGGCCGACGGTGCGGACGGCCGCACCGGGGTCTTCCCGCCCGGCAGTCAGGAGCCCCATGCCCATCGACGTTGCCCAGGCCCTCGCGGCCGAGCCCCGGTCCGCCGGGATCGCCTGGGGGCACAAGGACGTCCAGCTCTACCACCTCGGGCTCGGCGCGGGCATCCCCGCGACCGACCCCGACGAACTGCGCTACACGCTGGAGTCCAGGCTGCACGTCCTGCCGAGCTTCGCGACCGTCGCGGGCGCGGGCGCCCCCGGTGTGATCAGCGGTCTCTCCCTGCCGGGTGTCGACGTCGACCTCGCCCACGTCCTGCACGGCGGCCAGACCGTCACCCTGCACCGGCCGATCCCGGTCGCGGGCGAGGCCGTCGCCACGGCCCGGATCGCCGCCGTGTACGACAAGGGCAAGGCCGCGATCCTCGTCGTGCGCACCGAGGTCACCGACGAGCGGGGCCCGCTGTGGACGAATGACGCCCAGATCTTCGTACGCGGCGAGGGCGGCTTCGGCGGCGACCGCGGCCCCTCCGCCCGCCCCGCACCGCCCGCCGGCCCGCCGGACCGGACGGTCGAGCGCGCGATCCGTGCCGACCAGGCCCTCCTGTACCGCCTCTCCGGCGACCTGAACCCGCTGCACGCCGACCCCGAGTTCGCCAAGCTCGCCGGTTTCGACCGCCCGATCCTGCACGGGCTGTGCACGTACGGGATGACGCTGAAGGCGGTCGTGGACACCGTGCTCGGCGGCGACGTCGGCCGGGTCCGCTCCTACGCCACGCGCTTCGCCGGGGTGGTGTACCCGGGGGAGACCCTGCGTATCCGCATGTGGCAGGAGGCCGGCCGGGTCCGGGTGACGGTGGGCGCGGCCGGCCGCGAGGACGCGCCCGTCCTCACCGACACCCTCGTGGAGCACACCTGAGGGTCGTACGTACGTAGGTCTTCGAGGGGAGCCGCACCATGCGCGCAGCCGTACTGCAGGAGATCGGCCAGGACAAACTGGAGATATTCGACGACATCGAGGCGGCGGGCTTCGGCCCCGGCCGGGTACGGATCCGGGTGCGGGCCACCGGCCTGTGCCACTCCGACCTCTCGGCGATGGCCGGGGTGCTGCCGCAGCCCGCGCCGTTCATCCCGGGACACGAGGGCGCCGGCGAGGTCGTGGAGGTCGGTGAGGGCGTCACGAACGTCGGGCCCGGCGACCGGGTGCTCGTCTGCTGGCTGCCCGCGTGCGGGGTGTGCGCCGCCTGCAAGCGCGGCCAGACGCAGCTGTGTCTCGCCGGCTTCATGAACGCCGGCACGCCCAACTTCCGGCGCACCGGCGGCAGTTCCCCCGAGGTGTTCGGCTTCGCTGGCACCGGGACCTTCGCCGAGGAGGTCGTCGTCGACGCGGGCTGCGCCGTGCCGATCCCGGACGACGTGCCCTTCGACGTCGCCGCCCTCATCGGCTGCGGAGTCACCACGGGGCTCGGCGCCGCCCTCAACACCGCTGACGTGAGCGCCGGTTCGTCGGTCGCCGTCATCGGCTGCGGAGGCGTCGGCATCTCCGCGATCCAGGGCGCCCGGCTCAAGGGCGCCGCGGAGATCGTCGCCGTCGATCCCGTCCTGTCGCGCCGCGAGGCCGCGCTGAGGTTCGGCGCCACCCGGGCCGTCTCGCCCGACGAACTCCCCGACGCCAAACAGTCGGTGACCGAGGGCGAGGGCTTCGACTACGTCTTCGAGGTCGTCGGCCGCTCCGCCACCGCCCGCACGGCGTACGACCACACCCGCCGCGGCGGCACGCTGGTGATCGTCGGCGCGGGCGCCATGGACGACTTCCTGCAGCTCAACATGTTCGAGCTGTTCTTCGACGAGAAGCGGATCCGGCCGTCCATGTACGGCGGCGGGGACGTCCTGCGGTCGTACGAACGGACCGTCGCCCTGTGGCGCGCCGGGCGCATCGACCTGGAGGGCCTGATCACGCACCGGGTACCCCTGGGCGACATCAACGAGGCGCTCGACCAGATGCGTACGGGTGTGGCGCTGCGGACCTGTATCGAGCTCTGACGTCATCACGCGTCAGCTTCAGCGTCAGTGTCAGCTTCAGCTCGGCCGAAGGGACTCGGATGTCACTGCCACACGAGGGACGGGCCGCACAGCCAGGCGAGGGACGGGTGGCAGTGCCTCGTGAGGGTCGGGCCGCACTGCCGCTTGAGGGTCGGGTGGCGGTCGTCACGGGCGCGGGCCGCGGACTCGGCCGGGCGGAGGCGCTGGAACTCGCCCGGCTCGGTGCCGCCGTCGTCGTCAACGACCTCGGGCAACCCGGCCGGGACGGTTCCGGCGACGCGTCGCCCGCGCCCGCCGAGGAGGTCGCCGCCGACATCAGGGCGGCGGGCGGCCGCGCGGTCGCGCACACCGGGGACGTGGCCGACCATGAACGGGCACGGGAACTGGTCGAGTCGGCGGTGGCGGAGTTCGGGCGACTGGACGTCCTCGTCAACAACGCGGGCATCCTGCGCGACCGGATGGTCTTCTCGATGTCCGAGGACGAGTGGGACTCGGTGATCCGGGTCCATCTGAAGGGCCACTTCAACACCATCCGCTTCGCGTCCGCGCACTGGCGGTCGCGGTCCAAGGCGGCCGACGCGCCGGTGTACGGGCGGATCGTGAACACCTCGTCCGAGGCGTTCCTCGCGGGCTCCGCCGGCCAGCCCAACTACGCCGCCGCGAAGGGCGGGATCGTCGGACTGACGACCTCGACGGCGCTGGCGCTCGCGAAGTACGGCGTCACGGCGAACGCGATCTGCCCGCGCGCCCGGACCCGTATGACGGCGGACGTCTTCGCGGGCTCGCCCGAGCCGCGGGAGGGGGTGACCGACCCGCTCGCCCCCGAGCATGTCGCGCCGCTCGTCGGCTACTTGGCGTCCCCGGCGGCCGCACGCGTCAACGGGCAGCTCCTCGTCGTGCACGGGGGGATGGTCGCGGTCGTCGAACGGCCGCGGGTGGCGGCGAAGTTCGACACCAAGCAGGACGCCTTCACCTACGACGAACTGGACGCGCTCCTCACGCCCCACTACGCGGACCGGCCCCCGGGGGAGACGTTCGCGGCGGCGGAGGTACTGGGCCTGACCCACGAGTAGCGCAGCAGCGGAACGGCCCCGCCCGACGGGTGTCGGGCGGGGCCGTCCTGTGGTCCGGTACGGCCTGCGTCGTGATCAGGCTCCGGTGTCGTGCTGTTCGGCCGGCCTGCGGTGCCGTCCACGGGGGGTCGCCCCGTCCTCCTGGGCGGAGACGGGCCCTCGGTGCCGGCCGTGGCCACCGTCGTCGCCGGCCTGCGCCGACGCCCCCCGCAGTTCGGTGGCGGTCATCTCCATGGTGCTCGTGTCGCTCATTGCCATTCACCCCGTCAACAAGATCCTTCGGTACAGCGCCGAGGATTCTACGGGTCGGGTGTGACCGACCAGAGGGGTGGTCGGGGCTACTCGGTGGTCACTTTGAGGGGGTCGGTTCCGGCGGCGTCCCACAACGTCCGGAAGTCACGCGGCGCTTCGGCACCGACCTGCACCACACGCAGCGACCAGACCGGCTCGGCGGCACCGGGAGGACAATCCCCGACACCCACCGCCCGTACGTCGCCGGGCCCCACCGGGCGTATGTCGCCCGGCGCCGCCGGGGTGGACTCGGGCACCGCGACGGGGCCGCGGCTCCCGCCCCGCCCACCCACCGGGCGGTGCCCGGCGAGGGGGTCCGGCCCGGCGCCGGCGTCCGGCTGGGCCCTGAGGTCCGGCCGGGCACCGAGATCCGGCCCGGCGGCGAGGTCCGGCCCGGCGCCGAATTCCGGCCCGGCATCGGACTTTGGCCCGGCGTCGAAGTTTGGCCGGGTGGCGGACTCCGGTCCAGCGCCGGCCACCGGTCGGGTGCTGCCCTCTGGTCCGGTACCGGCTAACGGTCGGGTGCCGTACGCAGGCTCGGTTCCGAGACCGAGGCGGGGACCGAGACCGACACCCCCGCCCGGGCCCTGGCCTGGTCCGCCGCTCAGAGCGGCGCTCAGGCCCCCGCCCGGGTACCTACCCGAGCTCTCGCCGGGCCCCGTGCCCGGGCGCCCGCTCAGATCCCCGAGCGCACCCGCGCCAGTGCCCCAGTTCGGACCCTCACCCGCACCTCCGCCCGGATCCGCGCTCGGGCCCCGGCCCGGATCCGCGCCCCCACCCGGCCCCCAGGTCGGGCCCCCGCCCGCACCCCTGCGCAGATCGGCTCCCGGACCGCGGTTCGGGTCCCCGCCCGCACGCCCGTCCGGCCCCTGGCCTGGACCGCCGCCGCGATCCGCGCCTGGGCCCCCGCCCAGATCCGCGCCGGGGCTCCCGCCCCGATCCTCGCCGGGGTGCCTCCCCGGGCCCTCGCCGGGCTCCCTACCTAGGCGCCCGCCTGGATCCCCGAGGGCACTCTCGCCAGTGCCCCAGTTCGGGCCCCCGCCCGCACCTCCGCCTGGTTCCGCGCTCGGGCCTCGGTTCGGGTCGCCGCCCGCACCCCCGTCCGGCCCCCGGCCTGGACCTCCGCCCAGACCCGCGCTCGGGCTCCCGCCCGGATCCGCGCCGGGGTGTCTCCCTGGGCCCCCGCCGGGCCCTCCGCCCAGGCGCCCGCCCCCATCCCCGAGCGCACCCCCGCCCGCATCCGCGCCCGTGCCCCAGTTCGGACCCCCTCCCGCACCCCCGCCGGGTCCTGCACTCGGGCCGCGGTTCGGGCCCCCGCCCGCACCCCCGTCCGGCCCCCGGCCCGCCCCCCGGCCTGGGCCCCCGCCCAGATCCGCGTCCGGGCCCCCGCCCAAGTGCCTCCCCGGGCCCGCGTCCGGCCCCCCGCCCGAGCCCTCTCCCGGATGCCCGGCCGCGGAGGCGGTGGTCGCGTCCGTCCCCTCCCCGGGCGCCCGTTCCCTCCCCGTCGTCGCCTGGGCGGCTCGGCGGCCCGCGAAGGCGCTGGCGACCACTCGGCCCGTCAGTGGAGCCTGCCGAAGCGGGGGCTGGCGCAGCGGTGCCTGCTGGAGCGGCACCGGGCGGGTCACCTGGGGTTCCGTGAGTCCCGGGGGAGCCGGGGCGTGCGGGGCCGACGGTCCCTGCGGGGCTTCCGCCCACGCGCCGGGCGTCAGGGCCGCGTCCCCCGTCCCCGTGGGTGCCTCCACCAGTGCGACACCGCACGGCACCGCCTCCGTCGCGTACGGCAGTTGCAGCACCCCGTCCCTGGTCCACCGGCCGGAGCCGGTCAACCAGCCGTCGGGCGCGGGAAGTTGGTGGAGGTGGCGTTCCGCCGGACGCCACACCCCGAGCCAGCTGCCCGAGACGGCGTCGATCCGCAGGGCGACCGCGCAGCTCTCCGGTGTCAGCACCAGGCCAGGCTGGATCGCGAACGGAGTGACCGCGCAGCCGGCCGGCTGGAGGCACTCCGGGAACCGGACCGGGAGCGTGCTCCCCAGCACCCCCCACCCGAGCCGCTCCCGTCCGGGAGACGGCGCGTCCGAGCGGATCAGGAGCAGCCCGCTGTCGGCGTCCGCGAGCAGCAGCCGGTCGTTGCTCTCCTCGGAGATCTGCAGCAGCGGCGACATCTCACCCCCGCGCTCCAGGTCGACCACCACCGCCTTGGTCCGGCCCTCCGACTCCCGGTCCAGCGCGAGCAGCCGGTCCCCGCCGCCCAGCCACACCCCGCCCGAGCAGCGGCCCGGTACCTCCGCGAGATGCTCGGGCCCGAAGGCGCCGCCCGCCACCAGCCACACGGCGGTCGAGCTCCGGCCCACGGCAAGGGCGTACGCGCGCATCCCGCCGGGAGCGGGTGGCAGCAGCCGCAGCCGCGTGCTCGGCTCGGGGCACTGCACCGCGCCGAGCGGTACCTCGCCCGTGGCGGGGCCCGCCGCCGGACCCGTCCCGGGGCCCGTCGGGTACAGCAGGGAGAACGCGTGCCGCCCGTCGGCGACCCGGTGGATGAGCACCCGCCCGTCCGCCATCGGCAGCACCTCCGTGCCGGGCTCCTCCGGCTGGTTGCCCGGCAGCGGCACGGCATACGGCTCGGGGCCGTCCATCGTCCAGCGCTCCGGGAACCAGGACGCGCCGCTGCGGGCCAGTCGGGCCGCGTAGGCCCCGTCGACGGTGATCACGCACCCCGCCCTCGTGGCCGACTCGTCGCCGTTGCCGTTCCCGTCGCCGTTCCCATTCCCGTTCCCGGACGCCGCCGCGGACTCGATCGCACAGGCCGCCATGGTTCGGTCACCTCCGGCGACGAAACTAGTTTTCGCACGCACAGGCGTGGGACCCGCAGGCAGCCCCTTCACACATAAGAGTGGTCGGCTTCCGATTCGCCTGAGGGAACGGGGACGAGTGTGCTGAGTGGGATGGAAGATGCGCGTGGTCGGGCCCGCGGATCACGGCTGCCGGCGGGCGGCGGGCGCTCCCGCCAGGCGCTCATCGGAGCGGCCGGTCGGGCGGGGACACAAGACAGGTAGCCTTTTGTTCGTGCCCCGTCTGTCTGAAGCAATCGCCGCGCTCGACGCCCTCTGGCCCCCCGGGAGCGCGGAGGCGTGGGACGCGGTCGGGACGGTCTGCGGAGACCCCGACCAGGAGGTCTCCCGTGTCCTGTTCGCCGTCGACCCGGTCCAGGAGATCGTGGACGAGGCGGTGAAGCTCGGCGCGGACCTGCTGGTCACCCACCATCCGCTCTATCTGCGCGGTACGACGACGGTGGCGGCCTCGACCGTCAAGGGCCGTGTGGTGCACACGCTGATCAAGAACGACATCGCGCTGCACGTCGCCCACACGAACGCGGACCGCGCCGACCCGGGGGTGAGCGACGCCCTCGCCAGCGCGCTGGACCTCAGGGTCGTACGCCCCCTGGTGCCGGACCCCGCCGACCCCGGGGGCCGCCGCGGCCTGGGCAGGGTGTGCGAGCTGGACCACCCGCTGACGGTCCGCGAGTTCGCCGCGCGTGCCGCCGAGCGGCTGCCCGCGACGGCGCAGGGCATCCGCGTGGCGGGCGACCCGGAGGCGCTGGTGCGGACCGTGGCGGTCAGCGGCGGCTCCGGCGACAGCCTGTTCGACGACGTACGCGCCGCGGGCGTGGACGCCTTCCTCACCGCGGACCTGCGCCACCACCCGGCGTCCGAGTTCGTCGCGGACCGCGCCCGAAGCCCCCTCGCGCTGCTCGACGCGGCGCACTGGGCCACCGAGTGGCCCTGGTGCGAGCTGGCCGCAGCCCAGCTCGACGAGATCTCCGACCGTCACGGCTGGGGCCTGCGGGTCCACGTCTCGAAGACGGTCACCGACCCGTGGAACTCCCACTCCCCTTCACCTGGAGCCCCCAACTGAACGCCGCGCCCGCCGACCAGATCCGACTTCTCGACGTCCAGTCCCTGGACGCCCGCCTGCAGCAGCTCGCACACAAGCGGCGGTCGCTGCCGGAGCACGCCGAGATCGAGTCGCTGACCAAGGACCTCACCCAGCTGCGCGATCTGCTCGTCGCCGCGCAGACCGAGGAGAGCGACTGCTCCCGCGAGCAGACCAAGGCGGAGCAGGACGTCGACCAGGTGCGCCAGCGTGCCTCGCGCGACCAGCAGCGCCTGGACTCGGGCGCCGTCACGTCCCCCAAGGACCTGGAGAACCTCCAGCGCGAGATCGCCTCGCTCGCCAAGCGGCAGGGTGACCTGGAGGACGTCGTCCTGGAGATCATGGAGCGCCGCGAGTCCGCGCAGGAGCGGGTCGCCGAGCTGACCGGGCGGGTCTCCTCCGTCCAGTCGAAGATCGACGACGCGACGTCCCGCCGGGACGCGGCGTTCGAGTCCTTCGACGGCGAGAGCGCGACGCTGACGAAGGAGCGCGAGGTCGTCGCGGGCTCGGTGCCCGCCGACCTGCTGAAGCTCTACGAGAAGCTCCGCGAGCAGCAGGGCGGCGTCGGCGCGGCCCGCCTCTACCAGCGCCGCTGCGAGGGCTGCCGGCTGGAGCTCAACATCACCGAGGTGAACGAGGTGAAGGCGGCGGCCCCCGACACGGTCCTCCGCTGCGAGAACTGCCGCCGCATCCTGATCCGCACCGCAGATTCGGGCCTCTAACCCCGGCCCCAACCCCCACCCCCGCCCCGCAAGGGGCGCGGGGGGAACGGCGCGCTCAGCCCCCACCGACGGTCACCCGACGGACGACGCGGCCCGCCACCCCCGGAGGGACCCCGCAGGGGCCCCGTAAGGGGGCGCGGGGAACTGCGCGCTCAACCCCCACAGACGGTCACCCGACGGGCAGCCCGAACCATGACGACCCAACCCCCGGACCTCACCACCCCCACCACCCTCCTGCTCCTCCGCCACGGCGAAACCCCCCTCACCCCCGAGAAGCGGTTCTCCGGCAGCGGCGGCACCGACCCCGCCCTCTCGGCCACGGGCCGGCACCAGGCCGAGCGCGTAGCCACCGCACTGGCCGCGCACGGGACCGTACAGACCATCGCCTCCTCCCCCCTCGCCCGCTGCCGCGAAACCGCCCACCTCGTGGCAACCCGCCTGGGGCTCGCCGTACAGATCGAAGAGGGCCTGCGCGAGACGCACTTCGGGGCCTGGGAAGGCAAGACCTTCGCCGAGGTCCGCGACCGCCACCCCGACGACATGAACGCCTGGCTGGCGTCCCCCGACGCCGAACCGACCGGCGGCGGCGAGAGCTTCGCCGCGGTCGCCCACCGCGTCGCGGCGGCCCGCGACACGCTGCTCGCGGCCCACGCGGGCCGCACCGTGCTGGTCGTCTCGCACGTCACGCCGATCAAGACCCTCGTACGGCTGGCCCTGGGCGCCCCGCCCGAGTCCCTGTTCCGTATGGAGCTGTCGGCGGCCTCGCTGTCGGAGGTGGCGTACTACGCGGACGGCAACGCGAGCGTGCGGTACCTGAACGACACGTCCGCGCTGCGCTGAGCGTTGGGCTGCGCGGCCGGGCTGCACCGCTGGGCTGTGTCGTCGGCTGCCGGCCGGTGGGGGCTGGTCGCGCAGTTCCCCGCGCCCCTTGCGGGGCTACGCCCCTTGCGACCCCTGCGGGGACTTCGGGGCCAGCCCCGCCGCCTCGCGCGCAAGTCGCTCCACCCGTGCCCAGTCGTGTTCCCGGATCGCGTCGGCGGGCAGCATCCAACTCCCGCCCACACACAGCACATTGGGCAACGCCAGATACTCCGGCGCGACAGCGGGACCGATGCCCCCCGTCGGACAGAAACGGGCCTGCGGCAGCGGCCCCGCCAGCGACTTGAGATACGCGGTGCCGCCCGCGGCCTCGGCCGGGAAGAACTTCATGTCGCTCACCCCCCGCTCCAGCAACGCCACGACCTCCGACGTCGTGGAGACCCCCGGCAGGAACGGCACCCCGGACGCCTCCATCGCGCCGAGCAGCGCGTCCGTCCAGCCGGGGCTGACGAGAAAGCGCGCCCCGGCGGCGACGCAGTCCGTCACCTGGGTGGGCGAGATGACCGTGCCGGCCCCGACCACCGCGTCCGGCACCTCGTCCGCGATCGCCCGGATCGCGTCGAGCGCCACCGGCGTCCGCAGGGTCACCTCGATCGCGGGCAGCCCACCGGCGACGAGCGCCCGCGCCAGCGGAACGGCGTCGGAGACGTTCTCGACGACGACCACGGGCACGACGGGCGCGAGTTCGAGCACGGACGAGCGCAGCGGCGAGGAGGATGACGAGGACGAGGACGAGACCATGCGCTCATCCTGCACACCCCACGCACTCCATGCAAAGGCTGTTGCACACACTGCAACGCGACGCACCGTCCGGCATCGTGGGCGAACTGCTCAGTGCACCTCGTCCACGAGCACGTCCAGCATCCACGCCTTGCCCGCGCCGCCCGGCGCCGCCGCCTCGACCACGTACCCGAGGTCCCGCAACGCCACCACCAGCTCCGCGGGCCCCGAGGGCACGGCCCCGGACTCCATGAGGCTCCGCACGATCCGCCCCTTGGTCGCCTTGTTGAAGTGGCTGACCACCTTCCGGGTCGGCGCGTGCAGCACGCGTACGCTCGCCGTGCGGCCCGCGACCCCGCCCCTCGGCCGCCACGCCGCGGCGTACGCCGAGGACCGCAGGTCCAGCACGAGCCCGCTCCCGGCCGCCTCGGGCAGCACGGCGGCCATCGGCGCCCGCCAGTGCGAGCCGAGCGCCCCGAGCCCCGGCAGCTTCACGCCCATCGAGCAGCGGTACGAGGGAATGCGGTCCGTCACCCGGACCGCGCCCCAGAGCCCCGAGAAGACGAGCAGGGACCGGGCGGCCCGCCGCTTCCCCGCGGTGTCGAGCGAGGCCAGGTCCAGGGCGTCGTACAGGACGCCGGTGTAGATCTCCCCGGCGGGCCGCGCCCCCGCGGTCCGCAGCTCCGTGTTCTTGGCGACCTCGCCGCGCAGGCCCTCACTCAGGCCCAGCACCTCGCGCGCCTTCTCCTCGTCGGCCGCGCACAGCTCGACCAGCTCGTCCAGGACCGCCTGCCGTGCCCCGGCGAGCCCCGGCAACGACAGCGACTCCGGCTTCAGCGGCGCGCCCCGCCCGGAGGGAGCCTTTCCTTCGGACGGCGGCAACAGCACGAGCACGGCGGTTCTCCCTGGAGCTTGCGGTACGTACGGGAAGCACCCGCCAGCCTACGGGGTGGCACCCGCCCCACCTGGTCGTACGGTCCGCTCCGGGGTGAGGTCGCGGACGGCGCGTACCAGCACGTCGGAGTCATCGGCGTGGAAGCGGATCAGCCGTACGTCCCTGGGGCGCCCGAGGAAGGTGAGGTGCCGTACCGGGGTCGACAGTTCGAGCGTGACCGTGGTCTGCGCGGCCACCGCCAGGTCCAGCCGGTCCGCGTCCCACGTGTGCGTGGTGACCAGCTCGCGCCGTACGGAGGCGATCGAGGAGAGCGGGACGCGCAGGTCGACGTGGGCGGACCGGCGGATGCGCAGGACCGCGGCCGTGCCGTCGAGGACGTGCGGACGCGTCACGGAGGCCGCGTGCATGCCGACGACGAGCAGCAGCGTGTAGAGGTCCAGCGTGAACACGACCCGGTGCACGGCGGGATGGTCGCGCAGCAGCACCGCCATGCAGGCGCTCTCCAGGACGCACACGAACCCGAAGCCGAACATCATCGCGCCCTGCCCGCGGGCGTACCCGAAGGCCCGCCCCCGCCCGACGCCGTGCGGACGCCGGGCCACCCACCGGGCGATGCTCACGAGCAGCCGCACCTCGTGGACGACGAGCCGCCGCACGCCCGTCATCACGCACGCCCCATGGGCGCGGGGTCCGTACGCGCGCGGTCCGCGAGGAGCCGGATCGTGCGCAGGACCGCCGCGGACTGCGCGGGCGGGAAGTCGTCGAGGAAGGCGCTCAGGAAGCCGCCGTTGCCGTACGCGCCGGGCCCGTCCAGGTCGACCTGTGCGAGCCCCAGGCCGGCCAGGGCCTCGTCCGGCAGGCAGGCGGCGAGGGCGTGGGCGGCCTCCTCGACGCGGGGGTCGGCCGGGTCGGCGCCGTCGAGCGCGTCGAGCAGCGCGTACGCCGCGTGCGCCCGCTCCGGCGCGCCCGGCGCGTCGGCGGTGGCACGCAGCGCCGACAGCAGCCGTTCCCGGTCCTCAGGGGCCGCGACCGTCTCCAGGAAGGCGATCATCTCGCGGTCCTTCGCGGCGATCGCCGGTTCCGGGTGCCGGATCAACTCGCCGAAAATGGCGGCGAGTTCGGGGGACACGGGTCCCTCGGCGGGCATGTCGTCGGCGTCGAGCAGGGCGCGCAGCCGCAGCCGCCTCGTCCGGATCGCCGCCTCCTGCCGTGCCAGGTCGTCGTCGAGTTCCGTGAGGACCTCGGTGAGATCGCGGCCGGCGTCGTCGGCGAGGACGTCCCGGACCTCGGGCAGGCCGAGTCCCAGCTCGGTCAGCCGGCGGATCCGGGCGAGGACGACGGCGTGCCGCAGTCCGTAGTCGCGGTAGCCGTTGGGGCGCCGCTCGGGTTCGGGCAGCAGCCCGAGGTGGTGGTAGTGCCGCACGGTCCGCGTCGTGACGCCGACGGTGGCGGCGAGTTCTCCGATCCGCATGTCCTCAGTAGAAACGTTCACGTTGCGGCAGGGTCAAGCGCGGGGCATGGAAGCGGGGCATGGAAACGGGTCCCGCGGGCGTTGCACCGCGCAAGATCCGAGTATCCGAGGGGGTTGCGGCCATGGGGGCAGCGGGTGAGGGCGCGGGGGAACGTACGGCGGGGGAACGTACCGCCGGGCGTGAGCAGGCCGTCTGGACGAGGGCGACCCTGGGCGGCTCGGGCCGGCCGCTGGACCTCCTGACGGCCCGCTTCGACCGGCACCGGTACGCGCCCCACGCGCACGACGAGTTCACCATCGGCGTGTGCGTCGCGGGCGCCGAGATCATCGACTACCGCGGCGGCCGCATCTGCCCGCGCCCCGGCTCGATCGTCGTCCTGGGCCCCGGCGAGATGCACACCGGCGGCCCGGCCGCCACCGACGGCTACGCCTACCGCGCCCTGTACGCCGAGGTGTCCCTGCTCACCGAGGGCACCCTGAGCGTGCCCGACTTCCGCGAACCGCTCCTCGACGACCCCGAACTGGCCACCGCCCTGCGCCGCGCGCACACCGAGCTGAGCGTCTGCCCCGACCCCCTGGAGACCGAGTCCCGCGTGCCCTGGCTGCTCACCGCGCTGGCCCGCCGCCACTCCTCGGCCCGCCCCGTGCGCGACACGGTCCCGGGCGCCGGGCGCGTGGCCCGGGCGGTACGGGACCGCCTGGCCGACGAACTCCTGGCCCCACCGTCCCTCGCCGCCCTCGCCGCCGACCTGGGGCTGTCCCGCTACCAGCTCCTGCGCGCCTTCCGTACGAGCATGGGGATACCGCCGTACGCCTGGCTCGCCCAGTACCGGGTGAACCGGGCCCGCTGCCTGCTGGAGTCGGGACACCGCCCCGCCGAGGCCGCCGCGCTCGTGGGCTTCGCGGACCAGGCACACCTGACGCGCTGGTTCCGGCGGGTGCTGGGGGTGACCCCGGCGGCGTACCGCAACAGCGTTCAAGACGCCCGCCGCTGACCCGGCCGAGACTGCGCGCATGACTGCACGCGGCTGGTTTCTCTTCTCCCTCATGGGCGTGCTCTGGGGCATTCCCTACCTGATGATCAAAGTGGCGGTGGACGGCGGGATGTCGGCGTCCATGGTGGTGTTCACACGCTGTGCGCTGGGCGCGGCGCTGCTCCTGCCCTTCGCCGTCCGCCAGGGCGGCCTGCCGGGAGTGGTACGGACGCACTGGCGCCCCATGCTGGCCTTCGCCTGCATCGAGATCATCGGCCCCTGGTGGACCCTGACCGACGCGGAACGCCACCTCTCCAGCTCGACGGCGGGCCTGCTCATCGCGGGCGTACCGATCGTCGGCGTGGTCCTGGCCCGCTTCTTCGGCGACACGGAACGCCTGGGCGTACGCCGCACGGTCGGTCTGGGGCTCGGCCTGGGAGGTGTGGCGGTCCTGACGATCCCGCACCTGACCGGCGGGAACGCCCGCTCCCTGACGGAGATGCTGGTGACGGTGGTGGGCTATGCGACAGCCCCGCTGATCATGGCCCGCCACCTCAGGCAGGTGCCGACCCTGCAGCTGATAGCGCCCTGTCTGCTCCTGTCGGCACTGGTGTACGCCCCGGCGGCGGCGCTGACCGGCCCGTCCACCATGCCTTCCCCCTCGGTCCTGGCCTCCCTCGCCGGCCTGGGCGTGATCTGCACGGCCCTGGCCTTCGTCGCCTTCCTGGAGCTGATCAGGGAGGTGGGACCGACCCGGGCGGTGGTCTTCACGTACGTCAACCCGGCGGTGGCGGTGACGGCGGGCGTCCTGTTCCTGGACGAGCGGCTGACCGCGGGCACGGTGGCGGCGTTCGCCCTGATCCTCCTGGGCTCCCTCCTGGCGACGGGACGGGGACGGGAGCGGGGCGAACGCCCGGTAGCATGGTCGGCACGGCAGACGAGCCGGGCGGACGGCCGCGTGGAGTCCCCTTCGGGGGCGCTTCCCGAGGAACGTCCGGGCTCCACAGGGCAGGGTGGTGGCTAACGGCCACCCGGGGTGACCCGCGGGACAGTGCCACAGAAAACAAACCGCCCGGCGCTTCGGTGCCGGGTAAGGGTGAAACGGTGGTGTAAGAGACCACCAGCGCCTGAGGTGACTCAGGCGGCTAGGTAAACCCCACCCGGAGCAAGGTCAAAAGGAAACGCTTTCAGGAGTGAAGGCGCTTCTGCGTGGACGTCCGAGGGCTGCCCGCCCGAGTCCACGGGTAGACCGCACGAGGCCGGCGGCAACGCCGGCCCTAGATGGATGGCCGTCTCCCCGGCCGCCGCGAGGCAGCCGGGCGACAGAACCCGGCGTACAGCCCGACTCGTCTGCCGCCACTTCGGCTCTCGCTGACTCCGGTCGGCCCGAGACGCGCGTTCGGGGGAGTCTGCGCATCGGACGTGCCCAGCCGGACACTGGGGAAGAATCAGCCGGATGGACAACGGGATTCAGCTGATCAGCGATGGTGACGGATTGGCGGTCATCGGGAGCGAGGCGGATGTCGAACGCTTCCTCGTCTCGGAGGGACTGTCGTCGAAGGATCGCGGACTGCGACGGCTCACATCCGTCGCCGGTACCGGGGCGCTGGTCGCCCAGGCTGGTTCGGACATCGCCGCCGAGTCGGCCTGCTGGGTGAAGCTGACCCGGGAGTCCGCCCAGGTCGTCGGTGCCGCCCGAAGCCTCGGCAATGAGACCCTCGACCGGGCCGGCGCGGCAAAGGGCAGGCTGGCCGACGGGATTGCCGAGCGAGCGCGCCGTCGGCGTGGGCGCGAGGAGGAACGCGACGAGCGGGGCTGAGCGAGAGCCGACCTCAGCCGCGTGCGCAGGTTTTCGTGAGTCCCGCGCCGACCCGCTCCTTCAGGTGGCATGAGCATTGGCCGGAAAAGGACCGGCGGTCGGATCCCCGGCGTACGCTCCCGCCGGACCGGGAGCGAGTTGTGCAGAGGAGTCGGGGCGCATGGCGTCGGTGCGTTACGACCAGAGGGTGCGGGCTCTTGTCGAGGTCCGTGGTGGGCCCGACGACTGGGAGGACGCTCAGCGGCGTTTCGACGAGCACGGCTGGCCGGTCCGTGGTTTCTCCGCGAGTGGGGAGCCGCCCCACGGGGCGGGGCTGGATCCTGACCCCGAAGCCCGCGTGTACGAGATCGAGGTCCGTCTGTTCGGCGCCCTCAAGGCATGCGACCGGGGTGCGTCGACCCGGGTACGCAAGGTCATGCGGGGCGCCAGGCTCGAAGCGTACGTGCGCTTCGCCGAGCCCGTCCGGCGCGACCGCGAGATGTTCTCGCAGTGGCGCGTCGTCGACAGTGCGCGGCGTCGGGCCCGTCCACCACACTCCTGGCGTCGTACGTGGTCCCGTCTGGCCCTGCGCTGCGGACGCCACGACGTGGGCGGCGTCGTGACAGGACAGCCGAGGCAGGCCCTTCGACTGGCCCGGACGCACACTTCCGCTGTCGCCGGCGCGGGGGTCCGGCCCCTCGACGGCCGCTGGCGCGGCACGGTGAAGCACTGGCCGGAGGAGGAGACCGAACGCCGTCTGTTCCACGCGGTGTCGTGGTCCCTGCTGACGGCCGTGGCGCTGGTCTTCGCCGACGGCCGGTCCGGTTTCGCCTGGTGGTTCTGGGCCGCGGTGGCCTGTCTCGGCGCGGTGGGGGGCATACGGGTGGGAACGCGGCTGGCACGGGAAGGCAGGTGGTTCGGTGTCGTGGCCGTCCTGCTGCTCATGGCGTTCTTCGCCGCCTCCGGTCTCGGCCTCCTCGACAGCGACGGACGCGGCTGGACACGACGTCAGATACTCATGACAGCGCTCGTGTCCGGTGTGGCGGCGGGTCTGTGGCTCCTCGTAAGGCAGTGGAGCTGGGGCGAGTGGATCGCCTGGGCGGTCCCCCTGGTGGTGACCCTGGCCCTGTCCTCGTTCCTGGCCGCGGGATCCGTGCTCCACGCCCTGTACGCGGACGGTCTGTCCCTCTCGCCGAACGACATCGAGGTGCCGGCGGTGTGGAAGGTGCTGGCCGCCGTGAAACTGCTCGCACTGCTCAGTCCCGTGCTGGTCGTCCCCGCCTGGTGGGGGATCGCCCGGCACCGGCACCATTTCTACGCGGCGCCCGGCGAGCGCCTGAACGGTGCCCTGAACGCCTGCCTGTTCCTGGTGATGCTCGGTGCGGTCACTCTGCAGGCCCTCGATTCGGCGCGGACGGCGGTGGACAGGACGACCCGGGCCGCCGAACGCGGAGGCGAACCGCCGTCCTACTTCGGTATCCAACCGCAGTGGACGTGCGTCGAGCCCGCGGTCCCGCTCGCCCGACTGTCCGGCGAGGGGCCTCGCCTTTCGCCCGAACGCCCCTACCTCTCCTTCGGCGTGGCCGGCGGAACCGCGGTCCTGTGGGACCGGACGACCCGCGAGCCGCTCAAACTCCGGGCCTCCCAGGTCCGGTTGACGCCCGCCGGGTCCGGAGCGACCGGTTGCGAAGCGCCCGCCGCCGGAACGACGGCGCTCCGCGTCACCCCGGGAACTCCTCCGACCGGATAGGCCGTATGGGCGCTCCCGCGACGCCGACGCCGGCGCCGACGTGGCATCGGCGCCGACATGGCTTCGGTGGGTCAGGGGGCCACCGCTCGCCCCGTCTGTGGGGAGATCTTTCCGGCGCACAGGCCCCGGGCGGTCAGGCCCTGGGCTATGCGGGGGATCGCGGCGAGCGAGTTGGCGGACCAGTCGTGCATGAGGATGATCTGGCCGTTGCCGAGCCGCCCGGCGGCCTGCGCGATGGCGTCCGCGCTCGCGCCGTTCCAGTCCTGCGAGTCCACGTCCCAGATGATCTCGGTCAGGCCGTACCTGGCCTCGACCGCGCGCACCGTCGAGTTGGTCTCGCCGTACGGCGGGCGGAACAGTTTCGGCGTACCGCCGCCCGCTGCCGCGATCGCCTGTTGCGTCCGCGAGATCTCCGAGTCGATCTGCGACTGGCCCAGCTGGGTCAGATGCGGGTGGGTGTAGCTGTGGTTGCCGACCCACATACCGGCGTTGACCTGTGCCTGCACCCGGGACGGGTTGGCGGCGGCGTACTGCCCCTGGTTGAACATCGTGGCCCGCAGCCCGTTCCGCGTCAGCGCGCTGAGCAGGGCCGGTGTGCCGGCGGACGGGCCGTCGTCGAACGTGAGGCCGACGTATCCGTTGCAGGCGGCCGCCGCCTGCGCCGGAGCGGTGCCGACGGCGTTGACGGTGAGGGTGCTCGCGGCCGTCAGCGCGACCGCGGCGAGCGTCGTCGGCACGGCACGCGGCAGGCGGCGTACCGCATGACGCGTTCGGGCCGTGGCGGTCATGCCGACACCGTGATGCTGGAGTTGCCGCTGCTCTGGTAGCCCTCCGTCGCCAGGATCATGTAGTACCTGAAGTCGCCCAGGGGCATGCCCGCGCGCCCCCAGGCGTCGAAGTGGTTGCCGGTGGTGATGCTGCCGCCGGTCCTCTTCGACTGCCGCACGCTCCAGTACTGGTTGAAGGTCCTCGTGCCCTCGACGGACGGGGCGTTGTACCGGGTCGTCTGGTAGATGTCGTACGTGCCGCCGTCGCTCGTGACGGAACCCTTGTACGTTCCCGTGGGCCGCCAGGTGCCCCAGTTGTCGACGACGTAGTACTCGACCAGCGGGTTGGACGTCCACCCGTAGAGGCACAGGTAGGCGTTGCCGGACGGGTTGAAGGAGCCCGAGTAGCGCACGGTCCTGCGGCTGCCGTTGCTCCAGCCCTTGCCGGCGACGAAGTTCCCGGTGTTCCGCCAGGTCGTGCCGTAGGTGCCGCCCGAGCCCAGGTTCATGGAGACCGTGCCCTGGGCGTCCGTCCAGAACGAGTAGTAGTAGCCGTTGTTGGTGCCGGTCTGGTTCGTGGTGACGATCGTGTCGGCGTGGGCCGTGCCGGGCAGTGCCAGCGCGGTTCCGGCGCCCAGCAGCATGGCGCATGCCTGCCTGCGGCTCGGCTGTGCGGGGGTGAGTTTCATGTGCGGGTTTCCTCCGTCTTCCACGAGCGGGGGGTTTCCGGGTTCGGTCGAACAGTGTTGACCTGCACCCGTCAAGCGTCAATAGTTTCGCCCAGGATGGCGAAACATTCGCGGAGGGAGGAGTGCCCTGGGGTGTGATTTTACCTGGTCAGGGGCGCAATATGCGGATGTCGATGCGGACTCGACAGTGATGATCGCTTATGGAGGATCGGGCGAAGAGGCTCATTCTTCGAATGTTTCGAAGAACTTGCGGAGTGAAGTGTCGGGCGTGGGTGCAAACGCCGCGCGGGTAGGGGGCGGCTCGGTCCCCGCTTGGGGACTGCGTTCTGCCCGCCGCGCACGTACGTTGAGGCACCGCCTCCGAGGCGTCCCTGCGGGGCAGCGCCGCCGGTACCGCGTACACGGTCTCCAAGCACGGCGTCGTCGGCCTCGCCAGGTCCCTCGCCGTCATGTATCGGGACCAGGGAGTACGGACGAACGCCATCGCCCCCCGGCGGCACCGTGACGAACATCCAGTTCGACGTGGACGCCGGCGCGCACGGGCCGTCCGTCCTCATGGCCTGCCGGGGCAACGTCGGGCGCACGGCGACCGCCGACGAGCAGGCGGCCGCATCGTCTTCCTCGCCTCCGACGCCGCGAGCAACATCAACGGGGTCGTCCTCCCGGTGGACAACGGCTGGTCCGCCGTCTGAGGTGCCGCGCCTGAGGTGCCACACCTGAGGCGCCACATTCGAGGCGCCGCGCGGCCGGGGTCAGCCGAGCGGGGCGGCCCTGTCGCGTAGGAGGTCCAGGACGGGCGCGTACATACGGGACTTGATCGTGCCGAGGGTCGGTCCGGCCTTGGCCGCCTGCGCCCGGGCCAGTTCGATCGCCTTCGCGCGTACGGCGTCCTCCGGCACCGCGTGGTCGACGAGCCCGGCGGCCAGGGCGTCGTCGCCTCCGTAGCGGCGGGCGGTGACCATCGCCTCGTGCGCGGTGCGCGGGGTCACCCGGGACTGGATCAGCGCGGACATGCCCGGGGTGAAGGGGATGTTGATGTCGGCCTCGGGCAGGCACCAGTAACCGCGGTCGGCCCGCATCACCCGGAAGTCGTGGGCCAGCGAGAACATCGCCCCGGCCGCGAAGGTGTGGCCCTGCAGCGCTGCCACGGTGACCACGGGCAGGGACAGTGTCCGCGCGAACAGCCCGTGCACGCCGGCGACGTAGTCCTCGTGCCGGTCGGCGTGGGCGAAGAGCCAGTCCAGGTCCAGGCCGTTGGAGTAGAACTTGCCGGTGGCGGCGGTCACCAGGGCGCGCGGCCCCTCCGCCTTCTCGACCTCGTCCAGCGCGGCGTCGACGGAGGCGAGCCAGTCGGGGTGGAAACGGTTCTCGCCGTCTCCGAGGTCGAGCACGAAGACGTCGTCCTGGCGTTCGAGCATCGGCATGGTGACTCCTCACCCATCAGCTACTTGCCAGTAACTTAATGTGCCGGGTGTGCACCGTGCAAGGGGTGTCGTGCACGGGAGGTAGGCGCACGTCCATCGAAAGCATTCGTCCCCGCTGGCCGGTTTCGGTCTCCACCCCGTCCCCGTGGGAGCGCTTCCATGGCAGGGCGGCGACAGCATGGTCATGCCCACGCCATGTCCGCACGCCCGGTGTCGCCCCCTCGCGCCATCCCACAGCCACCCCAGCCACCCCAGCCACGAGAGGGAAGGGACGGACATGCCCGTTACCGGCAGAAGCGCCGCTCGGAGACGTTCGCGTACAGGGCTCGCCGTGCTCTTCGGAGTGCTGGCGTCGCTCCTCGCGACGGCGCTCCTCGGCGCACCCGGGGCCGTCGCCCGCGAGCCGGCCGCGGCGGCGCGGAAGGTGCCGACCGCCGCGCTCACCGAGATCACCGGCTTCGGCAGCAACCCCAGCAACCTCCAGATGTACCTCTACGTACCGGACAGCGTCACCGCGAACCCCGCGGTCGTGGTGGCCGTCCACTACTGCACGGGCTCAGGGCCCGCGATGCACTCCGGCACGGAATTCGCGTCGCTGGCCGACCGCTACGGGTTCATCGTCGTCTATCCGTCCGTCACCCGCGCCAGCAAGTGCTTCGACGTCTCCTCGCCCCAGGCGCTGACCCGGGGCGGCGGCAGCGACCCCGTCGGCATCAAGTCGATGGTCGACTGGGTGACGCGGACCTACTCCGCCGACACCGCCCGGATCTTCGCCACCGGCATCTCCTCCGGCGCGATGATGACGAACGTCCTGCTGGGCGACTACCCGGACGTGTTCGCGGCGGGCGCCGCGTTCGCGGGCGTGCCGTTCGGCTGCTTCGCCACCACCGACGGCTCCGAGTGGAACAGCGCGTGCAGCGGCGGAACCGTGCTCCGCACCCCGCAGGAGTGGGGCGCCCTGGTGCGCAACGCCTACCCCGGTTACTCCGGGCCGCGGCCGCGCATGCAGGTGTGGCACGGCACCGAGGACGACGTGCTGCGCTACCCCAACTTCGGGGAGGAGATCGACCAGTGGACCGACGTGCTGGGGGTCGGCCGGACCCCGGCCGTCACGGACTCGCCGCAGACCGGCTGGACCCGTACCCGTTACGGCGCCACCGGTGACCGGGCTCCCGTCGAGGCGATCAGCCTCCAGGGGGTCGGCCACAACCTGTACGCGGGTGGCATGGCGGCCCGGGTCCTCACCTTCTTCGGCCTGGACGGCTCCGGCCCCGCGCCCCAGCCCCAGCCGGGCGCCTGCAAGGTGACCGCCACGACCAGTGCGTGGAGTACGGGACTCACCGGCTCCGTGACGATCACCAACACCGGCGGCACGCGTGTCGAGGGCTGGAAGCTCGGCTTCACCCTGCCGTCCGGGCAGGGCATCACCAGCGGCTGGGGCGCCACGTACGCCCCGGCGAGCGGCCCGGTGACCGCCACGAACGCCGCGTACAACGGCACGATCGCGGCCGGCGCGAGCGTGAACATCGGCTATCAGGCGAGCCATACGGGGAACAGCGCGGCGCCCGGCTCCTTCTCCCTCAACGGCACCGCCTGCACGAGCGGTTGAGCCGCCGGTACCGGCGGTCCGGCCGTATTAGCGGGGCCGGCCGTACAAGGGCCGGCGGAACGGTCGGTGCGGGCGCGCGGTGGACGCTCAGGTCCGCCGGTCAGGGGCCTGATCCGGCGCGTCGGCATGCGGTGCGTGGCCGTTCGGTGCGCCGGATGCCGGCGTGGTGGGCAGCAGGTCGTGCAGCTGGGTGTACCGCTGGGCGCAGGCCGTCCGCGCGATGGCCTGCGAGACGGCGTCGGCCAGCGGGCCGGTGGACTCGCTCAGCAGTCGGCGGGCCTTGTCCGTGAGCGCCACCTCGATGCCGCGCCGGTCCCCGCACGCCGAGTTCTTCGTGATCAGCCCCGCGTGCTGCAGACAGGCGACCTGGTAGGTCAGCCGCGTCTTCGGGCGGCCCAGCAACTCCGCGATCCGGCTCATCCGCAGGCTGGAGCCGGGCTGGTCGGCCAGCAGGCACAGCACGAGGAACTCGTCGTGCGACACCCCCATCGCGTCCTTGACCCGGGACCGCAGCTGCTGCTCGATCGCCCCGGCCGCGGCCAACAGCCGCATCCAGGACCGGAGTTCGGGCGGGAGCAGGCCGTCCACGGACGCCTCTTCCGCGGGCGCGCCTTTATCGGCCGGCGGCTCGGGTGCGGGCCCGCCGGTGGGCCCGTCGGTGGACCGCTCGGCCGACGGGTCGGCGGGGGACGGAGAGCCGGCGGATGAGGAGTCGGCGGACGAGGAGCCGGGGGAGGCGGAGGGGACGGCCATGATGGGCCAGTCTACCGGTTGTCCATTTTTGGAGGACCCGCTAGCGTGTGGTCATCCAAATTTGGATTATTGATCCGGTCGTCCGTACCCATCAGGAGAAGTCCCATGACCGTCGCTGTGAAAACCGGCCTGTGGCAGCTCGACACCGTCCGCTCCACCGTCGCCATCGCGCACAAGACGATGTGGGGCCTGGTCACCGTGAAGGGCACCTTCACCGGCGTCACCGGTGACGGAGAGGTCCAGCCGGACGGCACCGCCCGCGGCACGATCACCCTGGACGCCGCGTCCCTCGACACCAAGAACGCCAAGCGGGACGCGCACCTGCGCGGCGCCGACTTCTTCGACGCCGAGCGGCACCCGTCCCTCGTCTTCGCCGTCCGTGACGCCGTGCTGCGCCAGGGGGACACCGTCGAGGTCGACGGCGAGCTGACCGTCCTCGGTGTCGGCCGCCCGCAGTCCGCCACCGCCACGGTCACCGAGTCGAGCGCCGACGCGATCACGCTCACCACGGAGTTCACCGTGGACCGGGAGCGGTTCGGCATGGGCTGGAACCAGTTGGGCATGCTCCGCGGCCTGACGACCGTCACGGCGACACTCCGGTTCACGCGCACGACCGCGTAGTGGCCGATGGCCGGCGGTCGACTGTCGGCCAACGGTCAACGGCCGTCGGGCTGTCGGCTAGGGGAGCCGGTCCGGGCCCAGCGAGCGGTCCGTCACGCGCGCCAGGTGGGCGGTGAAGACCTCGCGGGCGTCCGGTGAGAGCGTCCGCAGAGCGACCGCGGCCGTGATGATCACGTCACAGAGCTCCGACCGGACGTCGTCCCAGGTGTGTGACGTGCCCTTGCGGGGGTTCTGGCCGGTGGCGCCGATGACCGCCTCGGCGACCTCGCCGACCTCCTCCGAGAGCTTCAGCATCCGCAGCAGCAGGGTCTCCTGCGGAGGGCGGGCCGGCTGGGACCGCGCCAGCCAGTCCTGGAGCTGCCCGATGGACTCCCAGAGATCGTCGTCGCTCATGGCGCTCAGGGTGCCATGAGCGACGACGGGCCGACTCGCGCACCGGGCTGGTCGGCTCGCGTGCCGGGCGGGCCGGCCCGCGTACCGCTGGGTCGGCTTGCGTACCCGTGGGTCGGTCCGCGTACCGGCCGCGGTCCGGTGCCGGGCGGTCACATGGCGGGGGTCACGCCCTCCTCGTCGGACAACTGCTGCTGCGCGCCCTCCTGTTGGCGCCGCACCCGTGCGTACCGTGCTCCCAGTACCGCCAGGGTCGCCGCGGCCGTCCCCGCGAGGGCGAGCGGCACCATCCAGTTCCGGTCGGCCGTGTGTCCCAGTGCGTGGTCGAGGGAGATCCGGCCGGGGCCCGTGACGGCCAGGCCCGCCGCCGTGAGGCCCAGGGACGCCGCGTGCTCGTAACCGCCGCCCTGGGCGAAGAAGCCGTTCGGCGCGTGCACCGCGGAGGCTCCCGCCATCGCCCCGGCCGCCGCGGCTCCGGCCGCCGGGGTCGCGAGGCCCAGCGCGAGGAGCGTGCCGCCGCCCGTCTCCGCCAGGCCCGCCGCGGCCGCGCTCGCCCGGCCGGGCGCGTACCCCACGGACTCCATGAACTCGCCGGTCCCGGAGAGCCCGCCGCCGCCGAACCAGCCGAAGAGCTTCTGCGCCCCGTGTGCCGCCAGCACTCCGCCCGTGCCGAGGCGGAGCAGCAGCAGTCCCAGATCGCGTCGGTCGAAAGAGGTCACGGTTCCCGTCACTCCTCGCAGGTCCACGCGCGTACGGTCCCTGCTGGCGCGTACACGCCTGCCCACCGTCGCACCGAACGGCGGCCCGGGGCCTCGCCCGCGCCGCCGTTCGGGTGGTGGCCCGGCCCCGCGGGGTACGGGAGCTGAAAGTGCGGGGCAGCCGTTCCGTGCGCGGGGTCGTCACCCCGCGTCCCGTGCGGGATCCCCCCGACCCCGCGCGTCCGGAACGGCTGCCGCCTCCCCCCTGGATGTGGTTCGGAAGACCAGTGTTCCAAGTGTGAAGTTCTGGTGGAGGAGAGACGAGCATAGGCCCTTTCGGGGGCGTGGGGAACGGGGCGGTCCGTTCGCTTTTCGTTCAGGTGGACGCGCGGAACCCCGCGAGGGGCCCCGCCGGCCCGCACCCTCCCCCCCGGCGGGGGAGGGCTAGCCCCGCCCCACGTAAGGCATCGCGCTGGCGAGAACGGTCGCGAACTGCACGTTCGCCTCCAGCGGCAGCTCCGCCATGTGCCGCACGGTCCGTGCGACATCCGCGACGTCCATCACCGGCTCGGGTGCCATCTCCCCGTTCGCCTGCAGCGCCCCCGTCCGCATCCGCTCCGTCATGTCCGTGGCCGCGTTGCCGATGTCGATCTGCCCGCAGGCGATCCGGTACGGGCGTCCGTCCAGCGACAGCGACTTCGTGAGGCCGGTCAACGCGTGCTTGGTCGCCGTGTACGCGGCCGAGTGCGGGCGGGGCGTGTGCGCCGAGATCGAGCCATTGTTGATGATCCTTCCGCCCTGCGGGTCCTGCTCCTTCATCTGCCGGTAGGCCGCCTGCGCACACAGGAACGCCCCGTCGAGGTTGGTGCCGACCACGTGCCGCCAGGCGTCGTACGGCAGTTCCTCGAACGGCACGCCCCCGGGTCCGAACGTGCCGGCGTTGTTGAAGAGCAGGTCCAGCCGCCCGAAGCGGTCCCGCACGGCGGCGAAGAGCGCGGCCACGTCCTCGGGCCGCGACACGTCGGTGCGCACGCACGTCGACGTGCCGTTTTCCCCGTCCGGCGGCTCGGCATCCCCGCCCGGGCCCCCGGTGTCCACGGCGGGTTCCCCGGCGAGCGCCGCCTGCGCGAGCGACGCCGTCTCCTCCAGCCGATCCGTACGGCGGCCGGCGAGCGCCACCGTCCAGCCGGTGCGCACCAGTTCCACCGCCACGGCGCGGCCGATACCCGAACCCGCCCCTGTCACGACCGCGATTCTCGTTCGATTGGCGTCCATGGCCCCGCAGCGTACGGGAGAGGGTCCTGGGGTCCGCCATATGGAACTCATCCGTCCGACATCTGACTGTTGTGTACCCGACAGCCCACCGTTGACCCTGGCCACTCCAATGCCTTGCACAACAACAGTCAGGGGAAGGCCAGATGACACCCGCAGGCCACCAGCAACCGTCGCAGCACGCCCCCGAACTCCGCGCCGCCGCCCGTCACCTCGGACGCCGCCGCTTCCTCACCGTCACGGGTGCGGCCGCCGCCCTCGCGTTCGCCACCAACCTGCCGACCGCGGGCGTGGCGGCCGCGGCCGAGCTCGACGCGGCGAAGATCACCGAGAATCCGTTCACCCTCGGTGTCGCCTCCGGCGATCCGCAGGCCACCTCCGTGCTGCTGTGGACCCGGCTCGCACCCACCCCTTACCAGGCGGACTCCGGTCTGCCGCCGGAACGCGTCACGGTGCGCTGGGAACTGGCCCGCGACGAACGGTTCAAGCACGTCGTCAGACGCGGGGCGGCCATCGCCCACCCCGAGTTCCACCACTCCGTGCACGTCGAGGTCGGACACCTCGACTCCGACCGGGTCTTCTACTACCGCTTCCGCGCCGGGAGCTGGGTCAGCGAGACCGGCCGTACGCGTACCGCGCCGTCGTCCCGCGCGCGTGTCGACGAGCTGAGACTGGCCGCGGTCTCCTGCCAGGCGTACCACGAGGGGTACTTCACCGCGTACGGCCATCTCGCCGAGGACGACGTCGACGTGGTCTTCCACGTCGGTGACTACCTCTACGAGTACGCGGTCAACTCCGTCGGCGGCGCCCGCAACTACACGGACCGCGTGCTGCCCGACCTGTTCAACCGGGAGACCGTCACGCTGGAGGACTACCGGCTGCGGTACGCCCTCTACAAGACCGACCCCGACCTGCGGGCCGCGCACGCCGCCCACCCGTTCGTGGTCACCTGGGACGACCACGAGGTGGAGAACAACTACGCGGACGACATCCCCGAGAACGACGTACCGCCGGAGGAGTTCCTGCTGCGGCGCGCCGCCGGGTACCGCGCCTACTGGGAGAACCTGCCGCTGCGCCGTCCGCAGCGCCCCGAAGGCGCCGACATGCAGCTGTACCGCCGTCTGAACTGGGGCCGGCTGGCCCAGTTCGACATCCTCGACACCCGGCAGTACCGCTCGGACCAGGCGTACGGCGACGGGTCGGACATCCCGGGCCCCGAGTCGGACGACCCGTCGCGCACCATCACCGGGGCGCGGCAGGAGCGGTGGCTGATCGACGGCTGGCGTGCCTCGCGGGCGCTGTGGAACGTCGTCCCGCAGCAGGTCATCTTCTCCCAGCGGAAGTTCGACCTGGCCGCGGCCTCCAGGGTGTCCATGGACGCGTGGGACGGCTACCGGGCCTCGCGGGGGAGGGTCCTCGCCGGGGCGAAGTCCGCCGGCGTCGACAACCTGATGGTGCTCACCGGGGACGTCCATGTCGCGTACGCCTTCGACATCAAGGACAACTTCGACGAGCCGGGGTCCCGGACGCTCGGTACGGAGATCGTGACGACGTCCGTCACCAGTGGGCGGGACGGGGTGGAGCGGCCCGCCAACTGGGACACGTACATGCAGGCCAATCCGCATCTGAAGTTCTACAACGGGCGGCGGGGTTACACGACGGTGCGGCTCGGGCGGGAGGTGGCGCGGGCCGACTTCAAGACGGTGGCGGCGGTGACCACGCCCGGGGCGGCGATCACCACCGCGGCGTCGTTCGTCACGGAGGTGGGGGATCAGGGGCTGAAGCCGGCGTAGGGCTCCGCCCGGCCGCGGTGTGGTGGGGCGCGGGTGCGGGGCGTGGGGGTGTTGTCGGGTGCGGCGCCGTCGTGGCTGGTCGCGCAGTTCCCCGCGCCCCTTAAAAGCGAAAGATTGCGCAGTTCCCCGCGCCCCTTGAAGGCGAAGGATTGCGCCGTTCCCCGCGCCCCTGAAAGCCTCTGGGTCAGGCTGTTTCCTGGGGGTAGGTGACGCCTACCTGGGCTCGTACCGTGTCGAGGGTGCGCATGATGGCCAGGGTGCCGTCCAGGGGGACCAGGGGGGATTCCGTCTCGCCGGCTCGCAGGCAGCGCATCACCTCGACGGCCTCGTGCTTGAGGCCGGCGAGGGTGCCGTCGGCCGCGCTCGCCGTGTACTCCTCCGGGTCGCGGCCGTCGCGGTGCAGCACGAAGCGGTCGGAGTGGAAGAAGCCGGACGGGATGTCGATACGGCCCTCGGAGCCGGTGACCGAGGCGGAGGCCGACGTGCCGCCCACCAGAGAGCAGTGCAACGAAGCGAGAGCGCCGCTCTCGTACGAGAGCACCATGCCCGTCTGGAGATCGACTCCCTCCTCGGAGAGCACCGCTCGGGCCAGCACGTCGGAGGGCTCACCCAGCAGCAGATTCGCGAACGACACCGGATAGACGCCCAGGTCCAGCAACGCGCCGCCGCCCTGCGCGGGGTCGCGCAGCCGGTGGGTGGGAGGGAACGGCCCCGAGAGGCCGAAGTCGGCCTGCACCGTGCGCACCTCGCCTATCGCCCCGTCGTCGACCAGCGCCTTGAGCTGCCGCGTCAGCGGGTTGCAGTACATCCACATGGCCTCCATCAGGAAGCTCCCGCGCTCCTTCGCGAGGCCGACCAGTTCCTCGGCCTCGCGCGCGTTCAGCGTGAACGCCTTCTCGCACAGCACGTTGCGCCCCGCCTCCAGACAGAGCCCGGCCGCCGCCCGGTGCGCCGAGTGCGGAGTCGCCACGTAGACGACGTCCACGTCCTCGTCCGCCGCGAGGGACTCCCAGTCGCCGTACGCCCGCGGGATCCCGAACCGCTCCGCGAACCCCTTCGCCGACGCCTCGGTGCGCGACGCCACCGCCACCACCTCGGCATCCGGCAGATCGACCAGATCCGCGGTGAACGCCGCAGCGATCCCACCGGTCGCCAGCACACCCCACCGCACGCGTTCCTCAGCCATGCCCGACCCCTCGTTCCGTGCTCTCGACGCCCTCGACGGCTTCGACCACCTGTACGAGATCACCCGTACGAGCTGAGAGCATAGGTGGCGGATCACACGGACAGGGAGGGGCACATGCCCGAGCGGGGCCGCACCACGCGGAGCCGGCGGAACCAGGACGGCACGGGGACACACATACCGGGCGCGGCGGTGAGCGAGAAGAGCGCGATCGCCGCCGCCGCGGCGCCGGTACCGCCGCCGGGCGCCCGCCGCTCCGTCGGGTTGCTGGTCACCCTCATCCTCGGCGGCCTCACCGCCGTACCGCCGCTGTCCATGGACATGTACCTCCCGGCGCTCCCGGAGGTCACCGACGCCCTGCACGCGTCCGCGGCCACCGTGCAGCTGACGCTCACCGCGTGCCTCGCCGGCATGGCGCTCGGACAGCTGGTCGTCGGCCCGATGAGCGACAAATGGGGCCGACGGCGCCCGCTGATCGCCGGGCTGCTCGTCTACATCCTCGCCACCGCCGTCTGTGCGATCGCGCCGACCGTCGAACTCCTCGTCGCCTTCCGGCTGCTGCAGGGCCTCGCCGGCGCCGCCGGGATCGTCATCGCCCGGGCCGTCGTGCGCGACCTGTACGACGGCGTGGCCATGGCGCGGTTCTTCTCCACGCTCATGCTGATCTCCGGGGTCGCGCCGATCCTCGCGCCGCTCCTCGGCGGACAGGTACTGCGGGTCACCGACTGGAGGGGCGTCTTCTTCGTCCTGACGGTCATCGGGATCGTGCTGACCGCCGTCGTCTGGCGGCTGCTGCCCGAGACGCTCCCGCCCGGACGACGGCACGACGGCGGCACCCTCGAAGCCCTCCGCACCATGCGCGGCCTGCTCGCCGACCGCATTTTCACCGGCTACATGCTCACCGGCGGCTTCGCCTTCGCGGCGCTCTTCGCGTACATCTCCGCCTCGCCGTTCGTCGTCCAGGAGATCTACGGCGCCTCCCCGCAGACGTACAGCATCGTCTTCGGCGTCAACTCCGTCGGCCTCGTGATCGTCGGCCAGATCAACGGCAAGATCCTCGTCGGCCGGGTCAGCCTCGACAAGGTGCTCGCGGTCGGACTCGCGGTCATCACCCTCGCGTCGGCCGCGCTGCTCCTGATGTCCGCCGGGGCGTTCGGCGAGGTGGGACTCGTCCCGATCGCCGTCGGGCTCTTCGTCCTCATGTCGGCGATGAGCCTGTGCATGCCCAACACCAACGCGCTCGCCCTCATGCGCACCCGGCACTCCGCGGGCTCCGCCTCCGCCCTGCTCGGCACGTCGTCCTTCCTGGTCGGCGCGATCGCCACGCCGCTGGTGGGCATCGCGGGGGAGCACACGGCCGTCCCGATGGCCGTCGTCCAGCTCGCGTGTTCACTGGTGGCCGTCGGCTGCTTCATGGCACTGTGCCGTCCCTGGCGGAAACAGCCGGACGGGCAGCCGGAGGTACGGACGGTCGTACCGGCGGACGTGAAGGGAGCGGGGAGCTGAGCGCACCGAGACTGCGCCCCGGCACACCGGAGCGTGCCGGCCTCGACCCCGGGGAACTCGACCGGCTCGTACGGGAGTTCCGCGGGCTCACCGACGGAGACCGACCCTGGGCCGCGGGCGCCGTGCTGCTCGCCGGGCGCGGCCCCGTGATCGCCGTCGAGGAGGCGGCGGGCTGGGCGGTGCGCTACCGCGGCTACGACGAGGAGACGGACGCCGGCCTGGAACTGCCGTGCCGCGAACGGGTGCCGGCCACCGTACGCACCCCCTTCGACCTGGCCTCCCTCACGAAGCTCTTCACGAGCGTCGCGGCCGTGCAGCAGCTGGAGCGCGGCACACTGGGCATCGACGCGCGCGTGGGGGCGTACCTGCCGGGCTTCACCGCGGCCGCCGAGTACGGCATCACCGTGCGGCACCTGCTCACCCACACCTCCGGACTGCCGCCCGAACTCCCGCTGTACGACTGCCCGGACGACAGGGCGCGGCTCGCCCTGCTGCGCGCCGAGAAGCCGGTGACGGCGCCGGGCGGCGCGTACGGCTACTCGGACCTCAACATGCTCCTCCTCCAGCAGGTCCTGGAACGGATCACCCGCCGCCCGCTGGACGCCCTCGTCAGGGACGGGATCACCCGGCCGCTCGGCATGGCCGCCACCGGCTTCGGGCCCTGCCCCGGCGCCGCCGCGACGGAGGACCAGCGACGGCCCTGGGCCAAGGCGGACCGCGGGATGCTGCGGGGCGTGGTCCACGACGAGAACGCGTGGGCGCTCGGCGGGGTCGCGGGCCACGCCGGCCTCTTCTCGACGGCCGGCGACCTCGCGGTCTTCTGCCGCACCCTGCTGGCGGGCGGCTCGTACGGCACCGCCCGCATCCTCGGCCCCGACTACGTCGAACTGCTCCTGACGCCGCCCGGGCTCGGCTTCGCCCTGGACCAGCCGTGGTTCATGGGCACTCTCGCCGGTCACGGGGCCGCGGGCCACACGGGCTTCACGGGTACGTCGCTGGTGCTGGACCCGTCGACGGACACGTTCCTGGTGCTGCTGGCGAACACCGTCCACCCGCGCCGCCGGCCGCCGGACCACGGGCCCCGCGCGGCGGCGGCCACACGGCTGGCCAGGGCGGTACGGGGAGCCTGAGGGTGGGGAGGGGCCGCGTGCGGGGTGCGCCGCGGCCGGTCCGGGCCTCGTAGACTCCCCTCGTGAACGCCCCCGTCTCCTCCGCCTCCGCCGGCTCCCCGGCCGAGACCCTGCGCGCGGCCCTCGCGGGACTGCTCGACGGACTGCCGCCGAAGGTGGCCGCGCAGGCCGTCGACCGGCTGATCGCGAACTACCGGGGCACCACCCCGACCGACGCCCCGATCCTGCGCGACCGCGCGGACGTGGCCGCGTACGCCGCGTACCGGATGCCCGCGACCTTCGAGGCGGTACGGGCCGCGCTGGACGCCTTCGCGGACGTCGTGCCCGAGTGGGTGCCCGGCAGCCACGTCGACGTGGGCGGGGGGACGGGCGCGGCGACCTGGGCGGTGAACGCCACGTGGCCCGCGGAGCGTCCGGTGACGGTGCTCGACTGGGCTGATCCGGCGCTCGCGCTGGGCCGCGAACTGGCGGCGAGCAATCCGTTGCTGCGGTCCGTCGCCTGGCAGCGCTCCCGGATCGGAGCGGCGCTCACGATCGAGAGCGCCGACCTCGTCACGGTGTCGTACGTGCTCGGTGAACTGACCGAGGCCGCGCGCGGCGCCGTCGTCGACGCCGCCGCGGCCGCCGCGCGGGCCGTCGTGATCATCGAGCCCGGCACACCGGACGGGTACGCCCGGGTGATCGACGCGCGTGACCGGCTCGTCGGCGCCGGGTTCCACGTCGCGGCGCCCTGTCCGCACAGTGCCGCCTGCCCCATCGTCCCGGGTTCGGACTGGTGCCACTTCTCGGCCCGGGTCAGCCGGTCGTCCCTGCACCGGCAGGTCAAGGGGGGATCGCTGGCCTACGAGGACGAGAAGTTCAGCTATGTCGCCGCGACGCGCTTTCCGGTGGCTCCGGTCCCGGCGCGGGTCGTGCGGCGGCCGCAGATTCGTAAGGGGCAGGTCCTGCTGGACCTCTGCGAGGCCGACGAGCGGATCGCTCGCGCGACCGTGACGAAGCGGCAGGGGCCCCTTTACAAGGGGGCCCGGGATGTGGGGTGGGGGGAGGGGTGGCCGCCGGGGTAGCTGATTTTCAGCCCGTCCGGCGTCTGAGGACGAGCGCGCAGCGCGATCGCGGGGGTCTGGGGGCGCAGCCCCCAGAAGGGACGGGAATGGGTAGGGGCGGCGGGGGCGAGAAAACCCCCGTTGGCGAGACGGCGCGTCTTGTTTGTGCTGGTAGGTTCGTCGCATGTCCCCCGACCCCGCCCGCCGCAACGAGAAGTCCCGTCGCGCCATCTACGACGCCGCCCTCGCCCTCGTCAGCGAGATCGGCTACCCCAAGACCACCATCGAGGGCATCGCGGCCCGCGCCGGCGTCGGCAAGCAGACGATCTACCGGTGGTGGTCGTCGAAGGCCGAGGTCCTCATGGAGGCATGGGTCGACCTGGGCGCCCAGACGGCGGAGGCCGCCGGGAACGGGGAGTGGACCGACGGCGACGGCATCCCCGACACCGGCGACGTGGAGGCCGACCTCAAGGCGGTGCTGCGCGCCACCGTCGACGAGCTCAACGACCCGCGCTACGAGGCCCCGGCCCGCGCGCTCGCCGCCGAGGGCGTGGGCAACCCCGCCTTCGCGAAGGAGTTCGTGGCCACGCTGCTCATGCCCCCGCTGGAGCTGTACGCACAGCGTCTGCGCGCGGCCCAGGACGCGGGCCAGGTGCGTACCGAGGTGGACCCCTACATCGCGCGCGACCTCTTCGTCTCGCCGCTCGCCCAGCGCTGGCTCCAGGGCACCGGAACCCTCGACCACGCCTACGCGAACAAGCTCGTCGAGTACGCCCTGTACGGGATCGCCCCCCGCGAGAGCACGCGGTCGCAGCCGACGCCGTGAGTGGGCACATCATGACAAAGCGGGCCATGGCACTCGATCGTCGCCCCGGGCGGGCATCGCCCCACCTACCCCGGATGTGGGCTCCGGTCCCCCGGAGCGCAGGATGGTGGGACCATGAGGCATGCTGTCCGCACGATAGCCAGGCGAGGGGATCTATGAGCGCAGAGATGGGCCGCCGCTCCGGCGGGCAGGGCAGGATCTCCCAGTGGCTGCGCGGCCGGCGCCCACGACCGGACGCCGCGGACGAGTCCGCGGACCGTGAGGAACTCCTGCTCGCCGCCGCGGGAGCCGGGCTGCCGCTCGCGCCCGCCGCCCATCCCTCCGCCTACCGGTGCTCCTGTGACCGCGTCGGGTGTCCGACCCCGGCGCGCCACCCCGTGTCCTTCGCGTGGCAGACGCAGTCCACGACCGACCCGGCGCAGATCGAGCGGTGGGCCCGGCACCAGCCGCTGGCCAACTTCATCACCGCGACCGGCATGGTGCACGACGTGCTGGACGTGCCCGTCGAGGCGGGGCAGGAGGCGCTGGACCGGTTGCTCGCGTCGGGTGTCGAGGTCGGGCCCGTCGCCCTCTCCGGCAACGACCGGATGCTCTTCTTCACCGCCACGCGCGGTACGCCCGAGGACGAGGACGAGTGGTGGCCGTGCGAGCTGGACTGTCATCCCGAGACGATGGATGAGCATCCGGGGCTGCGGTGGCACTGCCGGGGGTCGTATGTGCTGGTGCCGCCGGCGCGGTTGCCGGGGGAGCTGGTGGTGGAGTGGGTGCGGGGGCCCGAGTACGCGTTGCCTGATCCGTTGTCCTTGCTTGAGGTGCTGACGGATGAGTGCGCGCGGTATGCGGGGGGAGAGCGGGAGCAGGCTGCTGCCTGGCCTTTGCGGGGGTGACTCCCGTCGGGGGCTTCTTGTTCGGGTGCGGGTGCGGGTGCGTTGTGGCTGGTCGCGCAGTTCCCCGCGCCCCTTAAAGGCAAAAGACTGCGCCGTTCCCCGCGCCCCTCAAGACGAAAGATTGCGCCGTTCCCCGCGCCTCTCAAGACGAAAGACTGCGCAATTCCCTGCGTCCCCTAAAGACGAAAGACTGCGCCGTTCCCCGCGCCCCTGAAGAGGGGGTGGGTTATTCGCCCTTGGCGGATGTCAGGCCCTGGATTCTGCTGAGGAACGTCACCTGTTGGTTCGTGGCGGACTTCGGGGGGGTCAGGACTGCCTGGTTGGAGATCGACTCCAGGGTCAGGGACTGCTTCGGGTCGCCCGTCATCAGGGCCTTCACGTCGGCGTTGGTGACGTTGATGGGGACGCCCGGGGCCGCCGTCTGCTTCTGGTAGTGGCGGGTGGTGAAGAAGACGAGGGCGCCGCCGTCCGCGGTGCGCAGCCCCACCGGGGCGTAGTCGCCGGAGGTCACCGGCTCGTCGATGTACTGCTGGGCGAGGCCGGGGCGGGCCGCGTTCTTCGCCCGGTCGGAGCGCCACTTGGTGGTGTGGACACCGGCGGCGAAGGTGCTGCCGCCGTCCTTCAGATAGGTCGCGTAACTCTGCGGGAGCTTCCCGGGAGCGACCGCCAGGTCCGCCGCGTCCGCCGTGACCGGCTGGGCGAAACCGTCCTCGTCCTTCGCGAACTCGGGTATCTCCTCGGCGGAGGCGATCGTCAGGTACGACACCTGCCACACCTCGTTCGCGTCGCTCCGGGTGAACACCAGCAGCCAACGGTCCTCGCCGCGCCCCTTGTTGGCCTTCGAGGCGGCGACGAACCAGCGCGGCCAGCCCGCCTTCTCGGGAATCGTGAACTCGGTGTCGGTCAGCTTCAGGGGCACGTACTTCGGGTTGCCGCCCGGCTGGTTCTCGGCGCCGGCCCGCAGCTTCGCCCCGTCGATGTCACCGAGGGCGCCCGTGACCCGGTCCGCGTCCAGGGAAGGGTCGTTGGCGCCGTTCGCCTCGTTGTAGGCGGCGGTGAAGTCGGCCAGGGCGCGCGCGGCCTCGGCCTTCGTGGCCCCGGGGAGGATCTCCCGCTCCCCGTGCACGACCACGCACCCGCTCGCCGTCACCGACAGCACGGTCACCGAGGCCGCCGTCAGCGCGCTCCGGCCGAGCCTGCGAAGCCTACGAGGGCCGCGATCCCTGCTCATCGAGTCCCTTCACCTTCCCCGTCCCGGTTCCCGGAGGCGAACCCTACCGGGACCCGGCGGCGCGCGGACGGCGGGTCGGCGATCCGGCCGTACCCCGGCCGGCCGGTCAGGGCTCCCGCACCGGCGCCACCATGACGGCGGCCGTGCGCGGGTGCGGGAACACCTCCACCGGCTGTCCGTAGACGTCCGAGAGCAGCGGGCCGGTGAAGACCTCCGCGGGCGCCCCGTCGGCGACCGCGCGGCCGGCGCACAGGACCACGGCCCGGTGCGCGTAGGCGGCAGCCAGACCCAGGTCGTGCAGGACCACCACCACCGCGTCCCCCGCCCGCGCCCTGTCCCGGCAGACGCGCAGCACCAGCTCCTGGTGTCTGAGGTCCAGCGCGGCCGTCGGCTCGTCGAGCAGCAGCAACCGGGCACGCTGGGCGAGCACCCGGGCCAGCGCGACCCTCGCCCGCTCGCCGCCGCTCAGCGCGGAGAAGGGCCGGGCCGCGAAAGCGGTGACCTCCGTCGCCGCCATGGCCGCGGCCACCGCGGCGTCGTCCTCGTCCTCCTCGGGCCTGCCGGCCCACGGCGCCCGCCCCATCCGTACGACCTCCTCCACCCGGAACGGGAAGGAGAGCGAGGCGGACTGGGGGAGCACCGCCCGGCGCAGGGCCAGTTCGTGCGCCGACCAGCCGGACACCGGGCGGCCGTGGACCCGTACGACACCCGAGGCGGCCGGGAGATCGGCGGCCAGCGCGCCCAACAGGGTGGACTTGCCCGCCCCGTTGGGACCGACCAGCGCCAGCACCTCGCCCGCGCGGGCCACGACGTCCACACCGGACAGCACCTCGCGGGCGCCGAGCCGGACCCGCAGGGCGGCAGCCTCGGCGAGTACGTCGCCGGCGGCCACCGGCCCCGGCGGCCTGGTCCCCCCGCGGAGCCACCCCGTGCCCTTCCTCATGCCCAGCCTCCTTGCCTGCGACGGGTCCTGCGCAGCAGCCAGAAGAAGAACGGGCTGCCGAACAGGGCGGTCAGCACACCGAGCGGCAGTTCGGCGGGCTCGGCGACGGTACGCGCCGCGAGATCCCCCGCGAGCAGTACCACCGCACCGCCCAGCGCGCTGCCGGGAAGGAGGAAGCGGTGGCCGGGTCCCGCCGCCATGCGCAGCAGGTGCGGGACGACGAGCCCCACGAAGCCGATGACCCCGGAGACGCTCACGGCCGCCGCGGTGAGCAGCGCGACGACCAGGACCAGCACGATCCGGAGCCGCTCGACGTCCACGCCCAGGTGCCGGGCCGGACGCTCGCCCAGGGCCAGCAGGTCCAGTTTGCGTGCGTAGAGGGGCGCGACGGCGAGACCGGCCGCCGCGCACGGCAGCACCGCCAGCACCTTCGGCCAGGTCGCCTGGGAGAGCGAGCCGAGCTGCCAGAAGGTGATCTGGTTCACCGCCGCGGTGTCGGCCAGGAAGATGAACAGGCCGATCAGCGCGCCCGCGAAGGCGTTCACGGCGATCCCGGTCAGGATCAGCGTCACGACCTCCGTCCGGCCGCCCGAGCGGGACATCGCGTACACGAGCAGCGCCGTGCCGAGGCCCGAGACGAAGGCGAACGCGGGGACCGTCCAGGTGCCGAGGAAGCCCAGGCCGAGCGAGATCGCGGCGACCGCGCCGACCGCCGCGCCCGACGAGACGCCGATGACGCCCGGTTCGGCCAGCGGGTTGCCGAACACGCCCTGCATCAGCGCGCCCGCGCAGCCCAGCGAGGCACCGACGAGCAGCGCGAGCACGATCCGCGGGAAGCGCACGTTCCACAGCACGGACTCGGGGACGCGGGCCAGTTCGCCGTCGCCCAGGCCGGCGCGGTCCGCGACGGAGGAGAGGACGTCACCGGGCGGGATCTCGTACGCGCCGAGCCCGGCGGAGGCGAGGGTGAGCAGCAGGAGGAGGACGGTCAGACCGACGGTGAGCAGCCACGGGACACCGCGGCGGTGCGGCGCCGCGGGACGGCCCCGGCCGGCCTGCTCCCCGGGAGCCCGGCCGTCCCCGGCGTCCCCGTCGTCTCCGGTGGTGGTCTCCTCGTGCGTCCCGGTCCCGGGTGCGGGCCTGTCGGTCACGGTCACTCGGTGTCCCCGTACAACTGGCCGACGACGGACTTCAGTACGGCGTCCGTGCGGGGGCCGTAGGTGAGCAGGACGCCGTCCTCCACCGAGACGACCCGGCGGTCCATCCCCGCAGGTGTCTGGGCGACGCCGGGAATCTTCACCAGGCCGTCGACGCCGCCGACGGACTCGAGTCCCTTGGACATGACGAGGATCGCGTCGGGGGCCGCCGCGGCGAGGGCCTCCGTGGTGATCGCGGTGAAGTCCTTCTCCAGGCCCGACTCGGCTCCGGCGTCGACGGCACCCGCCGCTTCGAGCAGCGAGGTGGCCCCCGAGCCCCTGCCCCCGATCAGATAGACGGACGCGGAGCCGCGGAGGTAGAGGAAGGCGACGCGCGGCTTGTCGGTGTTTTTCGGAACGTCCTCGCGTACGGCGGCGAGCCGCTTCTCGGAACGCCGCGTGAGTTCCTTCCCCGCGGCCGGTACGCCCAGGGCGCGGGCCACCGTCTCGATGCGCGGGCCCACGTCGTCGAGGCCGCGCGCCGGGGCGACGACGAGGACGGGGACGCCCGCGTCGCGGATCTGTTCCATCGCCTCCGCGGGCCCGGTGGTGGCCTCGGCGAGCACCAGGTCGGGGTGGAGGGACAGCACGCTCTCCGCGGAGACGTCGTGGTTGCGGGTGACCACCGGCAGTTTCTCCGCCTGGGCGAACGTGGCCGTGATGTCACGGGCGACGACGCGGTCACCGAGGCCGAGCGTGAAGACGATCTCGCTGAGCCCGCCGGAGAGCGGAACGACGCGTTCGGCGTCCTCGACCGTGACCTCGTGTCCGTCCGACGACCGGACGGTGACCGGGAGTCGGGGCTCCGGGGTGTCCTCCAGCGGCTCGACCCGGTCGGCCCCGACACCGGCTGCGGCTGCCGACTCCGACGCCCCCTCCGGCGAGGCCGGGCCGGAGCCGCAGCCCGCCACCACAAGCACCGCAAGCAGTGCACCCGCCACTCGTCCCCGCATGCGTCGCACGGCCGCGTATGTCCTTTCGCACAGGTGGTGGGGCAACTGAGCCCCGTGGCAACGGGCTTGCGCCCCTGGGGGGCGCGGGGAACTGCGCGACCGGCCACGACGATCCCGCAGTCGACCCATGGCCCGCGGCCCTTTCTGTCTCATCCGGTGCTTCCCGTCCCGGAAGGCATAGCTTAGGTTAGCCTTACCTTCCTGGCCAGGTCGGGTGCGCCCAGCATCACGCACTCCACCCCATCCGGCCAGACTCGCCCCGTCCGGAGGACACATGCCAGCCCGCCCACGCCTGCGCACCCAGGTGCCCCTGCTCTGCGCGGCAGTACTCGCAGCAGTGATCGCAGCGCTGCTCCCGGCCGACCAGGCCCACGCGGCGAGCCGTACCGTGCAGGGCGGCCGTCTGGACTGGGGCATCAAATCCTCCTTCCAGAGCTACGTCACCGGGCCGACGGCGAACGGCGGTTTCTCCCTCACCGGGGGCGCGGCCACGGTCGGCGGCAGCCAGTTCCGCTTCCACTCGGCGGCCGGTACGTACGACGGATCCTCGGGTGCCTTCACCGCGGGATTCTCCGGCGGAGTCCACTTCCTCGGGCACAGGAAGGCCGACGGGACCCACCAGCTCGACCTGACGATCAGCCGCCCCACGGTCCGGCTGTCCGGTGGCGGCGGCACCCTCTACGTCGACGTCATCAGCAAGGCGAAGGGCACCGGGGCGGTCACGACGTCCTCACAGGTGCCCTTCGCCTCCCTCTCCCTGGGCGGCATCGACATGAAGGGCGGCGGCGACGCCGTCCGGCTGCAGAACCTGCCCGCCACGCTCACCGCCCAGGGCGCCAGGTCCTTCGCCGGGTACTACACGGCGGGCACCGCCCTCGACCCGGTCAGCCTCTCCGTGGACGTGCGGGCGGCGGCCACCGAGCCGACCCGCACCCCGTCCCCCTCCCCGACCCCGACCGAGCCGAAGGCGCGGAAGGCGGCCGCCGGCAGGATCGCGGACGGCGCTGTGGACTGGGGCGTGCGCAGGACGTTCCGCGAGTACGTCACCGGAGCCGTCGCGGACGGCGAGTGGAAGCTCACCGGCGGAGCCCAGGACGGCGGCGCGCTCTTCCGCTTCCCCAAGGGCTCGGGCACGTACGACGAGAAGAAGGGCACCCTCGACGCGACCTTCGCCGGAGCCGTCCGCTTCACCGGCGAGCAGGGCCTCGATCTGCGGCTCAGTGCGGTCCGTGCCGAGGTCACGTCCGCGGGGAAGGGCACCCTCCGCGCCGACGTCGTGCGCGCGGGCGAGACGAAGAAGAAGGTGCCGCTCGTCACCTTCACCGCCGCGGACCTCACGCCGGCACAGGGCCTCGCCCGCGTCGTCGAGGCCCCCACGAAGCTCACCGCCGCGGGCGCCGACGCCTTCGGCGGGATGTACAGGGCGGGCACGGAGATGGACCCGGTCTCCCTCGCCGTCGCCCTCACCGACAGCGCCGAACTGCCCGCCCTGCCCGACCTGGGCAGCACGGAGTCGGCCACGCCGAAGGCCGCGGACGCCGGACCCGAGAAGAACGGGCCGGGGGCCGAGCCGGGTACCGGGGCCACCGCGAACGGCTCGGACGTCCCCGCCCTGCCCATCGCGCTCGCGGCCGCCTCCCTGGTCGCGGTCGCCGCCGCCTACCTGTTCCTCCGCAGGCGCCGCCCGCACCCGGCCTCCGGGTCCCCCGGCACCTCGGCGGCCCCAGGCACCCCCACCGCCCCTGACGCCTCCGGCAAGAGCTGAACTTCACCTTCCCGTCCGCCAGTTGCGCGGACCCCGCACCCCGAACCGAGGAGACCCACGAACCATGGCCGCCAACCGTCGCCGCCCCACAGCCCTCGCCGCAGCCTGCGCGACCGCCGTCACCCTCGGCGCCACCGCGCTCGCCGCGACCTCCGCCTCCGCCGCCGAAGTACCGCTCAAGGGCTACGAGTTGACCTGGGGCATCAAGCAGTCGTACCGCTCGTACGTCACCGGCATGGCGGCCGGCACCTTCACGCCCGAGGGCGGTGCCACCCAGGCCAAGGACAACGGCGTCTTCACCTTCGTCGACGGCACCGGGAGCTACGACTCCGAGTCCCACACCGTCGCACTCGGCTTCGCGGGCTCCCTGAAGATCGTCTCCAAGGCGCACGGCTTCGAACTCGTCCTCAGTGACGTGCGGTTCGACAGCAAGGACGCCCAAGTCACCGCCGACGTGACGAAGGCCGGAACGACCCAGCAGGATGTGCCGCTCGCCGACGTCACCGTCAACCGCGCGATGACGGACATGGCGACCAAGCTGACCAAGGAGGCGGGAGACACCTTCGGCAGTGCGAGCTACGCGGGCGCGGCCGGCGACCCCCTGACGGTGGTGGAGAAGAAGACCGAGTCGCCGAGCCCGACACCCTCCGACTCCACGACCCCGTCGGCCACGCCGTCCACGACGCCGTCCGGCATCCCCTCGGGCACCCCGTCCGGCACCCCCTCCACCGGCTCGACGGGCTCGACGGACCCGGCCCCCTCGGCCACCGAGGCCGCCACCCGGGGCAAGATCTCCTACGGCACGCTCGGGTGGGGCGTGAAGCAGTCCTTCCGTACGTACGTCGTGAACGGTCCGGCCAAGGGCAGCATCACCGTCTCGGACGGGGCGACACAGGCGTCCGGCAACGGCGTGTTCACCTTCCCCGACGCCACCGGCATCTACGACACGGACGCCGACACCCTCACGGCGTCCTTCAAGGGCTCCGTCAACTTCAAGGGCCACGAGGACAACGGCACTTACGGTCTCGACCTCACCCTCAGCGACCTGAAGGCGGAGCTCGACGGCGGCTCCGGCACACTGACGGCCGACGTCGACAGCCTCGGCGAGAAGTCCGCCGACGTGACCCTCGCGGAACTGAAGCCCGCGTCGGCCGACCTGACCGCCGAGGAGGACGTCATCGTCCTCGACGACGTCACCGCCACCCTCACCGCGGCGGGCGCGAAGGCGTTCGGCGGCTTCTACCAGGCTGGCGCCGCACTCGACCCGGTCGACGTCGCGGTGGCCCTGACCGAGGACGCCGAACTCCCGGACACCGGCCCGACCTCCTCGACCGGCACGGGCGGCACCACGGGAGGCACGACCGGCGGGACCACCGGCGGGACCACCGGCGGCGTGGGCACGACCGGTTCGACCACGGGCGGCGTGACCGGCGGCCTCGCCTCCACCGGTTCCGACGTCCCGGCCGGCGCGCTCGGAGCGGCCGCGGCGGTCACCGTCGCGGCGGGCGCGGGCGTGGTGTTCGCCGTACGCCGCCGCCGGCTGACGGGCTCCGCCCAGGTCTGACCAGGCCGCGACCCGCGCCCGGCGGCCGGGCGCGGGTCCGCGGATGTCGGTGGCATGGTGTTGGATGCCCGCGTGACTGATTACGACGTGCTGCGGGTCTTCTGCGGGCCGCGCGGCGAGTACGGCAACGAACTCGGGGTCGTGCGGGAGGGTTCCGTCCTGCCGGAGCGCGACGACCGGCAGGCGTTCGCGGCCAAACTCGGCTTCAGCGAGACGGTGTTCGTGGACGACCCCGAGCGCGGGGTCATCGACATCTACACGCCCGGTGCGCGGCTGCCCTTCGCCGGACATCCCTGTGTCGGCGCGGCCTGGCTGCTGGACGTCCCCGAACTCGTCACGCCCGCGGGGGTGGTGGGCACCCGCCTCGACGGCGAGTTCACCTGGATCGAGGCCCGCCCGGAGTGGGCACCGCCACGCACCCTGCGCCGGTACGCGTCGGCCGCCGAGGTCGACGCACTGCCCGTACCGGAGCCGGGGGAGTGGCTGTACGCCTGGGCATGGGAGGACGAGGCGGCGGGCCGCGTCCGAGCCCGCGGCTTCCCCGGCCGGGGCGACGGCATCGACGAGGACGAGGCGACAGGCGCCGCGGCCCTGCAACTCACCGCCCAACTGGGCAGAGCCCTGAACATCATCCAGGGCAAGGGCTCCCAACTCCTCACAGCCCCCCAACCAGAAGGCTGGACAGAACTAGGAGGCAGAACCCTCCTGGAAAACTGACCCAAGCCCCCGCGCTCCCAGGGGCGCGGGGAACGGCGCAGTCTTTTGCTTTCAGGGGCGCGGGGAACGGCGCAATCCTTTGTCTTCAGGGGCGCGGGGAACGGCGCAATCCTTTGTCTTCAGGGGCGCGGGGAACTGCGCGACCAGCACCCCCCACCCCGCACCCACCCCGCAAAACCCAGTGGAACGCTCACGCGCTGATGCGGAACTCTTCCCCCAACGCCCCGAACACCCCGGTGTTCAACGCGAACGCCCGCCGGCACTCGGCAACGATCCGCTGCTTCTCCAGATCATCCGCGGGAAGAGCGTCGAGCAGCTCCCGATACCCCCGCTTGAACGCCGCGGGGTTCCCGATGTCCTCGAACACATAGAACCGCACCCCGTCACCCTTGCGGGCGAACCCCCACGTCTGCTCCGCCTTGCCCCGGATGATCTGCCCACCGGAGAGATCACCGAGGTACCGCGTGTAGTGGTGCGCCACGTACCCGCCGGGCCACGTACGGGCACATTCGGCGACCCGCTCCGCGTACTCCAGCGTCGCGGGCAGGGCGGTGACACCGTCCCGCCACCCCGCGCCCCGCAGATGGGCGAGATCCCGCTCCAGCGAGGCGAGCCGCAGCAGCTCGGGCCGGATGAACGGCCCCGCCACCGGATCGTCGGACAGCGCACGCGCACCCGACTCCAGCGCCTCGTACACGAACCACAGCTGTTCCGTGTAGCGCGCGTACGCGTCCACGCCGAGCCGGCCGCCGAGCAGGTCGCTCATGAAGGTCGAGGTCTCCGCCTCCACGTGCTGCTCGTGCGACGCGGTGCGGATGAGCGTCGAGAACGGTGTGCTCGACGAGTTCATGAGGACCTCCGGGGGCGAAGGGGGGAGACGGGAGCCCGCCAATCTTCTATGGTTAGGCTTACCTAAGTCAATGGCCTTCCCGACGCCCTGTCGGTAAAACCGTACCCCGGATCCCCGCCACTCCCACATGAAAGAGCCGCCCGCTCGGAACGAGCGGGCGGCACGGGGAGGACGAGGGGGCGGCTACGGCAGCGTGAGGACCTCGGCCCCGCTGTCCGTGACCACCAGCGTGTGCTCGAACTGCGCGGTCCGCAGCCGGTCCTTCGTGACGACCGTCCACCCGTCGTCCCACATGTCGTACTCGTGCGTCCCCAGCGTCAGCATCGGCTCGATCGTGAACGTCATCCCCGGCCGGATCACGGTCGTGGCGTGCGGGCTGTCGTAGTGCGGGACGATCAGCCCGGAGTGGAACGACGTACTGATGCCGTGCCCGGTGAAGTCCCGGACGACCCCGTATCCGAACCGCTTCGCGTACGACTCGATGACCCGGCCGATGATGTTGATCTGGCGGCCGGGCCTGACCGCCTTGACGGCCCGCTCCAGCGACTCACGGGTCCGCTCGACCAGCAGCCGCGACTCCTCGTCCACGTCGCCGACGAGGTACGTGGCGTTGTTGTCGCCGTGCACGCCTCCGATGTACGCCGTCACGTCGAGGTTGATGATGTCGCCGTCCCGCAGGACGGTGGAGTCCGGGATGCCGTGGCAGATGACCTCGTTCACGGAGGTGCACAGGGACTTCGGGAAGCCCCGGTAGCCGAGCGTGGACGGGTAGGCGCCGTGGTCGCACATGTACTCGTGCGCGACGCGGTCCAGTTCGTCCGTGGTGACGCCGGGCGCGATGAGCTTCGCGGCCTCCGCCATCGCCCGCGCGGCGATCCGGCCGGCGGTCCGCATCGCCTCGATCGTCTCGGGCGTCTGCACCTCCGGCCCGGTGTACGGGGCCGGCGCGGGCTTTCCGACGTACTCGGGGCGGCGGATGTTTCCGGGCACGGAACGGGTGGGGGACAGCTCCCCTGGGACGAGCAGTGACTGGCCAGACATGCCAGCGAGTCTAACCAGCGGGGATGGGGGAACATGTCGGTGGCGAGAGGAGCTGGTCATGGCCCTGTTCAAGAAGCGGACGGTCGGGAAACCGGGCGAGTGGTACTACTGCCTGGAGCACAAGAAGGTCGAGGAGGGCCCCGAGTGCCCCGCGAAGGACCGCTTCGGTCCGTACGCGTCCCGCACGGAGGCCCAGCGGGCGATGGACACGGCCCGCGAGCGCAACACCGAGTGGGAGACGGACCCGAGGTGGCACGACGCCGATCCGCGGGCCGCGGGCGACAACTAGAGCTTCGCCGTCTGCGGGCCGGTGGGGGCTGATCGCGCAGTTCCCCGCGCTCCTGAAATGCCCCGGGCGCGGGCGGTGTCTGCGCTCAGCCCCCACCGGCCGGCACCAGTCAACGCTCCTCAACCACCCCGCCCCGCAGAGACTTCATCCGCACCGCGTGCGGATTCGTCCGCACGTCGTACGCCATCAGCTTCGGCAGACACACCGCCAGCACCCCCACCGCGCCCACGCACATCAGACCCCCGGCCCACACGGACGCCCGCACGGAGAAGACCGCGGCCATCCCGCCCGCCCGCACCTGCCCCAGCTGCGGCCCCACCGAGTACGACAGCAACTCGATCCCGGCCAGCCGCCCCCGCAGCTCGTCGGGAATCGTCTGGTTCCACATCGCCGCCCGGAAGATCCCGCTGACCATGTCGCAGCACCCCGCGAGCGTCAGGAACAGCAGCACCAGCCACACCTCGTGCACCGCACCCGCGGCCACCATCGCGAGCCCCCAGAACCCCGCCGCCAGCACCACCATCCGCCCGTGCCGGTGGATCCGCGAGGTCCACCCGCTCGTCAGACTGACCAGCAGCGACCCGGCCGGCAGGGCCGCGTACATCAGCCCGAGCGACCACTCGGCGTCCAGCTCGTCCGCCAGGAAGGGCAGCACGGCGAGCGGGAACGCGAAGAACATGGCCGCCAGGTCGATCGCGTACGTACCGAGCAGTTCCTTGCGGCTCCACGCGTACCTGGCCCCCTCCGCTATCGACCGCAGCGACGGCTTCGCCGCCTCGTGCGCGGCGGGTGACGCGGCGAGCCCCACGGCCAGCCCGAAGGAGAGCACGAAGGTGACGAGGTCCGCGGCATAGGCCCAGCCGAGCCCCGCGTACGCCACGACGAGCCCCGCGACCGCGGGCCCGGCGACCCCGCCGACCGTCCAGCGCAGCGAGTTGAGGGCGGCGGCCGCCGGCAGGTGCTCGTGCCGGACGATACGCGGGGTGAGCGCGTCGAGCGCCGGCCGCTGGACCGCGACGAGCGCGGAGGAGAGCGCGGCGACGACGTACAGCGGCCACACCCTGGGGTCCGGCAGCAGCGCGTTGACGAGCAGAACGGCCGAGAGCAGCCCCTGCCCCGCCTCCGTCCACAGGATCAGTTTCCGTTTGTCCAGGGCGTCCGCGAGGGCCCCGCCGTACAGCCCGAACACGATCAGCGGGGCGAGTTCCACGGCCCCGATCGCTCCGACGGCCACCGCGGACCCGGTCAGCTCCTTCATCTGCACCGGCAGCGCGACGAACGTCAGGAAGCTGCCGAAGGTGGTGATGAGCCCGGCCACCCACAGGCGCCGGAAGTCGGCGGAGGTCCGCCACGGCGCGAGGTCGGGCAGCAGCGCGCGCAGCCGCGAGGCACCACCCCCGGCCGCCGCGGCATCGGCATCGGAATGGGCGGCATCGGCGTGGGCGGCCTCGGCATGGGCGTCGGCATCGGGTTCGGGCTCGGTCAGTTCCGTCACGACGGGACATGGTCCGGCGCGCGCCCCGCCGCGGACAAACGCTTTTTCGATCCGAGGGGCCGTTCCGGCGGGGCCCCGCAGGTCACCAGCGCGCGGGCGGCGGCGCCGTCAACCGGTCCGCCAGCCGCGCCAGCCGGTCCGTGAAACGCCGGCGGCCCCGGGGCGCGGGCGGCGAGTTCTCCCCGGTCGCCGCACTGACCAGGTGCTGCACGGTGTCCAGGTCGAGGTCCGGTTCGGACGGTGCCGTGAGCGCCTCGTGGGCCAACGCGTGCAGCTCGCGGTCGCCCGAGTCCAGCGCGAGGACCGTCGCCCCGGCCCGGCGCGCGTCGTGCACCCGCTCCAGGAGCGGCGCGCCGGGCGCGCCCGGCGCCACGACGAGCAGCGTCTCGCCCCGCCGGGCCGCCTCGATCCTGCCGAGCCCCACCGCCAGGTGCGCCGGGTCACCGGGCCGCGCACGGTGCCGTACGAGCGTCGGCGTCAGCTCGGGCATGCCCGACCAGGCGGCCTCGTCCACCAGATGCGCGGCGAGGTGCCACGGCTCGTACTCCGCCGTCCCCACCAGCAGCAGTCCGCCCCCGTGCGGCAGCACGGACGAGCGCAGTGCGCCGGCGAACCGCCGGGTGGCGCCCGGCCACTCGGTCCCGGCGAGCACGTCGCGCAACAAGGCCACCCGTACGGCATCCATGCGCACGCATCCTGCCGCAACCGGGCACTCGTCAGGTGCAGTTCACCGTGAATTCGCCCAACCTGGGCAGAGTGTCCCACTCACCCGACCGGTAAGGAGAGGGTCCATGACCAGCGTTGAGGTGTCCGTGCCGTTCCGGGCCGGGCAGGAGGGCTACGCGAGCTTCCGTATCCCGGCCGTCGTCACCACCGGCGAGGGGACCCTGCTCGCCTTCTGCGAGGGCAGGGTCGGTTCGCGCGACGACTTCGGCAACATCGACATCGTGCTGAAGCGGTCCACGGACGGGGGACTGACCTGGGGACCCCTCCAGGTCGCCGCCGAGAACGGCGCGGCGCTCGCCGGGAACCCCGCCCCCGTCGTCCTCGACACCGGCAGGATCCTGCTCGTCCACCTCCGCAACGCCGCCCTCGCCACCGAGGACGCCATCCGCCGCGGCAAGGTGAGCGCCGCCGACGGGCGCCGCGTCTGGGTCTGCCACAGCGACGACGACGGGGTCACCTGGTCGAAGCCGCGGGAGATCAGCAAGCAGGCGAAGAAGACGGCCTGGCGCTGGTACGCCACCACCCCGGGCCATGCCCTGCGACTGACGGGCGGACGGGTCGTCGTCCCCGCGAACCACTCCCTCGCGCCCACCGGCACGGACAACGGCACCGAGGGCAAATACAACGGCGGGCACTGCCTGCTCAGCGACGACCACGGCACGACCTGGAGCATCGGGTACGTCGACGACCGCACCGACGGCTATGTCAACGTGAACGAGACCACCGCCGCCGAACTCCCCGACGGGCGCGTCTACTTCAACACCCGCACCGACTCCACCGCCCCCGGCACCCGCGCCGACGCCTACTCGTCCGACGGCGGCCGGACCCTGGTCAAGCCCTTCCGGCCGCAGGCCGGCCTGACCGGTCCCGTCGTCGAGGGCAGCGTGCTCCAGCTCCGCGACCCCGACGTCCTCCTGTACTCGGGCCCCGCCGACCCCGGCTTCCGCGCCCTGATGACGGTCCGCGCCAGCACCGACGACGGGGTCACCTGGCGGACGGCGCACACCGTGGACGGACTGCCCGCCGCGTACTCCGATCTCGTGCGCGTCGACGACGACACGGTCGGGCTCCTCTACGAGACGGGCGACTTCAGCGCGTACGAGACGATCACCTTCCGGCGGATCCCGGTGGCGGCCCTCACCTGAGCGGCCCCTGCCCGTGCGGCCCTCACCTGGGCGGCGCGGACGGGAACCGCGCACGTAAGGTCGGCCCATGACCTCTACTGACAGCGCACAGAAGGCCCCCGCCAAGGACCCCTGGGACCTTCCCGACGTCTCCGGGCTCGTCGTCGGCGTGCTCGGCGGCACCGGTCCGCAGGGCAAGGGCCTCGCCTACCGCCTCGCCCGGGCGGGCCAGAAAGTGATCATCGGCTCACGGGCCGCGGAGCGCGCGCGGGCGGCCGCCGACGAACTCGGACACGGGGTCGAGGGCGCCGACAACGCCGAGACCGCCCGCCGCAGCGACATCGTGATCGTCGCCGTGCCGTGGGACGGGCACGGCGCGACCCTGGAGTCGCTGCGCGGGGAACTGGCCGGCAAGCTCGTCGTCGACTGCGTCAACCCGCTCGGCTTCGACAAGAAGGGCGCGTACGCGCTGAAGCCCGAGGAGGGCAGCGCCGCCGAGCAGGCCGCCGCCCTGCTCCCGGACTCCCGCGTCACCGCCGCCTTCCACCACCTGTCGGCCGTACTGCTTCAGGACCCGCAGATCGAGGAGATCGACACCGACGTCATGGTGCTCGGCGAGGAGCGGGCGGACGTCGAGACCGTCCAGGCGCTGGCCGGTCGCATCCCCGGCATGCGCGGGATCTTCGCCGGGCGGCTGCGCAACGCCCACCAGGTCGAGTCGTTGGTCGCGAACCTGATCTCGGTGAACCGCCGGTACAAGGCCCACGCGGGTCTGCGGCTGACCGACCTGTAGGAGTGCGCGCGGGCCCGGGAGCGCGCGGGCCGTGGCGCGCGGGGTCCGGGAGTGCCCGTGCGGGCGCGCCGCGGGGGTGGGGGACACTGGAGGCGAGTGTTCCCCTCCGGGATCCGCGCGTCCTGCCGGGCCCCGGAGTTCCCGACCCCGACAGGAGCCGACCGCATGTCCCGACTCGCCCTCTACGCCCTCGTCGTCTGCGTCCTCGCTGTCGCGGCGGCCGTCGTCTCCTTCGTCCAGGGCAGCTGGCTGGGGATCGTCTGGGTGCTGCTCGCGGGCCTGTCGTCCAACATGACCTGGTACTACCTGCGCCGGGACCGGGCGCGGCGCGTGGCGTCCTCCGTCACCCGCTGACCGAGCAGTACTGGTCGCTCTCCGTCCAGAACCGGTAGAGGTTCTGTCCGCAGTAGGTGCGGATCTCGTCGATGCCCAGGCTCCGCAGCAGCGCGTCGATCGCGTCGAAGAACTGGCCGTTCACCTCGGGGATCCACAGGATCGCGAAGACGAAGAGCAGCCCGAACGGCGCGAACGGCTCCACCTGGCGACGGATCCTGTACGACAGCCAGGGCTCGATCACGCCGTAGCCGTCCAGGCCCGGGACCGGCAGGAAGTTCAGCAGCGCGGCCGTGACCTGCAGCAGCGCCAGGAACGCGAGAGCGAACTGGAAGTCCGCCGGTACGCCGTCCAGCGCGTCCAGCCAGAACGGGGCCGTGCAGACCACCGCGAACAGCACGTTCGTCAGCGGGCCCGCCGCCGAGATCAGGCTGTGCTTCCAGCGGCCCCTGATGCGGTTGCGCTCGATGAACACCGCGCCACCGGGCAGACCGATACCGCCCATGATCACGAAGAGGACGGGCAGCACGATGCTGAGCAGCGCGTGCGTGTACTTCAGCGGGTTCAGGGTCAGATAGCCCTTCGCGCCGATCGAGATGTCACCGCTGTGCAGGGCCGTGCGCGCGTGCGCGTACTCGTGCAGGCAGAGCGAGACGATCCACGCCGCCGTCACGAAGAGGAAGACGGCCACGCCGGGCTGCTCGGCGAAGCCCGTCCAGGTGGCCCAGCCGGTCACCGCTGCGACGGCCACGATCCCGATGAACACCGGACTGATCTGCCGGTCACTGTGCCGGTTGGTGGCGGTGGTCATGGGGTGGGGCTCCCTGGAATGCTCGAACGGTCTGGGCGTGGCGGGTCGACCGTACCGGTGGTGTGGGGGGAACGTCCTACGCAGGGTCGTAGGTTCCTGCGGCCCGCCGCTCACGCCCCGGCCGCCCGCGGTGCACGCCGGACCATGATCCGGGGCGGGCCCGGGGCGCGGACAGGGACAATGGTTCGCGTGCGCTACCGCATCCTCGGCACCACCCAGGCACTCCGTACCGACGGCACCCTCGTACCGGTCGGCGGGGCGCGGCTGCGCGCCCTGCTGACCGTGCTCGCCCTGCGCCCCGACCGGACCGTGCCCGCCGCCGCGCTCATCGACGAGGTGTGGGGCGCCGACCCGCCGGCCGACGCCACGGGCGCGCTGCAGGCCCTGGTGGGCCGGCTGCGCCGGGCCCTCGGCGCGGACGCGGTCGGCTCCGCCGAGGGCGGCTACCGGCTGCGCGCGACGGCCGACGACATCGACCTGCACCGCTTCGAGCGGCTCGCGGGCGAGGGCGCCCGCGCGCTCGCCGACGGCGACCCCGGCAAGGCGGCCGGCATCCTCGACGACGCCCTGTCCCTGTGGCGGGGTCCCGCGCTCGCCGACCTCCCCGACCGGGCGGCCGAGTCGGCCCGCTGGGAGGCCCGCCGCCTCGACGCCCGGCGCGCCCGCCTCACCGCCGCCCTCGCCCTCGGCCACGCCGAGCAGTCCCTGCCCGACCTCACCGCCCTCTGCGACGCCCATCCCCTGGACGAACCCCTGCAACTGCTGCGCCTGCGCGCCCTGCGTGACGCGGGCCGCGCCGCGCAGGCCCTGGCCGCGTACGAGGCCGTACGCCGGCTGCTGGCCGACCGCCTCGGCACCGACCCGGGCCCGGACCTGCAGGCCCTGCACGGAGAACTGCTGAACGGCACCGTCGCCGGGCAGGCCCCGCCCCCCGACGGCCACCGCCCCGCCTCCGCGGCCGCCCCGCGGGAGCGCCCCGTGCCGGTCGGCAACCTCCGGGCCCGGCTCACCTCCTTCGTCGGCCGGGACACCGACCTGGCGGTCATCCGCGGGGACCTCACGGCGGCGCGGCTGGTCACCCTGCTCGGACCGGGCGGCGCCGGGAAGACCCGGCTGTCGCAGGAGGTGGCGGAGAGCGTCGCCGAGACCCTGCCCGACGGGGTGTGGCTCGCGGAACTCGCGCCCGTCGACGACCCGCGAGCCGTCCCCGAGGCCGTCCTCACCGCGGTCGGGGCCCGGGAGACCGTGCTGCGCAGCGCCGGCGCCGAGGAGATGCGCGTCGTCACCGACCGGCACGACGACCCGCTCGTGCGCCTGACCGAGCACTGCGCCAAACGCCGCATGCTGATCGTCCTCGACAACTGCGAACACGTCGTCGACGCCGCGGCCCGGCTCGTCGAGCAACTTCTCGAACGCTGCCCCGGACTGACCGTACTGGCCACCAGCCGCGAACCCCTGGGCGTACCGGGGGAGTTGCTCAGGCCCGTCGAACCGCTGCCCGAGCCGTACGCGCTGAGACTGTTCGCCGACCGGGGCGCCGCCGCCCGGCCCGGGTTCCGGATCGAGGACGACCCGGAGGCCGCCGCCGAGATCTGCCGCCGCCTCGACGGCCTGCCGCTCGCCATCGAACTCGCCGCCGCCCGGCTGCGCATGCTCACCCCGCGTCAGATCGCCGACCGCCTGGACAATCGTTTCCGCCTCCTCACCTCGGGCAGCCGCACGGTCCTGCCGCGCCAGCAGACCCTGCGTGCCGTCGTCGACTGGTCCTGGGACCTGCTGGACGGCGACGAACGCGACGTCCTGCGGCGGCTGTCCGTCTTCGCGGGCGGCTGCGACCTCGCCGCCGCCGAAGCCGTCTGCGGCCCCGCCGCGCTGGAGGCACTCGGCTCGCTCGTCGACAAGTCCCTCGTGGTGGCCACCCCTTCGGGCAGCGAGGGCGAGATGCGCTACCGGCTCCTGGAGACCGTCGCCGAGTACGCCGGGCAGCGGCTCGACGCGAGCGGCGAGCGTTCCGCGGCCGAGCGCGCCCACCTCACGTACTACCGGGAACTCGCCCGCACCACCGACCCGTTGCTGCGCGGCCCCGGCCAGCGCGCGGCCATCGAACTGCTCCAGCTGGAGAGCGAGAACACCCGCGCCGCGCTGCAGCGCGCCGTCGCCGGGGGCGACGAGCAGGAGGCCCTCTGCCTCGTTCTCTCGCTCGCCTGGTACTGGCAGGTCCGCGACGTGCGCATGGTCGCCCGCAACTGGGCGCGCGAGGCGACAGCGCTGGGCCCCGACCCGTTCGCGCCGGACGCCGGGCGCGCCGTTCCGCTGTACGAGTCCTGCATCGCGGCCCCGCCGCCCATGCGCCCGGAGGTCCTCGCCGAGGCGAGGCGCGGTGTCCACCTGCTGCATCTCGCGCACATGGACCTGGAGATCGACAGCTGGCAGTCACCGGAGGCCGAGGCCAGGCTGCGCCGCATCAGCGACACCTACGAGCCCGGCTTCCCGCAGGTCTGCCGCAACCCCGGCTACCTCTGGTTCTACGCCGTGCTGATGACCGGCAAGCTGGAACGGCTGCGGGAGGTCATCGACGCGAGCATCCGGACCTGCCGGGAGCTCGGCTACGACTGGGAACTGGCCGTCGCCCTGCAGATGCGCGCCAACATGCTCGCCAACCGCGCCGACTGGGCCGGTGACGCGACCCGCGACGCCAACGAGTCGCTGGAGCTCTTCGTGGGGCTGGAGGACGGCTGGGGCGCCGCCGAGGCCCTCTCCGCGCGCGGTGAGGCCCATGAGCGCCGCGGCGAGTACGAACTCGCGGCGGCGGACTACGAGACGGCCATCGCCCACGCCGAGCGCCTCGGCGCCCGTGCCCAGACGGCCGTCCTCAGCGCCCGCCTCGGCAGCGTCCTCATCGACGCGGGCCAGACCGAGCGGGGCGAGCGGCTGCTGCGCGACGTGCTGGAACAGGGCGACGGCACCTACAGCGAGGCGCTGCCCGGGGCCCGGCTCTTCCTCGCGATGTGCCTCGGCCGTACCGGACGGATCTCCGAGGCCCGCGCCCAGATCGAGAGGCTGCGCAGCGACTTCGGCGCCGTCCGGGTCATGGTCTTCGACGGGTTCGTGTGGGGCGTGGAGGCATGGCTGGACTCCATGGAGGGCCGGTACGACGAGGCGGTGACGAAGGTGCGCAGTGCCCTGGACCGGGCGAAGGACCCGTTGTCGCAGCTGATCGCCCCGCACCTGTTCTCCGTGCACCTCACCACCGCCGCCCTCGCGCTCACCGGGATCGACGGCGGCCGGCGCGCCCAGGACGCCGCCCGCTGCCTCGGCGCCGCCGACGGGCTGCTGCCGCCCGCGCACTTCCGGGTCGTCCTGGAGCGCGAGATGCGGGCACGGGCGGAGGCGGCGGCGCGCGACATCCTCGACGACCCGGCGTACGAGGCCGCGTACGCGCAGGGCGGCGGCCTCTCCTTCGAGGAGGCCGCCGCCCTGGTCTGACGGGGTCAGCTCTTGGTGCGGTACTTGTGGATCGCGACCGGGGCCATCACCACGGTGATGACGACCGACCACGCGAGGGTGGTCACGATGTCGTGGGCGATGGGCTGCCCGCCGTTCATCAGGCCCCGGGCCGCGTCCGCGAGGGACGACAGCGGGTTGTAGTCGGTGAACGTCTGGAGCCAGCCCGGCATGGTGGACGGCGGCGAGAAGATCGACGAACCGAACTGCAGAGGCATCAGCACGAGGAACCCCATTCCCTGGATGGCCTGGGCGTTCTTCATCACCACGCCCATGGTCAGGAAGATCCACATGATGGAGGAGCCGAAGACCAGGGCCAGACCGATGGCGGCGAGCAGGCCGGGCACGTTCGACACGGACAGGCCGAGCAGGAAGCCGACCGCGAGCAGGATCGCGGTGGCGAGCAGCAGCCGGCCTATCTCCACCATGATCTTGGCGATCAGGACCGAGGCACGGGAGATCGGCAGGGACCGGAAGCGGTCCATCACCCCCGTCTGGAAGTCCTGGTTGAACCCGGTGCCCACGCCCATGGCGATGTTCATGCCCATCATCGCCATGAGGCCCGGCACGACGTAGTTGACGTACTCGTCCTGGTTGCCCTTGCCGGCGATCGCGCCGCCGAAGACGAACACGAAGAGCAGCGTGAACACGATCGGCATCAGGACGACGTCGAACATCGACTCCGGGTCCTGGCGGATCCACAGCACGTTGCGGCGGACCAGGGCGCTGATGTGCCGCAGATGGGCGCGCAGGCCGATGCGGGGGGCGTCGTCGGTGTCGACGGCGGCGGGGGAGTCGAGCACGGCGGCGCTCATACGGTGGCCTCCTCGTAGGAGCGGCCGGCCGGGGTGTCCCGCGGGTCGCCCGGGTCGGTCGGATCGGTGGCCCGGTGGCCGGTGAGGGAGAGGAACACCTCGTCCAGGCTGGGCAGTTCGGTGCTCAGACCGGCGAGGGTGATGCCGCGGGCGGTGAGCGCGCCGACCACCGCGGTGAGCTGCTCGTCGCTGAGGATCGGGACGAGGACCGTACCGGTGGTGATGTCCACCGTCGCGCTGCCCGGGCCCGTGAGGCCGAACTCGTCGAGCGCGGCGGCCGTCGGGCGCAGCTCCAGCGGGTCGGCCGGGCGGATGCGCAGGGTACGGCCGCCGACCTTCGCCTTCAGCTCGTCGATGCCCCCGTTCGCGATGACCCTGCCGCGGTCGATGACCGTCAGCTCGTTCGCGAGCTGTTCGGCCTCCTCCATGTACTGGGTGGTGAGCAGGACGGTGACGCCGTCCCCGACCATCCGCTTGACCTCGGTCCACACCTCGTTCCGCGTCCGCGGGTCCAGGCCGGTCGTCGGCTCGTCCAGGAAGAGGACGGCCGGGCTGCCGATCATGGACGCGGCCAGGTCGAGGCGGCGGCGCATCCCACCGGAGTACGTGTTCGCCGGGCGCCTGGCCGCGTCGGTGAGGGAGAAGCGCTCCAGGAGCTCGTCCGCGCGGGTGCGGGCGTCCTTGCGGGGCAGGTCGAGGAGCCGGCCGATCAGATAGAGGTTCTCGCGCCCGGAGAGCTTCTCGTCCACGGAGGCGTACTGGCCGGTCAGACCTATCACCCGGCGCAGGCGGCGGGGCTGGCGCACCACGTCGAAGCCGGCGACCGTGGCCCGGCCGCTGTCCGGGACGATCAGGGTGGAGAGGATGCGTACGAGGGTCGTCTTGCCCGCGCCGTTCGGACCGAGCACGCCGCGGACGGTACCCTCGCGCACGTCCAGGTCCACGCCGTCCAGTGCCTTGGTCTCGCCGTAGTGCTTGACCAGTCCCCGCACGGTGACGGCGTCGGGACGGCCCGTGCCGTCCTGCCGGGGATCGTTGTCGATTCGCGTCATGTGGACCAAGGTCCCACCCTCCACCGACAAACCACCGACAGCCGGCCGACAGGCATGTCAGGGGCGCGGGGGCGAAGAAATACGGCAGCCCGCCGACGGGGGAAATCGGCGGGCTGCCTCTGTGCCGCAGTGGACCAGTGGAGTGAACCGACGGGCTAGTGGACGGAGTGCTCCTCCTGAGGGAACGTTCCGCCGACGACATCGTCGGCGAACGCCTTCGCCGCGTCCCCCATCACCCGCCGCAGATCCGCGTACTGCTTCACGAACCGCGGCATCTTCCCACCCGTGAGCCCCAGCATGTCGGTCCACACGAGGACCTGCGCGTCCGTCTCGGCGCCCGCCCCGATCCCGACGGTGGGAATGTGCAGCACCCGCGTCACCTCGGCGGCCAGCTCCGCCGGGACGAGCTCCAGCACGACCGCGAAGGCGCCCGCGTCCTGCACGGCCTTGGCGTCGCGCAGAAGCTGCTGCGCGGCCTCCTCGCCCCGCCCCTGCACCCGGTATCCCATGGAGTTCACGGACTGCGGGGTGAGCCCGATGTGCGCCATCACCGGGATACCGGACTCCACGAGCAGCTCGATCTGCCGGTGCGAGCGCTCGCCGCCCTCCAGCTTGACGGCCCCGACCCCGGCCTCCTTCACCAGCCGGGTCGCCGACCGCAGGGCCTGCACCGGCCCCTCCTGGTAGGACCCGAAGGGCAGGTCGCCCACGATGAGGGCGCGCGAGGTGCCCCGGACGACGGCGGCCGACAGCATGGTCATCTCGTCGAGGGTGACGGGCACGGTCGTCTCGTAACCGAGGTGACAGTTGCCCGCCGAGTCGCCGACGAGCATGACCGGGATGCCGGCCTCGTCGAAGACGGACGCGGTCATCGCGTCGTACGCCGTGAGCATCGGCCACTTCTCGCCGCGCTCCTTGGCGACCGTGATGTCGCGGACGGTGATGCGGCGTGTGCCCTTGCCCCCGTACAGCGCCTTGCTGCTGTCGGTGGGGTTCTGGGCAGCCGAGGACTGCGTCATGGCAACGGCTCCTTCAGTCATCTCGAGGCGCCCTGACGGCGTCCCCGGATCACCCCCATGGTGGCACCTCGTGCCGCCGAACGGCTAGAGGGGCCACCGTGGGCCTCGTCTCCCTCTCCGCCCACTTCTCCGCCGTTCCCGAGCTGTTCCCCGGCCGCCCCCAAGCCCGCCCCCGGAGTTCGTACAGGGCTCATACAGACGTCGTAAGGTCTCGGTAAAGGATTCCGATACGAGACGGTCTCGTATCGAATCGCCGTCGCGCCGCCCCTAGCCTCTCCGGCATGACAACTCCTGCCGCCCCCGGCCCGCGCATACCGGAAGCCGTGCACCGGCGACGCTGGGCGATCCTCGGTGTCCTGATGCTGAGCCTGCTGATCGTCGTCCTGGACAACTCGATCCTGAACGTCGCGATCAAGACCATCTCGACGCCCGCCCCGACCGGTCTGGGAGCCACCCAGAGCGAGCTGGAATGGGCCATCAACTCCTACACCCTCGTCTTCGCGGGGCTCCTCTTCTCCGCCGGTCTCCTCGGCGACCGGCTCGGACGCAAGAAGGTCCTGCTCGGCGGCCTCCTCGTCTTCGGCATCGGCTCGGCGCTCGCCGCCACCTCCGGTTCGCCGGCGGAGCTGATCGCGTTCCGCGCGGTGATGGGTCTCGGCGCCGCCTTCGTGATGCCGGCCACCCTCGCCGTGCTGATGAACGTCTTCGAGCGCGACGAGCAGCCGAAGGCGATCGGCATCTGGGCGGGCGGGGTCGGCCTCGCCATCGCCATCGGCCCGATCACCGGCGGGGTCCTGCTCGACCACTTCTGGTGGGGGTCCGTCTTCCTGGTCAACGTGCCGATCGTGGTCGTGGCGCTCGGCCTGATGGTCTGGCTCGTCCCCGACTCCCGCGACCCGAAGCCCGGCCGGATCGACCCGGTGGGCGTGGTGCTGTCCGTCGTCGGCCTCGTCCTGCTGGTGTACGGCATCATCAAGGGCGGCCAGCTCGCCGACTTCACGGACGCCGAGGTCCTCGCGACGATCGGCGCCGGACTCGCCGTGCTCGTCGGCTTCGTCGTGCACGAGAAGCGCAGCGACCACCCGTCCATCGACATCGACTACTTCAGGAACAAGGTCTTCTCCGCGGCGATCTCCGCCATCGCGCTGGTGTTCTTCGCGCTGATGGGCGTGACCTTCTTCGCCGTCTTCTACACCCAGAGCGTGCGCGGCTACTCGCCTCTGGAGACGGGTCTGCTGATGCTTCCGCTGGCCGTCGCGCAGCTCGTCTTCGCGCCGCGTGCCCGGCTGGTCGTGGACCGTTTCGGCAACCGGGCCACCACGACCGGCGGCATGCTCACCATCGCCGCCATGCTGGCCGCGTTCGCCACGCTGGAGGCGGACACCCCGATCTGGATCCTGGAGGTCGTCTTCTTCCTGATGGGCACCGGGATGGCGCACATCATGACGCCGACCAGCGTCGTGATCATGCAGGCCCTGCCCCGTGAGAAGGCGGGCTCCGCCTCCGCGCTGAGCAACACGTTCCGCCAGGTCGGCGGCGCCCTGGGGATCGCCGTACTCGGCTCGGTGCTGTCCGCCGCGTACCGCTCGGGCATCGAGGACGCGCTGCCCCCGGCCGCCCGGCACGAGGCGGGCGAGTCCATCGAGGCGACCCTCGGCTTCGCGGCGAAGCTCGGCCCGGAGGGGGACGCCCTCGTCGGCCCCGCCAACGACGCCTTCCTGCACGCGATGCACGTCACGGCCCTGTGCGGCGCGGGCGTCGCCCTGGTGGGCGCCCTGGTGGTGGGCCTGTTCCTACCGGGCCGCCCCCAACAGCCCACCGACAAGAACACAGAACTGATAGGCGCCGACCACTGACCCCCCCCCAAGGGCGCGGGGAACGGCGCGAGCAACCACAACGCACCCGCAGACAACACACTGACGGAGGCGCCCTGAAGGGGCGCGGGGAACGGCGCGATCAGCCACAACGCATCCGCAGGCAACGCACCGAACCCCCTCCGTCGACCAGGGACAATCGACCGGACGGAGATCGGCGGAACGCCGGAGCGGTAGCGCGACGGCACCCCGGTGCCGGTGGGACAAACGGCGGCGGCACACGAGAGAGCGGAGCGCACACGTGGGCGGGGCGGAGCAGACGGCGGGCGCGGCCGGACGGAGCGGCGGCGGCCCCGTCCGGGGCCGCCCCCGCAGTGAGGCGGTGGAGCGCTCGATCATCGAGGGCGTCATGAAGCTCCTCGAAGAGGGCGTCCCGCTCGCCGAGATCTCCATCGAGCGAGTCGCCCGCATCGCCGGTGTGGGCAAGGCCACCATCTACCGCCGCTGGAGCGGCCGCGAGGAACTCTTCTGCGACGTACTGCGCACCGCCGAGCCGCCCGACCCCGAGCTGCCCGGCACGTCCATGCGTGACGACCTGGTCGTCCTCCTCGAGTCGCTCCGGCGGCGCGGTCTGGCCAACCGCTCGTCCGTGATCATGCACAGCGTGTACGCGCAGATGAAGAGCAGCCCCAAGCTGTGGAAGGTCTACCACGCGGCCGTCATCGAACCGCGCCGCCTGAAGACGCTCGACGTGCTGCGGCGCGGCCAGGCGAACGGCGAGATCCGCGCGGACATCGACATCGACCTGGCCAACGACCTCTTCGTCGGCCCCATGCTCGTCCGCGCCGTCGTCCGCCCGGACGCCGGACTGGAGGAGGGCCTGCCCGAACAAATCGTCGACACCGTCCTGGCGGGCCTGGGCCCGGCCGCGTCCTGAACCGCTCTCCGGACCCGACCCTCCTGCCCCCCGGCCCCCGGCAGTCCCGAGACCCCCGGGGGAATGTGCACGTTTCGTCACAGACCACCCCACCTGGCCCGCGGCCGGAACTCGTCACACCGTCTCGCTCGTCCTCGTGCCCGTACGGCCGTCATGTGGCGGCAGGAACGATCGCGATCATCCCCTAGGGTCTTAGGCGCGGGGACGATGTGAACGGCAGTTGGTGAGGCGACGGTATGGCGCAGGCGTACATGACGGAGACGGGCAGCGGCGGCCAGGGGCCGGACCGCAGAGGAACCCGGCTCCGGCGCCTGCTGACCTCCTTGCGGACCGACCGGAGCCTGTGGCGCCGGGGGATCGTGCTCGCCGTGTTCTCCGCCCTGCTCGCCCTGGTGATGGCCGTGCACGCGCAGATCCCGAACAGGTTCGGCAACCTCGGCAGCCTCCTGGAGACGTTCCTGCCCTGGCTGGGCCTCGCCGTTCCGGTGCTGCTCGCCCTCGCGCTGTTCCGCAGGTCCGCGACCGCGCTGGTCGCCGTGCTGCTGCCCGCGACCGTCTGGGTGAACCTCTTCGGCGGGCTGCTCGTCGACCGGACGGGCGCCGGCGGTGACCTCACCGTCGCCACGCACAACGTCAACGCGGACAACCCCGACCCCGCCGGCACGGCCCGCGACGTGGCGGCCTCCGGCGCGGACGTGGTGGCCCTGGAGGAGCTGACGGCCTCGGCGGTGCCGGTCTACGAGAAGGCCCTCGCGTCCACGTACCGGTACCACTCGGTGCAGGGCACGGTCGGACTGTGGAGCAAGTACCCGCTGAGCGGGGCCGCCCCGGTCGACATCAAGCTCGGCTGGACGCGCGCGATGCGGGCGACGGTCACCGCGCCCGGGGGGAAGCTCGCCGTGTACGTGGCGCACCTGCCCTCCGTCCGGGTGAAGATGGAGGCCGGTTTCACCGCGCGGCAGCGCGACAAGAGCGCCGACGCGCTCGGCGAGGCCATCTCCCACGAGGTGCTCCCGGACGTCGCCCTCCTCGGCGACCTGAACGGCACGATGAACGACCGCGCGCTGAACGCCGTCACCTCGCAGATGCGCTCCACGCAGGGCGCGGCGGGCAGCGGCTTCGGGTTCAGCTGGCCCGCGTCGTTCCCGATGGCGCGGATCGACCAGATCATGGTCAAGGGCGTCGAGCCGGTCACCTCGTGGACCCTCCCGGAGACGGGCAGCGACCATCTTCCGATCGCCGCCCGCGTGAAGCTGTCGGCAACCGCCTCGTAACCCCGGGGAATACTGGACCCGGCATGCTTTGTTCCGGACGTGAACATAACGTCAAGGAACACCGCTCGTCCCTGTGAAAGGTCCCTCATGCCCCTGGCCCTGCTCGCCCTCGCCGTGGGCGCCTTCGGCATCGGCACCACCGAGTTCGTGATGATGGGGCTGCTGCCCGACGTCGCGGACGACCTCGGCATCTCGATCCCCACCGCGGGCCACCTCGTCTCGGCGTACGCGATCGGCGTCGTCGTCGGCGCCCCGCTGCTCGCGGCGGTCACCGCCCGCATGGCCCGCCGCAAGGTCCTGATCGGGCTGATGGTGCTGTTCGTCGTGGGCAACGCGCTCTCGGCGTTCGCCCCCGACCACCACTCGCTGATCGCCGCGCGCTTCCTGAGCGGCCTGCCGCACGGCGCCTTCTTCGGCGTCGGCGCCGTCGTCGCCACCGGCATGGTCACCGCCGAGCGCAAGGCCCGCGCGGTCTCGCTGATGTTCCTCGGCCTGACCGTCGCGAACATCGCCGGCGTCCCCGCCGCGACCCTGATGGGCCAGCAGCTCGGCTGGCGCGCCACGTTCCTCGGGGTCAGCGTGATCGGCCTCGCGGCCATCGTCTCGCTGGTGCTGCTCCTGCCCCGGAACACCGTGCACGACTCCGCCGCGACGGGGCTGCGCGGTGAACTGGCCGCGCTCAGGTCCCTCCCGGTCTGGCTGGCACTCGGCACGACCGTCGCCGGCTTCGGCGCGCTCTTCTCGGCGTACAGCTACATCACGCCGATGCTGACGGACTCCGCCGGGTACGCCGACTCCAGCGTGACCCTGCTGCTCGCGCTGTTCGGTGTGGGCGCGACGGTGGGCAACCTGCTGGGCGGCCGTCTGGCCGACCGCTCGATGCGCGGCACCCTGTTCGGCGGCCTCGGCTCGCTCGTGGCGGTCCTGGCCCTCTTCCCGCTCATGATGGGCACGGCGTGGAGCGCGCCCCTCGCCGTGGTGCTGCTCGGCGCGGCGGCGTTCATGACCAGTTCCCCGCTCCTCCTCATGGTCATGGAGAAGGCGTCCTCGGCCCCGTCCCTGGCCTCCTCCGCCAACCAGGCGGCCTTCAACCTCGCGAACGCGGGCGGCGCCTGGATCGGCGGCCTGGCCCTGGCGGCCGGCCACGGCGTCACGTCCCCGGCCCTGGCGGGCGCGGCGCTGGCGGTCCTGGGCCTCGGGGTGGCGGCCCTGGCCCACGCGGTGGACCGGCGCCGCGGCACGCTCCACACCGGCCGGGTGGTGGCCACGCACGCCCCCCACCAGACGGAAGCCCCGGCCCACCACTGACCTGGCCGCAGGTCGTCCGTCCGGTGCCGGCCCGGTGGGGCCGGTCGCGCAGTTCCCCGCGCCCCTAAAAGACTGCGCAGTTCCCCGCGCCCCCAGGTACCTGGGGGCGCGGGGAACTGCGCGACCGGCCCCCACGGCCCCGCGGAGAACGAACGACCCGCCGCCAGGCAAAAAGGAGGGGGCGCCCGGCCAACACCGGGCGCCCCCTCACGGGCAGACACTCACAACCGCTCGCGCCACTGATTCGTGATCGGCAGCCGCCGGTCCTTGCCGAACCCCTTGGCCGAGATCTTCGTCCCCGGCGGATACTGCCGCCGCTTGTACTCCGCCGTATCGACCATACGAAGCGTCTTCGTCACGAGCTCCCGGTCGTACCCCGCGGCCACGATCGCATCGGCCCCCGTGTCCCGGTCGACGTACAGCTCCAGAATCGCGTCCAGCACGGGATAGTCCGGCAGCGAGTCCGTGTCGACCTGCCCGGGCGCCAGCTCGGCGCTGGGCGGCTTGGAGATGGAGTTCTCCGGGATCGGCGGCGTCTGCCCCCGCTCGGCCGCGGCCCGGTTGCGCCACTCGGCGAGCCGGAAGACCGACGTCTTGTACACGTCCTTGATCGGCCCGTACGCGCCCACCGAGTCGCCGTACAGCGTCGAGTACCCCACCGCCAGTTCGGACTTGTTGCCCGGCGCCAGCACGATGTGCCCCTCCTGGTTGGAGAGGGCCATCAGCATGGTGCCGCGCAGCCGCGACTGCAGGTTCTCCTCGGCCAGACCGGTCAGGCCGAGGGACCCCATGTACGCGTCGAACATCGGCTCGATCGGTACGGTCCGGTAGTTGAGCCCGGTCCGCCGTGCCAGCTCGGCCGCGTCGCCCTTGGAGTGGTCCGAGGAGTACTTGGACGGCATCGACACGCCGTACACGTTCTGCGCGCCGAGCGCGTCGCAGGCGATCGCGGCGACGAGGGCGGAGTCGATCCCGCCCGAGAGCCCGATCAGGACCGAGCGGAAACCGTTCTTCGCGGCGTACGCCCGCAGCCCCACCACCAGCGCGGAGTACACCTCCTCGTCGTCGTCGAGCCGCTCCGCGTACCCGCCGGACAGCTCCGCCTCGTACGGCGGAAGCGGCTCGTCGGACAGGACGACGTGCTCGATGCGCAGGCCGTCGTCCACCACACCCGACGGCGGCTCGGCGGCAGCGGCCGGCAGGTCCAGGTCGAGGACGACGCACCCCTCGGAGAACTGGGGCGCCCGCGCGACGACCTCACCGTCCCGGTCGACGACGATCGAGTCGCCGTCGAAGACCAGCTCGTCCTGGCCGCCGATCATCGCCAGGTACGCGGTCGTGCAGCCGGCCTCCTGCGCGCGCTTGCGCACCAGTTCGAGCCGGGTGTCGTCCTTGGCCCGCTCGTACGGAGAGGCGTTGATCGAGATCAGCAGGCCCGCCCCGGCGGAGCGGGCCGCCGGGACGCGGCCGCCGTCCTGCCAGAGGTCCTCGCAGATGGCGAGCGCCACGTCGATGCCGTGCACCCGGACGACCGGCAGCGTGTCACCCGGCATGAAGTAGCGGAACTCGTCGAAGACGCCGTAGTTCGGCAGGTGGTGCTTGGCGAAGGTGAGGACCACCTCGCCGCGGTGCAGCACCGCCGCCGCGTTCCGCGGGGCGCCGGCCGGCTGGCCGTACTTGGGCTGGGCCTTCTCGGCACGGTCGAGGAAGCCGACGACGACCGGCAGGTCCCCGAACCCCTCGTCGGCGAGCCGGGCGGCGAGTGCGCGCAGGGCCGCCCGGGACGCCTCCACGAAGGACGACCGCAGGGCCAGGTCCTCGACGGGATACCCGGTCAGCACCATCTCGGGGAACGCCACGAGATGCGCTCCCTGCTCGGCGGAGTGCCGGGTCCAACGGACGATCGCCTCGGCGTTCCCGGCGAGATCGCCGACGGTCGAGTCGATCTGATTCAGGGCGAGACGTAGTTGAGGCACGCCGCCAGTGTAATCGTCACAGCGACACGATGCCCGTGCCCCGTCAGGGGCGCGGGGAACTGCGCGACCAGCTCCCACCGACCCGCGGTGATCCGACGGCGGACAGCCCTACGGCGGACCCGGTACAAGCGAGCGCAGGGCACCGTCAACGCACCGGCTTCGCCCCGCGCCTCGCCAGCAGGTCCGACATCAGCTTCATCTCCGACTCCTGCGCCTGCACCATGCCCTGCGCGAGCCGCCGCTCCACGCCGACCTGGCACCGCTCCACACACCCCTCGGCCATGTGCACGCCGCCCACGTGGTGCGCGTACATCAGCTGCAGGTACCGGACCTCGGCCGCCTTGCCCCTCAGCTTGCGCAGCGACTCCATCTCCGTGTTGGTCGCCATGCCCGGCATGAGCGCGCCGTCCTCGCCGGCCCCCGCTCCGGCCATGCCCATCCACTCCATGGGCTCGTCGGCGGACACCTTGGGCAGCTCCCACAGGTCCAGCCAGCCGAGCATCATGCCGCGCTGGTTGGCCTGGGTCTGCGCGATGTCGTAGGCGAGGCGGCGCACCTCCTCGTCGTCGGTGCGGTCGCGCACGATGTACGACATCTCGACGGCCTGCTGGTGGTGCACGGCCATGTCACGGGCGAAGCCCGCGTCCGCCGAGCCGGCCGCGGGAGGCTTCATCCCGGAGTCGTCGCCGTCGGCGACCGCGTACGTGATGCCGCCGGCCGCGACCAGCACGGCCGCGGCGGCCCCGGTGATCCAGCCCGCGGACTTCACCGTCCTCACTTGGACAGGCCGTTGGTGCAGGCGGCGCCCGGCTCCGGCGTCTGCTTGCCCTGCACGTACGTCTCGAAGAACGTGCCCACGGCCGGGTCGCCCGCACCCGTCACGGTCCGCTGGTGACCCCACGCGGAGAGCATGATCGGGTCCTTCTGGTCCTCGACGGGGCTCATCAGCGAGTACGGCGTCTTCTTGACCTTCTCGGCGAGCGCCTTCACCTCGGCCTCCGGCGCCGTGCTGTTGTACGTCACCCAGACCGCGCCGTGCTCCAGCGAGTGCACGGCGTTCTCGTTCTTGATCGCCTTCTCGTAGACGTCGCCGTTGCAGTTCATCCAGACCTGGTTGTGGTCACCGCCGACCGGGGGCTCCATCGGGTACGTCACGTCCTTGGTGACGTGGTTCTGCGTGAGCTTCGTGCTCCACTTCCGCACGCCGTCCTTGCCCGTGACGAACTTCCCCGCAGCGGCCTTCGAGTCGCTCGCCGCGCTGCTGTCCTCGTCGTCGGACTGCGAGTTGATCAGGAAGGCGCCACCGGCGACGAGACCGGCGACGACGATCACGCTGGCGGTGATCGTGAGGACCCGGTTGCGGCGCTCACGGGCCTGCTCGGCGCGCCGCATCTCCTCTATCCGCGCCTTGCGCGACGTGGTGTCTGTCTTCTTGGCGGAACCCATGGGGTGGTCCTTCTGGGGGAAAGGGACAGTGGCGTGGTCAGCTGATCGTAGTGGGGGAGCGGTGGATGTAGGTCCGGAGCCCGCAGGAATGGCCGAATGGTCCGGGATCCAGGACCCGGCGGGCAGGATGGATGGCGCAGCGGCAGGGGAGTGGTAAGGAAGCAGTACATCTGCCGTACGCGGGGCGTTCGGGCGGAGGTCCGCCGCAGGATCGGGGCCCGCAACGCGCATGAAATGCTGTTGTGGTGTGATGCGCAGGTGCCCGACCGCCTTCCTGGGACGGGAGCAGGCGGCCTGACCAGCAAGATTGGGTGGAAGCGGAAGATGGACAAGCAGCAGGAGTTCGTGCTCCGTACGTTGGAGGAGCGCGACATCCGTTTCGTACGCCTGTGGTTCACGGACGTGCTGGGCTTCCTCAAATCGGTGGCCGTGGCCCCGGCCGAGCTGGAACAGGCGTTCGATGAGGGCATCGGCTTCGACGGATCGGCCATCGAGGGCTTCGCCCGGGTCTACGAGTCGGACATGATCGCCAAGCCCGACCCGTCGACCTTCCAGGTCCTGCCGTGGCGGGCGGAGGCACCCGGCACCGCCCGGATGTTCTGCGACATCCTGATGCCGGACGGCTCGCCCTCCTTCGCGGACCCGCGGTACGTGCTGAAGCGGGCGCTGGCCAAGGCGTCCGACCTGGGCTTCACCTTCTACACGCACCCGGAGATCGAGTTCTTCCTGCTGAAGGACAAGCCGGTCGACGGCTCGCGCCCGACGCCGGCCGACAACTCCGGCTACTTCGACCACACCCCGCACAACGTCGGCATGGACTTCCGCCGCCAGGCGATCACCATGCTGGAGTCGATGGGCATCTCGGTCGAGTTCTCGCACCACGAGGGCGCGCCGGGTCAGCAGGAGATCGACCTGCGGTACGCGGACGCGCTCTCCACGGCCGACAACATCATGACGTTCCGGCTGGTCATGAAGCAGGTGGCGCTGGAGCAGGGTGTCCAGGCGACGTTCATGCCGAAGCCGTTCAGCGAGCACCCGGGCTCGGGCATGCACACGCACCTCTCCCTCTTCGAGGGCGACCGCAACGCGTTCTACGAGTCGGGCTCCGAGTACCAGCTCTCCAAGGTCGGCCGCTCCTTCATCGCGGGCCTGCTGAGGCACTCGGCGGAGATCGCCGCGATCACCAACCAGTGGGTGAACTCGTACAAGCGCATCTGGGGCGGCTCCGAGCGCACCGCCGGTGCCGGCGGCGAGGCCCCCTCGTACATCTGCTGGGGTCACAACAACCGCTCGGCCCTGGTCCGCGTCCCGATGTACAAGCCCGGCAAGACGGGTTCGGCGCGGGTGGAGGTCCGCTCCCTCGACTCCGGCGCGAACCCCTATCTGGCGTACGCCGTCCTGCTGGCGGCCGGTCTCAAGGGCATCGAGGAGGGCTACGAGCTGCCGCCCGGCGCGGACGACGACGTCTGGGCGCTGCGCGACGCGGAACGCCGCGCGATGGGCATCGAGCCGCTGCCCCAGAACCTGGGCGAGTCCCTCACGCTCATGGAGCGCAGCGAGCTGGTGGCGGAGACCCTCGGCGAACACGTCTTCGACTTCTTCCTGCGCAACAAGCGCCAGGAGTGGGAGGAGTACCGCTCCGAGGTGACCGCGTTCGAACTGCGGAAGAACCTGCCGGTGCTGTAGGCGTCGGTCGGCGGGCCCACCCCGCTGGAACGGCCCGCGGGGCCGGCGGTCACCGACCGTCGGCCCCGCGACGTCTCGTCGGCCGCCACCGTGCCGGGCCGGCGGAACGGTCCGCAGGAAGCAGCCGTCGAGCGCGTTCGGATACTGGATCATCGTGATCACCAAGGGCAGGGCGAAGGCGTGGCAGGGCGCCCCCGCGGAGATGGGCGCGCCCGGGGCCGGCGGAGGTCTAACCGGCCCCGCCGGGCAACGGTCACGTGCCGATCGGCGTCGTACGACACCGACTGCCGGTCAAGTCGGCTGCTCTGCACGGCTCGTGGCGTCTCCCTGCTCGGCGCCCTCACCCGCAAGGGTGAGATCACGGGGGTGTGAATTGCTGAACCACGAGGGGCGGCGTTAGAGCGACGACATGAGTGTGAGCGGTGCTCGTCGTGGGCCGCGAAGCAGGACGGGAGCTTGCTGTGAGTGTTGGTTCAGCTGGTGGGTCGGCCGTGGGTCCGGGGCACGGGCGTCATGTGGCGATCTTCAACGTGCCGATGAGCGGGCACGTGATCCCGACGCTCGCTCTGGTACAGGAGCTCGTGGACCGCGGGCACCGGGTGAGCTACGCGGTGACACAGGAGTTCGCCGACCAGGTGCGGGCGGTGGGGGCACGGCCGGTGCTGTTCGAGGCGCCTGCCTCCGGGGAGGCACCGGAGGACATGGCCGTCGGGGTCACGCAGGCGGTCGTGGTGAACGTGGCCGCGTTGTCGCAGCTGGAGGAGGCGTTCGCCGGTGACCGCCCCGACGTCGTGCTCTACGACGTCTACGCGTGGGCGGGCCCGCTGCTGGCGGCCCGGTGGGGCACGCCGGTCGTGCAGCTGGCTCCGACACACATCCCGTACGAGGGTGTGGTGGAGGAGTTCTTCGGGCTGGACGACATCGCGGAGATCCCCGGCTTTCCCGAACTGGCGGGAGCGCTGGAGGAGTTCCGGCTGCCGGGCGGGGTGCACGCGCTGACGCTCGCGCCGCCGAAGGTGATCGCGTTCTTCCCGCGTTGTTTCCAGCGGCGGGCACAGACGGTGAAGGCCGGTGAGGCCCATTGGGTCGGGCCGGCGATCGCCGACCGCCCCTACCAGGGCCGGTGGCACAGGCCGGCGGACGGCAGGCCCGTGGTGTACGTGTCCCTGGGATCGCAGTTCAACCGGCGGCCGGAGTTCTACCGGGCCTGCGTGGACGCGTTCGCGGGTCAGGGCCGGCATGTCGTGATGAGCGTCGGGGCCGAGGTGGCCAGGGCGGGTCTGGGACCTCTGCCCGACGGCTTCGAGGTACATGCCGGCGTGCCGCAACTCGATGTCCTGGCAGCTGCTTCGGTGTTCGTCACCCACGGCGGCATGGGCAGCCTCATGGAGGCTTTCTCCCTGGGAGTGCCGGTCGTGGTGGTGCCGCAGATGGCCGAGCAGCGGGTCAACGCCGCCCGGATCGTCGAACTGGGGCTGGGCGCGCACCTGCCCCGCGAGGAGGCCGACGGGCCGGCGGTGCGGGAAGCGGTTCTGAAGGTCGAGGCCGACGAGGACATCTCGGGCGCCGTGGCATGGATGCGTGAGCAGATCGGGCTGGCGGGCGGTGCGGATGCGGCCGCTGACGTGGTGGAGAAAGTCCTGGCAGACGTTCCGATGGTCCCGGTGACGGGCTGATGCGGGACAGGGCGGCCGGAGGCCGCGGCCGGTGTCCGGCCGGTGCGGCCGGCCGGCTGGGCGTGGTGGTGACCGCCGTGCTGCTCTCGTCGACCGCGTGTCCGCCCGGCGCGGCCGCCGAACCGGCCCGTACCACCGGCTCGGCTCCTGGGCTCACGGCGACCGCACAGCGGCAGGACACGCAGGTGACCTCTCGTGATGTCGCCGTCCGTGCCGCTGACGGGACGCCGCTGGCGGGGACGGTGTACGAGCCGTCCGGCTCCGGTCCGCATCCGCTGCTGGTCGTCCCCGGGGCCTGGTTCTCCCTGCCGGCCGACGACGTCGAGACGGCGCTGAAGCTGCGGGCGCTGGCCGCCTCGGGGTATGTCGTGGTGTCCTACGACCCGCGCGGATTCCGTCGCTCCGGCGGTGAGGCCGACCTCGCCGGACCCGCCGACACCTCTGATCTGTCGCGGGTGATCGACTGGGCCCTGGACCACACCCGTGCCGACGCACGCCGGGTCGGGGCACTCGGCTCCTCCTACGGCGCGGGCATCACTCTGAACGCCGCCGCCCACGACGGGCGGGTCCGGGCGGTCGCCGCGCTGTCCGGCTGGGCCGACATGTCCGGCGGCTACTACGTCAACGGCACCAGGGCAGCGAGCATCACCTTCTTCCAGGGTCTCGTGGGCCGCCTGCACGGCCGCTACGGCCCCGAGGCGGAGGCGGCCTTCACCCGGGCACGCGTGCACGGCATCGACGAGTCGGATCCCTGGGCCCGGACGCGTTCACCGCGAGCCCACGTGGAGCGGTTCAACCGCCATCGCACAGCCGTGTTCATGGCGGGCGAGTGGGACGACCCGCTTGTTCCCGCCGGCCCGACCGGCGCCTTCCTGGACGAGCTGGAGGGGCCCAGGCAGTTGCAGATGTACCCGGGCGGGCACGGCGACAGCCGCACCGTCACCGCCCGGCTCGGCGGCGGCGAACCGATGGTGTGGGAACAGGCCGTGGCCTGGCTCGACAGCCACGTCCGTGACCGCGGCCGCCGCTTCGAGCAACCGGCACCGGTCGTCCTCGCACCGCGCACGGGCGGACCGATCGAGAAGTACCCCGCCTGGCGTTCCCTGCAGCACCACCTGGTGCCGGTCGCACTGCGCCCCCGCCCCGGTACCGGGCGGTTGACCGCGGGTTTGCCGTCGGCTGCGGAGTCGGGGCCCTACCCCGTCGCCGGGAAACTCGACCAGGCGGGCACGCGGCCCACGGTGCCCATGCCTCTCCTCACCTCACCCGCGGCCGCGGTCTGGCAGGGAGACCGTCTTCCGCATGCCCGGGCGCTGCGCGGCAGCGCTCATGTGCGGGGGGTGCTGGTTCCCGGCGCCGGGACCGGCACGGTCATCGGCCATCTGTACGACGTCGGTCCGCTGGACACGGCGCGTCTGCTGACGCACGCCCCGTACACCTTCCGGGGCCAGGTGCCGGGCCGTCCGCACGCGTTCTCCTTCGCGATGCCGGCGACGGCGTGGGACCTGCCCGCAGGACACCGTCTCGCGCTCGTCTTCGACACGGTGGACCACCGCTATGCCGGTGAGAACCCGCTCGGGACGCCGCTCACGATCGTGCCCTCGTCCGTGCGGCTGAGCGCGCCGCTGGCCCCGGGCCGGCCGCCCTTCACCGACGCGCCGGCACCGGGGCAGCGGCGACAGGGGTAGCGGCGACAGAGGTGGCGCTTCCGGGCGTCGCGGCGGGAACGTAGGGACGCATCACCACCGGGCCCTGCGACGGAGCAGGGATGAAGCAGGCACCCGGCGCGCTCACCACCCGCCGTGATGCCGGAACAGCACCGGCGAGGAGCACGTCCCCGTCGGACGGCCGGCCCGGTTCCTTCAGGGATGCCCTGGACGCCTCCAGCAAGCCGACCGCGAACCGGTGCGCGTAGTGGAGGTAGCCGGCGGCGGAAGGGTGGAAACCGTCGTCGCAGTACAACTGGGCGGGGCGCGTCCGGAACGCGTCCGTGGTCAGTGACACCACCAGCCCGCCGGCCCGGAGCACCGCGGCGGCCTGCAACCGGGCCAGCCGCCGGGACCTGGACGAAGCCACGGCCCGCACACCTCGGCGCAGTGCCGGAGCCGCCCCGATGTCCGCGCAGGAACCCACCACCACCTGCCACCCCGCCGCCCGCAGTTCCGCCACGTAGCGGCCCAACCGGGCGGCGGCCCGCCCCAGCGGCGCGGGAAGCATGACGTCGTTGCCACCGATGAGGATCAGTGCCACGCCCGGGTCCGTACGGTGGGTCACCTTCCGCACCTGACGGCTCATCGTGGCCGTCGTCGCCCCGGCCCGCGCCGGCACTTCGAGCTCCACCGCGCACGACAGCTCCGACACCAGCACCTCCGCCAGGTGGGCGCCCACCGTCTCCTCCCGCCGGCGGACACCCACTGTCACCGCCGACGAGTCCCCCAGCACCACCAACGGCAGCACCACGCCCCCGTCGGGACCGTAGCGACCCGCGGGTGACGGCACGCCCTGTCCGTCCCGCAACACCCCACGCACCACCAGAGCGGCATAGCTCCGCAACACGGCCCGCAGCACTCTGCGGCGCAGCGGCGGCCGCGACCGACCTGACGCGCCGACCCCGGCAGTACGCACGACACACCTCGTCCCTCTGGCGCAGCAGAAACCCGACGGCCCGCTGCACCCCTGCTCTTCCGGCCCTGCCCCGGCCAACGTGCGGACACAGCACGGCAGTCGTGACAACCGGTCAAACGATCAGGACCTGCCCAGGACACGCGGCACCGGTACGACACCGAACTCGCGCACTTCTTCGCGTACTTGGGCCCGTTTTCCGGCGTACGCCACCCGTCGCCGATGTCGGCCCGCCGACAGGCATACGAACGTTACGTACGGGCACGTTGACACGCGTGGGGGCGCAGAGGCCGGCCGTTCGAGGGACGGTAGTGTGTTAAAGGCTTGAACGGCCCGCCGTGTGAACCGCGGTGGCCCGCAAGGGGCAAGTCGCCCGCCCGAGCCGCCTGCACGCGACCTCTGAGAGTGAAGCTGATGAACGTGTCGACCGGCGGCGGACGGCTGCGGAGCCAGGCCACCATAGCGACCCTCGTCCTTGCCATCTCCCTGCTGTCCGGCCCGAGTTACGCGGCGCCCGGCGAACCCGACCCACGGGGCAGGTCCATCGAGGAGATCCGGGCCGAACTGGACGGCCTCTACCGCACGGCGGAGGTGGCCACCGAGGCGTACAACGCCGCGAACGAGAAGGCTGCCAAGCAGGAGAAGAGGCTGGCGGCCCTCCGCAAGGGCCTGGCCCGCGCCGAGAGCCGCGTCGACGACCTGCAGGACCTCTCGGGTGCGGCCGCCCGGACGCAGTACCGCGGGGGCAACCTCGCCGCCACCGGTATCCAGTTGCTGCTCGGCGACCACCCCGACCAGGCCCTGAACGAGGCGTCCCAGGCCCGTCAGGCGCTGCGGAGCCTGGTCAACGTCTCGGAGACCCAGAAGACCGCCCGCGCGGAGCTGGGCCGGCGGACCGACGCCGCCGCGAAGGAGCTGCGCAAGCTGGAGAGCAGCCGCGCGGACAAGGCCGAGGCGAAGAAGAAGATCGAGGGGAAGATCGCCGAGGCCGAGCAGATCGAGGCGGGGCTGGAGAAGGACGAGGCCCGCGAGCTGGCGCGGCTGGAGCGGGAGCGGGCCGAGGAGGCCGAGGCCCGCTGGACGGGCTCCGGCGCGGGCGGCGGCGGTGCTTCGACGGGGACCGGCTCGGGCGGGAGCGGCTCCGGCGGTGGCGGTGGCGGCTCCGTCGGGGGCGGGACGCAGGCGAGCGGAGCGGCCGCGAAGGCCGTCGCCTTCGCGATGGCGCAGATCGGCAAGCCCTACGGATGGGGCGCCGTGGGCCCCTCGGCGTACGACTGCTCGGGACTCACGTCCGTGGCGTGGGCGCGGGCCGGCCACCCCATACCCCGTACGTCGCAGGCGCAGTGGGCGGGACTGCCCAGGGTGAGCCTGTCGTCCGCGCGCCCCGGCGACCTGATCATCTACTTCAATGACGCCACACATGTGAGCATGTACATCGGGGGTGGGAAGATGGTCCACGCCCCGCGGCCCGGACGCACGATCACGACCGCGCCGGCCGCGTCCATGTCCATCCTCGGTGTCGTCCGGCCCGGAGTCTGAACGGATGAGCTACTCGCTGACCCCCCGCGACCAGCGGAACCTGCCCGCGCTCAGCGCCCAGCCACTGATCCGTCTCGACGCCTACGTGGCCGAGGACGGGTCGACGGTGGTCAACGGCCACCTGCTGGAGATGGGCGGCAGGCGGCCGCCGAACGAGGCGATCCTCGACGCCGTCGCCATGTTCGCCCGCACGCTGGGGGCCCCGGTGGCGGCCACCGTCATCGACCGCACCGTGATGCAGGTGGCACGCCTGCGGGTGTACCCCGACGGGTCCAGCCGGACCATCGCCGACGAGGACGACCTGCCGCCGGGGCGTGAACGCACCGCCGCCGAGGAGGAGGCGTTCCCTCCGCTCGCCCGGGTCGAGCGGATCATCCAGCACGCCCAGCACGAGGAGCACCACGCCGCGTTCGTCCTCGCCAGCGCGCTGCGCGAGCACCTCACCCTGCGCAGGGGCGCGGAGGACGAACTCTCCCTGGAGGCGCGGGCGATCGAGGCGTACCTCGCGTATCTGCGCGGCGACTACACGCTCTCCATCACCCTCGCGCTGACCGTCGCGCGCATCCGCTGCCGTACCGACCTGAACCGGGCGGCGCCCGACGTGGCACGCGCCACGGCTGCGTGGCAGCGGCTGATGGACGAGGGCCAGGTCGCCACCCGGGGGCAGGAGCTGCTGCACATGTGGGAGCGGCTGTCCGCGGAGGGCCTGCTCCTTGAGCCGTCCCACCAGGCCATGGCCCAGACCGTCCGGAGCCGCCTCGCGCAGGGCGGACGGTCCGTACCGGCCCCCGCCCCGGCCGCGACACCGGCCCTGCCCGCGGGGCAGGGACCGCTCGCCCCCGAGGACAAGCCCCTCAAACCCGCGCGACGGGGGCTGCGGCGCTTCACCAGGCTGCCCGGCCGGTCGGCCGGGGCATCACCCGGGCCGACCGCGTGACGACACGTTCGCACGCCGGCCCGGGCGGCCGGCGGACTACTGCTGCGCCGCCTGCTCGGTCATGAGCCGGTGCAGGGGCTTCGTGGCCCGCTCGCGGTACTCCTGGATCGCCCAGCCGTTGCCGTCCGGGTCGGTGAAGTGCATGAACGTGCCGCCGTCCTGCGGGGCGAACTGCACGGGCTCGCTGACCTCCAGCCCCCGCGCGGTCAGCTCCTCGTAGGCCGCCTTGGCGTCCGCGACGACCAGCTGCAGGCCGTGGTAGGTGCCCGGCTGCGGGGTCCCCGTCGGGCTCGGCACGCCCTGGGCGAGCGCGATCGAACACCCGGAGCCCGGCGGTGTCAGCTGCACCACGCGCGCACCCGGCATCACCTCCGTGTCGAGGTCGACGTGGAAGCCCACCTTGTCCTGGTAGAAAGCCTTCGCCCGGTCGATGTCGGTGACCGGCAGCATGATCACTTCAAGGGCCATGTCCATGGAACGACTCCTTCGTCGTACGTCGGACGAACCGCCGACGCGTGTGGCTGAACGACTCCCCCTCACCGAAGCGGAAAACGGCCCCCGGCGCCACCGAGTAGACGTACGTCCACGGTGACGTCGCGCTCTTTTGCGTGGCGGAACCCGCCGGCCGTCGGTCACACGTCCCTGCACCTCCTTCGGGCTCTGCGGTTAGGCTCGCTCCCGTAGGACCTTGATCGAGTGGGATGACGGAGGCCGGGGATGACGGTGCCGGGGCGCAGGAGCAGTACCTTCTCGCGGCTGCTGCGGCACGGTTTCACCGATCCGTCGGCCGCCGAGCGGCTGCTGGACGGCCCACAGCTCGCGCCGGTGACGAACGACCCGGTGCTCCTCGACGCGCTCGCCGCCACCGCCGACCCGGATCTGGCGCTGCTCGGGCTGGTACGGATCGTCGAGGCGCAGGAGAACGACGCGGGGCGGCGCGAGCTGCTCGACACGCTGATCGCGGCGAAGCCGCTGCGCGACCGGCTGCTCGGGGTGCTCGGCGCGTCCGCCGCGCTCGGCGACCACCTCGCGCGCCACCCGCTCGACTGGCAGGTTCTCGTCACGTACGAGCCGCAGGATCTGCACCCCGGCGTAGCGGAGTTCGAGCGCGGGCTCGCCGAAGCCTCCGACCCCGTGTCACTGCGGGTCGCCTACCGGCGCTGCCTGCTGTCCATCGCCGCCCGTGACGTGTGCGGGACCACCGATGTCACGCAGGTCGCGGCGGAACTCGCCGACCTCGCGACCGCCACCCTGCGCGCGGCGCTCGCCATCGCCCGGGCCGCCGCACCCGAGGACGCCGCGATGTGCCGGCTCGCGGTGATCGCGATGGGCAAGTGCGGCGGCCACGAACTGAACTACGTGTCCGACGTCGACGTCATCTTCGTCGGGGAGGCCGCCGAAGGAACCGACGGGGCCGACGAGGACAAGGCCCTGCGGGCCGCCACCCGGCTCGCGGCGCATCTGATGCGGATCTGCTCCGAGACCACCGTCGAGGGCTCCATCTGGCCCGTCGACGCCAACCTGCGGCCCGAGGGACGCAACGGGCCGCTCGTGCGGACGCTCAGCAGTCATCTCGCCTACTACCAGCGGTGGGCCAAGACCTGGGAGTTCCAGGCCCTGTTGAAGGCCCGGCCCGTCGCGGGGGACCTCGCGCTGGGGGAGGAGTACGCCGCCACGCTGGCACCGCTCGTCTGGCAGGTCGCCGAGCGGGAGAACTTCGTCACCGACGTGCAGAAGATGCGGCGGCGCGTCGTCGAGAACATCCCGCCCGCCGAGATCGAGCGGGAGCTGAAGCTCGGGCCCGGCGGGCTGCGGGACGTCGAGTTCGCCGTGCAGATGCTGCAACTGGTGCACGGGCGCGTCGACACCTCCCTCCGGAGCGGGACCACGCTGGACGCCCTCAAGGCCCTGGCCGCGGGCGGGTACGTGGGCCGCGTCGACGCCGTGCAGTTCGACGAGGCGTACCGGTTCCTGCGGTCCATGGAACACCGCATTCAGCTCTTCCGGCTGCGGCGCACCCATCTCGTGCCCGAGGACGACGCCGACCTCCGGCGCATCGGCCGGTCGCTCGGCCTGCGGACCGACCCCGTCAGCACGCTGAACCGCGAGTGGAAGCGCCACGCCGGTGTGGTGCGGCGGCTGCACGAGAAGCTCTTCTACCGGCCGCTGCTCGACGCCGTCGCCCAACTCGCGCCGGGCGAGAGCCGGCTGAGCCCCGGCGCCGCGCGGGAGCGGCTGGTCGCGCTGGGCTACGCCGACCCCGCCGCCGCGCTGCGCCACCTGGAGGCGCTGGCTTCCGGCGTCTCGCGCAAGGCCGCCATCCAGCGGACCCTGCTGCCCGTCATGCTGGGCTGGTTCGCCGACTCCGCGGACCCCGACGCCGGGCTGCTCAACTTCCGCAAGGTCTCGGACGCCCTCGGGAAGACCCCTTGGTACCTGCGGCTGCTGCGGGACGAGGGGGCCGCCGCCGAGAACCTCGCCCGGGTCCTGTCCGCCGGACGGCTCGCGCCCGACCTGCTGCTGCGGGCGCCGGAGGCCGTGGCCCTGCTCGGGAACGGGGACAGCGGCGGGCTCAGCCCCCGCGCCCGGACCCATCTGGAGCAGGAGATCCTCTCCGCGGTGGGCCGGGCCGGCACGGGCGAGGCCGCCGTCACCGCCGCACGGGGCGTACGGCGGCGGGAGCTGTTCCGTACCGCCGCCATCGACATCGTCTCCTCGTACGGCACCGAGGAGACGCCGGCCAACGCCGACCAGGGCGCGCTCGTGGACCTCGTCGGGGGCGCCATCTCGGACCTGACCGCGGCGACGCTCGCCGGCACCCTGCGGGCCGTCGTCCGGGACGGCTGGGGCGAGACGCTGCCCACGCGCTTCACGATCATCGGAATGGGACGGTTCGGCGGCCACGAACTCGGTTACGGGTCCGACGCGGACGTGCTCTTCGTGCACCAGCCCCGGGCGGGCGTGGCCGAGGAGGAAGCGGCCCGGGCCGCCAACGCCGTCGTCTCCGAGATGCGCAGGCTGCTGCAGATCTCCAGCGCCGATCCGCCGCTGCTGATCGACGCCGACTTGCGGCCCGAGGGGAAGTCGGGGCCGCTCGTGAGGACGCTGAAGTCCTACGCGGCCTACTACCGGCGGTGGTCGCTGGGATGGGAGTCACAGGCGCTGCTGCGGGCCGAGGTCGTGGCGGGGGACGAGGAGCTGGGGGCGCGGTTCCTGGACATAGCCGATCCGCTGCGGTATCCCCCGGACGGGCTCGGGGAGGACGCCGTGCGGGAGATCCGGCGGCTGAAGGCGCGGATGGAGTCCGAGCGGATGCCCCGCGGGGCCGATCCGACCCTGCACACCAAGCTGGGGCGGGGCGGGCTGTCCGACGTGGAGTGGACCGTGCAGCTGATGCAGCTGCGGCACGGGGCGTCGCAGCCGGGGCTGCGCACCACCCGTACGCGGGAGGCGCTGGCCGCGGCCCAGGCCGCCGGGCTGATCTCCGGGGAGGATGCCGCCACGCTGGACGAGGCGTGGGTGCTCGCCACACGGGTGCGCAACGCCGTGATGCTGGTGCGGGGGCGGGCCGGGGACACGTTTCCGTCCGACGGGCGGGAGCTGGCCGCGGTGGGCAGGTACCTGGGGTACGGGCCGGGGCATGTCGGGGACATGCTCGACGACTACCGGCGGACCACGCGGCGGGCCCGCGCGGTGGTGGACGAACGGTTCTACCGGGGGTGACTCGGGGGCCAGCCCCCGAACCCCCGGTCCTCAATCGCCGGACGGGCTGATTTTCAGCCCGTCCGGCGATTGAGGACGAGCGCGCAGCGCGACAGGGGGGTCTGGGGGCGCAGCCCCCAGGGACGGGAAGGGGCGGCGGGGGCGGGCTACGTCTTGGGTGGGACCAGTTGTGGGAGGCGGTGCGGGAGCGTGCCGTACCACACCCACGCCACCCCGTAGCCGAAGGCCAGGCACGCCATGCCCCCCACCGCGTCCAGCCAGAAGTGGTTGGCCGTGGCGACGATGACGATCAGCGTCGCCGTGGGGTACAGCAGCCCGAGGACCCGCACCCACGGCACCGAGGCCAGCGCGAAGATCGTGAGACCGCACCACAGCGACCAGCCGATGTGCATGGACGGCATCGCGGCGTACTGGTTCGACATGCTCTTCAGGTCGCCGGAGGCCATCGACCCCCAGGTCTGGTGGACCACGACGGTGTCGATGAAGTCGTTGCCGTTCATCAGGCGCGGCGGAGCCAGCGGATACAGGTAGTAACCGACCAGCGCCACACCCGTGGTGGCGAAGACGACCGTGCGCGTCGCCGCGTACCGTCCCGGATGGCTGCGGTAGAGCCACACCAGGACACCGATGGTCACCACGAAGTGCAGTGTCGCGTAGTAGTAGTTCATGCCGACGATCAGCCAAGTCACCGAGTTCACGGCGTGGTTGACGGACTCCTCCACGGCGATGCCGAGGTGGTGCTCCATCCGCCAGATCCAGTCGGCGTTCTCCAGCGCCTTGGTCCGCTGCTCGGGGACGGCGTTACGGATCAGCGAGTACGTCCAGTAACTCACCCCGATGAGCAGGATCTCGAACCAGAGCCGAGGGCGGCGGGGCGCGCGCAGCCGCCGCAGGAGACGCTGTCCCGCGCGGTCCTTCGCCTCGTCCGCGACGGGCTGTGGCGGGGCCTGCTCCCGGCCTTCCAGTGTCGTCACGGTGCTCTCACCCATAAGGACAGAGTCTGCCAGATGAGCCTTTCCCCCCGATCATCCCTCGGGAGGGTCCTGGCCGCACGTTCTCCACCTGAGGTAGGTGACGCACTACGTCCCGCGTACGACGACGACACCGGACTACGCGCGATTGCGGTCCCCGGGGGACGAGGCCGTCGATCCCCGCACCACCAGTTCCGGCATGAACACGAACTCGCTGTGCGGCGCCGGCGTCCCGCCGATCTCCTCCAGCAGCGTACGCACCGCGGCCTGTCCCATGGCCGGGACCGGCTTGCGGACCGTGGTGAGGGGCGGGTCCGTGAAGGCGATCAGCGGGGAGTCGTCGAAGCCGACGACGGAGATGTCGTCCGGGACCTCCAGACCGCGCTGCCGGGCGGTCCGTATGGCCCCCAGCGCCATCATGTCGCTCGCGCAGACGATCGCCGTGCAGTCGCGGTCGATGAGCGCCGCCGTGGCCGCCTGCCCGCCCTCCAGCGTGTACAGGGAGTGCTGGACCAGTCGCTGTTCGATGTCGTCCGTGGCCAGGCCCAGCAGGTCCTGCATGGTGCGCACGAAGCCCTCGATCTTGCGCTGCACGGGGACGAACCGCTTGGGTCCGAGGGCCAGCCCGATCCGGGTGTGCCCGAGCGAGACGAGGTGGGTGACCGCGAGGGCCATCGCCGCCCGGTCGTCCGGCGAGATGAAGGGGGCCTGCACCTTCGGCGAGAAACCGTCGACGAGGACGAACGGCACGCCCTGGCCGCGCAGCTGCTCGTAGCGCTGCATGTCCGCGGAGGTGTCCGCGTGCAGCCCGGAGACGAAGATGATGCCGGCGACCCCCCGGTCGACCAGCATCTCGGTCAGTTCGTCCTCGGTGGAGCCCCCCGGCGTCTGTGTCGCGAGGACCGGTGTGTAGCCCTGCCGCGTCAGCGCCTGGCCGATGACCTGCGCCAGGGCCGGGAATATCGGGTTCTCCAGCTCCGGGGTTATCAGCCCGACGAGCCCTTCGCTGCGCTGGCGCAGCCGGACGGGCCGCTCGTAGCCCAGCACGTCGAGCGCGGCCAGGACGGACTGGCGGGTGGTGGCTGCGACGCCCGGCTTGCCGTTCAGGACGCGGCTGACGGTCGCTTCGCTCACCCCCGCCTGCGCTGCGATGTCGGCAAGCCGTGTGGTCACGGGATTGGACTGTACCGGCCGGGAATCGCGTTGCCCACCGAACGACCGCCGTGTACGGGCACTTGGACGGCCCGCTGCGGGCTGCTGCGTCATCGCGTTCCCTCGTGATTCTGGTCGTCGTCGTGGTCGTCCGGCGGTGGTCGTCCGCCGTGCGCGCCCCTGGGGGATGGGGTGTTCCTGCAAGGCGCCGACGGGCCGATGATCCCCGTGACGGACGGGTATGGCAAGAGCTTGCAGAGTCTTGCACAGTGGTCCTGCCCCCACTGACCCGCCTGTATCAGGGCCTCAGAGGGGTCAGGAGGAGGTCACGGCGGGGTAACTGTCTGCCGCTCTTGCACTTTTTTGCTGCAAGGTCTTTCGCGCCGCTTACCTGGCTGTTACGTTCACGTCGCCCGACGGCGGCAACGGTGCGGCCGGCGAGTCGAGAGGGACGGCGGACGGGGCCGCTCCCATCGAGCACACGGGCTTTCACCCTCAAGGAGAACTCATGCGGCGTGGCATAGCGGCCACCGCACTGGTGGCGTCCCTCGCCCTCGCGGCGACGGCCTGCGGCGGAGACAGCGACGACAGTGGCGAGGCGGACGGTCCGGTCACCCTCACGTGGTGGGACACGTCCAACGCCACCAACGAGGCACCGACGTACAAGGCCCTCGTGAAGGACTTCGAGAAGGCCAACCCGGACATCAAGGTCAAGTACGTCAACGTGCCCTTCGACCAGGCGCAGAACAAGTTCGACACCGCCGCCGGTTCCAAGGGCGCCCCGGACATCCTGCGTTCCGAGGTCGGCTGGACCCCCGCGTTCGCCAAGAAGGGCTTCTTCCTGCCCCTCGACGGCACCGAGGCCCTCGCGGAGCAGGACAAGTTCCAGCCCAGCCTGATCGAGCAGGCCACGTACGAGGGCAAGACGTACGGGGTGCCGCTGGTGACCGACACCCTCGCGCTGGTCTACAACAAGGAACTCTTCGAGAAGGCCGGCCTCGACGGGGCGCCCACCACCTGGGCCGACCTGAAGACGGACGCCGCCACCATCAAGGCGAAGACGGGCGTCGACGGCTACTGGGGCTCGACGCAGGCTTACTACGCGCAGTCGTTCCTGCACGGCGAGGGCACCGACACCGTCGACGCCGACGCCAAGAAGATCACCGTCAACTCGCCCGAGGCGGTCAAGGGCTACAAGACCTGGCAGGGCCTCTTCGACGGCAAGGGCCTGCACAAGGCCGACACCACCGCCGACGCGTACGCCCACATCCAGGACGCGTTCGTCAACGGCAAGGTCGCCTCGATCATCCAGGGCCCGTGGGAGATCACGAACTTCTACAAGGGCTCGGCCTTCAAGAACAAGACCAACCTCGGTATCGCGACCGTCCCGGCCGGTTCCAGCGGCAAGGCGGGCGCCCCGACCGGCGGCCACAACCTCTCCGTGTACGCGGGCTCGGACAAGGCCCACCAGGAAGCCTCCCTGAAGTTCCTGAAGTTCATGACGTCGGCGAAGTCCCAGGAGACCGTCGCCCTCAAGAACTCCACGCTGCCGACCCGCGACGATGCCTACACCACCGAGGTCAAGTCCGACCCGGGGATCGCCGGCTACCAGGGTGTGCTGTCCGCCGCCCAGCCGCGCCCGGCGCTGCCCGAGTACAGCTCCCTGTGGGGTCCGCTCGACACCGAGCTGCCGAAGATCGCCGGTGGCAAGACGTCCCTCGACAAGGGCCTGAGCAGCGCGGAGACCGCGATCGCCAAGCTGGTCCCGGACTTCAGCAAGTGAGCCCGGGTGGCCGCCGGACCGTCCCCGCCGGGGACCGCCCGGCGGCCACCGGCCATGCCCATGACCGGCCGGGTGACCGGCCGCGCCGTGCGCCCAACCATTGATTTTCCAGAAGGTGTCGAACCATGACAGTCGTCATCGACCGCGCAACCGGCAAGCGCCGCGGTGACCGGGCCCCGCGCCCCGGTCCGCTCCAGCGCCTGAAGCACTCGTACCAGAAGTACTGGTACGCGTACGCGATGACCGCCCCGGTGGTCGTCGTCCTCGGGGTGCTGGTGCTCTATCCGCTGGTGCGCGGCATCTACCTGACGTTCACCGACGCCACCAGCCTCAACTCGGCGCGCACGATCGGCGTCAACCACATCGACGCCACCTACGAGTTCATCGGCCTGGACAACTACGCCGACATCCTCTGGGGACCCACGGCGTACGACCGGTTCTGGTCGCACTTCATCTGGACGATCGTGTGGACGGCGCTGTGCGTCCTCCTCCACTACGCCATCGGCCTCGGCCTGGCGCTGCTGCTCGACCAGAAGCTGCGGGGCCGCACCTTCTACCGGCTGATACTCGTCCTGCCGTGGGCCGTGCCGACCTTCGTCACCGTGTTCGGCTGGCGCTTCATGCTCGCCGACGCCGGCATCATCAACTCGATGCTCGACGCGGTGCACCTGCCGACACCGCTGTGGCTGGAGGACACCTTCTGGCAGCGGTTCGCCGCGATCATGGTCAACACCTGGTGCGGTGTGCCGTTCATGATGGTCTCGCTGCTCGGCGGGCTGCAGTCCATCGACGGCGCCCTCTACGAGGCGGCCGAGATGGACGGCGCAGGCGCCTGGCAGCGCTTCCGGCACGTGACTCTGCCGGGCCTCAGGTCCGTCAGCTCCACCGTCGTCCTGCTGGGCGTCATCTGGACGTTCAACCAGTTCGCCATCATCTTCCTGCTCTTCGGCGACACCGCGCCGGACGCGCAGATCCTCGTCACCTGGGCCTACTACCTGGGCTTCGGCCAGCAGCCGCGCGACTACGCGCAGTCCGCCGCGTACGGCGTCCTGCTGCTGTCCATCCTGATCGTCTTCACCTCCGTCTACCGCCGCTGGCTGGCCCGCAACGAGCAGCAGCTCGCGATCTGAGGCAGGAGCCCCCATGAGCACCACCACCGTCAAGACCTCCGCCCCGCCGGACGGGGCCGCGGGCACCGCACCGGCCGGCAAGGGGCCGCGGCGCGGCGAGCGCAGTCTCGCCGGGGCCCTGACCTCGCACGGCATCCTCACCGTCGCGAGCCTGATCGCGCTCTTCCCGATCGCCTGGCTGGTCTACCTCTCCCTCGGCCCGGACAAGGACGACTACCTGCACCCCGGAGGCATCTGGGGCAAGATGACGCTCGACAACTACACGTTCGTGCTGCAGCACACGCCGTTCTTCGACTGGCTGAAGAGCACGCTCGTCGTGTCGCTCGGGACGACCGTCATCGGTGTCATGGTCGCCGCCACCACCGGCTACGCGGTCTCGCGCATGCGCTTCCCCGGCTACAAGAAGTTCATGTGGGTGCTGCTGGTGACCCAGATGTTCCCGGTCGCCGTCCTGATGGTCCCGATGTACGAGATCCTCAGCGAACTCCAGCTCATCGACAACTACTTCGGCCTGATCCTCGTCTACTGCTCGACCGCCGTGCCGTACTGCGCGTGGCTGCTCAAGGGGTACTTCGACACCATCCCCTTCGAGATCGACGAGGCGGGACGCGTCGACGGGCTCTCACCCTTCGGCACGTTCTTCCGGCTGATCCTGCCGCTCGCCAAGCCGGGGCTGGCCGTCGCCGCGTTCTACAGCTTCATCACCGCGTTCGGCGAGGTCGCGTTCGCCTCGACGTTCATGCTGTCCGACACGAAGTACACGTTCGCGGTCGGCCTGCAGAGCTTCGTGAGCGAGCACGACGCGCAGCGCAACCTGATGGCCGCCACGGCTGTGCTGGTGGCCGTTCCGGTGTCCGCGTTCTTCTACCTCGTGCAGAAGAACCTGGTCACCGGGCTGACCGCCGGCGGCACGAAGGGGTGAGCCGTGAAAGGTCGTTCGTCGTCCGCGGGCCCGCCGTGGCTGGTCGCGCAGTTCCCCGCGCCCCTTGGGGGCTACCTCCGTCACGTAGCAAGGAAGCCATGAGCCAGCAGCACTCCGCCGACTCGGCGCCGAACTCCGCTCCCGCCGCTGTCGCCGACCGTCGCGACTGGTGGCGCGACGCGGTGATCTACCAGGTCTATCCGCGCAGCTTCGCCGACAGCAACGGCGACGGCATGGGCGACCTGGAGGGTGTACGTTCCCGACTCCCGTACCTGCGCGACCTCGGCGTGGACGCCGTGTGGCTCAGCCCCTTCTACGCCTCGCCGCAGGCCGACGCCGGCTACGACGTGGCGGACTACCGGGCCGTCGACCCCATGTTCGGCAGCCTGCTCGACGCCGACGCGCTGATCCGCGACGCCCATGAGCTGGGCCTGCGGATCATCGTCGACCTCGTCCCCAACCACTCCTCCGACCAGCACGAGTGGTTCAAGCGGGCCCTCGTGGAGGGGCCTGGCTCGCCGCTGCGGGAGCGCTACCACTTCCGCGCCGGCAAGGGCGAGAACGGCGAACTGCCGCCCAACGACTGGGAGTCCATCTTCGGCGGGCCCGCCTGGACCCGGGTCACCGAGCCGGACGGCACCCCGGGCGAGTGGTACCTGCACCTCTTCGCGCCCGAGCAGCCCGACTTCGACTGGAACCACCCGGCCGTCGGCGACGAGTTCCGCTCGATCCTGCGGTTCTGGCTCGACGTGGGCGTCGACGGTTTCCGTATCGACGTCGCCCACGGGCTGGTGAAGGCGGAAGGGCTGCCGGACCTCGGATCCCACGAGCAGCTGAAGCTGCTGGGCAACGATGTCATGCCGTTCTTCGACCAGGACGGTGTGCACGAGATCTACCGCGAGTGGCGCCTCGTCCTGGACGAGTACACCGGCGACCGCATCTTCGTGGCGGAGGCGTGGACGCCGACCATCGAGCGCACCGCCCACTACGTGCGCCCCGACGAACTGCACCAGGCGTTCAACTTCCAGTACCTCAGCACCTCCTGGGACGCCGTCGAGCTGCGGTCCTGCATCGACCGCACCCTCGACGCGATGCGTCCGGTGGGCGCCCCCGCCACCTGGGTGCTCTCCAACCACGACGTGACCCGGCACGCGACGCGGTTCGCCAACCCCGCCGGACTCGGCACGCAGATCCGCCTCGCCGGAGACCGTGAACTGGGCCTGCGCCGGGCGCGCGCGGCGACCCTGCTGATGCTCGCGCTGCCCGGGTCCGCCTACCTGTACCAGGGCGAGGAACTGGGCCTGCCGGACGTCGTCGACCTGCCGGACGAGGTGCGCCAGGACCCCGCGTATTTCCGCGGCGCCGGCCAGGACGGGTTCCGCGACGGCTGCCGGGTGCCGATCCCGTGGACCCGTACGGGCTCGTCGTACGGCTTCGGCAGCGGGGGCAGCTGGCTTCCGCAGCCGTCCGCCTGGGGCGAGCTGAGCATCGAGGCGCAGACCGGGGTGGCCGGCTCGACGCTGGAGCTGTACCGGTCCGCGCTCGCCCTGCGCGGCGAGCGGCCCGACCTGGGCGCGGGCGACCGTGTCGAGTGGCTGACGGCCCCCGAGGGTGTCCTCGCCTTCCGCCGCGGGGCGTTCGCGTGCACCACCAACACCGGGAGCCGGGCGGTGACGGTCCCCGCCCCCGGGAGGGTGCTGCTCGCCAGCGGCGGCGAGGTGACCGTGACCGGCGAGGGCGAGGCGCGGCTGCCCGCCGACGTCACCGTGTGGTGGATCGCTGACTGACCGTTCACCGGGCGGGCACGGCGGAGCGCCGCTGCAAGAGGTTTCAGGAATTTTCAGAAGCCCGTCTTCCCCTTTGGGAGGCGGGCTTCTACGATCTGCGGCACCGCACTGCTGTTGAATCTTGCAGCAAGAACCTTCAACGGAGAAGGGACCCCCACATGGCCAAGAGAGCTCTCTCCTGCGCGCTCGCCCTGGCGGCCGCCGCGCTCGTCGTCCCCGCGAGCACCGCCGGCACCGCCCACGCCTCCCCGCCCGGCACCAAGGACGTCACCGCCGTCCTCTTCGAGTGGAACTTCGCCTCCGTGGCCAAGGAGTGCACCAACCGGCTGGGCCCGGCCGGTTACGGGTACGTCCAGGTCTCCCCGCCCGCCGAGCACATACAGGGCTCGCAGTGGTGGACCTCGTACCAGCCCGTCAGCTACAGGATCGCCGGCCGCCTCGGTGACCGCGCCGCCTTCCAGAACATGGTGAACACGTGTCACGCGGCCGGTGTGAAGGTCGTCGCCGACGCCGTGATCAACCACATGTCGGCGGGCAGCGGCACCGGCACGGGCGGCTCGTCCTACACGAAGTACAACTACCCCGGCCTGTACTCCTCGTACGACTTCGACAACTGCACCGTGCAGATCAGCAACTACCAGGACCGCGGCAACGTCCAGAACTGCGAACTCGTCGGGCTCGCCGACCTGGACACCGGCGAGGAGTACGTCCGCTCCGCCATCGCCAAGTACCTCAACGACCTGCTCTCCCTCGGCGTCGACGGCTTCCGCGTCGACGCGGCCAAGCACATCCCGGCCGCCGACCTCGCCAACATCAAGGGCCGGCTGAGCAACTCGGTGTACTGGAAGCAGGAGGCCATCCACGGCGCCGGGGAGGCCGTCCAGCCCTCCGAGTACACGGGCACCGGCGACGTCCAGGAGTTCCGGTACGCCTTCGACCTCAAGCGGGTCTTCAACAACGAGAACCTCGCCTACCTGAAGAACTACGGCGAGGGCTGGGGCTACCTGAACAGCGGCGTCGCGGGCGTCTTCGTCGACAACCACGACACCGAGCGCAACGGGTCCACGCTCAGCTACAAGGACAACGCCACCTACACCCTGGCCAACGTCTTCATGCTGGCCTACCCGTACGGCGCGCCCGACATCAACTCCGGCTACGAGTTCTCCTCCACGGACGCCGGCCCGCCCAACGGCGGTGCCGTCAACGCCTGCTGGCAGAACGGCTGGAAGTGCCAGCACGCCTGGCCGGAAATCCAGTCGATGGTCGCCTTCCGCAACGCCGTGCGGGGGCAGTCCCTCACCAACTGGTGGGACAACGGGGGCGACGCGATCGCCTTCGGCCGGGGCAACAAGGGCTTCGTGGCCATCAACCACGAGTCGTCCGCGCTGAGCCGCACCTACCAGACCTCGCTCCCGGCCGGCACGTACTGCAACGTGCAGGCCGGCACGACCGTGACGGTGAACGGCTCCGGCCAGCTCACGGCCACGCTCGGCGCGAATGCCGCGCTTGCGGTGTACGCGGGCAAGACCAGCTGCTGATCCGATCGTCCGCGGGCCGGTGAGGGCCGGTCGCGCAGGTCCCCGCGCCTTTGAAGGGGCGCGGGGAACTGCGCAGTCTCTGGACGTTCACTGAAATCTCTTTCTCCTGCTTGCACAGCTCTTGCTGAAAGGCATCACCGTGGCCCTGATACCGAAACGGCCGACGCGCAGACGGGTCGCGGCCCTCGCCGTGGCCGCGCTCGCCGCAGCGCTCGTCCAGCCCCTCGCCGCCCGGGCGGCGGCCCCGCCCGCGCCTCCGTCGGACGCGGCTTTGGCGAAGACGCCGGCCCGCAACGACCTCACGCGCGAGCAGTTCTACTTCGTCCTGCCGGACCGGTTCGCCAACGGCGACGCGGCGAACGACAGGGGCGGCCTCACGGGCTCCCGCCTCGACACGGGCCACGACCCCACCGACAAGGGCTTCTACCAGGGCGGCGACCTCAAGGGCCTGACGAAGAAGCTCGACTACATCCAGGGCCTCGGCACCACCGCCATCTGGCTGGCGCCGATCTTCAAGAACCAGCCCGTGCAGGGCACCGGCAAGGACGCTTCCGCCGGCTACCACGGTTACTGGATCACCGACTTCACCCAGGTCGACCCGCACTTCGGCACCAACGCCGACCTGGAGCGGCTGATCGACAAGGCCCACGACAAGGGCATGAAGGTCTTCTTCGACGTCATCACCAACCACACGGCCGACGTCGTCGACTACGAGGAGAAGTCCTCCTCGTACCTCTCCAAGGGCGCCTTCCCGTACCTGACGAAGGACGGTGAGCCCTTCGACGACACCGATCACGCCGACGGGGCCGGCCGGTTCCCCTCCGTCGACCGTGACTCCTTCCCGCGCACGCCCGTCGTGCCCGCCGCGAAGAAGAACGCCAAGGTGCCGTCCTGGCTCAACGACCCGTCGATGTACCACAACCGCGGCGACTCGACCTTCGCCGGGGAGAGCTCCACGTACGGCGACTTCTCCGGCCTCGACGACCTGTGGACCGAGCGTCCCGAGGTCGTCACCGGCATGGAGAGGATCTACCAGCGGTGGGTGCGGGACTTCGACATCGACGGGTTCCGCATCGACACCGTGAAGCACGTCAACAGGGAATTCTGGACGCAGTGGGCCACCGCCCTCGACGCGTACGCGGCGAAGCAGGGGCGTGACGACTTCTTCATGTTCGGCGAGGTGTACTCGGCGGACACGTCGGTCACCTCCCCGTACGTCACCGAGGGCCGCCTCGACTCCACCCTGGACTTCCCCTTCCAGGACGCGGCGCGGGCGTACGCCTCCCAGGGCGGCAGCGCGCAACGGCTGGCCGCGGTCTTCGGCGACGACTACAAGTACACGACGGACAAGGCCAACGCGTACGAGCAGGTCACCTTCCTCGGCAACCACGACATGGGCCGCATCGGGAGCTTCCTCAGGCAGGACGATCCCGGCGCCTCCGACGCCGAACTGGTGAAGAAGGCCGAGCTGGCGAACGAGCTGATGTTCCTCGGCCGCGGCAACCCCGTCGTCTACTACGGCGACGAACAGGGCTTCACCGGCGCCGGCGGCGACAAGGACGCCCGCCAGACCATGTTCGCGTCACGGACCGCCGACTACCTGGACGACGACCTGCTGGGCACCGACCGCACGCACGCGAAGGACGCGTACGACCCGAGCGCACCGCTCTACCGGCAGATCAGCGCTCTCGCGAAGCTCCGCAAGGCCCACCCCGCCCTCGCGGACGGCGTGCAGACGCAGCGGTACGCGGCCGACGGCGCCGGCGTCTACGCCTTCTCCCGCACCGACGCGAAGTCCGGGATCGAGTACGTCGTCGCCGTGAACAACGCGAGCGGGGCGAAGGGCGCGACCTTCGCGACCGGTTCCGCGGGCATGACGTTCCGCGGCCTGTACGGCACCGACGGCACGCTGAGGAGCGACTCCGACAAGAAGGTCACCGTCACCGTCCCGGCCGGTTCCGCGGTCGTGTTCAAGGCCGCGGGGAAGCTCCCCGCACCCGCCGCCGGGCCCGCCGTCACCCTGAAGGCCCCCGCCCCGGGCGCCACCGGCACCGTCGAGATCGGCGCCGGCACCGAGGGCGGACAGCTCAACCGCGTCGTGTTCGCCGCCCAGGTCGGCAACGGCAGGTGGCAGACGCTCGGCTCCGCCGACCACGCCCCCTACAAGGTCACCCAGGTCGTCGGCGAGGACGTGCCCGCCGGAACCGCCCTGCGCTACAAGGCCGTCGTCATCGACCGGTCCGGGCGCACGGCGAGCGCGACGGCCACCTCCACCACCGGCACCCCGCCCGTGGCAGAGGTCCCGACCGCCACCTCGCGCGACCACGCGATCGTCCACTACAAGCGCGCGGACGGGGACTACACCGACTGGCGGCTCTACGCCTGGGGCGACCTCGCCGAGGGCGAGGAGACCACCTGGCCGGCGGGCCACGACTTCATCGGCCGCGACGCCTACGGCGCCTTCGCGTACGTGAAACTCAAGCCGGGCGCCTCGAACGTGAACTTCCTCGTCATCGACAAGGACGGCACCAAGGACGTCTCCGCCGACCGCACGATCGACGTCACGAAGACGGGCGAGGTCTGGGTCGAGCAGGGCAAGGAGGCCGTACGCACCGAGAAGCCGGCCGACCACCCGGCCCCCGACAGGAACAAGGCGGTCCTGCACCTCCACCGTGCCGACGGGAAGTACGACGGCTGGGGTCTGCACACCTGGACCGGCGCCGCGAACCCGACGGACTGGTCCAGGCCCCTGGAACCGGTGCGCACCGACGCGTACGGAGCCGTCTACGAGGTGCCGCTCGCCGAGGGCGCGACCAGCCTCAGCTACATCCTCCACAAGGGCGACGAGAAGGACCTCCCCACCGACCAGTCGCTCGACCTCACGGCCGACGGCCACGAGGTGTGGCTCCTGAGCGGTCAGGAGAAGTACCTCCTGCCGCAGCCCGCGGGCAGCGCCGCCGCACTCGACCTGACCACCTCCAAGGCCGTCTGGATCGACCGGGACACCGTGGTCTGGAACGGCGACGAGACCGCCGCGTCGACCCAGTTGCTGTCCTCGCGCACCGGGTCCGTCAAGGCTGAGGGCGGCACGCTCACCGGTGCTGACGAGCGGTGGCTGCGACTGGGCAGGACCACGCTGACCGACGCCCAGAAGGCCGCGTTCCCGCACCTCGCGCAGTACACCGCCTGGTCCGTCGACCCGCGGGACCGCGACCGGGTGCGCGAGGCGTTGCGCGGCCAGCTCGTCGCCTCGCAGCGGAGCGCCACCGGGGTCGTCCTCGCGGCGACCGGCGTGCAGCTCGCCGGCGTGCTCGACGACGTGTACGGCAGGGCCGCCACGAAGGCGGACCTCGGTCCGACGTTCGGCGCCGGCGGCCGTCCCACGCTGGCCGTCTGGGCGCCGACCGCCCAGCAGGTCTCGCTGGAGATCGGCGGCGCCACCGCTCCCATGGAACGGGACCCCGCCACCGGCGTCTGGTCCGTCACCGGGCCCGCGTCCTGGAAGAACAAGCCGTACCGGTACGCCGTGAAGGTGTGGGCGCCCAGCGTCCGCGAGGTCGTCACCAACAAGGTCACCGACCCCTACTCGGTCGCCCTCACCGCCGACTCCGAGCGCAGCCTCGTCGTCGACCTGCGGGACAGGTCCCTCGCCCCGGACGGCTGGTCGGGTCTCAGGAAGCCCGCCGCCGTGCCCCTGAAGGACGCGCAGATCCAGGAACTGCACATCCGTGACTTCTCCGTCGACGACGCGACCGTCCGGGCGCAGGACAAGGGCACCTACCGCGCCTTCACCGACAAGGACAGCGCGGGCTCACGGCACCTGAGGAAGCTGGCGGCGGCCGGGACCTCGTACGTCCACCTGCTGCCCGCCTTCGACATCGCCACCATCCCGGAGAGGAAGTCCGAACAGACGGTCCCCGACTGCGACCTCGCCTCCTACGCCGCCGACTCCGACCAGCAGCAGGAGTGCGTGGCGAAGGCCGCCGCGAAGGACGCCTACAACTGGGGCTACGACCCGTACCACTACACGGTGCCCGAGGGCTCGTACGCCGGTGACCCCGACGGGACACGCCGCACGGTCGAGTTCCGGCAGATGGTGAAGTCGCTGAACGAGGACGGCCTGCGGGTCGTCATGGACGTCGTCTACAACCACACCCCGGCGAGCGGCCAGGCCGCCACGAGCGTCCTCGACAAGGTGGTCCCCGGCTACTACCAGCGCCTCCTCGCCGACGGCACGGTCGCCACCTCCACCTGCTGCGCCAACACGGCGCCCGAGAACGCCATGATGGGCAAGCTCGTGGTCGACTCGATCGTCACCTGGGCCAGGGAGTACAAGGTCGACGGATTCCGCTTCGACCTGATGGGCCACCACCCGAAGGCCAACATCCTGGCCGTCAGGAAGGCCCTCGACGCGCTCACCCCCGCCAAGGACGGCGTCGACGGCAAGAAGATCGTCCTCTACGGCGAGGGCTGGAACTTCGGCGAGGTCGCGGACGACGCCCGGTTCGTCCAGGCCACCCAGAAGAACATGGCCGGGACCGGCGTCGCCACCTTCTCCGACCGGGCCCGTGACGCCGTGCGCGGCGGCGGCCCCTTCGACGAGGACCCGGGCGTCCAGGGCTTCGCGTCCGGCCTCTACACCGACCCCAACCCCGCCGCGGGCAACGGCACCCCGGCCGAACAGAAGGCCCGCCTGCTGCACTACCAGGACCTGATCAAGGTCGGCCTCTCCGGCAACCTCGCCGGATACACCTTCACCGACACCACCGGCAAGGAGGTCAAGGGCTCCGAGGTCGACTACAACGGGGCCCCCGCCGGCTACGCGGACGCGCCCGGCGACGCCCTCGCGTACGTCGACGCGCACGACAACGAGTCGCTGTTCGACGCGCTCGCGTTCAAACTGCCCAAGGACACCTCGGCGACCGACCGGGCCCGGATGCAGGTCCTCGCCCTGGCCACGGCCACCCTGTCGCAGGGCCCGGCGCTCTCCCAGGCGGGCACCGACCTGCTGCGCTCCAAGTCCCTGGACCGCAACTCCTACGACAGCGGCGACTGGTTCAACGCCGTCCACTGGGACTGCCGGGACGGCAACGGCTTCGGGCGCGGTCTGCCGCCCGCCGCCGACAACGCACCCAAGTGGCGTTTCGGCAAGCCCCTGTTGACGTCCGTCGAGGTCGGCTGCCCGCAGATCGAGGGCACCTCCGCCGCGTACCGGGACCTGCTGCGGATCCGCGGTGACGAGAGCGCCTTCGGGCTCTCGACCGCCGAACAGGTGCAGTCGAAACTGTCGTTCCCGCTGTCCGGCAAGGACGAGACGCCCGGGGTGATCACGATGGGACTCAGCGACCTCGTCGTCGTCTTCAACGCGACCCCCCAGGCGCGCGAGCAGCGGATACCGGACCTGCGGGGCACGGCGTACGCGCTGCACCCCGTGCAGGCCGCGGGCGGGGACCCCCTCGTCAAGTCCGCGTCCTACACCCCGGAAACGGGTACCTTCACCGTTCCCGGACGGACCGTGGCCGTATTCTCCCGGACCCCCTGACAGGGCACTACCTTGGTGGGGCGGCTCCGGGACCCCGGGCCGCCCCACCAGTGTGTTCTAGGGCTGGCAGATGGACGTCATCGGCAAGCGGACAGACACGACCGTGCTGCTCGTGGACGACTCGGCGGCCGGCCGGTACGCCATGGGCGCCCTGCTGCGCCGTGCCGGTCACCAGGTCGTCCCCGTCGCCACCGGCCACGAGGCGCTCGTCGAACTCGACGCGCGGCTGCGCAGGGGGATCCTGCCCGACGTGGCCCTCGTCGACGTGGACCTGGCGGACATGAACGGCTTCGAACTGTGCCGCCGGATCAAGACCCGGCCGCACATGTCCGGTCTGCCCGTCGTGCACTTCTCCGCCTCCTCCGTCTCCCCGGGCGACCGCTGCCGCGGGCTGGAGGCGGGCGGGGACGCGTACCTGACGGTGCCCGCCGAGCCCGAGGAGATCGACGCGGTGGTCCGGGCCGCGGTGCGTGCCGCGCGGCTGCGGGCCGACGACCAGGCACTGGCACGGCGGCTGACGCTGCTGTCGGAGACGATCGTCACCATCCAGGCGGCACGCTCCTTGCAGGAACTCGCCGACGCCGCCGCCAACGGCACCGCACGCCTCACCGGCGGACCCGCCGCCGTCTTCTTCCTCGGCCCCGACGACGAGCTGTACCGCGGCACCTCCCGGGACCGCACCTCGCTCGCACTGCCCGACGAGGGCGCCCACCGGACCGTGGCCGGCCTGCTGCGGCGGCTCACCCGCGGGCAGTCCGGCGTGCAGATCACCACGGTGCCCGCGCCCCTGTGGCCCGCCGGGTTCTTCCGGCCCGGCGTGCAGCACGACGCGCGGCTGGTGCTGATCCTCACCCAGGACGGCAAGGCATCGGTGTGCCTCGCCACGCCCACCCGCGGGGTACGCAGGCTGAACCCGGAGGAGGAGACCCTGGTCGCCCGGCTCGCCCAGGCCACCGCGCTCGCCGCCGAGCCGCTGCTCATGTACCAGGTCGAACGCCACGTCGCCCTCACCCTCCAGCACAGCTTCCTGCCGCAGCCGCACCGGCTGCCCGAACTGCCGGGCCTCGACGTCGTGGTCCGCTACGTGCCCGCCTCGCAGCAGACCGAGATCGGGGGCGACTTCTACGCCGCCCTGCGCACCGACGACGGCGTGCTCGCCGCGGTGGGCGACGTCGTCGGGCACTCGCTGGACGCCGCCACCCTCATGGTCGAGATCCGGCACGCGCTGCGCGCCTACTGCGTCGACGAGAGCGACCCGGCCGTGCTCGCGGAGCGCCTGGACCGGATGCTCCGGCACTACCATCCCGCGATCACCGCCACCGTCTGCCTGGTCCTGATCGATCCCGCCACCGGCCGCACGCGCATCGCGAACGCGGGCCACATCCCGCCGCTGATCATCCGGGACGGCACCGCCGACTACGCCAAGGCCGCCGGGCCGCTGCTCGGGGTGGGGCTGCCCCACCCGCCGCCGACCGAGCTGTTCCTCGAACCCGGCGACCGGTTGCTCATGGTCACCGACGGTCTGATCGAGACCCGCGGTACGGACCTCGCGGTCTCCATGGAGCATCTGCGTGCGGCCTCCGCGGGTGCCCTGCCCGGACTCGACGCCCTCTGCGACACGCTGCTGGACTGTTTCGGCCACGACCGGGAGGACGACATCGCGCTGCTAGCCCTGAGGCTGTCGCCCGGCGACGGCCAGGGCGTTTCTTCTGAAAGGCCCTAGGGTTGGTGGCGTCGCCCAGAACAGGAGTGCCCATGCCGCAGATCACCGTCGACTACTCCACGCCGCTCGCCGGGACGTTCGACCGACAGGGGTTCGCCGTCGCGCTGCACGCCATGGTGGTGGAGACGGCTGCCGCGAAGCCCGAGGCGTGCAAGTCGCGGTTCAGGGCCGTCGACGACGTCGTGGTGGGGGCGGAGGGTACGGGGCACGCGCTGGTGCACGTCTCGCTGGCGCTGCTCCCGGGCCGGTCCGACGAGGTGAAGTCGGCGCTGACCTCGCGGGCCCTTGAGCTGGTGCGGGCGCATGTGAAGCCGGTGGAGGGGCTGATGCTGCACGCGTCCGCGGAGGTGCGCGACCTGGAGGCGTCGTACCAGAAGTTCGTGGACTGACGTCCGGCGGCCGGCCGCGCCGCTCCCCGCGTCCCCTACGGGGCCAGCGCCGTCAGGCGGTTCAGCAGGTCGGTGAACGGGCTGTCCGCGGGGTCCTCCCCGGCCAGGGCCCGGCGCAGGAGCGCGGCCGTCTCGGGGTCGGCGGCGGCGCTCACCGCGGCCAGTGCCGCGAAGTCGTGGACCAGTTGGACCTCCAGCTCGGCGCGCGGGATGCGGCGGCCGTCCAGCCAGAGCAGGGCGGTCGCCTCGGCCAGGGAGATCCACGAGCGGACGACCAGTTCGAGCCGGGCGGGCGGCCGGTCGACCCGCAGATGGGACACGATCTGCAGGTAAGCGGCCTGCCGCACCCCGTCGACGAGGGCGTTCGTGGTCGTGGAGCCGACCGCCGGACCACCGCGCATCAGCGCCGAGAAACCGGGCCCGTGCTCGTCGACGAAGTCGAAGAAGCGCCGCATCACCCGCAGCAGCCGCACCCCGAGCGGCCCTTCGCGCGGTTCAACGAAACGTTCCGCCAGATCGTCCGAGGCGCGCTTCAACGCGGCCTCGTACAGGCTGAGTTTGCCGGGGAAGTAGTGGTAGACCAGCGGTCGCGAGATGCCCGCGGCGGAGGCTATCTCGTCGATGGACACGTCGTCCGGCGAGCGCCGGCTGAACAGGTCCAGGGCGACGCCGATCAGCTGCTGCCGCCGCTCCTCGACACCCATCCTGCGCCGTACCCCGGTAGTCATGCGAACACCCTACCGACCGGCCCCGCGCCTCGAACGCCCGTCTCAGCGCAGCCCGGTGATCTCCCGGCCGCTCTCCAGGGTCCCCTCCAGGCCCGCCCGCGCGCCCTGTTCGGTCCGTACGGCGAGGAGGTTCCCCTCCGCGGCCCCGTCGACGCCGCCGGTCGCCCGGATCGACGCCGTGTCCCTGCCGCCCGCCGCGAGGAGGTACCAACCGTCCTCCGCGGACTTCCACAGCACGCCCGCCAGGACGTGCGGGTCCTTCGCGCCGCACGCGGACGCGTTCTCCGCCTTCGCCGCGACCGCGCCCTGCGGCTGCCCCGGCGCGTGGAACTGGGCGAGCACCAGCGGGCCGCCGCCGCGCCAGGTGTCCGCGCGGGTGCACAGCCAGTCGGCGGTGCCGCTCGCGTCGGGCAGGGACTGGCGGGCGAACTGCCAGGAGTTCACCGTGCGCACCCCCTGGCCGCGGACCGCGGCCAGGGAGCAGGCGAGCGGCCCCCAGTCCGCCGCCGAGGCGTCGCGCGGCTGCCCGGGACGGCCCGCGGTGAGCCGGACGGGCGTCAGCTCCCCGAGATCGGCCAGCAGCCGGGTGCCCGTGCGGTCCGTCAGCTCCAGCACGTTCCAGGAGCGGCACGCGCCGCTCTGCAGGGCCGGGCCGGCGAACGGCTCGCTCACCCCGTCCGCCGAGAGCGCGAGCCGCGTCGCGCCGGCCGCACCGGCCGCGCCGGAGGCCGCCTTCAGCAGATCGCGCACGGCGGCGGTACGCACCCACGGCGCCGCCAGGTAACGGACGTTGCCGTCGGACCGTCCCAGGACGACGGCGCTGGCGTCGGCCCCCGTGGCACCGTCCACCCGCGCGAAGTCGAGGGCGGCGCCCCGGCTGCCGTCCTTCGCCTCCGCGTACCGCACGACGCGCAGCCCGTCGTGGAACAGCACGACCCGGCCCTGGTCGACCTCGCCCGCGTACAGCAGTTGCGGTGGCCCCGGCGGGGCGCCCGAAGGGGTGCCCGGGGTGGCCGAGACCCGCACGGACTCGCCGGGCCGCGCCCAGACCGCGAGCGCGCGGCGCAGCAGGCCCTTGTCGCCGGTGAGGGCGCCGCGCGCGGGCCACACGGAGAAGTCGGTGCGCGCCGACGACTCCCATGCCGCCGCCGGTACCAGCGTCAGCCGGGTGGGGTCCAGAGCGGCCTGGGCCGCCGGGTTCTGCGCGTACGGGGGAGCGGCCGCGCCGTCGGGGCCCCAGCCGTCACCGGGCATGCCGAGGAGCGCCCCGCACACCGTCACCGCGACGGCCGCGGCGATCGCCGCCTTCGTGTGCTGGCGGCGGCGCATCAGGTCGGTGGGCCGGGCGTGCAGGGAGCACGGGTCGAACTCGGGGGAGGCCAGCAGCCCGTACCGCTTCCCGGCTTCGTCCGGGTCCGCCCCGCTCACCCGGTCCGCCTCGGCCAGGGCGGCCGCCGGGTCCTCCTCGCCGGCCGCGGCCAGCACCTCGCGTACGTCCGCGTCGGCCAGCCCCTCCAGGCCGCGCAGGACATAGGCGGCGCGGGCCGGGGCGGACAGGGCCGAGAGCCGCTGGTCCAGCGCGAGCTCGTCGGCGCCGCCCGAGCGGGGAAAGAGCCGCAGGCCCCACACCTGGGGGAGCAGCGGCGGCAGTTGGGCCCGGGTGGGCCAGGCGCGGAAGGTCAGGGGCCGGCCGGCCTGCAGCGCCGTCCGCAGGACGCGCAGGCGCACGTACGCGTAGCCGGGGTCACCGTCGCGGCCCTCGGCGGTCTGCTGGGCCGGGACGATCGCGGTGTCGCCGGAGGACCGGCCGCGGGGCAGGGTGCGCTGGGCGAGCGCGTGCGCGGTGAGCACCCGGCGGTTGCGGCCGAGGCTCGGCGGCAGCACCAGGTAGGCGAGCCGGACGAGCCGCGGGTAGTGCTCGACGAGCGCGGCCTCGGCCTGCTCGACGTCGACCGCCGGGCCGGGGGCGGCGGCTGATGCGGGGCGGGGGCGCGGGGCGACATCCTGTGACTGCACGTTCAGCAGAACGAGCGAATCGGTGGATGGTCACCTGGACTGCCTCGCTCAGGGCCGGAGTTCACGCCTCCGGTTCCACCAGCAGACGGGCGTAGTTCGCCATGGACCGCTGGTAGCGCGGCAGATGAGGGGCGAGGGCGCCCAGCACGAGCGAGAGCCCCTCACGCTCGCGGCCGAGGCTCGCCAGGCACAGCGCGAGAGTGGCCCGTACGGCGTCGTCCAACTCGTCGGAAGGGGCCACCAGTTCGGGCGAGAGCAGCTTGACGCCCTCCTCCGGCTGTCCGATGTTCCGCAGCGAGCTGGACAACTGGATCTTCGCGCGCCTGCCCCGGTAGCCGTCGAGGCCGCGCGCCAGGGCCTCCCGGTACAGCGGCACGGCCCGGTCCGAGTGGCCCGTCGAGTCCCAGGCGCAGGCCCGTTCGAAGGGGCCGGCCGGGCTGTCGTCCGGCAACTCGGCGACGAGCGCGTCGATCACCGCGCGGAAGTCCGCCGCGTCCGTCCGCGGGTCGCTCTCGAAGCCGGCCCAGGCGGCCGCCAGGCGCTCTTCCCAGTCCGCTGCACTGTCTTCTGTCGTCACGGGCCCACCTTCGCACAGCCGCACCGGTACGGGTGCCGCGCATGTGGCGCAGGTCACTGTGGGGGGGGACCGGTGGTGCCTGTATGACGGAATCGGTCACCCGTGCCGTCGCCGGTTGAGCACGGAGCGCGCGGGAGCCGTATCGAAGAGCGGGGCCCTCGCGAGGGCTTCCAGCGGTGTGGGCCGGGACCGGCCGTCCGCAGGGGACGGCCGTCGGTGCTCGACGGTACGCACGGAGCCGGCGCGTCATGGCGCCGGAATCGACCCGGAGGTACGAACGTGATGAGTTGGACGGGCAAGAGGCTCGCGGTCGGCAGGGCCGGGGCGGTCGTGGCACTCCTGGCGGTGACCGGCTGCGGCGGCTCCGGGGACGACGGGGAGAAGGTGCCCGCGACCGCGTCCGGGAGTCTGGAGCACATCGCCAGCGAGGCGGGCTGCGACCCGGACATGCAGACGGACGCGGACACCATCCGCCAGGCCATCTGCAAGAGCTCCGGCGGCAAGTACATCCTCGCGACGTTCGCCACCGACCGCGGTCAGGCCGAGTGGCTGACCGGGGCGAAGGATTACGGCGGCTACTACCTCGTCGGCCGCAAGTGGGTCGCCGTCGGCGAGAAGAAGACGGTCAGCGCGCTGCGCGGCCGGCTCGGCGGGACCATGGAGGAAGGGTCCGAGCACATGAACCCCGGCGGCAGTCACAACAACGGCACGCACAGCGGCGGCGGGGGTCACGCGGGCTGACCGCGCGGGACGGACGGACAGCAAGAAGCCGGCGGAGGGAATTCCCACCGCCGGCTTCTTGTCACCTACTGGGTGCTACTGGCAGTCCTGACCGCTGTTGATGCAGTCCACCATCTCGTTCATCGTGTTCTCGTCGAAGAAGTTGATGAAGTCGTTGTGGTCCGTGATCGGCTTGTGCAGCTGGTCCGGGAAGGAGTCCACCGCGAAGGGATTCTGGACCTGCCCGTTCTGGATCTGCGGGGCGTCGACGTCGTAGACGAGACGGACCTGCAGCTGCGGGATGGCCTGGAAACCGTTGGCGCAGGTGCCGTCCTGCTGGACGAAGGCCACGTGCGTGCGGTGGTTGGCGCTGTCGATGTTCTGGCCGTCCCAGCAGCTCTGGAAGTTGGACGTGCGCACCACGGAGCTGCCCTCGGGGCAGATCGGGTACTTGTCCGTCAGCTGCCGGTCCTCGAAGCCGGTGCAGCTCCAGTTCGTGTTGGCGTTGTTCAGGCCGTTCACGAAGGACTTGGCGTCACCGGTGATGATGCGCAGCGCGGTCGGCATCGCGACGACATCGCTCGTCTTGTTGCCGACGAACTTCAGCTGAGCCTCGCTGACCTGGAGGATCTTGCCGACGTTGCCGTCCTGGCCGCCACCCGCGGCGTTCGCGTCGACGTCGTCCGAGCCGTCCTGCACCCGCAGCACCGGCCAGAAGTACGAGGACTTGTCACCCTGGTTCTGGCAGGTGGTGTCCGCCGCCGCCAGGGCCTCGTCGCTCGCGAACGCGTCGTTGTCCTGGTTGCCGACGTAGTCGTGCTGGTGCTGGGCGCCGTTGCTGACACCGGGAGCGACGATCACGTTGTCGGAGTTGCGGTTCTCGTTCTCGTTGGTGCCGCACTCCGTGGTGAAGGTGCCCGTGGAGCCGGAGTCCCCGTTGGCCGGGAGCCCGTTGGCGCCCACGCCCTTGGGGCCGCCGTTCGGCTGGACGGTGGTGATGTCCTGGAAGTCGGCTGCCACGGGCCCGTTGTCGGCCTGACCGCCGTTCCCGCCGTCGCCGCCCTGACCGCCGTTGCCGCCCTGGCCACCGTTGTTGCCGGGGGCCTGGCCGCCGTTGCCACCGTTGTTGCCCTGGCCGCCTCCGGCGGGCGGGTTGGCCGGCACGCCCTGGCATCCGGCGAGATTGCCGGGACGCCTCGGACCCTTGCCGCCCGCACGCTTGATGGTGTTGCTGATGCGGTCGATCGTCGCCACCCGCTTGGACTTCAGCGGGCTGAGGATCGCGTTGTTGACGTAACCGGGGTCCCCCGCCTGGGCCTGGCGAGTGTCCGCAAGACGCTTATAAGCCTCCGTGACCTGCTGGTCGAGCTTGGCCAGCTCCTTGTCGACACCGGCGCGAGCGCGCCTGGGCACGGAGGTCAGCTTCTGGCCGACGTCCGGGCATTTGATCGTGGCCACCGAAGCGGCGGTCGTCTGCGCGTTCCGCGTCGAGCTCTTGCTCTCGCCCGCGGAAGCGTAGATGTTGGCCGCAAGCAGACCGCCGCCACCCAGCGCGAGAGCCGCCGATGCGGCTATCGCCCGGTTGGCGAGCGTGGAGCGGCGTTTTCGGTTCGTGCGTCCCATGGAACTCCTCTGGCTTCCTTGCGGGGGCATCGAGGCGCCCGACAGGAGGTGAAGCGGCTCCCCTCAATACGGAGGAGGTTCCTGAGGCGTTCAGAAGCCTCAGGAATTCATCGGAGTTCCGTGACGCAATCCCGGCGCAAGGGGCCCAGAAGCCCCTGAAACAACGGCGGCCGAGAAGGAATTACTGAATATCGTTCAATGGGCGTGGAACGCCTTTGCGTCCTTTCAGCGGCCCTGGTCCAAATAGGCGAGAACAGCCAGGACGCGACGGTTGTCGTCGTCCGAGACATCCAGACTGAGCTTCGCGAAGATGTTGGACGTGTGCTTGGCGATCGCCCGCTCCGTGACCACGAGTTGGCCCGCGATCGCCGCATTCGACCTGCCCTGCGCCATCAGTTCCAAAACCTCCTGCTCGCGCGGGGTCAGCCGGCCCAGCGGCCGGTCGTCGGCCTGCCGTCGCGACAGCAACTGCTGGATGACCTGCGGATCCATCACCGTGCCGCCCGCCGCCACCCGGTGCACCGCGTCGATGAACTGCTCGGCGTCGAACACCCGGTCCTTGAGCAGATAACCGATGCCGCCGACCCCGTCGGCGAGCAGCTCACGCGCGTACAGCTGCTCGACGTGCTGCGACAGCACGAGCACCGGCAGCCCCGGTCTGGCCCGGCGGGCCTCCAGCGCGCACTGCAGCCCCTCGTCCGTGTGAGAGGGCGGCAGCCGCACGTCGACCACCGCCACGTCCGGCTGCAACTCGGCCAGCGCCCGGGTCAGTTCGGGTCCCGTCTCGACGGCGGCGGCGATCTCGAAGTCGAACGCCTCCAGCATCCGGACCAGGCCGTCGCGCAGCAGGAACAGGTCTTCGGCTAGGACAACTCGCAAGGGATCTCCATGCTCACCATGGTGGGGCCGCCCACCGGACTGTTGACGGCCAGGACGCCGTCGAATGTACCGAGTCGGCGTTCGACTCCCGACAACCCCGAACCCGCGCCGATCGTGGCGCCGCCCTGGCCGTCGTCGATGACGGTGATCCGCAGCAGACCGCCGCGCTTCGGGATGTGGTGCATGTGCATGTCGACCCAGATGCGCTGGGCGCCCGAGTGCTTAACCGCGTTGGTGAGCACCTCGCTGACGGCGAAGTACGCCGCGGCCTCCACCGGCTCTCCGAGCCGGCCGGACAGGGACACGTCGATCTCCGCGGGGATCGGCATCCGCAGCGCCAGCGCCTTCACGGCGTCGCCGAGTCCGCGCTCCGCGAGCACGGGGGGATGGATGCCGCGTACCAGGTCACGCAGTTCGGTGAGCGCGTCGGCGGAGGACCGGCGGGCCTGAACGATCAGCTGCCTGGCCTTCGCGGGGTCCTTCTCGATCAGCGCCTCGATCGTGCCGAGGTCCATGCCCATGGCGACCAGCCGTGCCTGGGCCCCGTCGTGCAGGTCCCGCTCGATGCGGCGCAGTTCGGCCGCGGAGGTGTCGACGGCGTCGCGCCGCGTCTCGGTCAGCACCCGGACCCGCTCCGCGAGTTCACCCTGTCCGGACGCCAGGACGGAACGGGTCAGCAGGAAGTGGAGGCGCAGCAGGGAGGGGGCCGTGAAGACGCCGACGACGAACAGGGCCGCACCCAGGGCCCCCGCGGCGAGGGCGCTGCTCTGTCCGTCGATCGGCACGAACCCGTACCACCAGCCGACCTCCGTGCCGTCGGTGAAGGCCCGCCACAGGCCGGCGGCGAGGGCGAACCCCTCGAAGGGGTAGAGGAGCAGCGCGGCGGGCAGCAGCGCGGTGACGAAACCCGCGGTCATGTCGACCGGCAGCCACAGCAGATCCCGCCGGACGGCCGGGTCGCCGAGCAGGTGGAAGCACCGCGCCCACGGGTTGGCGCCCTCCGGGACCGGCCGGTACGCGGGCGGGATCCGTACCCCGCCCCACCGGGCCGCCATCAGGCGCCGCCAGTCGGCGAAGCCGCGTACGGCGGCCAGCACCAGGGGGGTCGTGACGATGCCGATGCCCAGGGGCACCAGCACGATCGACGCGAGGGACAGCGCGAAGAGGACGATCGACCCCACCGGCACCACGACGACCAGCACCAGAGCTCGCATGCCCACATGCGCGGCCGTCCGTATCCTGCCGGCTTTCCTGCTGTCCCCGTTGGTCTCCATGCTCTCAGTCTCGCCCAACGCGAGGCGGAGGTCAGGGGGCCGGGCCACCCGGTCAGGGGGGGGGGGGGGGGGACCCCCCCGGGGGGGGGGGGGGGGGGTCCCCCCCCCCCCCCCCGGGGGGGGGGGGGTTTTCCCCCCCCCCCCCCGCCCCCGGCCCGGTTCAGCCGCGCAGGATCTTCTCCTCCACGGCGGGATCGAGCCCGACATCGGGGCGGTCGGGACGGCGGGGGGCGCTGCCGCCGATGTCCTGGAGCCAGCTCCAGGTGTCGGCCACCGTCTCGGAGACGGGGCGGCACTGCAGCCCGTCCCGTACCGCCTTCGACACGTCGGCGCCGTGCATCATGTCGTGCAGCTCCGAGTCCGGCGGCACCCACCCGGGCAGCTGCGTCCAGGGTTCGACACCGGCCGCGAGGATCACCTCCGGCTCGGTCCACCGCAGCTCGGCCCGTCCGCCGGTGACCCGCGCGCACGCGTCGAGCAGCGTCCCTGTGGTCGCGTGGCCCGACGGGCTGACGAGGTTGTACGCCCCGCTCGCCCCGCCCTGAACCGCCCCGAGGACCCACTCGGCGAGGTCGCGGACGTCGATGTACTGGAGCGGGAGGTCACGGGGGCCCGGCGCGAGCACGGGACCGCCGCGGGCCGCCCGGGTGAGCCACCACGGCAGGCGCCCGATGTTCTCGTACGGGCCGAGGATCAGGCCCGCCCGCACCAGGAGCGCCCGCTCCTCGCCGAAGGAGTCGAGCACGGCCAGCTCGCCGCCGCGCTTGTCGCGTGCGTAGTCGGTCTGTCCGGCGTCGGGGGAGGCGCCCTCCACCACGGGGCCGGCCTCGTCGTGACCGGCCGGCTGCGGCCACGCGTACACGGAGCAGCTCGACACGTACACGTACCGCCGGACACGGTCCTTCAGCAGCCGGGCGGTGTCCCGCACGGCGCTCGGGGCGGCCGACCAGGTGTCGACCACGACGTCCCACTCGCCCTCGGCGAGGGCCGTGAGCCCGTCGGCCGCCGTGCGGTCGCCGTGCAGGGAGCGCACGCCCGCGGGCGGGGCGTGCCGGCCGCGGTGGAAGACGGTCACGTCCCAGCCGAGGCCGAGCGCCGCCTCCACGACCGCGCGCCCCACGAACTCCGTACCGCCCAGCATCAGAAGTCTCATGACGCAGACTCTGCCCCGCCCGGCCGTGCGGCGGAACGGGGTTCTGCCCACAGGCAAACGGTCGGTGCCTCAGCTTCCGGTGGTCGTCGGCGTGTACTTGTAGCCGACGCGGCGCACCGTGCGGATGGTGTCCCGGTGCTCGGCGCCGAGCTTGCGGCGCAGCCGGGCGATGTGGACGTCCACGGTCCGGCCGTCGCCCACGTGCCCGTAGCCCCACACCGTGGTGACCAACTGGTCGCGGGTGTGCACCCGGTGGGGATGCGTCACCAGGTGCGCCAGCAGCTCGAACTCCAGGTACGTGAGGTCGAGCGGCCGCCCGTCGACCGAGGCGGTCCGCTGGACGGTGTCGATCCGCACGGGGAAGTCGTCGGCGGTCTCGCCGGACTCCTCAAGCGCCGCCTCCTCCGTCTCCGGTACGGCGACCGGCAGCAGGGACGGCTGGTCGGCCGGTACGAGGACCAGGTACCCGATCATCGGCGGCCGGCCCGGCAGGACGGGCAGGGCGTGCGGGGGAGCGGGCAGCCAGGTGGCGCCCGGCGGGAAGAGGCCGGTGACGTCGGCCACCTCGTCCCGGTCGACGGCGCGCAGCCGATGGCGTGCCGGGCCGGTGGACGGGGTGGGGGAGGAGGCGGTGGCCACGGAGGAGAAGGGGCGGGTGTTCGCCATGGGTCAGCTCTTTTCGCGCGAGAGGTCGTCGGATGACGTACGCCGTGCGCGCTGGCCGAAGGCCGGGATACGGCTTTAGAGGGCCGGCGCGTTCGTCGCGCGACAACACACCCGGTCGAAGTCATGGTGCTGACGGGAAGGCCAGAAGGGCTCGAGGTCGTGACGACCCGTAGCGAGGCACTCCTGAAAGCCGACCATGCCCCCATTGAAGCAGACCCACCCCCTCCAGAGCAGCCTCCTCTCAAGCTCCGGACACGCAGGCACCTCTAGAGGGGCGCGGGGAACGGCGCGACAAGCCCTCACCGACCCGCACGCGTCCATGCACCTCATGTCCCCCCGTCCCTGAATGCCACCCCACCCTTGGGCACAGGCGAAGGGGCGCCCACCGAGCGGTGGGCGCCCCTTCAAGAACAACCGAGCTCAGACCTGCCCAGCCTTCTCCAACGCGGAGCAACACGTGTCGACGATCAGCCGCGTCACCACGTACGGGTCGACGTTGGCGTTCGGCCGCCGGTCCTCGATGTACCCCTTGCCGTCCTTCTCCACCTGCCAGGGGATCCGCACCGAGGCCCCCCGGTCGGACACCCCGTACGAGTACTCGTTCCACGGCGCGGTCTCGTGCAGCCCCGTGAGCCGGTCGTCGATGCCCGCGCCGTAGTTCTTGACGTGGTCGAGCGGCTTGGACCCCTCGCCCAGCGACTCGCACGCCGTGATGATCGCGTCGTACCCCTCGCGCATCGCCTTCGTGGAGAAGTTGGTGTGCGCGCCCGCCCCGTTCCAGTCGCCCTTCACCGGCTTCGGGTCCAGCGTCGCCGAGACGCCGAAGTCCTCAGCGGTGCGGTACAGCAGCCAGCGGGCCACCCACAGGTGGTCGGAGACCTCCAGCGGGGAGACCGGCCCGACCTGGAACTCCCACTGCCCGGGCATGACCTCGGCGTTGATGCCGGAGATGACGAGGCCGGCCTTGAGGCAGTTGTCGAGGTGCGCCTCGACGATGTCACGGCCGAAGATCTCGTCGGCGCCGACACCGCAGTAGTAGCCGCCCTGCGGGGCAGGGAAGCCGCCCACGGGGAAGCCGAGCGGACGCTCACCGTCGAAGAAGGTGTACTCCTGCTCGATGCCGAAGACCGGCTCCTGCGCCCCGAACCTCTCCGCGACCTCGCTGAGCGCGGCACGGGTGTTGGACTCGTGCGGCGTCATGTCGATGTCGAGGACCTCGCACAGGACGAGGACGTCGTCACCGCCGCGGATCGGGTCCGGAAAGGTCGCGACCGGCTTGAGCACGCGGTCCGAGGCGTGGCCCTCGGCCTGGTTCGTGGAGGACCCGTCGAACCCCCAGATCGGCAGCTCCACACCCGCGGCCGGCTTCTGGGAGTCCGCCAGGATCTTCGTCTTCGAACGGAGCTTGGCCGTCGGCTCGGTGCCGTCGATCCAGATGTACTCAGCCTTGAAGGTCACGGGGCCACATCCTTCGGGGTGGGTCTCAAAGCGCAGTGCGGGTGCTGCGGCGCTGCGGCACTGGGGCGCCGCGGAGGATGCCCGAAGCCTGTCAACGGGCGGTTTCCCGATCATTGCTCCGACGTGAACCCCGTGTTACCCGGTGCCTCTGTGCTGCGGGTCACCCGCTGAGAGCGCATGCGCGAGGGGTGTCGCGTGGGTGGCGGCCAGGGCCGTCACCCACGCGTGTCTCCTCGGCCCCGGTCAGCCCCCGGTCAGCCCACCTTCTCGATGAGGGCCCTGCGGATCAGGAACTTGCCGGGCTCGCGGACCTGCTCGAACGCGGCGTTGTTCAGGAGCGCGCAGCTGCCGGAGACCGAAGTGACCTCGACGGTCGTGGACTTGTTGTTGTCCAGGTTCGTGACCTTGAGCTTCGTACCGGCGGGGAACTGGTTGCTGGACGCGGCCGGTGCGCCCGCCTCACCGGACAGGGTGACCGTGGACCCGTTGCAGACCTGCTGGCCGGCGGCGGCGCCACCGCCTCCGGCGGGGGGTGCGGACGCCTCCTGCGAGGGCTGCTCGGCGGGCGCGGACGCGGCGGGCGGCTCAGTGCCCGCACCCGCTCCCGCGCCTGCACCCGCGCCCGCACCGGCGCCTTCGCCCACATTGGCGTCGGACTCGCCGACCGTGCAACCGGACGCCTCCTGCTGCACCTTGATCTGCGCGATGACCGCCTCACGGTTGGCGATCCGCGCCTCGGACTGGGCGTCGGGGCTGGTGCGCTGCCCCTCGATGAACTTCTCGTTGTTGCCGAGCGCCGTGGCCAGCCCGGAACAGACCACCGAGGACTGCGCGTTCTGCGTCGCGGGCGAGGTGGACGCCGCGTTCGACGTGGCGGCCAGGGCGAAGGCCCCGCCGCCGGCCACCGCGGCGGCGCTCACGAGCAGAGCGATCTTCTTCTTCGGGCCGAGAGTTCTTCTGCGCGACATGAACGGCTCCTGTTCCCCGGCCGCCCCTGGCGGCGGCCGTCCGCCGTTATGTACGAGATACCGAACGGACTTGCTCACCCGTTGACTCAAGTCACCCGAGTAACGTGGATCACACTGAAGTCGGGTCCGGCGGCGACGCGCGGGCCGCCCACCGTACGAACAAACCCGTGCCACTCACCTGTCACGGCACCCTCAAAGGCCCTCTGGCCAGGGGCGATTGTCAGTGGGCGGCGGTAGAATAGAAGCAGTGTTCGAGGGTCCCGCCGGAGACGCCGGCCGGTGCCCTGACCGCGACAGGAGGATGCCTGTGCCCGCTGCCGCACTGTTTCCGCTGCCCACCCAGTCCACGTCCAAGAGGGCGGTCGTGCTCGACCTGCCGTACCAGCCCGTGGAGAAGCGTCCGCTGCCGGCGGGGCGCCCCCGCGAGTGGTACGTCACGCACAACCGCCGCCTCAAGGCGATGCGGCTCGCCATCGCCCTCCTCGACTCCGGTGTCTACGTACCCAGCCAGGCGCGCAACGAGAAGATCCGCAGCACGGCCGAACTCATAGGCGTACACCCCCCGTCGGACACGACCTGCCACATGGTCCGGGCCCTGATGCGGTACGCCCGCTGAGCCCACACCCGAAGGGCCGCCCGTCCCGCGGGCGGCCCTTCGGCGTGCAGCCGCTCGGCCGGCCCGATGTACCGCATTGCTCTCCTCTGTGACGATTTCACTTGACCGGAGGGCTATTTGTGACTGCCTGTAAGCGGATGCGGGCGTTATTCGTTTCCGTCGGACAGGTGGCGCCCGGCATCCTGAGGGCTACTCTCGACGTCACCGACGGACCGGCGCAGCCCGCCACCGCGTCGGGCACCTCGAGGTGCCACCACTCACGCACAAGGAGACCCGCCATGGGTACCTTGATCATTTCGGCGATCCTCGCCCTGATCGCCCTCGGTTTCGACAGACCCGTCTACTGGCTCGCCGCGGCCGGCCTGCTCTATCTGTACGTGCGGTACGTCCGACCCGACCAGGGGTCCACCGGTTCGTCGCCGACCCGTGGGGCCGCGGGACCGTCCGGCGGGGTCGCGGGCGGTTCGGGCGGCGGCTCGGGCGGCTCGGGACGCGTCGACACCAGCTACCGCGCGTACCGTCAGCGCCGGGACCAGATGGCCAGGTGGGAGCGCCGCTACCGCCGCGAACGCCCCTGGAACAACCGGAAGTGAGACCGCCCCCGTGGGGCACTCGCGCGGAGGGTGACGACAGCGGGTGTCCGTGAACGGGCCGCGCACCCTCCCTACGGACACGACCCGTGGGGCAAAAGGCCGTCGGGCCGGGGCCCCCCCCGGGGGGGGGGCCGGGGGCCGCGCCCCCCCCCCCGCCCCCCGGGGGGGGCCCCCCCCGGGGGGCCGGGGGGCCAAAAACAGTGGGTTTTTTGTTGAGAAAGGTGGGG
>NZ_JBIAQL010000001.1:882315-1044388 GCF_042889045.1 Streptomyces sp. NPDC002701
GCCCCCCGGGGGGGGGGTTGTCCCGCGGCCCCCCCCCCACCCCACCACCCCCGGGGGGGGGCGGGGGGGGGCGCGCCGGCCCCGGGGGGGGGGGGGGGCCCCCCCCCCACGGCCCCACAGACGGCCCAGGAGAGCGCACCAGCCGCTCTGACCCGGGGCGACATCACACGTCGTAGTAGAGCTCGAACTCGTGCGGGTGCGGACGCAGCTGCAGCGGCGCGATCTCGTTCGTGCGCTTGTAGTCGATCCACGTCTCGATCAGGTCGGACGTGAACACGTCGCCCGCGAGGAGGAACTCGTGGTCGGCCTCCAGGCGGTCGAGGACGGCCGGGAGCGAGGTCGGGACCTGCGCGACGCCCGCGTGCTCCTCGGGAGCCAGCTCGTAGAGGTCCTTGTCGATCGGCTCGGCCGGCTCGATCTTGTTCTTGATGCCGTCGAGGCCCGCCAGCAGCAGCGCCGAGAAGGCGAGGTACGGGTTGCCGGAGGAGTCGGGCGCGCGGAACTCGACACGCTTGGCCTTCGGGTTCGACCCGGTGATCGGGATACGCATGGCCGCGGAGCGGTTGCGCTGCGAGTACACCAGGTTGACCGGGGCCTCGAAGCCGGGGACCAGGCGGTGGTAGGAGTTCACCGTCGGGTTGGTGAAGGCCAGCAGCGACGGGGCGTGCTTGAGGATGCCGCCGATGTAGAAGCGGGCGGTGTCCGACAGGCCCGCGTAACCGGCCTCGTCGTAGAACAGCGGGTCGCCGTTGGCCCAGAGTGACGAGTGGATGTGCATGCCCGAGCCGTTGTCACCGAAGATCGGCTTCGGCATGAAGGTCGCGGTCTTGCCGTTCCGCCAGGCCACGTTCTTCACGATGTACTTGAAGAGCTGGAGGTCGTCGGCCGCGGCGAGCAGCGTGTTGAACTTGTAGTTGATCTCGGCCTGGCCGGCGGTGCCCACCTCGTGGTGCTGGCGCTCGACCTGGAGACCGGACTTGGCCAGCTCCAGGGAGATCTCGGCCCGCAGGTCGGCGAAGTGGTCGACCGGCGGGGTCGGGAAGTACCCGCCCTTGTAGCGGACCTTGTAACCGCGGTTGTCCTCGACGGCGCCGGTGTTCCAGGCGCCGGCCTCGGAGTCGATGTGGTAGAACGCCTCGTTCGACTTCGTGTCGAAGCGCACGCTGTCGAACACGTAGAACTCGGCCTCGGGGCCGAAGAACGCGGTGTCGGCGATACCGGTCGACGCGAGGTACGCCTCGGCCTTCTTGGCCACGTTGCGCGGGTCGCGGGAGTACTGCTCGCCCGTGATCGGGTCGTGGATGAAGAAGTTGATGTTGACCGTCTTGTCGCGGCGGAAGGGGTCGACGCGCGCGGTGGACAGGTCGGCGCGGAGCGCCATGTCGGACTCGTGGATGGCCTGGAAGCCGCGGATCGAGGACCCGTCGAACGCCAGCTCCTCGGCCGGGTCGAAGGACTCCGCCGGGATCGTGAAGTGCTGCATCACCCCCGGAAGGTCGCAGAAGCGGACGTCGACGAACTTGACGTCCTCGTCCGCGATGAACTTCTTGGCCTCGTCGGCGTTCTGGAACATCCAGCTCCTCCTACTCCCGCCCACTTCGGACCGGGGTGGTAGTTCGTTCGTGCAGCCAGTGCGGTGGCACACGCTGAGCCCGACCTTAAGGACGGGTGATTTCTCCAGCGTGACCCATTTGTTTCGCCCAAGTTAACCGGACGAGGTCCGGTGTACCCCGACCGTCCGCATGCCAAAACGGCCGCAGTACCGTGGACGGGTGGACAACAGGCAAGCAATCGGATCGTGGCTCTCCGGACCCCGCGCGGCCGCGGAGGACGCCGGTGCCGACTTCGGATACCGCGGGGAACAGCTGGGCCTGCCCGAGTCGGGCCCCGGCTCGATCGCGCGCCCCGGCAGGCGCCTGGGCGCCCTCGTCGTCGACTGGGGCCTGTGCACCTTGATCGCATACGGCCTGATCACCGACGGCTACGGCCAGGCGACCGGGAACTGGGCCCTGCTCATCTTCTTCGTCGTGAGCGTCCTGACCGTCGGCACGATCGGCTTCACCCCGGGCAAGCGGCTGTTCGGCCTGCGGGTCCTCGCCCTGGACACCGGCACGGTCAACCCCCTGCGCGCCCTGCTGCGTACGGTCCTGCTGTGCCTCGCCCTGCCGGCCCTGATCTGGGACCGCGACGGACGCGGGCTGCACGACCGCCTGGCCCGCACGGCCGAGGTCAGGATCTGACCGGTCCGCCGACCGCAGACCGCCGCCGCCGTATACCCGCGCGCGGGCGTGGGGCACCGGGAGCAGGGCCGTTCGGGTGCCGGGCGTCGGGTTCTGACGTAAGGGCGGGTGCGGGCACGGGGGCGGGTGCGGACATGAGGACGGGGCGCCCCGGAACCGTCGGTGATTCCGGGACGCCCCGTTCCAGTTCAGCCCGGGGGCGGCGTCAGCGCATCTTTCCGCCGCGCGGCATCCGCATGCCCTTGGGCATCGGGCCCTTCGGGAGCGGCATGTTGCTCATCAGGTCGCCGAGGGCGCGCAGCCGGTCGTTGGTCGCGGTGACCTGCGGGCCGGTCAGCACCCTCGGGAGCTTCACCATCGTCGTGCGGAGCTTCTTCAGCTCGACCTGGCCCTCACCCGTGCCGACGAGGATGTCGTGCACCGGCACGTCCGCGACGATGCGGGCCATCTTCTTCTTCTCGGCGGCCAGCAGGCTCTTCACCCGGTTCGGGTTGCCCTCGGCCACCAGCACGATGCCGGCCTTGCCGACGGCCCGGTGGACCACGTCCTGGCTGCGGTTCATCGCCACGGCCGGGGTCGTCGTCCAGCCGCGCCCGACGTTGTCGAGCACCGCCGCCGCCGCGCCCGGCTGGCCCTCCATCTGCCCGAAGGCCGCCCGCTCGGCCCGGCGCCCGAAGACGATCGCCGACGCGAGGAAGGCGAGCAGGAGGCCGAGAATGCCGAGATAGATCGGGTGACCGATCCAGAAGCCGATCGCGAGGAAGACACCAAGGGTGACGATTCCGACAGCCGCGAGTACAAGACCGATCTTTTTGTCGGCCTTGCGGGTCATCTTGTAAGTCAGGGCGATCTGCTTGAGCCGCCCGGGGTTCGCAGCGTCCGCTGCGGGTTCCTTCCTCGCCATGCTCAGAAGTCTACGGGTCGGGGGAAGCGGCGACGACGGCGGTGCCGGGCTCAGTGGTGTGCGAGGAAGGACTGCTCCAGGACGCGCTGCGCCTCGACCCGGTCCTTGGCGCGGCGGCGGTCCTCCAGGACGGAGGTCCAGGCGTTGCGCCGGGCGGTGCGCTGGCCACTGCTCAGCAGCAGGGACTCGACGGCACGGAGTGCATCGGTGAACGACGGAATCGCTGTGGCGCGTACGGGCGCGGCCTGCATGATGGGAGTCCCCCCTCGGGACGGCGGCTCTGGCTAGGGGTCTACGGGGTGTAGAACCAGGGTCACTGAATGGTGTTACCAGGGCGTGACCGACCGGTCAAACGCCGGTGAAGCCTTGCTGTGCAGGGCCGAAACCCCGACACGGCCCCGAGATGGCCCTCATCTGCGAGGACGGTCGGGACCGTGTCGTACCGGCCATTACCCGTCAGTAGCTTCTTGTGCGGAGGTTCACACGCCGGGGCGGCACCGAGTGCCAACCGGAACGGCGGCGAGGGGCACCCGGTGCGCGCCCGGCGACCGTGTCAGACGGCCTGCGAGGCGACGTACGAACCGCGCTTCTCCACGGCCATCTGGTACAGGCGTCCGGCCCGGTACGAGGAGCGGACCAGCGGGCCCGACATGACCCCGGAGAAGCCGATCTGCTCGGCCTCGTCCTTCAGCTCCACGAACTCGTGCGGCTTCACCCAGCGCTCCACGGGGTGGTGGCGTACGGACGGGCGCAGGTACTGCGTGATGGTGACCAGCTCGCAGCCCGCCTCGTGGAGCTGGCGCAGGGCCTCGCTGACCTCTTCGCGGGTCTCGCCCATGCCGAGGATCAGGTTCGACTTCGTGACCAGACCGTAGTCGCGGGCCTCCGTGATGACCTTCAGCGAGCGCTCGTAGCGGAAGCCCGGGCGGATGCGCTTGAAGATGCGGGGGACCGTCTCCACGTTGTGCGCGAAGACCTCCGGGCGGGAGGAGAAGACCTCGGCGAGCTGGGCCGGCTCGGCGTTGAAGTCCGGGGCCAGCAGCTCGACCTTGGTCCGGCCCTCGGCGCGGTCCGCGGTCTGCCGGTGGATCTGGCGGACCGTCTCCGCGTACAGCCAGGCGCCGCCGTCCGCCAGGTCGTCGCGGGCGACGCCGGTGATCGTCGCGTAGTTCAGGTCCATGGTGACCACGGACTCGCCCACGCGGCGGGGCTCGTCGCGGTCCAGCGCCTCGGGCTTGCCGGTGTCGATCTGGCAGAAGTCGCAACGCCTCGTGCACTGGTCGCCGCCGATGAGGAACGTGGCCTCGCGGTCCTCCCAGCACTCGTAGATGTTGGGACAGCCCGCCTCCTGGCAGACCGTGTGCAGGCCCTCGCTCTTCACGAGGTTCTGCATCTTCGTGTACTCGGGGCCCATTTTCGCCCGGGTCTTGATCCACTCGGGCTTGCGCTCGATGGGGGTCTGGGCGTTCCGGACCTCCAGGCGCAGCATCTTGCGTCCGTCGGGTGCGACTGCGGACACATCGGCTCCCTGTAGCTTCGATTCTTCGGCGTACACCAGGGTACGCCCGTGCGGTTCTCGGCCCCCGAGGTGGGCAACCTTCGGGAACGGGGGTGCATTCCCGGGGGTCTTCTTTCGCCCCAGCCGCCCCTACCCATTCCCGTCACTGACTCGGGGGTTAGCCCCCGAACCCCCGGTCCTCAAACGCCGGACGGGCTGGAAGATCCAGCCCGTCCGGCGTTTGAGGACGAGCGCGCAGCGCGACAGGGGGTCTGGGGGCGCAGCCCCCAGGGTCGGGACGGGAAGGGGCGGCGGGGGCGGAAAACGTTCCTACACGGCGACGGCCCGCGGCCGGAGTTCCGCGTTGCCGAGGACGTCCGCCAAGTGCCGCTCGGCCACGGGCAGCACCTCCGCGATCGTGACGTCACGCCCCAGCTCGTGCGCGAGCGACGTGACCCCCGCGTCCCGGATCCCACAAGGGATGATCTTGTCGAAGCTCGACGTGTCCGGGTTCACGTTCAGCGCGAACCCGTGCATCGTCACGCCCTTGGCCACCCGGATCCCCATGGCACAGATCTTGCGGTCCTCGCGCCGCTGCCCGGCGTTGGAGGGCGCGTACTCGGGCCCGTTCAGCCGCGGGTCGAACTCCTCGTCGGCCAGCCGGGGGTCGAAGTCGAGGGACAGCCCGCCGAGGGACGGCCGCCGGTCCACCGGGTCGCCGAGGACCCAGACGCCGGCCCGCCCCTCCACCCGGCTGGTCTCCACGCCGAACTCCGCGCAGACGCGGATCATCGCGTCCTCCAGCCGCCGCAGATGGGCGACGACGTCCACCGGGCGCGGGAGCTTCTGGATCGGGTAGCCGACCAGCTGCCCCGGACCGTGCCAGGTGATCTTCCCGCCCCGGTCCACGTCCACGACGGGCGTGCCGTCGAGGGGCCGCTCACTGTCCGCCGTGCGCCGGCCGGCCGTGTAGACCGGAGGGTGTTCGAGGAGCAGACAGGTGTCGGGGATCTCGTCCTGGAAGCGGGCCGTGTGGACGCGGCGCTGCTCGTCCCAGGCTTGCTGGTACTCGACGGCTTCCGCACCGAAACCCATGCGGACGAACCGCAGCTCACTCACGGCAAGCGCCTCCCTGCAAGAGATGTAAGGCCATGACGGGCCCTGGTAAGGCTCATAACTGCCCCAAGCAACTGTACGTCCGCCCGGCGTGCGTCAGCCCTGGGGGCAATCCTCACACGATCGGATGAATGCGCGTCGAAGTGTGCGATCGGGTGCTTACGGACCGCTACATTCGCGCCGTTCACGAGGCTAATCAGGGCTGCTCATCGCATGGCGGCCGACCCTCGCCCGGGCCTGCCCGTACAGGCCCCCAGCCCGGAAGGCAGGAGTTCGCACCGCAGATGACGGAACGACCCGCGCAGCGCACCCCCAACCGTCAGCTCGCCGCACTTATCGCAGAAGCGGGGTTCTCCAACGCGGGGCTCGCCCGACGAGTGGACCAGCTCGGCCTCGAACACGGTCTCGATCTGAGATACGACAAGACATCAGTGACCCGCTGGCTGCGTGGGCAGCAGCCACGGGGCACCACCCCCGCCCTGATCGCCGAGGTGTTCACCCGCCGCCTCGGCCGCCGGCTCAGCGCACAGGACCTCGGACTCGACGCCTGCGCGCCCGTGTACGCGGGCCTCGAGTTCGCCGCCACACCCGAGGAGGCCGTCGACATCGTCGGCGGGCTGTGGCGCAAGGACTCGGGAAGCCACGCCGAGCTGCGCAAGATCGCGTTCACCCCGGCCGGGCTCGTCGTGCCCAGCCGGGACTGGCTGATCGGCCGGGCCGACGACCGGGTGGGCCGCGGCGACCCCGGTACCGCGCGCATCCCCGTACAGGGCCGTCCGGCCCCCGTACGGCTCCCTGCCGTGCCCGAGCAGGGGAGGCAGCCGTCCAGACAGCGCGCGGCCGCCGAGCGCGGTCCCGGACAGCGGGTGACTGCGGGCGACATCGCCGCCCTGCGCTCGGTCGGCGAACTCTTCCGCACGCTCGACAACACGTACGGCGGAGGGCATGCCCGGCAGGCCCTCGTGCGGTACCTGGAACACGAGCTGGAACCGATGCTGCGCGGCACGTACGGCGAGCAGACGGGGCGCCGCCTGTTCGCCGCGGCGTCCGACCTGACCCGGCTCGCCGGCTGGACCTCGTACGACATCGCCGCGCACGGACTGGCGCAGCGGTACTTCGTGCAGGCGCTGCGGCTGTCGCAGGCGGCGGCCGACCGGGCGTACGGCTCCTACGTGCTCGTGACGATGAGCCGGCAGGCCGTCTACCTCGGGCACGGCCGGGAGGCGGTGCAGCTGGCCCGGGTCGCCCAGCAGGGGGTGGGGTCCTCCGCGCCGCCCGTCGTCCAGGCGCTGCTGTACGCCGTCGAGGCACGCGGCCACGGGGTGCTCGGCGAGGTGCGCGCGGCCACGGCCTCGCTGGTGCGGGCCGAGCGGTCCCTGGAGACCGCCCGGCCGGGGGACGAGGTCCCGTACTGGGCGCGGTTCTTCGACGAGGCGCAGCTCGCGGACGAGTTCGGGCACTGCCACCGGGATCTGCAGCAGTACCGGGCGGCCGCGCAGCACGCCGAGCGCTCGCTGCAGCTGCGTGCGCCCGGGTACGCGCGCAGCCGGCTGTTCTGCCGGGTCGTCCTCGCCTCGGCCCGGCTCGGTCTCGGCGAGCTCGACCAGGCGTGCCAGCTGGGGGCGGAGGCGGCGGCGCAGGCGGCGGAGATGCGGTCGGTGCGGGCGCTGGAGTATGTGCGCGACTTCGAGCGGCGGCTGGAGCCGTATCGGGACGCGGCGCCGGTGCGGGGGTATCGCGACAGGGTCGCGGCACTCGGCTGAGCGCCGGGCGAGGAGGTCTCGCGTTCGGGTGCGGCGCCGTCGTGGCTTGTCGCGCAGTTCCCCGCGCCCCTGAGGGGCGCGGTCGCGGGCCCCTGCCCTGGAAGGAGCGGGCGCGGTTTCGCGTGAAGAAAGACGTTGTTCGCCGGGGTGTGAGGGGGTGGAGGTCCTGCCCCGCGTCGGGACCTCCACCCCGGTTCCCGGGGGTTACGCGGCCGTGGGGGTCGGTAACGGGGTCGCCCTGGGCGGTGCGGTGAGGCCGAGGTCCGTCAGGAGGGCCGTGGCCGCCCGGTGGCCCGAGTGCAGGGCGCCCTGAACCGTGCTGGTGTCCCGGTGGTCGCCGCACACGTACAGGCCCGCCAGCAGCCGGACCGGGCGCCGCAGGTCGTGCGGTGGCACCATCGCCGGGACGGCGTCGGGCGTGTGGTGGACCGCGAGCAGCTCCCAGCGGTGCGTGGCGGTGCCGTAGAGGACGGCCAGCTGCGCGCGTACCGCCCGGTCCGTGTCCGCGGGCGGTGCGCCCAGGATCGTCGAGGAGATCAGAGCGCGGCCCGCGGGGGCGCGGGACGGGTCGACCTGGCTGATGACCGCGGTGTGGGCCACCGGGCCCCGCCGGTCCGCGTCCAGGAGCAGCGCCGCCTCCGTCAGCGGCGGCTCGTCCGCCGTGTGGTGCACCACCGTCACCGGATGGCACGGCGGCAGCCGCAGGCCCGGCAGCAGCCCGGCGGCGGCGCGGGCCCCCGTCGCCACCAGGACGGCCCGGCACCGCAGTTCACCGTGTTCGGCCGTCGTCACGGACGTGGTCGACACGGAGGTGACCCGCACCCCGGTACGGACCGTCCCCGGTGGCAGCGCACCCGCGAGCAGCTCCGGCAGGGTGTCCGCGCCGCCCTCGGGGACGCACAGCCGCCCCGTGGCGAAGGCCCGGAGCGCGAGGTCGGCGCACCGGCTGGACGTCGTGAGCTCCGGGTCGCAGAGCAGCGCCGCCAGGAGAGGCCGCAGGAAGCCCTCGACCGTACGGGCCGGCATGCCGCGAGCCGCGAGCGCCCGCCCGGCGGGCCGCTCGGCCCGGGCCAGCAGCCGCTCCACGGGCACCGTCGCGATCCGGCCGAGGGCCGCGGCCAGCCGGGCCTGGTCGAGTGCGCCCCCGAGCGGGGGAAACGCCCGTGACACGGGCGGGGCGACGGGCGTGGCCCACGGCCGGGCCCGTCGAGGGGGGCTCATGAAGGCGCGTGCCGCATCGAGTGCGCCCCTTGTGCCCCCGGCGCTCGCGGGCTCACCCGCCCGGTGCACCCGCCCCTCGGCGTGGACGAGGACCCCGGGGGCGAACGGGCGCAGGGTGAGGGCGTCCAGCCCGGGGGTCAGCCGCAGTTCGGGATACGACGTGAAGAGGAGCCGGCCGATCCGGTCGAGACGGAAGCCGTCGACCTTCTCGGTCGTCATACGGCCACCCACGTGCGGGGCGGTCTCCAGGACGACGGCCGTCACACCTGCGCTGTTCAGCCGGTGGGCGGCCGCGAGTCCCGCGACCCCGGCCCCCACCACGACGACATCCGCCTGATACGCGGGCTCATGCACGTGCCCCTCCTCGAGGTCGCGCGACTGTTGGGGACGTCATGCCCCCAACGGGCTTCCGGAACAACCGAGTTCGGGCCGAGGGTAGGGCCGGGGCCGGTCGGGGGAAGTCGCGCGCGGACCGGGCACGGTCGCACGCCGGTCGCATGCGGTCGGGGCGGCCGGCCCGGGGCGTATGCCCGGGCCACCTGCCCGGCCAGGGAGGGGAGCGGCGCCGGCGCCTACGCCCCGGCCGCCCGGACCGCGTCCTCGATGCCGGGGAACGCGAAGGCGAAGCCCGACTCCAGCAGCCGGCTGGGCAGCACGCGCTGGCTGCCCAGCACCTCCTGCGCCATCTCGCCGAGCACGGCCCGCAGCACGGGCGCGGGCACCGCGAAGAGGGTGGGCCGGTGCAGGACGCGCCCCATGGCCGCCGTGATCTCGCGGTTGGTGAGCGGTTCCGGGGCCGTCAGGTTGAAGGGCCCGGACAGTGACCCGGAATCGAGCAGGTGCCGCAGCGCGGCCACGTGGTCGTGCAGCGCGATGTAGCTCCAGTACTGCCGTCCGTCGCCCATCCGGCCGCCGAGTCCCGCCTTGAACAGCGGGAAGAGCCGCCCCCAGGCGCCGCCCTTCGCGGCCACCACCAGTCCGGTCCGCGCGAAGACGGTCCGTACGCCGGCCTCCTGCGCGGGAGCCGCCGCCTCCTCCCACTCCGCGCACACCGAAGGCAGGAACCCGTCCCCGGGGGGTGAGTCCTCGTCCACGGCCCGCTCGCCGGTGTCCCCGTAGAAGCCCAGGGCGCTGCCGTTGAGGAAGACCCGCGGCGGCCGGTCCAGGGTCGCGACGGCCTCCGCGAGCGTGGCGGTGCCGAGGACCCGGCTGTCCCGGATCGTCCGCTTGTACTCGTCGCTCCAGCGGCGGTCGCCGATGCCGGCTCCCGCCAGGTTCACCACGGCGTCACAGCCGGCGAGCCCCGCCGCGTCGACGTACTGCCGTCCGGGGTCCCACTCCACCTCGTCGTCCGCCCGGGGTGTACGGCGCACCAGGCGCACCACCTCGTGCCCGTCCGCGGTCAGTGAGCGCACCAGAGCCGTACCGATGAGGCCGGACGCGCCGGCCACGGCGATTCGCGAAGCTTCCATGACTCCATCCTGCGTCAGTCCTTGCGGGAGCAGCGCGCCGAGGGCGCTCGCGGCCGGGGGCGGGGTCCGGTGCGCCGGATCTAGAGTGACCTCATGTCCGAGCCGTACATACGCCCCGCAGTGCCCGACGACGAGGAGACGCTGGGCCGTCTCGACCGCGCGGTGTGGTCCTACCGGCACGCGGTCAGGCCCCCGGAGCAGCCGCCGTACGAGCCGTTCTTCACCGAGCGCTTCGGGCCCCGCGACCATCTGGTGGCCGAACTGGGCGGGCGCGTCGTCGGCTACGTACGGATCGGATTCCCCACCCCGCTCGCCTCCAACGCGCACGTACGGCAGATCCAGGGCCTCGCCGTCGCCGGGGAGGCCCGCGGCGAGGGTGTGGGCCGTGCGCTGATCCGCGCCGCCGTCGCGGAGGCCCGCCGCCAGGGCGCACTCCGGATCACCCTGCGCGTCCTCGGCCACAACACACCCGCCCGCAAGCTGTACGAGTCGGAGGGCTTCGTGGTTGAGGGGGTCCAGCCGGAGGAGTTCTGCCTGGACGGCACGTACGTGGACGACGTCCTCATGGGACGCAGGCTCTGAGCGTGCGACGCGGGCGTTGCGCAGGGGGCTAGGAGGTCTGCGGTTCCCCCAGGAGCCGCATGCCGCCCGTCAGTTCGCGCAGGCAGCGCACGGCGAGCTGCGCGGGAGAACCGGGGCCCTCCAGGCCGGCGTCGGACTCGGCCCAGGTCTCCAGGGCGACCCGGATCGCGTCCGTGGCGGCCGCGGCGGCCAGCCGGACCTCCAGCGGGTCGGCGCCCTGCCCGGCCAGCCGCGCCACGACGGGCACGAGCTTGTCCTCGGACTCCCGGTTCACCCGGTACCAGACCGCGCGCAGCGCCGGATCCTGGCCGGCGGCCCGCAGCAGACCCCGCGTCCAGCGCATGCCCTCCGCCTTGGCCTCGTGCGGGACGGTCAGGGACTCGGTGACGGCCGACTCCAGCGCCACACGCAGCGCGGTGCCGGGCTCCGCCCTCGCCAGCCGCTCGCGCCAGTGGTCGCCGCCGACCGCGAGCAGCGGGCCGACGGCGTCCTGCTTGTTGCGGAAGTAGCGGTAGAAGGTGCGCAGCGCGACGCCCGCGCGCACGGCGATCTCCTCGGCCGTGGTGCCGTCCGGGCCGCGCTCGGTGAAGAGCTCGGCGGCGGCGAGGGCGATGTCGAACTGGGTCGCCGCCTTGCGGCGCTCGGTCAGCGACGGTGTCCTGGTCGCTGCGGACGGCTTCGTACTCACCCAAGAAAGCGTACGTCCAAGGCCCCCGGGCCCCGCCCCACCCGACCGCCACACCCGCCGGCCGAACGGGCGGGCGCCCCGCCGTGCCGGACGGGCCGTGCCGGGCGGACGGGCGGTGTTCCGCCGTGGCCCGGACGGGCGGGTGCCCGCTGTGCCGGGAGGGACGTGCCGGGCGGTCGGGCGGTGTCGCGTCGTGCCGGTCGGACGGGTCGCGCCAGGTCGGACGGGCCGCCGCCGGTCGGACGGGCGGGTGGTGTCCCGCCGTGCCTGGGCGGGCGGTGTCCCGCCGTGCAAGGCGGGTCGTGCCGGGCGGGCGGGAGCCCCGTCGTGCTGGGCGGGGCGTGCCGGTCAGGTGGGCGGTGGACCGGTTGGCGGTCAGGAGGAGACGAGGGCGCCCGTGTCCACCGGTGAGGAAGTCCTCGTCGCTCGTGCCGCGTCGGTCGCGACCTCGTCGGCGGTCAGTACGTAACCCGTCTCCGCGTCGCTCGTGGAGCGGGCGAAGACGACGCCGAAGACCTTGCCGTCGGTGGTCAGCAGGGGCCCGCCCGAGTTGCCGGGACGGACCGTGGAGCGGACCGAGTAGATCTCGCGGGTGACCAGGCCGGAGCCGTAGATGTCCTGGCCCTTGGCGTTGATCCTGCTCGCGACCGTCGCCGCCTGGAGGTCGAGCCCGCCGTCCTGCGGGTAGCCCGCGACCACGGCCGCGTCGCCGCGCTTCGCACTCGTGTCGAAGGGCAGCACCGGGGCCTTCAGCCCCGGCACGTCGAGCACCGCCACGTCCTTGTCCGGGTCGAAGAGGACGACCTTCGCCTCGTACGCCCGGCCCGTGCCGCCCACCCGCACGGTCGGGTCGTCGATGCCCGCCACCACATGCGCGTTGGTCATCACGCGCTCGGCCGCGTACACGAACCCGCTGCCCTCACGGCCCTGGGTGCCCACGGCACCCTCGACCTTCACCGTGGAGCGCTGCGCGGCCCGCGTGGCGGCCGGGGTGACGCTGTCTCCGGACGGCTCGGCGACCTCGGCCGTCGGCTCGTTCTCGAAGGGGTTGAAGACCTGCGGGAAGCCGGCCTCCGTGAGCGCCGAGGTGGCGTGCGAGAACCAGCCCGGGGTCGTCTCCGGCATCGTGTCCTGCACCGCGCCGAGCAGCGCCGAGTCACGGATGGACTTGGTGACGACGGGCGAGGCGGACGCGCCGAGGACGCTCGCGGCCACCCACGCCACGAGCAGCACGGCGACCGTGTTCGCCGCGGCGCCGCCCACTCCGTCGGCCACCCGCAGGGGGCCCTGGTCCAGCTCGCGGCGCAGCTTCAGCGCCAGCCGCCCCGCCAGCTCGTGGCCCACCGCGGCGGGCAGCAGCACCGTGAGCACCGCCGTGACCGTCGCCGCCGTGGTCCCCGACTCCACCAGGTCCATCACCCAGGGCAGCACCCACACGCCGATGACGGCACCGCCGACGAAGCCGGCCAACGAGACACAGCCCGCCACCAGTCCGCGCCGGTAGCCGGACGCCGCGTACACGACGATGAAGAGCAGCAGCAGGATGTCGAGCAGGTCCACGGGGCAACCTTTCTCTTGGGCCCCTCAATACGCGCCGGGCGGGCCCGGTGATCAGGTACGCGCGCGTGGAACCGGCTGTTCGGCACACGTGCGTGGACCTGTAGAAACGTCCCGGACCGGGGCGTTGGTTCCACCGGGTGGCACACCACACATCGCGGGCACCCCGGCTGTCCCGGAGAGTGGGTCCCATGTGCGCCCACCGGCCCGCGCGTCCGCCGTTCCTGACCCGCATACCCCGCCGTCTGCGGGTCGCGCTCACCTGCGTCCCCGGTCTCGCGGCCGTCGCCGGGCTGGTGCTGTGCGGCGTGGGGATCGACCGGACGGCGGGCGGCCCCGGGCCCTCCGCCGCGGCCCGGGCCACGGTCGGGCACACCGCCCCCAGGCCGCCCGTCGTCCCCAGGGAACGCTGGCTGGGCGACGCGTCCGTCACCCAGGCGCCCACCCGGTACGCCGACCGCGTGTCCGCCGTCTTCGTGCACCACACCGACTCACCGAACGACTACGACTGCGCCGACGCCCCGCGCATCATCCAGTCCCTGTACACGGGCCAGGCCGGCGTCCGGCACTGGGACGACATCGGCTACAACTTCCTCGTCGACCGCTGCGGCACCGTCTACGAGGGCCGGGCGGGCGGCCCGGACCGGCCCGTCGTCGGCGCCCACACGCAGGGCTTCAACGTCGGGACCACGGGCATCGCCGCGCTCGGCACCTTCACCGCGGGCGTGGCCGTCCCCAGGGCGATGACCGACGCCATCGCCGCCGTCGCCGCCTGGAAGCTGGGGCTCTCGGGCATCGACCCGCGCGCCCCCGTACGGCTCGTGTCCACCAACAGCCTCAGCAGGTACCCGGCGGGCACCCGCGGCACGTTCACGGCCGTCTCCGGCCACACCGACGGCTACTGGACCGCGTGCCCGGGGGCCGCCCTCATGGCCCGGCTGCCCGGGATCAGACACCAAGCGGCCCGCCTCCAGGGCCGCCGTTGACGGCCGTCGGCGGCCGGGAAGTCCGCTCAGGTCGGGTCAGTCCGCGAAACGGTCCCACAGCCGCGGGAAGCGTTCCGCCAGCAGCGACTGGTTCTCCAGGTCGAGCGGGGTGCCCAGCGGCTCGGGAGAGGCCGCCGGGATCCCCAGGTCGGGGGCGACCGTGCCGGTGAGCTGCTCGTACGCCTCGTCCGCCGCGTACCCCAGCTCCTCCGCGTCCCCGTCTACCTCGTCGTCGAAGTCCGTCAGCAGATCGGCCAGCTTGTCCGGATCGTGCACGGCGCCCTCGTACGTCTCCCGGCCCTGGCCGATCAGCCAGCAGCGGAAGAAGTCGAAGGCGTCGTCGCTCGCCCCGTCGAGCAGGATCCAGGCGGCGCCCCACAGGTCCCAGGTGTAGGCGCGGTTGTAGCGGGCCTCGAAGTGACGGGCGAAGTCGAGGACCATCTCGGGGTCCAGCCGCAGCAGCCGTTCGACGAGCAGGTCGGCCTGCTCCTCGGGGTCCCCCTCGGCGGCCTCGCGGGTCGCGTCCACCAGCTCCCAGAACTCCGTCTCGTCCATCACGGGACAAGCATCGGGCCTGTACCCGGCCCGCGCACCCGGGGACGGACAGATCGTTATGCGCGCACATGCCCGCGGAAAGTCCGACAGGAGGTGTCGTCTTTCCGCGGGATGCTCGGTCCATGGAGAGAGCACAGGAAGCAGCACAGGGGAAAACGGGACCGCTCGACGGGAGGATCGCCCTGGTCGCGGGTGCCACGCGCGGCGCCGGACGGGCCATGGCGGTCGAGCTGGGACGGGCGGGGGCCACGGTGTACGTGACCGGACGCACCACCCGGGACCACGTCAGCGAGGTCGGCCGGAGCACCGAGACGATCGAGGGGACGGCCGAGCTGGTCGACGCGGCCGCCGGCGCCGCGGGCCGGGGGATCGCCGTACCGACGGACCACCTCGAACCGGAGCAGGTGCGCGCGCTCGTCGACCGCGTCGACCGGGAGCAGGGCCGTCTCGACATCCTCGTCAACGACGTCTGGGGCGGTGACGTCCACCTGGACTTCACGGTCGAGAAGCAGCCAGACATGTGGGAGATGGACCTCGACAAGGGGCTGCGGATCATGCGCCTCGGCATCGAGTCGCACCTCGTCACGAGCCACTGCGCGCTGCCGCTCCTCGTCCGCCGTCCCGGCGGTCTGCTGGTCGAGGTGACCGACGGCACCGAGGAGTACAACCGGCGCTACCGCAAACCGCTGTTCTACGACCTCGCGAAGACGGTCCCGATCCGGATGGCGTACGACCTCGGGGAGGAACTGAAGGAGTACGGCTGCACGGCGGTCTGCATCACCCCGGGCTGGCTGCGCTCGGAGGCGATGCTCGACACCGCGTTCGAGGTCACCGAGGAGAACTGGCGGGACGCCTGCGAGCAGGCACCGCACTTCGCGATCTCCGAGTCGCCCACGTACATCGGGCGGGCCCTGGTCGCGCTCGCCGCCGACCCCGGGGTGGCCCGCTGGAACGGGCGGTCGCTCTCCAGTGGCGGTCTCGCGCAGGAGTACGGCTTCACGGACGTCGACGGTTCCGCGCCCGACGCCTGGCGCTACCTGCTGGAGGTGGAGTCACAGGGCAAGCCCGCGGACGTGACGGGCTACCGGTAGCCCCTGACCAGGCCGGTCAGCCCGGGTCGCCGTAGTACGCGGCGGTCCGGGCCGCCGCTTCGGAGAAACGTTTCCTTAGCTCGGCCGGTTCCAGGATCTCCGCCTCCGGGCCGAGGGAGAGGAACTGGGTGTACGCGACGTCGTACGACTCGACCGGCAGCGTGAGGGTGACGCGGCCCCGGTCGTCGGGCGGGCCCGCCTCGGCCAGGGCCTCCTGTGCCGAGAGCGGGTCGACGGTGTGCTTCAGCCGCCGCGCGCCCGCCTCGGTGAGCCGCACCACGACCGTGGCCCGCAGGAGCGAGCGCGCGAACAGTTCGGCCTGCTCCGCCCAGAAGGCCGGCAGGTCGAAGGTCTCGTCGCGCTCGAAGCGCCCGTCGTCCGCCGCCGCCTCGACGGAGGTGAACCGGTCGAGGCGGTAGACCCGGAAGGAGCCGGGGCCGGTCACGCGGGCGCACACGTACCAGACGCCCGCCTTCAGGACGAGCCCGTACGGCTCCAGTTCGCGCTCCACGTCGGTCTCCCCGCGGCGGTAGCGCGCGGTGATCCGGCGGTCGTCCCAGACCGCCTCCGCGACCGCCGGCAGCAGTACGGGGGTCTGCGGCTCGGCGAACCAGGCGGGGGCGTCCAGGTGGAAGCGCTGGGCCGCGCTGCGGGAGGCGTCCTTGAGGGACGGCAGCAGGGCGGCGGACACCTTCAGGCGGGCGGCCGAGGCGGCGTCCTCCAGGCCCATCTCGCGCAGCGCGCCCGGTACGCCGGACAGGAACAGGGCCTCGGCCTCGCTCCGGGCGAGTCCCGTCAGCCGGGTCCGGTAGCCGCCGACGAGACGGTATCCGCCGGTGCGGCCGCGGTCCGCGTACACCGGGACGCCGGCCTCCGACAGGGCCTGCGCGTCCCGCGTGATCGTCCGCTCGGAGACCTCCAGCTCACGGGCCAGCTCGGCGGCGGTCATGGAGGGCCGGGTCTGCAGAAGCAGCACCATCTTGATGAGCCGGGCAGCGCGCATGCCTCCCATGATGCCGGTGGCTCCGCCGGGTGGGCGGGGTGGGGTGGGCGCGGGTGCGTGGTGGGCTGCGGCGCCGTCGTGGCCGTTCGCGCAGTTCCCCGCGCCCCTGAGGGGCGGGGACTGCGGGCATGTGGTGGGCTGCGGCGCCGTCGTGGCCGTTCGCGCAGTTCCCCGCGCCCCTAAGGGCGAAAAGCCGGGGCGCAGCCCTGCTTTTCAGGGGCGCGAGGAACTGCGCGCCCAGTCACGCACGGCCCGCAGTCGACGGCCGGTCTTTCAGGGGCGCGGGGAACGGCGCGATCGGCCACGTTCGGCCCGCAGTCGACAGCCGGTCTTCCAAGGGGCGCGGGGAACTGCGCGAGCGGGACCCGGCCGGCCCGCAGGTGTGGGTCGGCCGGGGCGGAGCCCTGTAGGACCTACAGGCCGTACCTTTCGCGGGCTTCCTTCACGGCGGAGGCCGGCACCTCACCCCGCCGCGCAAGCTGCGCGAGCGCCGCGACGACGATCGACTGCGCGTCGACACCGAAGTGCCGGCGAGCCGCGACCCGGGTGTCGGACAGACCGAACCCGTCCGCACCGAGCGACGACCAGTCCTGCTCCACCCACTGCGCGATCTGGTCGGGCACCTGCCGCATGTAGTCGGAGACGGCGAGCACGGGCCCCTCGGCCCCCTGCAGCGCCTGCCGGAGGAACGGCACCCGCTCCTCGCCCCGCAGCAGCGCCGCGTCCGCCTCCAGCGCGTCCCGCCGCAGCTCCGTCCAGGACGTGGCGGACCAGACGTCCGCCGCCACACCCCACTCCCCGGCGAGCAGCTTCTGCGCCTCCAGGGCCCAGTGGATCGCCGTACCGGAGCCGAGCAGCTGGATCCGCGCGGCGTTGGCGACGGGCGACAGGCCCGCCGACTCCGCCGTGTTGAAGCGGTACAGCCCCTTGACGATGCCCTCGTCGACACCGAGCCCCGCCGGCTTCGCGGGCTGCGGAATCGGCTCGTTGTAGACGGTGAGGTAGTAGAAGACGTTCGGGTCCTCGCCCGGCGCCGGCTCGCCGTACATCCGCCGCAGACCGTCCTTGACGATCGTGGCGACCTCGTACGCGAACGCCGGGTCGTAACTCAGCGCGGCCGGATTCGTCGCCGCGATGACCGGCGAGTGCCCGTCCGCGTGCTGCAGGCCCTCGCCCGTCAGCGTCGTACGGCCCGCCGTGGCGCCGACGAGGAAGCCGCGCCCGAGCTGGTCGGCGAGCTGCCACATCTGGTCGGCCGTGCGCTGCCAGCCGAACATCGAGTAGAAGATGTAGAACGGGATCATCGCTTCGCCGTGCGTGCTGTACGCGGTGGACGCGGCGATGAAGTCCGCCATGGAACCGGCCTCGGTGATCCCCTCGTTGAGGATCTGGCCGTCCTTGGCCTCCTTGTAGTACATCAGCTGGTCACGGTCGACCGGCTCGTACGTCTGGCCCTTGGGCGAGTAGATCCCGAGGGACGGGAAGAGGCTCTCCATGCCGAAGGTGCGCGCCTCGTCGGGGACGATCGGCACCCAGCGCTTCCCGGACGTCTTGTCGCGGACCAGGTCCTTGACCAGGCGTACGAAGGCCATGGTCGTCGCGACGTTCTGCGAGCCGGAGCCCTTGTCGAAGGCCGCGAACGCCTTGTCGGCGGGGGCGGGCAGGGGCGCCAGCGGGTGCGTACGGCGGGCCGGGGCCGGACCGCCGAGGGCCGCGCGGCGCTCCTGGAGGTAGCGGACCTCGGGGGAGTCGGCGCCCGGGTGGCCGTAAGGGACCACGCCGTCGACGAAGTCACTGTCCTTGATCGGCAGTTCCAGCAGGTCGCGCATCTGCTTGAACTCGTCCGTCGACAGCTTCTTCATCTGGTGGTTGGCGTTCTTCGACGCGAAGCCCGTACCCAGGGTGTGACCCTTGACCGTCTGGGCCAGGATGACCGTCGGAGCGCCCCTGTGCTCGACGGCGGCCTTGTACGCGGCGTACACCTTGCGCGCCTCGTGCCCGCCGCGGGACAGGTGGAAGCACTCCAGGATCTTGTCGTCGCTCAGCAGCTTCGCCAGCTCGACGAGCGCCGGGTCGGCGCCGAAGAAGTCCTGGCGGATGTAGGCGGCGTCACGGGTCTGGTACGTCTGCACCTGCGCGTCCGGGACCTCACGGAGGCGGCGGACGAGCGCGCCCGTGGTGTCGAGCCGGAACAGCTCGTCCCAGGCGTTGCCCCACAGCGACTTGATCACGTTCCAGCCGGCGCCGCGGAACTGCGCCTCCAGCTCCTGCACGATCTTGAAGTTCGCGCGGACCGGACCGTCGAGGCGCTGCAGGTTGCAGTTGATGACGAAGGTCAGGTTGTCGAGGCCCTCGCGGGCGGCCAGGGCGAGTGCCGCCGTCGACTCGGGCTCGTCCATCTCGCCGTCACCGAGGAACGCCCACACGTGGGACGCCGAGACGTCCTTGATGGCGCGGTTGGTGAGGTAGCGGTTGAAGCGGGCCTGGTAGATCGCGGAGAGCGGGCCGAGGCCCATCGACACCGTCGGGAACTCCCACAGCCAGGGCAGCCGGCGCGGGTGCGGGTACGACGGGAGGCCGTTGCCGCCCGCCTCCTGGCGGAAGTTGTCGAGGTGCGTCTCGTTCAGGCGGCCGTCGAGGAAGGCGCGGGCGTAGATGCCGGGGGAGGCGTGGCCCTGGATGTAGAGCTGGTCGCCCGATCCGTCGGCTTCCTTGCCCTTGAAGAAGTGGTTGAAGCCCGTCTCGTAGAGCCAGGCCGCGGAGGCGAAGGTGGCGATGTGGCCGCCGACGCCGTGTTTCGCGCCCCGGGTGACCATCGCGGCCGCGTTCCAGCGGTTCCACGCGGTGATCCGGCGCTCCAGCGCCTCGTCGCCGTCCACGGTGGGCTCGGCGGCGGTCGGGATGGTGTTGACGTAGTCCGTCTCCAGCAGCTTGGGCAGCGCGAGACCGTTGCCCTCGGCGCGCTCCAGGGTGCGGCGCATCAGGTACGCGGCACGGTGCGGCCCGGCCGCCCGGGTGACGGCGTCGAGGGAGGCCCGCCATTCGGCGGTCTCCTCGGGGTCGCGGTCCGGGAGCTGGTCGAGCTCGCTCGGCTGGATTGCGGTGGGGTCGGTCATTGCGCCGCCTTCCGGATGCGGAGGGGGTTCCCTCGTCGGCAAGGGGTTCTACGGGGGTTGCCCTTGGTCTTTGGCAGGACAGGGCGGCGGGCTCGTGTGGAAGCCCGCCGATGACAATAACTCCCTGATCGATGATCGATCAAAGGGTTCAAGGCAAAACCTCTTGATCACGAGAAAGTAGGCACGGCGTGCCTTCGCCACAGGCACGGGGTGCCGCGTCGTCGCAGGTGAGACGGGTCTTCGACGTCTCGCGCCGGTACTTCTGAGCGGGGCGGCGCCCACCTGTTCGGTGTCAGGGAGCGGGCTCGCTGCCCGGCTCGCTGCCCGTCCTCGGAGCGCAGCCCAGCACATGCGCCTTCACCAGTTCCGCGATGAGCGGGTCCCGCCGCCGGAACGCCTCCACCAGGGCCTCGTGCTCCTCCGCGTACGACTGCTGGACCGTGCCCAGCCAGCGGATCGACAGGGCCGTGAAGACCTCGATGCCCAAGCCCTCCCAGGTGTGCAGCAGCACGGAGTTGCCGGCGGCGCGTACGAGTTCGCGGTGGAAGGCCACCGTGTGGCGGACCTGGCCCGTGCCGTCCGCCCTGCGGTCGGCCTCGTACAGGGCGAGGACGTGCGGCTCCAGGGCCGAGCAGTCCGCCGCGAGGCGCTCGGCGGCCAGCTCGGCCGCGATGGCCTCCAGGCCGGCCCGGACGGGGTAGCTCTCCTCCAGGTCCGCGGCGGTCAGGTTCCGTACGCGGACGCCCTTGTTCGGGGCCGACTCGATCAGCCGGAGGGACTCCAGCTCGCGCAGCGCCTCCCGTACGGGGGTCTGGCTGACCTCCAGCTCCGTGGCGATCCGGCGCTCCACGATCCGCTCGCCCGGTTTCCAGCGCCCGCTGACGATCCCCTCCACGATGTGCTCGCGGATCTGCTCGCGGAGCGAGTGGACGACGGGCGCGGTCATGAATGGCTCCTTCGTATTGACCTTTAGACAATAAGGCCGCGCGCTCCCTCCGGGGGTGGGCGGGGCGCGTCCAGGGGAGGGGCTTGACCTGGAGTGGCGGCTGCGGGCCGGTGGGGGCTTGTCGCGCAGTTCCCCGCGCCCCTAAAAGATTGCGCAGTTCCCCGCGTCCCTGAAGGGGCGCCCCTTCAGGGACGCGGGGAACTGCGCGAACGGCCCCCACCGGCCCGCGGACGACGACGTGACGGCCGGACAACGCAAAGGTGCCCCCGCCCGGCAAGCCGGGCAGGGGCACCTCTTCGTGCGGCGAGGCGGAGCCTACAGGCCGAGCTCGACCTCGAACTCGCCCGCCTCCAGGATCGCCTTGACCGCCGTCAGGTAACGGGCGGCGTCCGCGCCGTCCACCAGACGGTGGTCGTAGGAGAGCGTCAGGTACGTCATGTCGCGGACGCCGATGACCGTACCCTCCTCCGTCTCGATGACGGCCGGCCGCTTGACCGTGGCACCGATGCCCAGGATCGCGACCTGGTTCGGCGGCACGATGATCGTGTCGAAGAGCGCGCCGCGCGAGCCGGTGTTGGAGATGGTGAAGGTCGCGCCGGACAGCTCGTCCGGGGTGATCTTGTTCGCCCGGACCTTGCCCGCCAGCTCGGCGGTGGCCTTGGCGATACCGGCGATGTTGAGGTCGCCCGCGTGCTTGATGACCGGGGTCATCAGGCCCTTCTCGGAGTCCACCGCGATACCGATGTTCTCGGTGTCGAAGTAGGTGATCGTGCCCTCTTCGACGTTGATCCGGGCGTTGACGGCCGGGTGGGCCTTCAGCGCCTGGGCCGCCGCCTTCACGAAGAACGGCATCGGGGAGAGCTTGACGCCCTCGCGGGCCGCGAAGGAGTCCTTCGCCCTCCCGCGCAGCTTCATCAGCCGGGTGACGTCGACCTCGACGACCGAGGACAGCTGGGCCTGCTCGTGCAGGGCCTTCACCATGTTGTCGCCGATGACCTTGCGGATGCGGGGCATCTTCACGGTCTGGCCGCGGAGCGGGGAAGCCTCCAGGGCCGGTGCCTTCTTGGCGGTGCTCGGCGCGGCCGCGGCCGCGGCCGGAGCCGGGGCGGCGGCCTTCGCGGCCTCGGCGGCGGCGATGACGTCCTGCTTGCGGATACGGCCGCCGACGCCGGTGCCCTTGACGGTGGACAGGTCGACGCTGTTCTCGGCGGCGAGCTTGCGCACCAGCGGGGTCACGTACGCGCCGTCGTCACCGGAGGTCGCGGCGGGCGCCGGGGCAGCCGGTGCGGCCGGGGTGACGGGGGCGGGTGCCGGCGCGGCCGGGGCCGGCTCGGGTGCCGGGGTCCGCTGCTGCTGCGGGGCGGGAGCCGAGGGCGCCTGCGGAGCCGGAGCGGCGGGGGCCGGGGCGGGAGCCTCGGCCTTGGGGGCGGCCGGGGCCGGAGCCGGGGCAGCGGGGGCCGGAGCCTGCTCGGCCGGGGCCGGGGCCTCGGCCTTGGGGGTCGCCGGAGCCGCGCCGGGAGCGCCGATGACGGCCAGCTTGGCGCCGACCTCGGCGGTCTCGTCCTCGCCGACCACGATCTCCAGCAGCACGCCGGCGGCGGGCGACGGGATCTCGGTGTCGACCTTGTCCGTGGAGACCTCGAGCAGCGGCTCGTCCTCCGCGACCTCCTCGCCGACCTCCTTGAGCCACCGGGTGACGGTGCCCTCGGTGACCGACTCGCCCAGGGCCGGGAGCACCACGTCGGTGCCCTCGGCGCTGCCGCCGCCGGAGGCGGCCTCGGCGGTCGGGGCCGGCGCCGGAGCGTCGGTCTCGGTGGACGGGGTGGTCTGCGGGGCCGGCTCCGGAGCGGACTCCTCGGCGGGAGCCTGCGCGGGCTCGGGCTCGGCGGCCGGGGCGGACTCGGCGGAGGCGCCCGAGCCGTCGTCGATGACGGCCAGTTCGGCGCCGACCTCGACGGTCTCGTCCTCGGCGACCTTGATGGAGGCGAGCACACCGGCGGCAGGGGAGGGGATCTCGGTGTCGACCTTGTCGGTGGACACCTCGAGCAGCGGCTCGTCGGCCTCTACGCGCTCACCCTCGGCCTTCAGCCAGCGGGTGACGGTGCCCTCGGTGACGCTCTCGCCGAGCGCCGGAAGGGTTACGGAAACCGCCATGGTTTCGGTTGCTCCTTAGGAATTGCGGAAGTCTGGTCGTCGCGTCGTATGTGACCGAGGGTCGCTCAGTCGTGCGAGTGCAGCGGCTTGCCGGCGAGCGCGAGGTGGGCCTCGCCCATCGCCTCGTTCTGCGTCGGGTGGGCGTGGATGAGCTGCGCCACCTCGGCGGGCAGCGCCTCCCAGTTGTAGATCAGCTGGGCCTCGCCCACCTGCTCGCCCATGCGGTCGCCGACCATGTGGACGCCGACCACGGCACCGTCCTTGACCTGGACGAGCTTGATCTCGCCCGCGGTCTTGAGGATCTTGCTCTTGCCGTTGCCCGCGAGGTTGTACTTCAGAGCGACGACCTTGTCCGCACCGTAGATCTCCTTGGCCTTGGCCTCGGTGATGCCCACGGAGGCGACCTCGGGGTGGCAGTACGTCACCCGGGGCACGCCGTCGTAGTCGATCGGGACGGTCTTGAGACCGGCCAGACGCTCCGCCACCAGGATGCCCTCGGCGAAGCCGACGTGCGCGAGCTGAAGCGTCGGGACCAGGTCGCCCACGGCCGAGATGGTCGGCACGTTGGTGCGCATGTACTCGTCGACCAGGACGTAACCGCGGTCCAGCGCGACGCCCTGCTCCTCGTAGCCGAGACCGGCGGAGACCGGGCCGCGGCCGATGGCGACCAGCAGGATCTCGGCCTCGAAGGTCTTGCCGTCGGCGAGGGTCACGCGGACGCCGTCCTGCGTGTACTCGGCCTTCTCGAAGAACGTGCCCAGGTTGAACTTGATGCCGCGCTTGCGGAACGCGCGCTCCAGAAGCTTGGAGCTGTTCTCGTCCTCGACCGGGACGAGGTGCTTGAGGCCCTCGATCACCGTGACGTCGGTGCCGAAGGACTTCCACGCCGAGGCGAACTCGACGCCGATGACACCGCCGCCCAGCACGATCGCGGACTGCGGGACGCGGTCCAGCGTCAGCGCGTGGTCCGAGGAGATGATGCGGTTGCCGTCGATGTCCAGGCCCGGCAGCGACTTCGGCACGGAGCCGGTCGCGAGGAGCACGTGGCGGCCCTCGACGCGCCGGCCGCCGACGTCCACGGAGGTGGGGGACGACAGCCGGCCCTCACCCTCGATGTACGTCACCTTGCGCGAGGACACGAGGCCCTGCAGGCCCTTGTAGAGGCCGCTGATCACGTCGTCCTTGTACTTGTGGACGGCGGCGATGTCGATGCCCTCGAAGGTGGCCTTGACACCGAACTGCTCGCTCTCGCGTGCCTGGTCGGCGATCTCGCCGGCGTGCAGCAGGGCCTTGGTGGGGATGCAGCCGTTGTGCAGGCAGGTGCCGCCGAGCTTGTTCTTCTCGATCAGGGCGACGTCCAGGCCCAGCTGCGCTCCGCGCAGGGCCGCGGCGTAGCCGCCGCTACCACCGCCGAGGATCACTAGGTCGAAAACGGTGCTGGCGTCGTTCGCCACGTCACGTCCTCCATGCATGTGCGCCGGCGCCGGTCTCCAGTGACCGGGCGGCGGCTGGTGTCCGGCCGCTCTTTCTTCGGCCCTGGCGGGCCCTGTCCTGCCGAGAACCCATCTTCGCACTTGTCGCCGCAAGGCGGGACGCCGGGCTGCGCTGTGAGACGTCTGATCGATCACACGGCGTCCCCGCGCCCGAAAAGGGCGCCCCGCCAGGGGCGCTCCGTCAGGGGCGCGGGGAACTGCGCGACCAGCCACATGCGGCTCGCACCCGCCGCACGACGGGTGCGGGCTCGATCAGTGGGCGGGCGTCAGCCCAGATCGCCGGAGGCGGTCAGCTCGGCCAGCCGAACCAACGTACGCACGGCAGACCCCGTACCACCCTTCGGGGTGTAACCGAACGGCCCCTGCTCGTTGAAGGCGGGCCCGGCGATGTCGAGGTGCGCCCACGTGATGCCCTCGCCGACGAACTCCTTCAGGAACAGCCCGGCCACCAGGCCACCGCCGTACCGCTCACCCATGTTGGCGATGTCGGCCGTGGGGGAGTCCATCCCCTTCTTCAGGTGGTCCGGCAGCGGCATCGGCCAGGCGGGCTCGCCGACCTCCTCGGCGGCCTCGTGCACCGCGGAGCGGAACGCGTCGTCGTTCGCCATGATCCCGAACGTGCGGTTGCCGAGCGCCAGCATCATCGCGCCGGTCAGGGTCGCCACGTCGACGATCGCGTCGGGCGTCTCCTCGGACGCCTTGGCGAGTGCGTCGGCGAGGACGAGCCGGCCCTCGGCGTCGGTGTTGAGGACCTCGACGGTCTTGCCGCTGTACATGCGCAGCACGTCACCCGGCCGGGTGGCCGAGCCGGAGGGCATGTTCTCGGCGAGCGCGAGCCAGCCGGTCACGTTGACCTGGAGGCCGAGGCGGGCGGCGGCGACGACCGCGGCGAACACGGCGGCGGCGCCGCTCATGTCGCACTTCATCGTCTCGTTGTGCCCGGCGGGCTTGAGCGAGATGCCGCCCGAGTCGTAGGTGATGCCCTTGCCGACGAAGGCGAGGTGCTTCTTCGCCTTGGAGGACGTGTACGACAGCTTCACCAGCCGGGGCGCGGACGCGGAACCGGCGCCGACGCCGAGGATGCCGCCGTACCCGCCCTTGGCGAGGGCCTTCTCGTCGAGCACCTGCACCTTGATGCCGTGCTCCTTGGCCGCGGCCTGGGCGACGGCGGCGAAGGCTTCCGGGTTCAGGTCGTTCGGCGGGGTGTTGACGAGGTCGCGGGCTCGGTTCAGCTCCTCGGACACGGCCGTGGCGCGCTCGACCGCCGCCTTGAACGCCTTGTCGCGGGGCTTGCCGCCGAGCAGCGTGGCCTCGACGAGGGGGGCCTTGCCCTTCTTGTCGCCGCTGCCGTTCTTCGCGATCTCCTTGTACGCGTCGAAGGCGTACGCGCCGAGCAGCACGCCCTCGCCGACGGCGCCCGCGTCGGCGGCGTCCGTGACCGGCAGGGCGAACCCGGCCTTCTTGGTGCCCGCCAGCGCGCGGGCGGCCACGCCGGCCGCGCGGCGCAGGGTCTCCGCGGAGAAGGAGTCGTCCTTCTCGGGCAGGGCGCCGAGACCGACCGCGAGCACGAGCGGCGCCTTGAAGCCGGACGGCGCCGGCAGCTTCGTCACCTCACCCTCGCCGCCCGAGGCGCCGAGGGTCTCCAGAACGTCGGCGAGTTTGCCGTCGTACGCCTTGTCCACGGCCTCGGCGCCCGGCGCGACGACCAGGGCCCCGGACGTGGATCCGGGGACCTTGGCGACACCGACGACGATCGCGTCGACCCGGAGGCCGGGCGCCGCGGCGGTGCTGAGAGTGAGAGCAGTCACGGTGGTGAAATCTCGCTTCCATTGAGTTGCTGTGGCCGTCATGGGTGAGGTCGGCCCGGGCGTTCGGAGTCCCGGGCACGAGCCTACGCGCCGCCCTTGAAAAGCAGCCCCTCCGGGCCGCGACGGGCAGGGGCGGCGGCGGGCGGCGAACTCCCCCGCCGGGTTGGACCCCGGTCGGGCCCTGATCAGAGTCCCGGTCAGGGTCCCGGTCAAGGTACTGGTCAGGGTCCTAGGCGAGGAGGCAGAAGGCGACCAGGGCCACCGTCGCGGCGGTCTCTTCGAGGGCGCCGAAGACATCGCCCGTCACTCCGCCGAAGCGGCGCGTGCAGTGCCGCAGCAGGGCCTCGGCGGCGGCACAGGCGAGCAGGACGGCCAGCGCCGAACCGAGCGCGCCGTGGGCGCCGAGGGGGACGCCCGCGCCGGCTGCCACCACCACGACGCCGGCCGCCGTGAGGAGCGCGGCCCGGACGGGGACCGTGCCCGCGACCGCGGCGCCCAGGCCCTCGGGGCGGGCGGGCGGCACCCCCGCGCGGGCGGCCAGGGTGAGCGCGAGCCGTGCCGCCGCGGCCGACACGACGGCCGCGAGGGCGCCCCGGGTCCACGAGGTCCCGTACGCCTGGGCGAGCGCGGCCACCTGGGCGAGCAGGACGAACAGCAGGGTGATGACCCCGAACGGGCCGATGTCCGACTGCTTCATGATGCGCAGCGCGTCCTCGGCGGGTCTGCCGCTGCCGAGGCCGTCGGCGGTGTCGGCGAGGCCGTCGAGGTGGAGGCCGCGGGTGAGGACGGCGGGTACGGCGGCGGTCGCCACGGCCGCCAGGAGCGCGCCTGCCCCGCACACCAGCAGGAACAGGCCCGTCAGGGCCGCGAGGACGCCCACGGCCAGCCCGGCCACGGGCGCGCTCAGCATGCCGGCGCGCGCGGCGCCGCGGTCCCAGCGGTGCACCGTGACCGGGAGTGCGGTGAGTGTGCCGAAGGCGAAGCGGAGCCCGTCGGTCCAGGACGCCCCGGGGGCCCCGGGCGAGGGTGCGGAGGGAGGTGTGGGCGGGGGCGCGGGCGGGGGCGTGGACACCGGCGCAGGGTACCGGGGCGGCCCGCAGGACGCGTACGTCGGACGTGGATAAAGTGCGCACATGGGGCATTGGTGGACACGGAACATCATCGAGCCGGGGAAGCTGCCGCTGCTGCTGGCGCTCGCCTCCTTCGTCCTCACGTTCGTGATCACGCGGATCGTGGTCCGGCTCATCCGGGCGGGCAGGGGCCCGTTCGGCAACGTCAAGGCCGGCGGTCTCCACGTCCACCACGTCGTCCCCGGCGTCGTCCTCACCGTGATCGGCGGTTTCGGCGCGGTGGGCAGCGACCGGCACGGCTTCGGCTCCGCCGTGTTCGCGGTGGTGTTCGGGATCGGCGCGGGTCTGGTGCTCGACGAGTTCGCGCTGATCCTGCATCTGGACGACGTGTACTGGAGCGAGGAGGGGCGCAAGAGTGTCGAGGTCGTGGTGGTCACGGCGGCCCTGGTCGGTCTGATGCTCAGCGGCTTCCTGCCGTTCGGCGTCGACGACCTCTCCGACGACGAGCTCTACGACCGGGCGAGCGTGATCCTGAGCGTCGGCCTGAACTTCGGCCTCGCGCTGCTGGCGCTGAGCAAGGGCAAGGCGCGGATGGCGATCTTCGGGGTGATCGTCCCGCTCGTCGCCCTGGTCGGCGCGGTCCGGCTGGCGCGGCCCGCCTCGCCCTGGGCCCGGCGCGTCTACCGTCGGCGGCCGCGTGCCCGGGCGCGGGCGCAGTTGCGGGCCTACCGCCACGATCTGCGGTGGGCGGGGCCGCGCCGCCGGATCCAGGACCTGATCGGCGGCAAACCCACCCCTCAGTGACCCGCCCCCGCCGAGCGCCGTTCCCCGCGCCCCTGGGGGAGGGGCGATGTTGTGGGTGGAGTGCGGGCCGGCGGGGGCTGGCCGCGCAGTTCCCCGCGCCCCTGGGGGTGGGTGGGGGGTGGTGTTGCGGGTCGTGCGGGGCGGTGGGGGCTGGTCGCGCAGTTCCCCGCGCCCCTGGGGGTGGGTGGGGGTGATGTTGTGGGTTGAGTGCGGGCCGTCTCATGCTGAGCGCGCCGTTCCCCGCGCCCCTTGAGGACGGGGCTGCGCCCCTGTCCTCGGGAGCAGGGCGTAGCCCTGCTTTTAAGGGGCGCGGGGAACTGCGCGCTCAGCCCCCGCCGGCCCGCAGACGAATGGCCCGCACGCCAAGGTGCGCCGAGTCCGCTACTCGGCGTCCGGGGCCGAAGGGGCCGAGGGAGCCGAAGGATCCGCGGGAGACTCCGGCAGCTCCGCTGCCAGGGCCGCCGCCGCCTGGACCAAGGGCAACGCAAGCAGCGCCCCCGCCCCGCCCCCCACGGTCACCCCATGTGACAGCAGCGGCTCGAGCGCCATCCGGTCGAACGCCTTCGCCTGCGCCGGCTCCCCACTGCTCTGCCCCGCCAGCCACCAGTCCGGCGCCCGGAAGGCGACCCGCTGTCCGACCAGCGCACAGGCCGCCGAGACGACCCCGTCCAGAATCACCGGCATCTTGCGGACAGCGCTCTGCAGCAGGAATCCGGTGATCGCGGCGAGATCGGCCCCGCCCACCGTGGCGAGCAACTGCAACTGGTCCCCGAGAACGGGCCGGGCGCGACGCAGGGCGTCACGGATCGCCGCGCACTTGCGCATCCAGGCGAGGTCGTCGATGGCGAGCCCCCCGCGCCCGGTCACCACCGACGCGTCGGTCCCGCACAGCGCGGCGACCAGCACGGCCGCCGCCGTCGTCCCGCCGACACTCACGTCCCCGAGCACGACGAGGTCGGTCCCGGAGTCGGCCTCCTCGTCCGCGACGGCGACCCCGGCCCGGAAGGCGGCCTCGGCCTCCTCCGGTGACAGCGCGTCCTCCACGTCGATCTGCCCGGACCCGCGCCGCACCCGATGCCGTACGACCTCGTCCGGCAGCCCCTCGGGCTCGCAGTCGAGGGCCATGTCCACCACCCGCACCGGCACCCCGAGGCGCCGGGCCAGTACCGACACCGGGCTGGAGCCGTCCAGTACGGAGCGCACCAGTTCGTCGGCGCTCCCGGCGGGCCGCGCCGACACCCCGAGGCCGGCCACCCCGTGGTCGCCCGCGAACAGCACCACACGCGGACGCTCGATCGCCCGCACCGGCACGGCCGCCTGCGCCGCCGCCAGCCACTCACCGAGTTCGTCGAGACGCCCCAGCGCGCCGGGCGGCACGACCTGGCGCTCCCGGCGCGCCTCCGCGTCACGGCGTACGCCACCGTCCGGGCGCTCGATCAGATCGGTGAAGTCGTCGAGATTAAGCGAGCTCATTCGCCGAACAGTACCGGCAGTGATCCGCCCGGGATCCTGACGGGCGGTCAGTGCGTGGGGCGAGGTCTTTGCATCGAAGATCGCGATCCCATACGTTCCGGTTTGCAGTGGATTGTCATACCGGTTTGTATCAGCTGGTAACAGCTCATATCAGCCTCTACAGGGTTTTACCCAGTCGGACCGGCAGGAGCAGACAGACCATGCCCCCCACACCCGTCCAGCCCCAGCCCCAGCCCCCGTTCCAGCCCCGTCCCCAGCCCGTCACCCCAATCACACTTCCCGCCCGGCCGACCGTGGCCCAGCGCCGCGCCGTGTACCTGGGAGAGCTGGCCCAGGGCACCGACCGCTTCCACGAACCCCGCAGACCCGACTGCCCCTGGTGCGGCTCGGAGAGGCTGCGCACCCGCCTGCGCACCCCGGACCTGCTCCAGCACAAGCCCGGCACCTTCGTCGTCGACGAGTGCGAGGACTGTGCTCACGCCTTCCAGAACCCCCGCCTGACCACGGAGGGCCTCGCCTTCTACTACCGGGACTTCTACGAGAACCAGGACAGGAGCGAGGGCCGCGAGGAGCACACCGGCTTCGCCGAGCGGGCCCTGCGCTCGCACGCCGGGCGCCGGCGCCACGAGGCCGCGGCCCGCGCGATGCTCCCGTTCCCGGAGCCCGAGAGCTGGCTCGACGTCGGCACCGGCCACGGCCACTTCCCGGCGGCGGCCAAGGAGCTCTTCACGTACACGTCCTTCGACGGGCTCGACCCCACCTCACGCGTCGACCGGGCCCGGGCCGCGGGCCGGGTGGAGGAGGCACACCGCGGCCGGCTGCCCGACCTGGTCGGACGGCTGCGCGCCCGCTACGACGTGGTCAGCATGTTCCACCACCTGGAGCACAGCCCCGACCCGCGCGAGGAACTGCGCGCCGCGCTCGCCGTGCTGCGCCCCGGCGGGCACCTGCTCGTCGAAGTCCCGGACCCGGACTGCGCGTTCGGCGCGCTGCTCGGCAAGTGGTGGGTGTCCTACTGCCAGCCGCAGCACCTGCACCTCATGCCGCTGCGCAACCTGCTGGACGAACTCGACGAGCTGGGCTGCTCGGTCGTCTCCACCGACCGCCGCGAACCGCACATCCCCTACGACCTGACCGGCGCCCTGGCGCTGGCGATCGGCAGCCGGCTGCCCGGCGGGGACGAGCCCTGGCGCCCCGCCCCGCCGACCGACCTCCAGCGCACCCTGCGAACGGCCCTCACCCGGGCCACCACCCCGCTGCTCGCCTCCGCCTTCGTTCTGGACCACGCCCTGGCCCCGCTCCTGCGCCGCACCCGCTTCTCGAACGCGTACCGGATCATCGCCCGCAAGAACCCCCGGGAGCCGGCCGCCCACTGACCTCAGCCCTTGAGGGGGAGGGCCTGCCCCGCCACCACCAGCAGCACGTGTTCGCACTCGGTCGCGAACGCCGCGTTCAGCCGGCCCAGTTCGTCGCGGTAGCGGCGGCCCGACGGGGTGGCGGGGACGATGCCGGAGCCGACCTCGTTGGAGACGGCGACCACCGTGCGGCGGCACTCGCGGACAGCGGCGGTCAGCTCCTCGACGCGCGCCCGCAGCGCGCGCTCGCCGCCGCCCGCCCACTCGGCGTCGTCCCACGCGTTCGCGGAGTCCATCGCGTCCGTCAGCCACAGGGACAGGCAGTCGATGAGCACCGGCGGCCCGTCCTCCTTCAGGACGGGCACGAGGTCGCAGGTCTCGGCGGTACGCCAGGAGCCGGGGCGCCGCTCGCGGTGCGCGTGCACCCGGGCCGCCCACTCCCCGTCCCCGTTGCGCGTGCCGCCCGTCGCCACGTACAGCACGTCGGGGAAGGCTTCGAGCCGTCGCTCCGCCTCCACCGACTTGCCCGACCGGGCCCCGCCGAGCACCAGCGTCCGGCGCGGCACGTCGGGCACGTCCTCGTACACCCCGACGGTCGACGTCGTCCCGTCCGGCACCGCCCGCGCCCCCGCGGCCGCGAGCCGCCGCCGCAGCTCCCGGCCCGGCGGCACGTCGTGGTCCAGGTGCACCGCGATCACGTCGGTGGCGGGCCCCGCGGCTCCCACCAGTCGCAGCCGGGCCAGCGCGTCCGGCCGCCCCACGACATCGCCGACCACCATGTCGTACGTCGCGGTCGTCTCGTCCAGGCCCGCCGGAGCCCCGCCCGGCGGCAGGTAGAGCAGCCGCGTCCCGTCCGGGCCCGTGACCGCGTACCCGGTGCCCGGCGCGTCCAGCGCCAGCGCCCGCACCCGGTGCCCCGTCAGCAGCGTCAGCTCCTGGCCGTCCGGCACCCGCCCCGGCTGCGGCAGCCCCGCCGGCACCTCCACGGCGGGCCCGTCGTGCGGATGCGAGAGCAGCACCTGCCGCACCCCGCTCAGCGAACGCCCCGCCCGGGCCGCCGCGAAGACCGCGCCGGGCGTCAGGTCCAGCAACAGCGCCCCGTCCACCAACAGGGCGGTCGCCGCCCGCGCGGCCCCTCCGAGGGCCACCGCGCAGACGGCGCACGAACAATCGGGCCTGGGCAGCCCCAGGGGCCCGCCGGTACCAAGCAGAGTCACTTCCACGGAGCTGATTTTTCCGTGTCGGAGCGGCTCGTGCCCGCCAGGCGGTGCACAAGGGCACACCTCTTCGGCGGCGCGGAGCCGGGCGCTACCGGCCCGCGTCCACCCGTCACCGGCACCCCACAGTTCTCGACCTGCACTTTTGAACACCGGACAACCGGTGGAGCGCCTAGGCTGACGGCCAAGAGCCCGATCTTGCTCGGTACTTTTGGGAGGCTGACATGGCGGCATGGACGTGGCGGTTCGAGAAGGCCGACGGGACGGAGGTCCAGCCCGCGGTCCAGCCCGAGGAGTTCACCACCCAGGGCGACGCGGAGTCCTGGCTCGGCGAGCACTGGAAGGAGCTGGCCGAAGGGGGAGCGGACCAGGTCCGGATCTTCGAGGACGCCTCGGAGATCTACGGCCCGATGAGCCTGCACGCCGAGGCGTCCTAGGCACGCCGCGCACCCCGCACGAACGACGCCCCGAGAGGCCGCGGCCCCGAAGACCGCGGCCTCCGCAGGGGCGCGGGGACTCAGGGGCGCGGGGAACGGCGCAGTCTTTTGCTTTCAGGGGCGCGGGGAACGGCGCAACCACCCCACCCCGCACCACGGTCAGCCCCGCACACCGCACAGGTGAAGCAGCGCCGCCACCCGCCGGTACGGCTCCGTCCGCCCGGCCCGCTCCTCGGCGGCCAGCAGGACGTCCACGTCGTCCGGCACCGCCGCGTCGTCGGCGACCGTGTCCGTGAAGACCCGCACCCCGTACCAGGCGTGCAGCGGTGCCCCGATCCCGGCCAGCGTGCCGGTGAGCGTGTCGAGCCCGTCGGCCCGGACGTCGAGCCCCAGCCGGTTCGTGTACGCGCTGGTGTCGAAGGAGGCCAGCGCTCCCGCCCAGTCGCCGGCCAGCCCCGGCCGCATGGCCAGCGCGTCGGCGTTGCGCACCAGGAGCGACAGCAGCCCGCCGGGGGCCAGCATCCGGGCGAGGCCCGCGAGCAGCGCGTCCGGCTCCTCGACGTACATGAGTACGCCGTGGCACAGCACCACGTCGAAGCTGCCGGGAAGGAAGTGGACGCCGGTGTCCCGGCCGTCGCCCTCGACGATCCGCACCCGGCCGCGGATCCCCTCCGGCTCGGCGGCCAGGGCCTCACGCGCCACGGAGATCATCGTGGAGTCCTGCTCGATCCCGGTCACCTCATGCCCGGCCCGGGCCAGCCGCAGGGCCTGCGTGCCCTGGCCCATGCCCACGTCGAGCACCCGCAGCCGCTGCCCCACGGGGAACCGCCCGGCTATCTGCTCGTCGAGCTGCCGGGCCACCAGCTCCTGCCGTACGACATCACGCAGGCCGCCCAGCCCGTTCAGCCAGGCGTCCGCCGCGCCCCCCGGGAAAGCTGCCGCGCTCAGGGCCGCTCTCCGCGCTTGACCTGCGGCTTCGGCAGCCGGAGGCGACGCATCTGGAGGCTGCGCATCAGCGCGTAGGCGACGGCACCGCGCTTGGGCTCGTCCGGGAAGCGCGCGTTCAGCTGCTTCTTCAGACGGATCGCGATGCCGATCGAGTCGAGCACGATCAGCACGATCACGAAGAGCCACAGCAGCAGCGCCACGTTCTGCAGCTGCGCGATCCGGACCATGCTCAGTACGAGGATGACCACGGCGAGCGGCAGGAAGAACTCGGCGATGCAGAACCGCGAGTCGACGAAGTCCCGCGCCAGCTTGCGCACGGGGCCCTTGTCGCGGGCGGGCAGATAGCGCTCGTCGCCGCTCGCCAGTGCCTGGCGCTGCTTCTCCATGTGGGCACGGCGATCGTCACGCTGTCGCTTGGCCGCCTCCTTCCGCGACGTCGGCGTATTGGCCACGCTGCGGCGCTGGGACTGGGCCTCACTGCGCTTGGGCGTGGGCCGACCCTTGGGGGCCTGCGGGTCACGGGTCTGAGTGGAGTCGGTCACCGGCGCCTTGTCGGCGTGGGCCTTCTCATCCTTGGCACGGCTACGGAACACAAAACCCAAGGGTAAGGGGTACGGAGGCATGGACGTCCGCCGAGTGGGGAACGATCCGGCAACACCGGTCGTCTGTAGGGGGACAGAGAGGCCCGAACGGGGGTGGAGGTGTGCGGTTCCGGCGGCCGACCCCGGGACGAACCCTGGGAGACACCTACTCCTCACGCCGGAGCAAGATCGTCATCAGTCGTCCTTGGGGATGAGCGCATCCGTCCCCGAACAGTGCGGTAATGGAGGCAGGCCCCGTACTGTGGGTTCTGTTGTAGTCGCTGAGCTGGAGTCCGTCAGAAGGGGGCGCGCGAAGCCCATGAGCGGTGTCATGAAGCGTATGGGGATGATCTTCCGCGCGAAGGCGAACAAGGCCCTTGACCGGGCTGAGGACCCGCGCGAAACCCTCGACTACTCGTACCAGAAACAGCTGGAGCTGCTGCAGAAGGTGCGCCGCGGCGTCGCCGACGTGGCGACCTCCCGCAAGCGCCTGGAACTGCAGCTGAACCAACTGCAGGGCCAGTCCTCCAAGCTGGAGGACCAGGGCCGCAAGGCGCTCGCCCTCGGCCGGGAGGACCTGGCCCGTGAGGCGCTGTCCCGGCGGGCCGCCCTGCAGCAGCAGGTGACCGACCTGGAGACGCAGCACCAGACCCTGCAGGGCGAGGAGGAGAAGCTCACCCTCGCCGCCCAGCGGCTGCAGGCCAAGGTCGACGCCTTCCGCACCAAGAAGGAAACGATCAAGGCGACGTACACGGCCGCCCAGGCGCAGACCCGCATCGCCGAGTCCTTCTCCGGCATCTCGGAGGAGATGGGCGACGTCGGCATGGCCATCCAGCGGGCCGAGGACAAGACCGCGCAGCTCCAGGCGCGGGCCGGTGCCATCGACGAACTGCTCGCCTCCGGCGCCCTGGACGACCACTCCGGGCTCGCCAAGGACGACATCCAGAGCGAGCTGGACCGGCTGTCGGGCGGCACGGACGTGGAGCTCGAACTGCAGCGCATGAAGGCCGAGCTGGCCGGGGGCTCCTCGTCCTCCCAGCAGGCGATCGAGGGCGGTGCGGGTCAGACTCAGTCCCAGCAGAAGCCGCAGGACACCCCGCGCTTCGACAAGCAGTGACCGCGGGCGGTCCGTCCCACGCCGAGGAGGGCGTCATGATCGTACGGATCATGGGGGAGGGACAGGTGAGGCTGGACGACAGCCACCTCGCCGAACTGAACGAGCTGGACGACGAGCTCCTCGCGGAGACGAAGTCCGGCGACGAGGAGGGGTTCCGGCGGACGCTGGGAGCGCTGCTCGACGCGGTGCGGCGTCTCGGGACGCCGCACCCCGACGACTCGCTGGAACCATCGGAACTGATCCTCCCGTCCCCCGAAGCAACACTCACAGACGTCCGAAAAATGCTGAACGACACCGAAGGACTGATCCCCGGCTGAACTCTTCCTCCGCCCCCGACGCCGGACGGGTTGAAGGGCCGGGGCGGAGCCCCGCTTTTCAGGGGCGCGGGGAACGGCGCAGTCTTTTCAGGGGCGCGGGGAACGGCGCGACCAGCCCTCACGGACCCGCGGCCACATCCCCACCACCGCCCCGCCCCGCCAGGGGGCCGCACCCCGCCCCCGCCCCGCCCCCGGCTAGGGACCCGTACCGTAAACAGGTGTGAGCACACTGACGCGCACCCAGGACTGGCTCCGCTCCCACCCCCTGGTGGTCGACGGCGCCCTGGCCACGGCAGTCCTCGCGTGCATGATCATCGGCTCGTTCGCGGAGCCGAACGGCCGGCACGGCGGCACCGAATGGGGCACCCGCACCCCGGACGCCCTCAACCTCACGCTCATGCTGCTGGCCGTGACCGCCCTGGTCTTCCGCCGCAGCCACCCGCTGAGGGTCCTCGCCGCGACCGGTGCCCTGTCCGCCGTGGAGTTCGTGACCGGCGACCCCCGGGCCCCCGTCGCGATGTCCGCCGTCGTCGCCCTCTACACCGTCGCCTCCACGACCGACCGCCCCACCACCTGGCGCGTCGGCCTCCTCACCATGACGGTCCTGACCGGCATCGCCATGCTCGCGGGACCCCTGTCCTGGTACGCGCAGGAAAACCTCGGGATCTTCGCCTGGACGGGCATGGCCGCCGCCGCGGGCGACGCGGTCCGCAGCCGCCGTGCCTTCGTGCACGCCATAAGGGAGCGCGCCGACCGGGCCGAACGAACCCGCGAGGAGGAGGCCCGCCGGCGGGTCGCGGAGGAACGCCTGCGCATCGCCCGCGACCTGCACGACGTCGTCGCCCATCACATCGCCCTGGTCAACGTGCAGGCCGGAGTCGCCGCGCACGTCATGGACAAGCGCCCCGACCAGGCGAAAGAAGCCCTCGCCCACGTCCGCGAGGCCAGCCGCTCCGCGCTCAACGAACTCCGCGCCACGGTCGGCCTGCTGCGGCAGTCGGGCGACCCCGAGGCCCCGACCGAACCGGCGCCCGGCCTGCACCGCCTCGAAGAGCTCGTCGGCACCTTCCGCAGCGCGGGCCTGCCCGTCGAGGTGGCCCGCACCGACCAGGGCACGGCCCTTCCCGCCGCCGTCGACCTCGCCGCGTACCGCGTCATCCAGGAAGCCCTCACCAATGTCCGCAAGCACGCGGGTCAGGAGGCGAAGGCCGAGGTCAGCGTCGTACGCGTGGGACCGAACGTGGAGATCACCGTCCTGGACGACGGCCCCGGTGACGACGCGGCGGCCCGCCTGGAGGAGAACGGCGGCCACGGACTCCTCGGCATGCGCGAACGCGTCACCGCGCTCGGCGGCACCTGCACCGCCGCACCCCGCTACGGAGGCGGCTTCCGGGTCCATGCGATCCTGCCGGTCGAGAGCCGCACCGGAAGCCCGGTGTCAGCGGCCGCCGCCACGACCGCAGCCGCCGGGACGGCCGCCCACCCGGCGGCCACCTCCACCAGCGCGACCGCCGAGGGGAACCCCGCATGACCATCCGCGTCCTGCTCGCCGACGACCAGGCACTGCTGCGCAGCGCCTTCCGTGTCCTGGTCGACTCCGAGCCCGACATGGAGGTCGTCGGAGAGGCGTCGGACGGCGCGGAAGCGGTCCGGCTGGCCCGCGAGGAACGGGCCGACGTCGTCCTGATGGACATCCGGATGCCCGGCACCGACGGCCTGGCCGCGACCCGGCTGATCAGCGCCGACCCCGGCCTCGCGCACGTCCGCGTCGTCATGCTGACGACCTTCGAGGTCGACGAGTACGTGGTGCAGTCGCTGCGGGCGGGAGCCTCCGGCTTCCTGGGCAAGGGCTCCGAGCCGGACGAGCTGCTCAACGCCATCCGTGTCGCGGCCGGTGGCGACGCGCTGTTGTCGCCCGCCGCCACCAAGGGACTGATCGCGAAGTTCCTCGCCCAGGGCGACGGCGACGACGACCGGGACCCCGCGCGCGCCGAGCGCCTCGGAGCGCTCACCGTCCGCGAGCGCGAAGTCCTCGTCCAGGTCGCGGGCGGGCACTCCAACGACGAGATCGCCGAGCGGCTCGAGGTCAGCCCGCTCACCGTCAAGACACACGTCAACCGGGCCATGGCCAAGCTCGGAGCCCGCGACCGGGCCCAGCTCGTGGTCATCGCGTACGAATCCGGACTGGTACGCCCAAGGGTGGAGTGAGCTCCGCCCGTACGTACTGCGGTCGCGGTATGCGCCGTATAAGGAACGGGACCTGGGGGCGACGGGACCGGCCTCACCCATGGCTCAGAGTGATAGGCGAACGCTCACATGAGCCCATCGCGCCGCTCCCACCCCACGAGCCCCACCCCCTTCAGGCCCTCAGCCGTCAGCACCAGACAAGCAACAGAAGAGAGACCCGCCACCCATGTCCTGGCTGTCCCGCTTCAGCCTCGCCCAGCGTGCCCTCATCGGGCTGATGTCGATCATCGCGCTCGTCTTCGGGGCGATAGCGATCCCGCAACTCAAGCAGCAGCTGCTGCCCACCATCGAACTGCCCATGGTGTCGGTCCTGGCGCCGTACCAGGGCGCGTCCCCCGACGTGGTCGAGAAGCAGGTCGTCGAGCCCATCGAGGACAACCTCGAAGCGGTCGACGGGATCTCGGGCGTCACCTCCACGGCCAGTGAGGGCAACGCCCTGATCATGGCCTCCTTCGACTACGGCAACGACTCCGCGCAGATCGTGGCCGACGTCCAGCAGGCGGTGAACCGCGCCCGCGTCCAGCTCCCGGACGACGTGGACCCGCAGGTCGTCGCCGGTTCCACCGACGACATCCCGACCGTCGTCCTCGCCGTCACCTCGGACCGGGACCAGCAGGCCCTCTCGGACCAGCTGGACCGTACCGTCGTCCCCGCGCTCAAGGGCATCGACGGCGTCGGCCAGGTCACGGTCGACGGCGTCCAGGACCTGGAGGTCGCGGTCACGCCCGACGACGCGAAGCTCGCGAGGGCGGGGCTGACCACGGCCGCGCTCGGCCAGGCCCTCCAGGCGGGCGGCGCGACCGTCCCGGCCGGCTCCTTCGACGAGGACGGCAGCAACCGCACCGTCCAGGTCGGCGGCGGCTTCACCTCGCTGCGGCAGATCGAAAACCTGATGGTCACCGGCGAGGGCGGCAAGAAGCCCGTACGCCTCGCCACCGTCGCCACCGTCGAGGAGAAGCCCGCCAGGACGGAGTCCATCACCCGGACCGACGGCAGGCCGAGCCTCGCCGTCTCCGTCACCATGGACCACGACGGCAGCGCGGTCGCGGTCTCCGACGCGGTCCAGGACAAGCTGCCGGGCCTGCGCAAGGACCTCGGCTCCGGCGCCACCCTGACGGTCGTCAGCGACCAGGGACCCGCCGTCTCCAAGTCCATCGAGGGCCTGACCACCGAAGGCGCGCTCGGACTGCTCTTCGCGGTCGTCGTCATCCTCGTCTTCCTGGCGTCGGTCCGCTCGACGCTGGTCACCGCCGTCTCCATCCCGATGTCGGTCGTCCTCGCGCTGATCGTGCTGTGGGTGCGCGGTGAGTCCCTCAACATCCTGACGCTGGGCGCCCTCACCATCGCCATCGGCCGGGTCGTCGACGACTCGATCGTGGTCCTGGAGAACATCAAGCGGCACCTCGGCTACGGCGAGGAGCGCCAGGAGGCGATCCTCGCCGCCGTACGCGAGGTCGCGGGCGCGGTCACCTCCTCGACGCTCACCACCGTCGCCGTCTTCCTGCCCATCGGCCTGACCGGCGGCATGGTCGGTGAACTGTTCGGCTCGTTCTCCCTGACGGTCACGGCGGCCCTGCTGGCCTCGCTGCTCGTCTCGCTCACGGTCGTACCGGTGCTGTCCTACTGGTTCCTGCGCGCCCCCAAGGACGTGCGCGGGGCCGACCCGGAGGAGGCGCGCCGCAAGGCGGAGGAGAAGGAGGCGCGCAGCCGCCTCCAGCGCTTCTACGTGCCCGTGCTGCGCTTCGCCACCCGCCGCCGCCTCACCAGTGTGGCGATCGCGGTGGTGGTGCTCCTCGGCACGTTCGGCATGGCGCCCCTGCTGAAGACGAACTTCTTCGACCAGGGCGACCAGGAGGTCCTCACCGTCAAGCAGGAGCTGAAGCCCGGCACCAGCCTGGCCGCGACCGACGACCAGGCGAAGAAGGTCGAGCAGATGCTCGACGGCGTCAAAGGGGTCGAGGACTACCAGGTCACGATCGGCTCCTCCGGCTTCATGGCCGCCTTCGGGGGCGGCACCGACACCAACCAGGCTTCGTACACCGTCAAGGTGTCCGACTCGGCCTCCTTCGACGACGTCCAGGACCGCATCGAGGAAGGGCTCGGAAAGCTCTCCGGCATCGGTACGACGACGGTCGCGGCCGGTGACGGCTTCGGCAGCCAGGACCTGAGCGTCGTGGTGAAGTCCGCCGACGCGGACGTACTGCGCGAGGCGGCGGAGAAGGTTCGGGACGAGGTCGCCGAACTCGACGACGTCACCGACGTCACCAGCGACCTCGCCCAGTCCGTGCCGCGGATCTCGGTCAGGGCGAACGACCGGGCGGCGGCGGCCGGATTCGACGACACCACCCTCGGCGCGGCCGTCGGCCAGGCGGTGCGCGGCACCACCAGCGGCAAGGCCATCCTGGACAACACCGAGCGGGACGTCGTCATCAAGTCGGCGAAGCCGGCGAAGACGCTGTCCGAGCTGCGGAACCTCAGCCTCGGCGCGGTGAAGCTCGGTGACATCGCGACGGTGAAGCTGGTCGACGGTCCGGTGTCGATGACCCGCATCGACGGTCAGCGAGCCGCCACCATCACGGCGAAGCCGACCGGCGACAACACCGGCGCGGTCAGCAACGAGCTCACGACGAAGCTCGACAAGCTGAAGCTGCCGGCCGGTGCCACGGCCTCCATCGGCGGTGTGTCCGAGGACCAGGACGACGCGTTCGCGTCCCTCGGCCTGGCGATGCTCGCGGCGATCGCGATCGTGTTCATGCTGCTGGTGGCGACCTTCCGGTCGCTGATCCAGCCGCTGATCCTGCTCGTCTCGATCCCGTTCGCGGCGACGGGCGCGATCGGTCTGCTGGTGATCACGGGCACCCCGATGGGTGTCCCGTCGATGATCGGCATGCTGATGCTCATCGGCATCGTCGTGACCAACGCGATCGTGCTGATCGACCTGATCAACCAGTACCGCAGGCAGGGCTACGGCGTCGTCGAGGCCGTGCTGGAGGGCGGCAGGCACCGCCTTCGTCCGATCCTCATGACGGCCCTGGCGACGATCTTCGCCCTGCTGCCGATGGCCCTGGGCATCACCGGCGAGGGCGGCTTCATCGCCCAGCCGCTCGCGGTGGTCGTGATCGGCGGCCTGATCTCGTCGACGCTGCTCACGCTGCTGCTCGTACCGACGCTGTACGCGATGGTCGAGCTCCGCAAGGAGCGGCGCGCGCAGAAGAAGTCCGCGAAGCGGGAGGCTGCCGCCGAGCGGGAGCCCGTGGGGGTGTAGGCCCACGGATCGCGCAGTTCCCCGCGCCCCTTTTCAGGGGCGCGGGGAACTGCGCAATTTTTCTTGCTCTACGGCAGCGCCAGCATCCGCTCGAGCGCCAGCTTGGCGAACTGCTCGGTCTCCCGGTCCACCTCGATGCGGTTGACCAGGTTGCCCTCGGCCAGGGACTCCAGGGTCCAGACCAGGTGCGGCAGGTCGATGCGGTTCATCGTCGAGCAGAAACAGACCGTCTTGTCGAGGAAGACGATCTCCTTGCCCTCGGGGGCGAACCGGTTCGCCAGGCGGCGGACCAGGTTCAGCTCCGTGCCGATGGCCCACTTGGAGCCCGCCGGGGCCGCCTCCAGCGCCTTGATGATGTACTCCGTCGAGCCCACGTAGTCGGCCGCGGCCACGACCTCGTGCCGGCACTCGGGGTGCACGAGCACGTTCACGCCGGGTATGCGGGCGCGTACGTCGTCCACCGACTCCAGCGAGAAGCGGCCGTGCACCGAGCAGTGCCCGCGCCACAGGATCATCTTCGCGTCCCGCAGCTGCTCGGCGGTCAGCCCGCCGTTCGGCTTGTGCGGGTTGTAGAGGACGCAGTCGTCGAGCGACAGGCCCATGTCCCGCACGGCGGTGTTGCGGCCCAGGTGCTGGTCGGGGAGGAACAGCACCTTCTCGCCCTGCTCGAACGCCCAGTTCAGCGCCTTCTCGGCATTGGACGAGGTGCAGATCGTGCCGCCGTGCTTCCCGGTGAACGCCTTGATGTCCGCGGACGAGTTCATGTACGACACGGGCACGACCTGTTCGGCCACCCCCGCCTCGGTCAGCACGTCCCAGCACTCGGCGACCTGCTCGGCGGTGGCCATGTCGGCCATCGAGCACCCGGCGGCCAGGTCCGGCAGGACCACCTTCTGGTCGTCGGAGGTCAGGATGTCCGCCGACTCGGCCATGAAGTGGACACCGCAGAACACGATGTACTCGGCCTCGGGCCGCGCCGCCGCGTCCCTGGCCAGCTTGAAGGAGTCGCCCGTGACGTCCGCGAACTGGATGACCTCGTCGCGCTGGTAGTGGTGGCCGAGCACGAAGACCTTGTCGCCGAGCTTCTCCTTGGCCGCGCGGGCCCGCTCCACCAGGTCCGGGTCGGACGGCGAGGGCAGGTCACCTGGACACTCGACGCCGCGCTCGCTCCGCGGGTCGGCCTCGCGGCCGAGCAGCAGCAGGGCGAGGGGCGTCGGTTGTACGTCGAGCTCCTGGATCTGGGCGGTGGTCACGACACGCACCCTTTCTGTTCTGCGGCTCACTTGGACCGTCCGTCTGGCGCGGTCAAGCAGGACACGCCTTTTCGTCGAAATGACGTTATCTATCATAACCGCTTCACGTCATGTTGACGATGCCCATAACGTCGATGTGACGTGAATCCCGAAAGGGTCCACGTCCCGGTCCCGTGGGGGTGCCGCGGGGTTGTCCACAGGTCGTTTTCCGCTCGCGACCGGGTGTGCGAGCATGAAGAGAGAAGCCGAAGACTTGACGCACGGCGCGGAATGAATCCGCGGCCCCGCCGGTTGGAACCGTCGGCAAGCAGTCTCCGTACAACCCGGGAGAGAAGCAGATGTCCGTATCGGACGAGACCACCACCGTGAGCGACGGCATCCTCCTGTCGGACGCCGCCGCGGCCAAGGTCAAGGGCCTGCTCGAACAGGAGGGCCGTGACGACCTGGCGCTGCGCGTCGCCGTTCAGCCCGGCGGCTGCTCCGGCCTGCGGTACCAGCTCTTCTTCGACGAGCGTTCCCTCGACGGCGATGTCGTCAAGGAGTTCGGTGACGTGAAGGTCGTGACCGACCGCATGAGCGCTCCGTACCTGGGCGGCGCCTCCATCGACTTCGTGGACACCATCGAGAAGCAGGGCTTCACGATCGACAACCCGAACGCGACGGGCTCCTGCGCCTGCGGTGACTCGTTCAGCTAGTCCCGAGCCGCATCCCGAGCGACGCAGAAAGGCGGCGCCCCCTCCAACGGGGCGCCGCCTTCCGCGTTCCCGCGTCGTCCGTGGTACCGCGGCGGACGCGTCCCCGGGCGGCGGGGGCGGTTGCCGGTGGGCGGCCGGCGTCAGCCGGTCGGGTTCGGCAGGTCCTTTTCCGCCGGTACGGCGTCTCCGTCGGAGTCGACCACCTCGCGGTCCCCGAGCGGCTTGCCGAGGTCGACCTTCTCGTGGAAGACCTTGGCGATCAGGATGCAGGGCTGGTCCGACCGCCAGGTCTCGGTCACCCGGACCGTCACCGTGTCGCCGGCCGCGTCCGCCGACGCCGCGTACTCGCTGCACACCCCGCCGGTGAAGCGGACGGTCAGTTCCTTGCCGTCCACGCTGTAGCCGTCGACCCGGACCTCGCGGGTGTCGGGCGCCCCGCTCGCGCCGCCACCGCCGGGCTCGCTCGTCCGCGGACTCGGCCGGGCCGTCGGGTCCTCGCCGGGGTCCCCGCTCGCGCCGGCGCCCGGCGGCTGCGGACCGGCCAGGTACTCGGGGTCCACCGCGGGATGGGTCACCGTGAAGCCGGCGCCCGCCCCCGCGGGCCGTACCTCGAAGAGCCAGGACGGCACCAGTGCCTGCCGGCCGTCCACGAAGTGCGCGGCCAGCCCGAACACGGCGTCCTCGACGACGACCGGATCGGGCTTCGGCGCCGCGCTCGACGGCTCGCAGACCGCCGCGCTCCCGTCCTTGCCGCCGGCCTTCCCGCCGGTGTCCAGGGGTGCCGGGCTCGCACAGCCGCCGATGCCCACCCGCCCGTCGCCGGTCCCGGGTCCGTTCAGCAGGCCGAGCGTCTTCTCGGCGCTGATCACGGGGTACGTGTCCCCCTTCACCGGCGCCTTCAACTGGCCGCTGCCGCCCACCACCCGGCCGTCCGGGCCGATGTGGACGCCGGTCGTCCAGCCGTACGTGGGCAGCCCGCCGACCTCCGGCTCCGCGTTCACCACGCGCACCGCGTTCATGAGCTGGCTCGCGTCGAGCTTCGCGTCGTCCTGGCCGACCGCCTTCAGGACCGGCGCCGCGGCCTTCTTCGCGGCGGCCGCGCTCACCGGGTCCACCGCGGCGCCCCGGGCGCTCTCGCTCACGCCCGCGCCGCGGTTCGCGCAGGTGGTGGTGCCCTTGCAGTTGTCGGTGCCGGGCGCGAAGCGGCTGAACGTCCAGGCGCCGGGCGCCTGCCTGCTCACCCGCAGACCGGAACCGAACCCGTCCTTCGTGGCGCCGACCTGCCAGGCGTCACCCTCCGCCTTCGGGGTGCCCTCCACGTCCAGTGCCCTGGCGAGCCGCGCCACCTCCGCCGCGGTGACCGCGCCCTTCGCCCGGTAGACGGGCGCGGAGGAGGGGCCGTCGGGCAGCTCGCCCTCGGCGCGGTAGACCGCGCCGTTCGGGTCGGGCTCGCCGGGAGCCACCCCACTCGTGCCGGAGCCGCTCGTACCGCTCGGTGCGGAGCCGTCGAGGGCGAGGGGCGGAGGAGTCCCGTCGCCGCCCGGCGTGCCGGAACCGTTCCCGCCTCCGGAGCCGCCGGACGCGGTGGCGGCGAAGTACGCCCCGCCGCCACCGACGAGGAGCACCGCTGCCGCCACCGAGGCGACGACCACCGGCGAACGCCCTCGGCGCGGCCGGTCCTCGTCGGCGGTCCCCGCCGCGTCGTTGTCGGGTCGCTCGGTGTCCACCGCATTGCTCCTTCCGCCACGCCGTCGTCCCACGGGACCCGTCCCCGACCGGATCAGGGCACAGCAGGGTCGTATCCTGCCTCCCCTTTACGGGGGACAGCGGTGGGACGCGGCGGGGGAGCGTGCGGTTCCCTTCCCGGGGAGCGGGTTCGGACGCGTGCGCCCGCCGGCGGTCAGTCGCCGTAGTCGGACATGGCGTCCAGCAGACGGGCGGAGGCCGGCGGCACGGTCACGCCGTGGATGAGTGCCGGGGACACCGGGCGGGCGGTGAGCCGGACGGGAGCCTCCCAGTGCGGGACCATCCGCGCGCAGTCGCCCCGCAGTTCCGCGAGACCGCCCGCGGCGCCTTCCCCGGCCTCCCAGTCCTCCTTGTGCGGCCCGCCTTCCGTGCGGTCGGGGCCCAGCGGAGCGTCACCATGGATCCTGGGGTTCGTCATACCGGAACCGTATGCACCGGAAGCCGGAGGGAAAAGCCCTACTATCGGGTAGTTTTGCCTGCTTCCGCGTCGGGGACTCCTTCAGGACCCCACCGTCTGTCGAACGCCGACCCGGTAGCGTGAACTGTCAATCCCCCTCCTCGCAGGAGTGTGTCCTAGCCGTGCGTATCGCTGTCTCGGGCTCCATCGCCACCGACCACCTCATGACCTTTCCCGGCCGCTTCGCCGACCAGCTGGTCGCGGACCAGCTGCACACGGTCTCCCTCTCCTTCCTGGTCGACAATCTGGACGTACGCCGGGGCGGCGTGGGCGCGAACATCGCCTTCGGCATGGGCCAGCTCGGCACCTCGCCCATCCTGGTCGGAGCCGCGGGCGCCGACTTCGACGAGTACCGGGCCTGGCTGGACCGGCACGGCGTCGACACCGCGTCCGTCCGGATCTCCGAGGTGCTGCACACCGCGCGCTTCGTCTGCACCACGGACGCCGACCACAACCAGATCGGCTCGTTCTACACCGGTGCCATGAGCGAGGCCCGGCTCATCGAGCTCAAGAAGGTCGCCGACCGGGTGGGCGGACTCGACCTCGTCCTGATCGGCGCGGACGACCCCGAGGGGATGCTCCGGCACACCGAGGAGTGCCGGAGCCGTTCGATCCCCTTCGCGGCCGACTTCTCCCAGCAGATCGCCCGGATGGACGGTGACGAGATCCGTCTGCTCCTCGACGGGGCGACGTATCTCTTCTCGAACGAGTACGAGAAGGGGCTCATCGAGTCCAAGACCGGCTGGACCGACGCCGAGATCCTGGCCAGGGTCGGCCACCGGGTGACGACGCTCGGGGCGCGCGGTGTGCGCATCGAGAGCGTCGGCGCGGACCCGATCGAGGTCGGTGTCCCGGAGGAGACCGCGAAGATCGACCCGACGGGGGTCGGCGACGCCTTCCGTGCGGGGTTCCTGTCGGGGCTGGCCTGGGGGGTCTCGCACGAGCGGGCCGCGCAGGTGGGCTGCATGCTGGCGACGCTCGTCATCGAGACGAAGGGGACGCAGGAGTACCAGCTGCGGCGGTCGCACTTCCTGGACCGGTTCACGAAGGCGTACGGGCACGACGCCGCGGCCGAAGTTCAGGGGCATCTGGCTTAGGGCCACTGCCCAGGGGCCGGAACGGCTCGGGTGGCTCCGTCGCCCGCGGGTGCGTTCGGGGCCGATCGCGCAGTTCCCCGCGCCCCTGGCGGGTGCCTCAGGCGGGCGGGCGGGGGTGGCGCGTAGCGGTTCGCTGCGGGTGTGTGGGGGCTGGTCGCGCAGTTCCCCGCGCCCCTGGCGGGTGCGGGGGCGCGGGGAACCATATGGGTAACCCGCGTTCCTGAGTTTTCAGGGGCGCGGGGAACTGCGCGATCAGCCCCCGCCGGGCCGCAGGCGACCACGGGCCGGTCAGGTCCCCGGCGTGGAGCGCCTAGGGGGCCGGGGCGCGGCGGACCACGTACGCCGTGCCCCCGGCCACCGCTTCCTCCCCCACGTACTCCTGCCCCCGCATCTCGCACCAGGCCGGGATGTCCAGCCGGGCCGCCTCGTCGTCCGAGAGGACGCGGACCGTGCCACCCGGAGGGACGTCGTCGATGACTTTGGCGAGCTCGATCACCGGGATCGGGCAGCGCTTGCCGAGCGCGTCCACGACCAGCGCGTCCACGACCAGGGCGTCCGGGGCGGAGACGCCGGCCCGGACCGCCGGCGCGACCCCGCCCGACGCGGGAGCGCCCAGCTTCTCGCGGACGGCCGCCACCGCGCGGGGCAGCACCTCCAGGAAGCGGTCCACATCTCCCGCGGGCGTCCCCAGCGGCAGCGACACCCGCACATTGCCCTCGCTCAGCACCCCCATGGCCCTCAGCACATGGCTCGGCGTCAGCGTGCTGCTCGTGCAGGACGATCCCGACGACACGGAGAACCCCTCGCGGTCCAGCTCGTGCAGCAGGGTCTCTCCGTCGACATAGAGACACGAGAAGGTGAGGAGATGGGGGAGCCGGCCGACCGGATCGCCCACCACCTCCACGTCCGGCACCAGTTCGGGCACCCGTGCGCGGATCCGGTCCGTCAGCTCCCGCAGCCGGGCCGACCCGGCGGCGGCCTCGGCCCGTACGGCCCGCAGGGAGGCCGCCGCCGCGACGACGGCCGGGATGTTCTCGAAGCCGGGGGAGCGCCCCGACTCCCGCTCGTCGGCGGGACCTTGCGGCGCGTACCGCACGCCCTTGCGCACCGCGAGCAGTCCGACCCCCGCCGGGCCGCCCCACTTGTGGGCACTGCCGGTCAGCAGGGACCAGCCGCCCTCGACCGGTCCCCAGGCCAGCGACTGGGCCGCGTCCACCAGCAGCGGCACGCCCGCCTCCCGGCAGGCTTCGGCGACGGCGGCCACCGGCTGCTCCGTACCCACCTCGTGGTTGGCGGACTGGAGACAGGCCAGCGCGGTGTCCGGCCGCAGGGCGTCCGCGTAGACGTCGGCGGACACCGCACCCGTGCGCAGAACGGGCACTTCGGACACCGTTCCGCCCGCGTGCCGGTGTGCCTCCGCTGAATGGAGCACCGAAGAATGTTCGACCGCGGACACGATCAGGTGGCGTCCGACGCGGTGTCGTCCGGCGAGGGCCCCGGCGATCCCCGTATGCACCGCGCGCGTGCCGGACGAGGTGAACACCAGCTCGTCCGGGCGGCAGCCGACCGCCTCGGCGGCGGCCTCGCGGGCGGCGTCCAGGAGCAGCCTGGCGCGGCGGCCCTCCCGGTAGAGACGGGCCGGGTCCGCCCAGCCCTCGTCGAGCGAGGCGTGCAGAGCCTGGCGGGCGACGGGGTGGAGGGGCGCGGAGGATGCGGCGTCGAAGTAGGACACGCTGTAACGCTAACGCTCCCTGCGGAGGGGGTGTCCTGCGTTGTGCGTCGCCTGCGGGCCGGCGGGGGTAGCCCGCGCAGTTCCCCGCGCCCCCAGGCACCTGGGGGCGCGGGGAACTGCGGGATCAGCCACAGCGTGCCCGCAGCCGCCGACGACCCCGCCCCACCCGAGTTCCCAGGCGCGCCGCAGGCATCCGCAGGCACCCGCGAACGGGGCGTCACATCCCTGCCGCCACCCCCTGTTCCACCCCTTCGGGGTGAGTGGCGGCGCGTTGGGGACCCTCCCCGCGCGACCCCAAAAAGCGTCCAGTAGGGTTTGGTCCGCATAAACATCCAAACCCCTGCCCGACGCAGGGCGGCGACCTACCAGCGAGAAGGCCGCAGCCGACCGCGCGGGCGAGACTCTCGGGAAGGCGCTACGTGAGTCCCTACGGCTCCGACCTCCCCCACGCCCTGGAGGGCGCGGGCGGTACCCCCATGCCGCGGCGCCCGATGCGGCGGAAGCTGCTGCAGGCACTGACTGCGGGCCTGGTCCTGGCGACCGCCACCGGTTGCACCTACGAGGACTTCCCCCGCCTTGGTATGCCCACCCCGACCACCGAAGAGGCTCCTCGGATCCTCTCCCTGTGGCAGGGCTCGTGGGCCGCAGCACTTGCCACGGGCGTGCTGGTCTGGGGCCTGATCCTGTGGAGCGCGTTCTTCCACCGGCGCAGCCGCACCAAGGTCGAAGTTCCCCCGCAGACCCGGTACAACATGCCCATCGAGGCGCTGTACACGGTGGTCCCCCTCATCATCGTCTCGGTGCTGTTCTACTTCACGGCCCGCGACGAGTCGAAGCTCCTCAGCCTCGACAAGAAGCCCGACGTCACGGTCAACGTCGTCGGCTTCCAGTGGAGCTGGGGCTTCAACTACATCGAGAACGTCGACGGCGCGACCGGTGACGCGAAGACCGACAAGAACCTGGACGCGATTCCGGATCGGTTCAAGAAGGACTTCCCGGCGAACGCCGGCGGTGTCTACGACGTCGGTACGCCCAAGACGAGGAACCAGCAGACCGGCAACCCCGGTCCGACCCTCTGGCTCCCCAAGGGCAAGACGGTCCGCTTCGTCCTCACCTCGCGTGACGTCATCCACTCCTTCTGGGTGGTGCCGTTCCTCATGAAGCAGGACGTCATCCCGGGTCACACCAACTCGTTCCAGGTGACGCCCAACAAGGAGGGCACCTTCCTGGGCAAGTGCGCCGAGCTCTGCGGCGTCGACCACTCCCGGATGCTCTTCAACGTGAAGGTCGTCTCTCCCGAGCGCTACGAGGCCCACCTCAAGGAGCTCGCCGAGAAGGGCCAGACCGGTTACGTCCCGGCCGGTATCGAGCAGACGGACCACGAGAAGGAACGGGAGACGAACGTACTGTGAGCATCCTCAACGAACCTCAGGGTGCCGCTGAGACCGAGCACTACCAGAACGAGGTGCCGGTCCGGCGCAAGCAGCCGGGCAACATCGTCGTCAAGTGGCTGACCACCACGGACCACAAGACGATCGGCACGATGTACCTGGTCACGTCGTTCGCGTTCTTCTGCATCGGCGGCGTCATGGCGCTGTTCATGCGCGCCGAGCTGGCTCGTCCCGGCACGCAGATCATGTCGAACGAGCAGTTCAACCAGGCGTTCACGATGCACGGCACGATCATGCTGCTGATGTTCGCCACCCCGCTGTTCGCGGGCTTCACGAACTGGATCATGCCGCTGCAGATCGGCGCGCCCGACGTGGCGTTCCCGCGGCTGAACATGTTCGCCTACTGGCTGTACCTGTTCGGCTCGCTGATCGCGGTCGGTGGCTTCCTCACCCCGCAGGGCGCGGCCGACTTCGGCTGGTTCGCCTACAGCCCGCTCTCCGACGCCGTCCGCTCACCGGGAGTCGGCGCCGACATGTGGATCATGGGTCTGGCGTTCTCCGGGTTCGGCACCATCCTGGGCGCGGTCAACTTCATCACCACCATCATCTGCATGCGTGCCCCCGGCATGACGATGTTCCGCATGCCGATCTTCGTGTGGAACGTGCTGCTCACCGCGGTCCTGGTGCTGCTCGCCTTCCCCGTGCTGGCCGCCGCGCTGTTCGCGCTGGAGGCGGATCGGAAGTTCGGCGCGCACATCTTCGACTCGGCCAACGGCGGGGCGTTGCTGTGGCAGCACCTCTTCTGGTTCTTCGGGCATCCAGAGGTGTACATCATCGCGCTGCCGTTCTTCGGCATCATCAGTGAGGTCATCCCGGTCTTCTCCCGCAAGCCGATGTTCGGCTACATGGGCCTGATCGGCGCGACCATCGCCATCGCGGGGCTGTCGGTGACGGTGTGGGCGCACCACATGTACGTCACCGGCGGGGTGCTGCTGCCGTTCTTCTCCTTCATGACGTTCCTCATCGCCGTGCCGACGGGTGTGAAGTTCTTCAACTGGATCGGCACCATGTGGAAGGGGTCCTTGTCCTTCGAGACGCCGATGCTGTGGGCCACCGGGTTCCTGATCACCTTCACCTTCGGTGGTCTGACCGGTGTCATCCTGGCGTCGCCGCCGATGGACTTCCACGTCTCGGACTCGTACTTCGTGGTGGCGCACTTCCACTACGTGGTGTTCGGCACGGTGGTGTTCGCGATGTTCTCCGGCTTCCACTTCTGGTGGCCGAAGTTCACCGGCAAGATGCTCGACGAACGCCTCGGCAAGATCACCTTCTGGACGCTGTTCACCGGCTTCCACGGGACCTTCCTCGTCCAGCACTGGCTGGGTGCCGAGGGCATGCCGCGCCGTTACGCGGACTACCTCGCGGCCGACGGCTTCACCGCGCTGAACACGATCTCGACGATCAGTTCCTTCGTCCTCGGTCTGTCGATCCTGCCCTTCTTCTACAACGTGTGGAAGACGGCCAAGTACGGCAAGAAGATCGAGGTCGACGACCCGTGGGGTTACGGCCGCTCGCTGGAGTGGGCCACGTCCTGCCCGCCGCCGCGGCACAACTTCATCACGCTGCCGCGGATCCGTTCCGAATCCCCGGCCTTCGACCTGCACCACCCGGAGATCGCCGCGATCGACCAGCTCGAGAACGCCGGTCACGGTGAGAAGGCCCTCGCCGGTGGCAAGGAGGCAGGCAAGTGAAGGTCCAGGGCAAGATGTTCATCTGGCTCGCCGTCTTCATCCTCGTCATGGCGATCGTCTATGGCGTGTGGTCGAAGGAGCCGGCCGGCACCACGGCGCTCTTCCTGGGCTTCGGCCTGAGCGTCATGATCGGCTACTACCTGTGGTTCACGGCCCGGCGGGTCGACACGGGCGCACAGGACAACAAGGAGGCCGACGTCGCGGACGACGCCGGTGAGGTCGGCTTCTTCAGTCCGCACAGCTGGCAGCCGCTGTCTCTCGGCATCGGCGGCGCGCTCGCCTTCATGGGCGTCGTCTTCGGCTGGTGGCTGCTCTGGTTCTCGGCCCCGATCATCATGATCGGCCTGTGGGGCTGGGTCTTCGAGTACTACCGCGGAGAGAACCAGAACCAGTAACACGCGCTGAGCGCACGGAAGCCCGGACACCGGTCAGGAGGTCCGGGCTTCCCCCTTTTGCCACGCGCGGTGTCCCTCGCACGGCTCAATCGCCGCGCCGCGGCCGACCGCGGTTCCTACGCTCGGGGCATGAACCACTCAGCTGACTCCAGGAGCGCCGGCGGCGGTACGGCGCGACCGCGGCACCGTACCGCCGCGGGCTGCACGGCACTGACCGTCGCCATAGGCATGGCCGTCACCGCCTGCGGTTCCGACGGCCACCCGCTCTCGGCCGATCCCTACGACGCGGGGCAGGACATCTCCTTCAGCGCCGCCGTGAGCGACGGGAAGAAGGCCGACCCCGACAAGCCCCTGGAGATCACCGCCGAGGACTCCGGCGGCCGCATCACCGACGTGACGGCCACGGACGCCGCAGGACGGTACGTCGCGGGCGAACTGTCGGCCGACGGAGGCCGCTGGCACAGCACCTCGCCCCTCGCCGCCGGAGCCCGCTACACGGTGCGGGTGAGCACCGAGAACGAGGACGGCGCGCCCGGACGCGAGACCATCGCCTTCGGGACCAGCACGCCCAGGACCAAGAAGCGGCTCGACGTGACGTTCGGACCCGACAAGGGCACCTACGGAGTCGGCCAGCCGGTCACCGCCGAACTGAGCGCCCCCGTCAAGGACAGGGCGGCGCGTGCCGTCGTCGAGCGGGCCCTGAAGGTCCGCTCCGAGCCCGCGGTCCAGGGCGCCTGGCACTGGGTGGACGACCGGAAGCTGCACTACCGCCCGAAGGAGTACTGGCCCGCCCACGCCACCGTCCGGGCGCACAGCAACCTCGCGGGCATCAAGGTGGCCGAGCGCCTCTGGGGCGGCCGGGCCAAGCCCCTGACGCTCACCACGGGCGACCGCATAGAGGCCGTGACGGACGCCGCCGCGCACTCGATGACGGTCTACCGCAACGGCGAGGCGATCAGAACGATCCCCGTCACCACCGGCAAACCGGGTTTCGACACCAGAAACGGCGTCAAAGTGGTGCTGGGCAAGGAGTACTTCGTACGCATGCGCGGTACCAGCATCGGCATCGCCGAGGGCACCGCCGACTCCTACGACCTGCCCGTCTACTACGCCACCAGGGTCACCTGGAGCGGCGAGTACGTGCACGCCGCGCCCTGGTCCGCCGGCTCACAGGGGGCGGCCAACGTCAGCCACGGCTGCACCGGCATGAGCACCGCCAACGCCGAGTGGTTCTTCGACACCGTCCGCGCCGGCGACCTCGTGAAGGTCGTCAACTCGTACGGCGACATGATGGACCCGTTCGGCAACGGCTTCGGCGACTGGAACCTCACCTGGAAGAACTGGCGCCAGGGCAGCGCCCTGGTGGCGGACACCACGGAGGGCTCCGCCCCGGAGGACCGCCCGAGACTCCGCCCGGAGTCCGCATAGGGCGGCCCCGCAGGAGCCCGCCCCCAGAGGCGCGAGGAACTGCGCGACCAGCCACAACGGACCGCACCCGCCGCGCAGGTGACCGCCGGCGGCGCTACGCGCTCAGGGCCCGCTTACTGCGGAGCAGCCCCGCCAGGGCGGCAGCGAACTCCACCGGCTCCACCGGCAGGGTCACGGCCGCCTCGGCCCGGCTCCACGTGGCGAGCCACGCGTCCTGCGGCCGCCCGATCAGCAGCAGCACCGGCGGGCAGTCGAAGATCTCGTCCTTGATCTGCCGGCAGATCCCCATCCCGCCCGCGGGAACCGCCTCCCCGTCCAGCACGCACACGTCGATGCCGCCGCGATCGAGTTCCTTGACGACCGCGGCAGGGGTCGCGCACTCGACGAACTCCACCAGGGGGACGTCGGTGGCGGGCCTGCGCCCCGTCGCGAGCCGCACCTGTTCGCGGGTGTTGGAGTCGTCGCTGTAGACCAGCACCGTTGCGGTCGGCTGCATTCTTCCTCCGGGACGTCAGCGTCGTAGAGACAGGTCGTGGAGACAGGGCGGGACAGACACGGACAGCGTCCGATGCGCGGATGCTACTCCCTCGCCCCCGTGCTCAACAGCGGTTCGGACAGGGCTTCGATGGGCCATATGGGCTGGACACACCCCGCGGACACCCCGAACGGCACCCCCCGGGGTGAGGGCGGGATAAGCGACCGACATAATGTCGGTCGTGGCGACAGCAACGACAGTAGATACCGGGCACGCGCACCCGTCGGTCAACAGGCCGAACCTCACCAGCGTCGGAACCATCATCTGGCTGAGTTCCGAGCTGATGTTCTTCGCGGCCCTCTTCGCGATGTACTTCACCCTCCGATCGGTGACCGGTCCCGACCACTGGAAGGAAATGGCGTCCGCCCTGAACTTCCCGTTCTCGGCGACCAACACCACGATCCTGGTGCTCTCTTCCCTCACCTGCCAGCTGGGCGTGTTCGCCGCCGAGCGCGGGGACGTGAAGAAGCTGCGGATGTGGTTCATCGTCACCTTCGTGATGGGTGCGATCTTCATCGGCGGCCAGGTCTACGAGTACACCGAGCTGGTCAAGCACGAGGGCCTGTCGCTCTCGTCGGACCCGTACGGCTCGGTGTTCTACCTGACGACCGGCTTCCACGGCCTGCACGTGACGGGTGGCCTCATCGCCTTCCTGCTGGTCCTCGGGCGCACCTACGCGGCCCGCAGGTTCACGCACGAGCAGGCGACCGCCGCAATCGTCGTGTCCTACTACTGGCACTTCGTCGATGTCGTCTGGATCGGCCTTTTCGCCACGATCTACATGATCAAGTAGCCGGGTCCGTCCCGCGTACATTCCAGAAGCATCGACGCAGAAGATCCTGACACCGGGGTAATCCGTGAAAAAGCTCTCCGCACGACGACGCCATCCGCTGGCGGCGGTCGTCGTCCTACTCCTCGCGCTGGCGGCCACCGGGGGGCTGTACACCGCGTTCGCGCCCGCGGACAAGGCACAGGCCGACACCGCCGCCCAGTCCCTCGCCATCGACGAGGGCAAGAAGCTCTACGCCGTCGGCTGCGCGACCTGCCACGGCACCGGCGGTGAGGGCAGCACCGACGGTCCGAGCCTGGTGGGCGTGGGCGCCGCGGCCGTGGACTTCCAGGTCGCCACCGGCCGTATGCCGGCCCAGCAGCCCGGCGCGCAGGTTCCGGAAAAGAAGAACATCTACTCGCAGGCCGAGATCGACCAGCTCGCGGCGTTCATCGCCTCGCTGGGTGCCGGTCCCAACGTGCCGACCGAGGAGCAGTACGACCCCAAGGGCGCGGACATCGCCAAGGGCGGAGACCTCTTCCGCACCAACTGCGCCCAGTGCCACAACTTCACCGGCAAGGGTGGCGCGCTGACGAACGGCAAGTACGCCCCGTCGCTGGAGGGTGTCGACCCGAAGCACATCTACGAGGCCATGCAGACCGGCCCGCAGAACATGCCGTCCTTCCCCGACACCACGCTGACGGAGCAGAACAAGAAGGACATCATCGCGTACCTCGACGCGGTCAACAGCGACGACTCGGAGAGCCCCGGCGGTCTGGAGCTGGGCGGCCTCGGGCCGGTCAGTGAAGGTCTCTTCGGCTGGATCTTCGGTCTCGGCGGACTGATCGCCGTCGCCGTGTGGGTCGCCGCCCGGACCGCAAAGGCCAAGAAGTCATGAGTAGCCAAGACATTCCAGAAGAGAACCTGCCCGCCGCGCGGGCCGTCGACGAGCACGCGCACGGTGACGTGAGCGTGGCGGACGAGAAGCACCCGTTCGCGGATCCCGGCCTGCCGCCGCACGAGCACCGCATCCAGGACATCGACGAGCGGGCCGCCAAGCGCTCCGAGCGCACGGTCGCCCTGCTGTTCACGCTCTCGATGCTGGCCACGGTCGGGTTCATCGCGTCCTTCGTGACGATCCCGGCCGACCGGATCGTCTACATCTTCCCGCTCGGCCACATCAGCGGTCTGAACTTCGCCCTGGGCATGACGCTCGGCCTGGCGCTGTTCTGCATCGGCGCGGGCGCGGTCCACTGGGCCCGCACCCTGATGTCCGACGTGGAGATCGCCGACGAGCGCCACCCCATCGCGGCGGAGCCCGAGGTCAAGGCCAAGGTGCTGGCCGACTTCAAGCAGGGCGCGAAGGAATCCGCGCTCGGCCGCCGCAAGCTCATCCGCAACACGATGTTCGGCGCGCTGACCCTGTTCCCGCTGTCCGGCATCGTCCTGCTGCGCGACCTCGGTCCGCTGCCGGAGGACAAGCTGCGGCACACGATGTGGCGCAAGGGCAAGCTGCTCGTCAACATGAACACCGACGAGCCGCTGCGCCCCTCCGACGTCGCCGTGGGCTCGCTCACCTTCGCCAAGCCCGAGGGCCTGGAGGAGCACGACCACGAGTTCCAGGTCGAGATCGCCAAGGCGGCCCTGATGATCGTCCGGCTGCAGCCGGAGAACATCAAGGACAAGCGTGAGCTCGAATGGTCCCACGAGGGCATCGTGGCGTACTCGAAGATCTGCACCCACGTCGGTTGCCCGATCTCCCTGTACGAGCAGCAGACGCACCACGTCCTCTGCCCCTGTCACCAGTCCACCTTCGACCTCTCCGACGGTGCCCGAGTGATCTTCGGCCCGGCCGGTCACGCCCTGCCGCAGCTGCGTATCGGTGTGAACGACGAGGGCTACCTCGAGGCGCTCGGCGACTTCGAAGAGCCCGTCGGTCCTGCATTCTGGGAGCGCGGATGAGCACTACGACCACTCCGAACCCCTCGGGCGCCGACGCGCCGGGGCGTTCCCGCGACAAGGCCCCGGCCGGCGAGCGGGTCGCCGACTGGGCCGACGGCCGGCTGGGGATCTACTCCCTGGCCAAGGCCAACATGCGCAAGATCTTCCCGGACCACTGGTCCTTCATGCTGGGCGAGATCTGCCTCTACAGCTTCCTGATCATCATCCTCACGGGTGTGTATCTGACGCTGTTCTTCCACCCCTCGATGAACGAGATCGAGTACCACGGAAGCTACGTCCCGCTCCAGGGACAGCTGATGTCGGAGGCGTTCGCCTCCACGCTGGACATCAGCTTCGACGTCCGCGGCGGTCTGCTCATCCGGCAGATCCACCACTGGGCGGCCGTCGTCTTCCTGGCCGGCATGTTCGTGCACATGATGCGCGTGTTCTTCACCGGCGCGTTCCGCAAGCCGCGTGAGATCAACTGGCTGTTCGGCTTCCTGCTGTTCGTCCTGGGCATGTTCACCGGGTTCACCGGCTACTCGCTCCCGGACGACCTGCTCTCCGGCACCGGTGTCCGCTTCACCCAGGGCGCCATCCTGTCGATGCCGATCGTCGGCACGTACATCTCGATGTTCCTGTTCGGCGGGGAGTTCCCGGGCGGCGACTTCGTCGCGCGGTTCTACTCGATCCACATCCTGCTGCTGCCCGGCATCATGCTGGGGCTCGTGGTCGGCCACCTGATCCTGGTCTTCTACCACAAGCACACCCAGTTCGCGGGTCCCGGCAAGACCAACAAGAACGTCGTCGGCATGCCGCTGCTGCCGGTCTACATGGCCAAGGCCGGAGGCTTCTTCTTCCTGGTCTTCGGGTTCATCGCCATGCTGTCCGCGGTCGCGTCCATCAACCCGATCTGGGTCCTCGGGCCCTACCGGCCGGACCAGGTGTCCACGGGCGCCCAGCCCGACTGGTACATGGGCTTCGCCGAGGGGCTGATCCGGGCCATGCCCGGCTGGGAGATCAACTTCTGGGGCCACACCCTGGTCCTCGGTGTGCTGATCCCGCTGGTGGTCTTCGGCCTCTTCCTGGCGATCATCGCGCTCTACCCGTTCATCGAGTCCTGGGTCACCGGGGACAAGCGCGAGCACCACATCCTGGACCGGCCGCGCAACGCCCCGACCCGTACGGCCTTCGGCGTCGCCTGGGTCACCGCGTACATGATCATGCTGATCGGTGGTGGCAACGACATCGTCGCCACGCACTTCCATCTGTCGATCAACGCGGTCACCTGGTTCGTCCGGATCGGCTTCTTCGTCGGACCGGTCATCGCGTTCGTCGTCACCAAGCGGATCTGCCTCGGCCTGCAGCGCCGGGACCGGGACAAGGTGCTGCACGGCCGCGAGTCGGGCATCATCAAGCGCCTGCCGCACGGTGAGTTCGTCGAGGTGCACGAGCCGCTCAGCCAGGAGGCCATGCACACCCTCACGGCGCACGAGCAGTACAAGCCGGCCGAGATCGGCCCCGCGGTCGACGAGAACGGTGTCGAGCGCAAGGTGAAGGCCCCGCAGAAGCTCCGGGCCAAGCTGAGCAACGCCTACTACGGCGAGGACAGCCAGATCCCGAAGCCCACCGCCGAGGAGTACAAGGAGATCACGAGCGGCCACGGCCACCACTGATCCCCGCCCCGTTCGCCACGGCAGGAGCCCCGTCCATTCGATGGACGGGGCTCTTTGCCGTCCCGGGGGCTGGATAGGGTGGACCCACGTCCACGAACACGAACCCAGGAGCGGCAGATGAGTGCTGTGACCCCCGCTGGAGGCGACTTCGCGGCGGGCCGTTCCTGGCCCGCCCTCCTGAACGGCCTGCTGGAGGGGCGCGACCTCGGCGCCGACGACACGGCCTGGGCGATGGACCTGATCATGCGGGGCGAGGCGACCGACGCCCAGATCGCCGGGTTCGCGGTCGCCCTGCGCGCCAAGGGCGAGACCGTCGACGAGATCTCCGGCATGGTCCGCACGATGTACGCGCACGCCAACGTGATCGAGGTGCCGGGGGAGACCGTCGACATCGTCGGCACGGGCGGGGACGGCGCGAAGACCGTCAACATCTCCACGATGTCGGCCGTCGTCATCGCCGGTACGGGTGCCAAGGTCGTCAAGCACGGCAACCGCGCGGCGTCCTCCGCGTCCGGTGCCTCGGACGTGCTGGAGAAGCTCGGCGTCAATCTGGAGCTGACACCGCGGCGGGTGGCCGAGGTGGCCGAGGAGGCCGGGATCACCTTCTGCTTCGCGGTGAAGTTCCATCCGGCGCTGCGCCATGTGGCCGCGGCGCGGGGGCAGTTGGGGATCCGCACGACCTTCAACTTCCTCGGCCCGCTCACCAACCCCGCGCGGGTGCGGGCGCAGGCGGTCGGGGTGGCGCACGCGCCGATGGCACCGATCGTGGCCGGAGTCCTCGCCGAGCGCGGCAACTCCTCGCTCGTCTTCCGCGGCGACGACGGCCTCGACGAGCTGACCACCACGTCCACGTCCCGGGTGTGGGTCGTACGGGACGGGGCGGTGCGTGAGGAGCGCTTCGACCCGCGGGACGTGGGGATCGACCTGGTGCCGGTGGAGGCGCTGCGGGGGGCCGACGCCTCGTACAACGCGGATGTCGCGCGGCGGTTGCTGGGGGGTGAGCGGGGGCCCGTGCGGGACGCGGTGCTGCTGAACTCGGCCGCCGCGCTGGTGGCTCTGTCGCCCGGTTCCGCTTCGCTCGCGGACCAGATCCGGGCGGGGATGGCTCGCGCCGCGGAGGCGATCGATTCGGGCGCCGCGTTGAAGGTGCTTGAGCGGTGGGTGGCCGCGTCCAACTCGTAGTACGTCGTCCGCGGGCCGGTGGGGGCTTGTCGCGCAGTTCCCCGCGCCCTCAGGTACCCAGGGGCGCGGGGAACTGCGCGATCAGCCACGACGTGCCCGCGTCCGACCGCGATTCTCGTCCCGCATCGCGGACACCGGGTTGCGTCGTGGTGATCGTATGGCAGGATTCTGGCAGGTCATGAGTGACAGTCATGAGGCCCCGGCCGACTGTCCGGCAACCCTCCGTCCGTGGCGGGGTGCCCCGGGTGAAGACCAGGTCGTAGGCAGTGAGGTCTACGGCAAGCGCGGACCCCTCGCCGCTCAGTGGGCGGAGACACCAGGGGTCCTGGTCGTTCGAGGGAGCCTTTCATGAGCAAGCGAATGCGATAGGGCGCCGAGCCCCACCTCCGCGTACCCCCTTCCCGTTCACTTCCCTGTGCCGAGCCGCCCGCCCGCTCGCGCAGTGACTCCGCCTGCCCCACAGGAGCTCGCCATGTCTGTCTCCACCGCTGCCGCCGACCGGACCGCCCTCTGTGCCACCGGCACCGCCGAGCCCCTGCCGGTGCTCGGCCGCGACGTCACCGTCCCGCTCGTGACCGGTGGCGAGGTCACCTACGCAGCGCTCGACTACGCCGCCAGCGCCCCCGCCCTCCAGCGGGTGTGGGACGACGTGGCCGCGTACGCCCCGTACTACGGGAGCGTGCACCGGGGCGCCGGATACCTCTCCCAGCTCTCCACCGACCTCTTCGAGAACGCGCGCAGGACCGTCGCGGAGTTCCTCGGCTGCCGCGACGACGACGAGGTCGTCTTCACCCGGTCCACCACCGACTCCCTGAACCTCCTCGCCACCGCCCTGCCGGCCGGCTGCCAGGTCTTCGTCTTCGAGACCGAGCACCACGCGTCCCTGCTGCCGTGGCAGGACGCCCGCGTCACGTACCTCGACGCGCCGCGCACCCCGGCCGAGGCCGTCGCGACGCTGGAGCGGGCACTCGCCGGACGCGACCCGCACGGGCCGGCCCTCGTGTGCGTCACCGGCGCCTCGAACGTCACCGGCGAGCTGTGGCCCGTGACGGAACTGGCCGCCGCCGCCCACGCGCACGGCGCCCGGATCGTGCTCGACGCGGCCCAGCTCGCGCCCCACCACCCCGTGTCCGTACGGGAACTGGACGTGGACTGGGTCGCGTTCTCCGGACACAAGCTGTACGCGCCCTTCGGCTCCGGTGTGCTCGCGGGGCGCTTCGACTGGCTGCGCGAGGCCGCCCCGTACCTCGCCGGCGGGGGCGCCTCGCGGAAGGTGTCGCGGCGTACGGACGGCGGGGTCGACGTCGAGTGGCACGAGAGTGCCGCGCGGCACGAGGCCGGCTCGCCCAACGTCATCGGCGCCTACTCCATCGCCTCCGCCTGCAAGGCCCTCACCGAGGCCGGCTTCGACACGCTGGTCGCCCGTGAGCAGCACCTCGTCGACGCCGTCCGCCGGGGCCTCGCCGAGGTGCCAGAGGTCCGCGTGCTCTCGCTCTTCGGCGACGACGCCCCGCGCGTCGGCGTGATCTCCTTCGTCGTCGACGGCTGGAACAGCTCGCACTTCGCCGCCGCGCTCTCCGCCGAGTACGGCATCGGCGTCCGCGACGGCCTCTTCTGCGCCCATCCCCTCGTCCGTACGCTCCTCGGCAGCGACCCGCAGTCCCAGGGCGAGTGCGGCGCCCCCGAGGCCGCGCCCGGCGAGAAGTCGCTGAACGCCATCCGGGTCAGCTTCGGCGCGGGCACCCCCGACGAGCACGTGGAGCGGTTCCTGCGGGCGGTGAAGGAGCTCGTCACGGACGGCGCCCGCTGGAACTACCGTACGGAGGACGGGCGGTGCGTCCCGGACGCCGGTACGGAGAACCCCGCGGGGACCCGTTCGGGCACCGGTCCGGCCGTCTGAGGCCGGGGCCCGGCGGGCAGCCGGGCGCCGAGCACCACCATGCGCAGCGCCCGCTCCGTCGCGTCGGTGAGGAGCTCCCCGGCGCGCAGGAACGCCTCGGCCGGCGCCATCGGGGCGGGCAGGATCCCGCTGCAGGCGTCCACGCCGGGCACGGTGTGCGCGCCCTCGCCGAGGGTGCCCGCCAGGGCCAGCACCGGGCGCCCGTGCAGCTTGGCCCGCCGGGCCACCTCCGCCGGGACCTTGCCCCGCGGGGTCTGGTGGTCCAGGGAGCCCTCGGCGGTGAGGACCAGGTCGGCGCGGGCCAGCCGGGCGTCCAGGTCGAGATGGTCCAGGAGCACCTCGAAGCGGGGGAGGAGCCGGGCGCCGAGAGCGGCGAGACCCGCGCCCAGACCGCCGGAGGCCCCCGTACCCGCGCCGCCGTACAGGTCGCCGGTGACACGGAGGTCCCGGGTGAGGACGCGGGCCCAGTTCTCCAGGCCGTCCGCCAGCAGCTCGACCTGGGCGGGCGGCGCCCCCTTCTGCGGACCGAAGACCCGGGCCACGCCCAGTTCACCGCAGAGCACGTTGTACGGATTGCAGGCGACCAGCAGTTCCACGTCCGCGAGCCGGGGGTCGAGGCCCGACGGGTCGATACGGCTGAGACGCACCAGCTCCCCGCCACCCCGCGGGAGTTCGAAACCGTCCGCGTCGAGCAGCCGGGCCCCGAGCGCCTGGAGGGCGCCCGCGCCGCCGTCCGACGTACCGGAGTCGCCGCAGCCGACGAGCACCCGGCGTACGCCCTTGTCGAGGGCCGCGCCGATCAGCTCGCCCACGCCGTACGTGGTGGTGGCGCCCGGGTCGCGCAGGCCGTGCGGGACGAGGGAGAGGCCCGCCACGGCCGCCATCTCCACCACCGCCGTGCCGCCCGCGCCGAGCAGCGCGAAGTGCGTCCCGACGGGTTCGCCTAGCGGGCCGGTGGCGGGCAGGGCCACCAGCCGGCCGCCGGTGGCCGAGGCGAGGGCCCTGGCGGTGCCCTCGCCGCCGTCCACCAGCGGGATGAGGTCGACCTCGGCGTCCGGGACGACACGCAGGACGCCCGCCGCGATGGCCTCGGCCGCGGCCGGGGCGGACAGGGACTCCTTGAAACCGCTGGGGGCGACGGCGAAACGGGTCAGCATGAACAGGGCTCCTTCAGAGCTTCGGTGCTTCAGGGGGTGAGGACGGGGACGCCGAGCAGCGGCCACACGGCGAGGGCGAAGAGCAGGACGAGGGCGGCCGTCAGCGGGGCGAGGACCGCGGACAGGCGCAGCAGGTCGCGCGGGGTGTACGTCGGTGTGCCGGGCAGGTCGGCGAAGAGCGTGACCGGCTTGGCCGAGGCCGGCAGGGTGTGGCAGAAGCCCGCCGCCGCGGTGGACGCCAGCGCGGCGGCCACCGGGTTGACGCCCGCGCCCACGGCCGCCGCGACCACCAGCGGGACGAGGACGGACGAGCGGGCCGAGCGGGACTGGAGCACGAGGTGGGCCGCCGTGCTCACCACGACGACCAGCGCCAGGAAGAGCCACGGGTCCACGTCCGCGGGCAGGCCGGACACCAGCCACCGCGCCGCCCCCGAGTCGGCGAGTGCGACGCCCATCGCCATCGTCGCGGCCATGAACAGGAGCAGCGACCAGGGCACGGTCCGCAGGGCGTCCTTGAGGCGCACCGTGCCGAGGGCGGGTGAGGCCGCGACGACCGCGCCGATCAGGGCGACGACGGCGGGGGACACCTGGTGGAGCGGCTCGCTGCACCACAGCACGACCACCGTGGCGAGCAGCAGCGCGCAGCGCGACTCGGCGGGCGACCAGGGGCCGGTGACCGGCTGCTCGCTGTGCTGCTGGATGTCGTCGGCCGTGACGCGTACGGGAGTTCGGCGGTCCGCCCACCGGGTGGTCGTCAGCAGCACGGTCTCGGCCGCCAGATGGGAGGACACCACGGCCAGCGGCAGACCGAGCAGCAGCCACTGGGTGAAGTCGATACGCTCCCCGGTCGTCTCCCACAGCACCGACACCGTGATCAGATGTGCGCCCGCGCCGATCAGGGTCGCCACCGCCGACAGAAGGATCACGGTCGGAAAGAGCAGCGCCAGCATCACGACCAGTCGTCTCCGGTCGGCCAGCACCTTGGCGAGCGCGAGGAACACCGGCAGCGCGAGCGCGGCCCGGCCGGAGGTGGCGGGCACCGCGAACGCCGTGACGACCAGCGCCGCCGTGGTCAGATGCACGAGTTGGCGCACGGTCCGGGCCCCGCCCACCAGGAACGCCGCCGCCCGCCCCGCGAGCCCGGTCCGGGTCACCGCGGCCGCGAGCACGAAGGCGCAGATCAGCAGCCAGACCGTCGAGTCACCGAGGGTGCCGAAGAGCGTCTCGCTGTTGATCACGCCGGTCACGGTCAGCGCGAGTCCCGCGCCCAGGGCGATGTACGTGTCGTCGATGGGGGTGCCGATCCACGCGCAGGTCGCCAGCGCGAAGACGGCGAGGGTCAGCCGCGCGTCACCGCCGAGACCGGGGAAGTTCCCGGGCACGCACAGCAGGGCACAGAGACTCAGGGCCACGCAGAGGGTGGCGGCTTGACGGGGGTTCAGGCTCACGACACCCAGAGTTCAGCCGGGCGGTGAGCCCTGGATGAGCCCCGCATGAAGGAAACTTCACCCCCGCGCCCGTCAGGCCGGGAGCCGGTACCCCATGCCCCGCACGGTCTCCACCCGCTCCGCTCCCAGCTTCTTCCGCAGCGCCCGCACGTACACGTCGACGATGTTGGAGCCCGGGTCGAAGTCGTACCCCCACACGTGGGACAGGATCTGCTCCCGCGACAGCACCTGCCCGGGGTGCCGCAGGAACAGTTCGAGCAGCACGAACTCACGGGCCGTCAGGTCGACCGTCCGCTCACCCGCCCGGGCCCGCCGCGTCCGCAGGTCGAGGGTGAGGTCGCCGCCGCGCAGCACGGTGACCTCGGGTGCCCCCGCCGCCGTGCGCAGCCGCAGCCGCACCCGCGCGAGGAGTTCCTCGAAGCGGAACGGCTTGGTCATCCAGTCGTCGGCGCCGCCCTCCAGGCCGGCCACCGTGTCGCGTACGGAGTCCCGGGCGGTCAGCACGATCACCGGGACGGTGACCCGGGCTTCGCGCAGTTCGCGCAGCACGGTGAAGCCGTCCCGCCCGGGCAGCCCGATGTCGAGGACGACCAGGTCGAAGCCGCCGGTCAGGGCGTATTCGTAGGCCGTGTCGCCGTCCGCCACGACGGTCGTGGTGAAGCCGCCGGCGCGCAGGCCCTTCTCCACGAAGGAGGCGATGCGCTCCTCGTCCTCGACGATGAGGATCCGTTTCACGCGTGCCGTCCTGTCATGGGCGTTCCTGTCATGGGAGTTCCGGGCGTGGGTCTTCCGGTCATGGGCGTTCCTCTTCCGGGGGGAGTTCCCGGGTGGATCCTGGGGCGGGTTCCGGGGTGATGTCCGGCGTGAGCAGGAGGGCGAAGGTGGCCCCGCCGCCCTCGGTCTCGCGCAGCAGTACCCGGCCGCCGCGGTGCCCCTCCGCGATCGCCCGCACGATCGACAGACCGAGGCCCGCGCCGGTGCCCCGGGTGCCGCGCCGGGCGGTGCCGCGGCGGAAGCGTTCGAAGATGACCTCGGCGTCCTGCGGCTGCACACCGGGGCCGGAGTCGGACACGTACAGCTCGACGCGTGCGCCATGGGTGTGCGGGACGGGACCGTGCGGGCCGAGGAGACGCGAGCCGATACGGATCGTCTGGCCGGGAGCGGTGTGCTGGACGGCGTTCTGCGCGAGCTGCACCATCGCCTGGGTGATGCGCTGCGGGTCCAGCCGGGCCTCGCCCTCGGCGACCTCGGCCAGCTCCCAGTGGCGGTCGCCGAGCGTGCGGGCCTTGACGAAGACGTCGGCGGTGAGCTCCGCGAGCTGGACCGGCTCCGGGGCGACGAAGTCGGGGCGCTCGGCCTTGGCGAGGAGCAGCAGGTCCTCGACGATGCGGCTCATCCGGTCCAGCTCGTCGGTGACCAGGCGGACGGTCTCCTCGCGCTCGGCCGGATCGTCGCCCATCAGCTCCAGGTGGCCGCGCACGATGGTGATCGGGGTGCGCAGCTCGTGGCCCGCGTCGTCGACGAACTCCCGCTGGGCGGCGAAGGCGCGCTCCAGGCGGTCCAGCATGGCGTTGAACGTCTCGGCCAGCGCGGCTATGTCGTCGTGGCCGCGGACCGGGATGCGCCGGGTGAGGTCCTGCTCGGTGAGCTGCGCGGCGGCGGTGCGGACCAGCCGTACGGGCTTCAGGATGCGGCCGGCCACCACCCAGCCGATCCCCGTCGTCATCAGCAGCGCCACCCCGCAGATGGCGAGCAGGATGCGGAACACCTCGTTCGCGCGGGCCTGTTCGCGCCCCGGGTGGAACGCGACGACGAAGGCGGCCTCCGGCTCCCCGCCCGGGCGGGCGATGGACACCTTGGCCCACCGGACGTCCCCGGCGGCGCGGTGCAGCGTACCCGTGGAGGCGGTGGACGCGAGGATCCGGCGCCGGCTCGCCGCGTCCCGGTGCAGGGGCAGTTCCACGGGGATCTCCCGGTCCTGGACGAGCTTGGCCGGGGCCGCTCCCGCGGGGCCCGCCAGCAGGCCCAGCAGTTCCTCGTCGGGGTCGGCGTACTGCCGCTCCAGGAAGACGCGCAGCAGACGTCCGGGGTCGTCGAACGGCTGCCCGGTCGCGGGGTCCACCCCCCGCTCCTCGAAGTGCGCGAACTCGCCGGTCTCCTGGGCCAGCAGGCCGCTGACCCGGGAGTCGACGTCCCGCAGCAGGATCGAGCGGGTGGTCGTGGCCACGGCGGCGAAGGCCACGGTCATCACGAGGAGCAGCCAGAGCAGGATGCGGACCCGGGCCGAGACCCGCCGGCGCACCCGGCCGGGGGCGGCGTCAGCCGTCGTCCCCCGGTCCGTCGTCCCCCGGTCCGTCGTCCCCCGCGCCGTCGTCACCGGGTCCGTCGTCGTCATCGTCGTCACTCACCGGAGGTCGTGACACGACCTCGTCGCTGGGGGTCGGTGTCGCTGTCGGGGTCGCGGTCGGAGCCGGGGCCGGCTCCGCGGTGCCGGGTGTGGCGGAGGGGGAACCGCTGCCCAGCTCCACCTTGGGCGGCACCTTCGGGGCCTCAGGACTGTCGGTGAGGGCGTAACTGGTGGCGGCGATCCCCAGGGGAATCACCACGACGGCGGCGAGGGCCGCGATCCGATGGGAGAAGACCATGGGGCGATCCTGCGGCGGGCACCGGCCGCCGCGCATGAGCGCACGATGAAGAACTCTTCATCCCACCCCGCACCCGATCCCACCCCGCTCCCGCACCGGGGCACGGCTCCCTGACGGGCTAGTTGTCCAGCCCGATCGCGAACGCCGCCTCCAGGTCGTGCTGCGAGTACGTGCGGAACGCCACGTGCGTGTCCGTGCCCTGCACCCCGGGGATCTTGCTGATCATGCCGGGAATGACATCGGCCAGGTCGTCGTGGGCCGTCACCCGGACCATGGCGATCAGGTCGTAGGTCCCGGTCACCGAGAAGACCTCGCTGACGCTGTCCAGCGCCGCGATCGACTCGGCGATCTCGGGAATCCGGTCCACGCTGGTCTTGATGAGCACGATCGCGGTGATCACGGCTGGTTTTCTCCCTCGGTGGCCGGCGCTGGGGATTTCACTCTAGCCGGACGCCCGTACAGCACCCACGCGCAGAGGAAGCCCGCGGAGAAGCCCAGCAGGTGCGCCAGATAGGCGACTCCGGGGCCCTGGGTCGCGCGCCCCGCGGCCAGCCACTGCAGCGACACCCAGAACGGCAGCACCACCCAGGCGGGGAACCGCAGCGGCAGGAAGAAGAGGAACGGGAAAAGACTGGTCACCCGGGCTTTGGGGAACAGGTAGAGGAACGCGCCGAGGACCGCGGAGATCGCTCCCGAGGCGCCGACGAGGGCCTGCGCGGAGTCGGCGTGGGCCCCCGCGTACCCGAGCAGGGCGAGACAGCCGCAGCCGACGTAGAAGAGGACGAACCGGAAGTGGCCCATCCTCTCCTCGGCCATCGCGCCGAAGACGTAGAGGAAGAGCATGTTGCCCAGCAGATGCAGCCAGCTGCCGTGCACGAACAGCGCGGTGGCCGGGGTCGCGGCGGCCCGCGGCGTCCCCCGGAACAGTTCGACGGGCACCACGCCCCACCGCTCGAAATAGGCGCGCTGCGCGGACAGGAGTTCGTCACCGGTGCCGTACGAAGGACTGAGGCCCGAGGCCGGGCCGATCACGAAGAGCAGACAGCACAGGGCGATCAGCCCGTGGGTCACCGGGGCGGCGTGCCCCCGGGCCGTCCCGACCGCTCTGACCGCCCTGGTGGCGGAGGTACCCCGGTTGCCGAACATGAGCAGAGCATGACGTAACGGGACCGAACAGTGCAGAGCGCCTCGCCGCTTCCGGCGGACGGGCGTCGAGTACCCGCCAGGCCGTAGGGTTACGAGCCACACGCTCCAGGACACTGGTGCGGCACGAAGACCGAGGAAAGAGAGCGACTGCCACGATGACGGTTCCCTCCCCGACCGCCGAGACCCGGTGGCGCTGCACGCTCTGCGGCAACCTCACGCGCTTCGACGTGACGCGTTCGTCGAAGGTCGTCGAGTACGTGCATCTGGACCTGGCGGGGGAACCGGAGATCGAGGAGCGCGAGGTGGTCAGTGAGACCATCGAGTCCGTGCGCTGCCGGTGGTGCAACGCGGTGGATCAGGTGGAACTGGTGGACAGGCCGGGCGCCGGCTCCTGACAGGAGCGGGCCCCGCACGGACGATGGGGTGAAGGATGGCCGAGACCACAGGCGGGGAGCCGGACGACGGCGACGCCGAGGTGCTCGACCGTCCGCTGCCCGACGGTGTGCGCCGCCGGGTCGTCCAGATCGTCTCCGACGGCTTCGGCGGGCTGACCGTGTCCGAACTGCCCACCCAGTTGCGACAGTATGCCCGCTTCGCCCCCAACCGCCGTGCCAAGTTCGCGGGTACCGCGATGGCGGCGGCCATGGAGACCGACCCGCTGTTCAGACAGCGCATCGCCGAGAAGCTCAGAGAGGCGCAGGCCGAGCTGGCCGGCGCCCTCGACTCCGGCGCGCCCCCGCCGGCCGCCGATCCGCTGGACGTGGCCGCCGCGGCCTATGTGCTGCGGCCCCCGGGCTGGGTGAAGCTGGTGACCGCCGCGGGCGAAGAGGCCCTGCGGGCGGACGCCGAGCGCGCCGACGAGGAGAGCCGCGCCGAGCTGGAGCGGCTGCGCGAGGAACTCGCCGGGGCCCGTGGCCAGATCCGCGTCGAGACGGAACGGCTGCGGACCGAACTGGACGCGGCGAAGAAGGAAGCGGAATCGCTTCACCGCAAGCTGCGCGGGGCCCTCAGCGACGTCAAGCGCGGCGAGGCCGCCCTGCGCAAGCTGCGGGGCGAGATGGACTCCGTACGGGCCGAGGGGCAGGCCCAGGTGTCGGCCGCCGAGAGCGAGACGCGGCGGCTCAAACAGCGGCTCGGCGAGGTCGAGGCGTCCCTGGAGGCCACCCGCCGCGCGGCCCGCGAGGGACGCAGCGTCGAGGACATGCGGGTACGGCTGCTCCTCGACACCGTGCTCGACGCGGCGCAGGGGCTGCGCCGCGAACTCGCCCTGCCGCCGGTGTCGGTGCGCCCCGCGGAGACCGTCGACGCGGTCGAACCGGGACGGATGACGCCGAAGGACATCGCGGCCCGGGCGCTGTCCGAGAACGACCCCGCCATCCTCGACCAGTTGCTCGCGCTGCCGCAGGCGCATCTGGTCGTCGACGGCTACAACGTCACCAAGACCGGCTATCCGCAGATGCCGCTGGAGAAGCAGCGGCTGCGGCTCCTCGGTCAGCTCTCGCAACTGGCCGCGCAGACCGGCGCCGAGGTCACCTGTGTCTTCGACGGCGCCGAGCTGGCCGCCCCGGTGCTGCTCGCGCCGCCCCGCGGGGTGCGGGTGCTGTTCTCCAAGCCGGGGGTCACCGCGGACGAGCTGATCCGCCAGCTCGTGCGCGCGGAACCGCCCGGGCGGCCCGTCATCGTCGTCTCCACGGACCGCGAGGTGGCCGACGGCGTGGCGAGCGCGGGGGCCCGCCCGGTGGCTTCCGCGGTGCTGCTCAAGCGCCTCTCCAGGGGTTGAGATCCGGCCGGTGCGGGTAACCAGGACGCGCCGCTGATCAGCGGCCCCCCTTCTGTCCCGTACGTCACATAGGTTCCGGACGTCCCAAGAGCAACGCATGGTCTCCTTGCCCTGATTGACGTGACCTGTGGGCCACGTAGCGTCAAGTGGGCGTCACCGCAGGTGAGTCGAGTGCAAAGAAAACGCTCGAGGGCCGAGATTTTTCCGAGGAGGATTTGAACTGATCACAGGATCATCACTAGGGTCAGGCGTCGAACCTCCACTCGGGTGATCACTCATTGGGAGTGACGGTGGAGGGGCACCGCCAACCGGCGTCTTCGGTGGGCGGCTGAGGTAATGAAGGAGCTCGCCTCCGTGGCGTCCCACCGTCGACCGAAGCAGCCGAGCCGCACCCGCGTGACCGTGCTCACCACAGCCGCAGCCGCGGCCGTCGCCCTCAGCTCGCAGGCGGCCAACGCCGCGCCCAGCGAGAAGCCCAGCAAGGACGAGGTCAAGGCCAAGGTCGACAAGCTCTACGAAGAGGTCGAGCGCGCCACCGACAAGGCCAACGGCGCCGAGGAGAAGCAGGAGAAGCTGGAGAAGGAGATCGACACTCTCCAGGACCAGGTCGCCCGCGGCCAGGACGACCTCAACTCCATGCGTGACGGCCTCGGTCTGATGGCCAGCTCCCAGTACCGGACGGGTGCCATCGACCCCTCCGTGCAGCTCTTCCTCTCCTCGGACCCGGACGACTACCTCGACAAGGCGTCCACCATCGACCAGTTGAGCGCCCAGCAGGTCGAGGCGCTGAAGAAGGTCCAGGAGAAGCAGCGGGTCCTCGCCCAGCAGCGTCAGGAAGCGGCCGGCAAGCTCAAGGAGCTCTCCGACACCCGCAAGACCCTGGGCAAGAAGAAGAAGGAAGTCCAGAGCAAGCTCGCCGACGCGCAGCGGCTGCTCAACAGCCTGACCGCCACGGAGAAGGCGGCCATCACCAAGGCGGACGAGCGTGCCAGCCGCTCCGCCGGTGACCGCGTCGAACTCGGCAACGAGGTCCCGGCCTCCGAGCGCGGTGCCGCCGCCCTCGCCGCCGCGAAGACCCAGATGGGCAAGCCGTACGTCTCCGGTGGCAGCGGCCCCAACTCCTACGACTGCTCCGGTCTCACGCAGTGGGCGTACAGCCAGGCCGGTGTGTCGATCACCCGGACCACGTACACCCAGCAGAACGACGGCGTGAAGATCGGCCGCAGCGCGCTCAAGCCCGGCGACCTGGTCTTCTTCAACAGCCTGGCGCACGTCGGCCTGTACGCCGGCAACGGCGTGGTGCTGCACGCCCCGAAGCCGGGCACCGTCGTCCGCCTCGAGTCGATGAGCACGATCGGCTCCTTCCAGTTCGGCGTCCGCGTCTGACGGAAGCAGCCCTCCGGGATCCCCCTGAAGGCCGACCGCCACGCCGCCCGAACGGGCGAATTCCCGTGGCCCCCGCTGACCCCGTGCCCCGCCCATGACCTGCGTCTGAGGCGGGGCGTCACGTTGTGTGCCCGTCACGGTCTTTGGTCTCCGCGTAGTCGCACGGCTACTCTCTGGCGCGTTTCCCCCAACTCCGGGGGACCGTCAGCGGAAGGGAGAGCGGCTTCCTGTGGGGTTTCATCGCCGCCCGGCACCGTCCGGCTTCGACCGGGGCGCACGAGGCGCCACCCTCTGCGTACTGACCGCCGCGGCCGCGGCCCTCGGTGTCCTGCCGGCCGGCGCCGCGCCGCAGGACGACAAGCGCGCCGAGGTGGACCGGCTGTACGAGGAGGCCGAGAAGGCCACCGAGTCGTACAACAGGGCCGACGAGCGCGCCGACACCCTGCACGACGAGGTGGACAGGGCGCAGGACCGGATCGCCCGCCAGCAGGACCGCATCAACACCATGCGGGACGCGCTCGGTTCGCTTGCCGGGGCCCAGTACCGCTCCGGCGGCCTCGACCCGTCGCTGGCACTGATGTTCTCCGACGATCCCGACGACTACCTCGACAAGGCGGCCGCGATCGAGCGCATCAGCGCCCGCCAGGCCGGGGAGCTCAGAGAACTCCAGACCGCCATGCGCGACCTGGGCCAGGACCGCGCGGAGGCCACCCGCAAGCTCTCCGAACTGGACAGGAGCCGTGCGGCGGTCGCCCGGCACAAGCGCACCGTCGAGCGGAAGCTGTCCAAGGCGCGGCAGCTGCTCAACTCGATGCCGGACGACGACCGCGCCGCCTACGACCGGGCCTCCCGCTCCGGCCGGACCCCCGACCTCACCGGAGCCGTCCCGTCCTCCGGCCGGGCCGCCGCCGCCGTCGCGGCCGCCCGCTCCGCCGTCGGCCGCCCGTACGTCTGGGGTGCCAACGGGCCCTCCGGCTTCGACTGTTCGGGCCTGACGCAGTGGTCGTACGCGCAGGCCGGTGTCGGTCTGCCACGCACCTCGCAGGCCCAGGCGCACGCCGGGCGGCAGGTGCCGCTGTCGCAGGCGCAGCCCGGTGACATCGTCACCTACCGGGACGACGCCAGCCATGTCGGCATGTACGTCGGCAACGGCCAGGTGATCCACGCGCCCTACCCGGGCGCCCCCGTGCGCTACGACCCGGTGGGCATGATGCCCGTCTCCGCCGTGACGCGCCCCTGACCCACCGGGTCCGACGCCGTACGATCTGGATCGTGGCTGGTCGTGGACGTGCGCCGAAATGGGTCGTGGGGCTGTTGCTGGCCGGTCTGGTCGGCTGCGGCGGCACCTCGGGGACCGACAGCGCGTCCGCCGACGTCCAGCGCGTGCTCGACCGGCGGGCGGCGGCCGTCCGCGACGGCAGCGAGAAGGTCTTCGTGGCGACGGCGGCGCCGGGCCCCGCAGCCGCCGGCGAACGGGCCGAGGCGCGCACCGCGTTCAGGAACCTGCGGGCGGTCCCGCTGGCCGACTGGTCGTACCGCGTGACCGGCCTGCGCCGCTCCGGCGACCGCGCCACGGCCGACGCGGACCTCCGCTACCGCATAGCGGGCTACGACAGGTCGCCCGTCGTCACCGCCCGCACGCTGAACCTGACCCGCGTCGAGGGGCGCTGGTACGTGACCGACGACCGGCCCGCCGGCGACTCCGGCCGGCAGCTGTGGGAGCAGGGGACCGTGGTGGCCGTACGCGGCGAGCACAGCCTGGTGCTGGGCGTCGGGCAGTCCCTCGGCGCCCTGCGCGGTCATGCGGGCCTGGCCGACCGCGCGGTGCCCGCGGTGCGGGAGGCGTGGGGCGGTGACTGGCCGGGGCGGGTCGTCGTCCTCGTACCGGAGTCGCTGAAGGGGATGGCGGAGCTGCTGGGGGCGCCCGCGTCCGGGTACCGGGGGATCGCCGCGGTCACCACGGGCGAGGCGGGCGGTGCGGGGGAGGCGCCCGCCGACCGGATCATCGTCAACCCGGAGGCGTACGGGGTGCTGGGCTCCTTCGGCCGGCAGGTCGTGCTCACCCACGAGACGACCCATGTCGCCACCCGTGCCGCGACCTCGGCGGCCACCCCGCTGTGGCTGTCGGAGGGGTACGCGGACTGGGTCGGCTACCGGGGCACCGGCCGCTCGGCGGTGCAGGCCGCGCCCGAGCTGACACGGGCGGTGGCCGACGGGCAGGTCCCTGCCGCGCTGCCCGCCGACAAGGACTTCGGGTTCGGCGGCGACGCGGGGAAGCTGGCGCGGGCCTACGAGAGCGGGTGGCTGGCCTGCCGGATGATCGCCGAGCGCTGGGGCGAGGTGCGGCTGGGCGAGTTCTACCGGGCCGTGGGCGGCCACGAGAAGCGGGCGGGGGCGGTGGAGGCGGGGATGCGGGAGGTCCTGGACACGTCCCCGGAGGAGTTCACGGAACTGTGGCGGGAGTACCTGCGGGACCGGCTCGGGGCGGGTGAGAGCGCCGAGGCGGGTGACGGGTGAATGGCTTACGGGCGACGCGTGGCGAGGGGCGGTCAGGGGGTGAGGGACTCCTCGTCCGCGGGGGTCGCCCGGCTGGGCGCCGGGGCCGGATCCGCGTACGACACGGTGTCGCGCCACAGGAGCACGCCCGCGGTGACGGTCGCGGCGACCAGCAGGCCGTTGCGGATCACGAGCAGGGTGATCCCGAAGGGGCTGCTGCCGACGACGTCCGAGAAGTAGACGGGGAACTCCAGGACGGTGAAGAAGCTCGCAGCCACCACCATCCCCGCCGGCAGCCCCATCCGGCTGCCGCGGAAGACCAGGCACACGGCGGCCAGACCGACCAGCCACACCAGGTACTGGGGGCTGATGACCCGGCTCGTCGTGGTGAACAGGAGCACCGCCACGAACGCGGCGTCCGCGGCCGTGTGCACCAGGAACCGGGTCGCGCACAGCCGCCACAGGAGCACCCAGCCGAACGCGAGCCCGGTCAGCATCAGCGCCACCGTGCTCACCACGTCGACGTACGGGCCGAGGAACTCCACCGAGCCGTAGTTGAGCAGGACCTGGCCCTCCCAGCCGTGGTGCCGGGCGACGTGGAAGACCAGCGAGCCGAGGGACTCGACCTCGGTACCGCGGTCACGCTGGAAGGTCAGGAACGCGAACGCGCCCGGCATCACCGCGGTGAACAGCAGCGCGATGCCCGCGGCCGTCGCCGCCGCGGCACCCCAGGCCCGGCGCCCGGTCGTGCCCACGAGCAGCAGCAGCGGCCACACCTTCAGCAGCGCGCCGAACGCGGCGAACACGCCCATCACCCTCGGGTGCCGGACGCCCGCGAGGAGCGCGGCCACCGCGACGGCGGTCACCATGACGTCGTACCGCGAGTACACCGTCGGCCCGAGCAGGGGCACGCCCACCACCCACACCCAGGCGCCGCGCCGCGACCTGTCGGGGCGCCGGCCCGCGTACAGGAGCAGGGCGAGGGCGAACAGGTCGGCGGCGAACGCGAGGACGAAGAACGCCTCCGTGTAGGCGAGGAACGGCAGCAGCGCGGGGGAGAGGATCGCGAGCGCGGCGGCCGGCGGATACTGCCAGGTCACGTCGTCCAGCGGGAAGGTGCCGGTGCGCAGGACCTCGTACCAGTTCTGGTAGGTCACGGCGACGTCGCTCGTGACGTCCGGGCCGGGGAACACGAACACCTTGAAGACGAAGAGCAGCAGGAGCAGCCTCGTCAGGACCCAGACGAGCAGCATCGGAAACGGGAACCTCGGCCCCCTGACTGCCGCCATGCCCACCTGCCCCTTGTCCGTACGGATCCCTTGAACGGCCATGATCCCCCGCGCGGCTGTGCGAGAGCGGTGAAGCGCGGCCGGGCGGAGCTGCCGGGTGCGGGTTCGGTACTGTCGACGGCGATGCACAAGACCCTGATCGTGACCAACGACTTTCCGCCGAGACCGGGCGGCATCCAGGCGTTCCTGCACAACATGGCGTTGCGCCTGGACCCCGAACGGCTCGTCGTCTACGCCTCCACATGGAAGCGGGGCCGGGAAGGAGCCGAGGCCACAGCCGCCTTCGACGCCGAACAGCCCTTCGTCATCGTACGCGACCGAACAACCATGCTGCTGCCGACTCCGGGGGTCTCCCGGCGGGCCGTGGGGCTGCTGCGGGAGCACGGGTGCACGTCGGTGTGGTTCGGGGCGGCGGCGCCGCTCGGGCTGCTCGCGCCCGCGCTGCGCACGGCGGGCGCGGAGCGGCTCGTGGCCACCACGCACGGGCACGAGGCGGGGTGGGCGCAGTTGCCCGCCGCGCGGCAACTGCTGCGCCGGATCGGTGAGTCGACGGACACGATCACGTACCTCGGGGAGTACACGCGCTCGCGGATCGCGGCCGCGCTGACGCCCGAGGCGGCGGCGCGGATGGCGCAACTGCCCCCCGGGGTCGACGAGAAGACCTTCCACCCCGGCTCCGGCGGGGACGCCGTGCGGGCCCGTCTCGGCCTCACCGACCGGCCGGTGGTGGTCTGCGTGTCGCGTCTCGTCCCGCGCAAGGGGCAGGACACGCTCATCCTCGCCATGCCGCGGATCCTGGCGAGCGAGCCCGAGGCGGTGCTGCTGGTCGTGGGGGGCGGGCCGTACGAGAAGGAACTGCGGCGGCTCGCGTACGAGACCGGGGTCGCCGGCTCGGTGCGCTTCACCGGCGCGGTGCCCTGGTCGGAGCTGCCGGCCCACTACGGCGCGGGGGACGTCTTCGCCATGCCCTGCCGGACGCGGCGTGGCGGGCTGGACGTGGAGGGGCTCGGCATCGTGTACCTGGAGGCGTCCGCGACGGGGCTTCCCGTGGTCGCGGGGGACTCGGGGGGCGCGCCGGACGCCGTCCTCGACGGTGAGACGGGATGGGTCGTGCGGGGCGGCTCACCGGACGAGGCGGCGGACCGGATCGTGACGCTGCTGGCGGACGGGGAGTTGCGCCGCCGGATGGGGGAGCGGGGGCGGGAGTGGGTGGAGGAGAAGTGGCGCTGGGACCTGCTGGCGGAACGGTTGCGTGAGTTGCTCTAGCGCCTACGGGGGTGCGACTGCGGTGGCCTTGGCGGCTGCGGGCCGGTGGGGGCTTGTCGTGCAGTTACCCGCGCCCCTGGGTACCCAGGGGCGCGGGTAACTGCACGAGCGGCCACGGCGGTGGGAGAGCCGAAGGTCGTTCAGAGGGGCGGGCCTAGCCCTGGTAGATCGCCTCGATCTCGGCGGCGTAGTCCTTCGCCACCACGCTCCGCTTCAGCTTCAGCGACGGCGTCAGATGACCGGAGTCCTCCGTGAACTGGTGCGGCAGCACCCGGAACTTGCGTACCGACTCCGCCTTCGACACCGCCGCGTTGCCGTCGTCCACCGCGCTCTGGACCGCCGCGAGCAGATCCGCGTCCTGCCCCAGCGACACCGCGGTCGAGCCGGCGGGCTTCCCGTGTTCCTCGGCCCAGCGGCCCAGGAACTCCTCGTCGATCGTGACCAGCGCACCCACGAACGGCCGCCCGTCGCCGACGACCATGCACTCCGCGATCAGCGCGTGCGCACGGATCCGGTCCTCGATCACCGCGGGCGCGACGTTCTTGCCGCCCGCCGTGACGATGATCTCCTTCTTGCGGCCGGTGATCCGCAGGTAGCCGTCCTCGTCGAGGGTGCCGAGGTCACCGGTGTGGAACCACCCGTCGGCCAGCGCCTCCTCGGTCGCGGCCTCGTTGTTCCAGTACCCCTTGAACAGGTGCTCCCCGTGCAGCAGCACCTCGCCGTCGTCGGCGATGCGCACCACCGAGCCCGGCAGCGGCTGCCCGACCGTGCCGATCTTCTGCCGGTCCCACGGGTTGAAGGCGGTGGCCGCACAGGACTCGGTCAGGCCGTAGCCCTCCAGGACCGTGAAGCCGATGCCGCGGAAGAAGTGGCCGAGGCGCTCGCCCAGCGGAGCCCCGCCCGAGATCGCGTACTCGCCCTTGCCGCCCAGCACCGCGCGCAGCTTGCCGTAGACGAGCTTGTCGAACGCCTTGTGCTTGACCTTCAGACCCAGCGAGGGGCCCGCCGCCGTGTCCAGCGCACGGCTGTAGGCGATCGCCGTGTCCGCCGCCTTGTCGAAGATCTTGCCCTTGCCGTCCGCCTGCGCCTTGGCCCGCGCCGAGTTGTAGACCTTCTCGAAGACGCGCGGCACCCCGAGGATCAGCGTCGGCCGGAACGAGGCCAGCTCCTCGGTGAGGTTCTTGATGTCCGGGACCATGCCCAGCTTGATCGGCGCCATCATCGGCGCCACCTGCACCAGCCGCCCGAAGACGTGTGCGAGCGGCAGGAAGAGGAGCACCGAGCACTCGCCGGTACGGAACAGCGGCCGCAGCCGCTCCACGATGTTGCCGCACTCGGCGAAGAAGCTGCGGTGGGTCAGCACACAGCCCTTGGGGCGACCGGTGGTGCCGCTCGTGTAGACGATCGTCGCCGGGTCGTCGGCCTTGGCGAGCGAGCTGCGCTCCTCGACCGCGGCGTCCGTGACGTCCTTGCCGGCCCGGCCGAGCTCCTCGACACCGCCGCCCTCGATCTGCCAGACGTGCTCGAGCCGCGGCAGCCGGTCACGTACCGACTCCACGGCGGCCGCGTGCGCGTCCAGCTCCACGACGACCGCGGTGGCGCCCGAGTCACCGAGGATCCACTGCACCTGCTCCGCGGAACTGGTCTCGTACACCGGTACGGTGACCGCGCCCGCGCTCCAGATCGCGAAGTCCAGCAGCGTCCACTCGTACCGGGTGCGGGACATCAGGCCCACACGGTCGCCGGGCCGCACGCCGGACGCGATCAGGCCCTTCGCGGCGGCCTGCACCTCGGCGAGGAAGACGGTGGCCGTGACGTCCGTCCAGGTGCCGCCGACCTTGCGGGCGATGACCGCGACGTCGGGGTGCTGCGCGGCGTTTCTGCGGACGATGTCTGTCAGATTTCCGTCCGCAGGGACCTCGTACAAAGCCGGAAGGCTGAACTCGCGCAAGACTGCTGCTCCTCATAGGGCGCCGACGCCACGACTTCGTGTGATGCGACGGAGCGGTCCAAGGCTCGGGCAAGGTGCTCCGGGAGTCGGTTGTTGAAACCCCGAGCACGACTGGACTGCCCGGACGTTACCCGCCGGTACTGCCTCTACGACAGGGGGGCCCGGTGAGATGTTCCCCGCGTCACACGTGCTGACGTTCCCTGGCGCAGAGTAGTCCAAGCCGTCACGGACCGGGTAGTAACCGCAGGTCCGCCCGCGTCTACACACGTTTGCTCCACAGGCTTACCCTTGATCGCCATGGCAGGTACACAAGGCGGCAACGGAAGTGACGCGCGGGAGACCCCCCGCACCCGGATCCACGTCGTGAGCGACGTGCACGGCAACGTCCGTGACCTGGTCAGGGCCGGTGACGGCGCGGACGCCCTGATCTGTCTGGGAGATCTCGTCCTCTTCATCGACTACGCCGACCACTCCCGCGGCATCTTCCCGGACCTGTTCGGCACCGAGAACACGGACCGCATCGTCGAGCTCCGCACCGCCCGTCACTACGAGGAGGCGCGGGCCTTCGGCGCACGGCTGTGGGCGGGCGTGGACCGGGGTCCCGCCATCGAGAAGGCCGTACGGAAGCAGTACGCCGAACTCTTCGCGGCCTTCCCCACCCCTACGTACGCCACCTACGGCAATGTCGACATGCCCTCCCTCTGGTCGGAGTACGCCGGCCCGGGCACCACCGTGCTGGACGGGCAGCGCGTCGAGATCGGCGGCCGGGTCTTCGGCTTCGTCGGCGGCGGACTGCGTACCCCCATGCGGACGCCGTACGAGATCAGCGACGAGGAGTACGCGGCGAAGATCGAGGCCGTCGGGGAGGTGGACGTGCTCTGCACGCACATCCCGCCCGAGGTGCCCGAGCTCGTCTACGACACGGTGGCGCGGCGCTTCGAGCGGGGGAGCAGGGCGCTCCTCGACGCGATCCGGCGCACCCGGCCGCGCTACTCGCTCTTCGGGCACGTCCATCAGCCGCTCGTCCGGCGGATGCGCGTCGGCGCCACGGAGTGCGTGAACGTGGGTCACTTCGCCGGGACGGGGAAGCCGTGGGTGCTGGAGTGGTGAGGGGAGTGCCGAGGGCAGTGGCGGGGGCCGCCGGGGCCGCGGACGCGCGCAGGGCCGGGAGCGGAGGGCCCCGCACAGCGCGGTAGCCTTCACGCTGCACACACAGGACGCTGCACACAGGCAGAAGGCGTTCGCACCCCGCACGACCCCCCTGTCCGGACCGCATCTGGAGGAGCCACGGCGATGGCGGAACACACCAGCTCGAGCATCACGATCGAGGCGGCACCGGCCGATGTCATGGCGGTCATCGCCGACTTCGCCCGCTACCCCGACTGGACGGGCGAGGTGAAGGAGGCGGAGGTGCTCGCGACGGACGAGAAGGGCCGCGCCGAACAGGTGCGCCTCGTCATGGACGCCGGCGCCATCAAGGACGACCAGACCCTGGGCTACACCTGGACCGGCGACCACGAGGTCTCCTGGACCCTGGTCAAGTCCCAGATGCTCCGCTCGCTGGACGGCTCGTACACCCTGAGGCCGGCCGGTCTGAGCGCCACCGAGGTCACCTACCGGCTCACCGTCGACGTCAAGATCCCGATGCTCGGCATGATCAAGCGCAAGGCGGAGAAGGTCATCATCGACCGCGCGCTGGCGGGCCTGAAGAAGCGCGTGGAGTCCGGCGACGCCGACAAGGCCGACAAGAAGGCCGAGTAGACGGAGCAGGTGGAGTAGGCGGAGTACGCGGAGCGACCGCAGAGGGCGGAACGGGCGGAGCCAGTGGGGCGAGGCCCGGCGGCTCGCCGTCCGCACCGCCGCACCACGTACCGTTCAGCAGCATGCGCACCATCCTGATCACCGGCCCCGGCGGCGCCGGCCGCACCACCGTCGCCGCGGCCACCGCGCTGGCGGCCGCCCGCCGGGGTACCCGCACCCTGGTGCTCTCCGCGGACCGCACCGACACCCTCGGCACCGTCCTCGGCGCCCCGACCGGCGGCACGCCGGCCGAGACCGCCCCCGGCCTCACCGCCTGGCGCCCCGACGCCGACGACAGTTTCCGGGCGGACCTCCTCGCCCTTCAGGAACAGGCGTCCGCCGCCCTCGACCTGCTGGGCTCCGTCCGCCTCGACGCCGAGGAACTCACCCCACTGCCCGGCGCCGAGGAACTCGCCCTGCTCCGCGCCCTGCGTGACGCGGCCGCGTCGGACACCTTCGACCTGCTGGTCGTCGACCTGCCGCCCGCTCCTCGGGCACTCGCCCTGCTGGCCCTGCCCGAACAGCTGCGCCGCTATCTGCGCCGCCTGCTGCCCGCGGAACGCCAGGCGGCCCGCGCCCTGCGACCCGTCCTCGGCCGTCTGGCCGGCGTGCCGATGCCGACCGAGCGGCTGTACGAGACGGCGGCCCGCTGGGACGTCGACCTGGCCGCGGTGCAACGGGCCGTCGACGACCCGGCCACGACCGTACGGCTGGTCGCCGAGCCGGGCCCGTACGGCGCCGACACCGTACGGTCGGCCGCCACCGGCCTCGCCCTGCGCGGCCTGCGCACCGACGCCCTGATCGCCAACCGCGTCCTGCCCGACGCGTCCCCCGACACCTGGCTGGCCGGGCTCGCCGCCCAGCAGCGCAAGGCGCTCGACGAGTGGCGTGACGCGTGGGGACGGGCGCACGGCGTGCACGAGGTCCCGCACCTCGGCCGCGACCCGCGCGGTACCGAAGACCTGGCCGTGCTGCCCGTGCCGACCGCGGGTGACGCGCCCGGCACACCCGGCACACCCGGCACGCCTGTCTGGCCCGTCGTCGACCGCCTCGCCGACGACGGCGTGCTCGTCTGGCACATCCCGCTGCCCGGCGCGATACGGGAGGAGCTGGACCTCGTCCGGCGCGGCGACGAACTCGTCGTGACCGCCGGACAGTTCCGCCGGATCGTCGCCCTTCCGTCCGCCCTGCGCCGCTGCGCGGTGGACGGCGCCTCCCTGCGCGAGGGTGAACTGCGTGTCCGGTTCGCGCCCGACCCGGATCTGTGGCCGCGGACACAGTGAACGCCCTACCCCGTTCGGGTAACGTCGAGAGACACAGAGCCGATGCTTGGAGTCCGCCATGAGCGATGAGCGCCCCACGTCCGACGCAGGGGAGGACGCGCTCGGCACGGTGCACGACGACACGGTGCACGGCGAGCGGCGTGACGAGGTCCGCACGACCGACGACGACGCCTGGGCCACGGCGTGCGCCGAGGACCTCGCCGCGGAGAAGGCCCGCCGCAGCACCGAGTACGGCCGGCCGCCCGGTTCGGCCGCCGAGGAACTGCGCAAACTCGTCGACACCGTCGCCGACAAGCTGTCCGGACTGCAGTCACCGCTGCTCGGCGCGGTCGCGGGCGGCGCCGCACAGCAGATGGTGAACCAGGTCGTGCAGCAGGCCAGGGCCGCCGTCGAGCCCGTCATCGAGCGCAACCCCGACGTGTTCGACCACCTGGCGAGCGCCGGGTCCGAACTGCTCGCCGCGTACCGCTCCGCCGTCGAGGCGCAGGAGCGGCGCTGGACCGCCCGGGACACCGCAGCGCGCCCCCGGGAAGAGGGCACGGGTAGCGGGGAACACATCGACCTCGACTGAAGCCGCTCGGGTACGGTTGGCCGTAGCGGGGCTCGACCGAAACTGAGGGATTCATGGGACTCACCATCGGCGTCGACATCGGCGGCACGAAGATCGCGGCCGGGGTGGTCGACGAGGAAGGCAACATCCTCTCGACCTTCAAGGTGCCGACTCCGACCACGCCGCAGGCGATCGTGGACGCGATCGCGGCGGCCGTCGAGGGTGCCAGGGCCGGGCACGAGATCGTCGGCGTGGGCATCGGTGCCGCCGGATACGTCAACCGGGAGCGCTCCACGGTCTATTTCGCGCCGAACATCGACTGGCGGCAGGAGCCCCTGAAGACAGAGGTGGAGGCCCGGGTGGGCCTGCCGGTCGTGGTCGAGAACGACGCGAACGCGGCCGCCTGGGGCGAGTACAAGTTCGGCGCGGGCAAGGGCCATCGCAACGTCATCTGCATCACGCTCGGTACGGGCCTGGGCGGCGGCATCATCATCGGCAACAAGCTGCGGCGCGGACACTTCGGTGTGGCCGCCGAGTTCGGACACATCCGGATGGTGCCGGACGGGCTGCTGTGCGGCTGTGGTTCGCAGGGCTGCTGGGAGCAGTACGCGTCCGGGCGCGCGCTCGTGCGGTACGCGAAGCAGCGGGCCAACGCGACGCCGGAGAACGCGGACATCCTGCTGTCGCTGGGGGACGGCTCCCCCGACGGCATCGAGGGCAAGCACATCTCGATGGCCGCGCGGCAGGGGGATCCGGTGGCGGTGGACTCGTACCGCGAGCTGGCCCGCTGGGCCGGTGCCGGTCTCGCCGACCTGGCCTCGCTCTTCGACCCCTCCGCGTTCATCGTCGGCGGGGGGCTGTCCGACGAGGGGGAGCTGGTGCTCGACCCGATCCGCAAGTCGTACAAGCGGTGGCTGGTGGGCGGGAACTGGCGGCCCGTCGCGGACGTGATCGCCGCGCGGCTGGGGAACGAGGCGGGGCTGGTGGGGGCGGCCGACCTGGCCCGGGAGCCCGACCCGATCATGTAGCCCGACCCCCACGACGCCCGCCGGCCTTCACGACCCCGGCGGGCGTCCGTGTACCCGGCCGCCCCCGGCCCGTCCTGTGTGTGCGGCCCGGTGGTGGCTGATCGCGCAGTTCCCCGTGCCCCTGAAAGCCGGGCGGTGACGGGGCGCCCCGTCAGGGGCGCGGGGAACTGCGCGGGCAACCCCCACCTGCCCGCGGGTGGGATCCGGCGGGGGCCCCGTCAGGGGCGCGGCGCGGCATCGCCCCGGTGGTGCGACACCGCGTCGCCGCTATCTTGATGCGTATGTCGATCAGCCCGACAACCGGCCCGCTGCCGACGTCCCGTACCGAGGCCGACGGGTCCGCCGTCATCCGCGTCCTCAGTTACAACATCCGCTCCCTCCGCGACGACACCACCGCACTGGCCAGGGTGATCACCGCCTGCGCCCCGGACCTCGTCCTGCTCCAGGAAGCCCCCCGCTTCTTCCGCTGGCGCAAGAAGCTGGCGAGGCTGGCGGCAGCCTCCGGCCAGGTCCTCCTGACCGGCGGCGCCACAGCCTCCGGCCCCGCCCTCCTGTGCTCCCTGCGCGCCAGGGTGGAACACACCGAGGACGTACTGCTCCCCCTCACCCCGGGCCTGCACCGACGCGGCTTCGCGACCGCGGTGGTCCGCTTCGGAGGCGCCCGCGTCGGCGTGCTGAGCTGCCATCTCTCCCTGCAGAAGGACGAGCGCCGGCACCAGGGCGGCATGCTCCTCGACCGGCTCGCCGCCCTGGACACCCCGCACGCCGTCGCCGGCGGCGACCTGAACGAGCGACCGGACGGCCGCACGTTCAAGCGCCTCGCGGCGAAGCTGCAGGACGGCTGGGCGGTCGCCCCCTGGGGCGGGGAGCACACCTCGACCCCCACCGACCCCCACCAGCGCATCGACGCCCTCTTCGCGACGCCGGGCGTGGAGATCCTGGGCTGCGGCGTACCGATCGGTCACCCCGGAGTCAGTGAGGCGGACCTGAGGGCGGCCACGGACCACCTCCCGGTCCTGGCAGCCCTCAGAATCCCGGCCGCCTGAATCCCGGCCCTCTGCATCCCGACCTCCGAGGGGACGCGGAAGCGTCAGACCACCGCGCCGCGCCCCGGGTCCTCCTCGTCCTCGTCGTCGCCGCGCATCCGCCCCACCAGCGTGGCGAACCCGCCGAGGAAGCCGCCGATGCCGAGCGTGGCGAGCCACCACGTCATCTCCCAGCCCAGCAGGACCGCGAGAAGGAGCAGCACGGGCCCGCCGATCACACCCAGCCAGGCGAACTTGGCCGTCGCGTCCGCGGCAGGCAGCGCCGGCGGCTCGGGCGGCACGAAATGCCCCTCGTCGTCCTCGTCGAAGTCCTCCTCGGCGGGCTCCGGCGCCGCGTAGTCGCGCGGACCGGCGACACCGGGCGCGAACGCGACCGAGCTGCCGAGCGGCTTCCCGGCGGCCGGCCCGTCCTGCGCCTCGGCAGCCGCCTCCGGGGCGTCCGGGCCCGCGGTGTCCGTGTCCGCACCGCCCTGCTGCCCCTTGGCGCCCTTGGGCGTCGCGGCAGTCTTCGTGTCGGAGTCGCCGGACCCGCCGGAGTCGTTCGTCTCGGGCTCCAGCAGCGCCAGGTCCTCCACCGACTTGAACGGCTTGGCACCGGGCGGATCCGGCGGTTCGTCGCCGTACCCCGCCACGATGGCCTCCCACGCCGCCGTCTCGTCGAACGACGGGCCCTGTTCCGCGCCGGGCGGCGCGTCCTTCTCGTCCGGTTCGCGATCCGCGTCGTGCTCAGCCACCAGTGGCCGTCCCTTCCTGCTGACCCGCCTGGCCCGCGCCGGCCTCCTTGCCGGCACCGGGTGCGAGCCGGGAGACGAAGGCGAAGCTCTCCTCGAAGATCCGGTCCGCGTCGTGGTCCAACGTCGCGACGTGGTAGCTCTGTTCCAGAAGTATCTCCGTGACATCCACGGACGACACCCGGCTGAGGATGCGAGCCGAGTCGGCGGGCGGCACGACATGGTCCTGCGGGCTGTGCAGGAGCAGCATCGGCTGCGTCACCTGCGGGAGTTCGCCGTCGAGCAGCCGGTAGAAGGTGCGCATCGAGTGCGCCGCGTGCAGGGGCACCCTGTCGTAGCCGATCTCGATGCCGCCGTCCTTGGCGATGTCACTGGTGATGCCCTTGACCGTCCGGACGACGTGACGGACCACCGGCAGGGCGTACGCCGCCAGTCCGTGCACCTTGTTCGCCGGGTTGACGACGACGATGCCGCTGACCTCGTCCCCGTGCTTCGCGGCGAGCCGCAGGGTGAGCGCGCCGCCCATGGAGAGGCCGAAGACGAAGACGTGGGCGCAGCGCTCCCGCAGGGCGCGCAGCTCGCGGTCCACCTCCGCGTACCAGTCCTGCCAGCCGGTCAGCTGCATGTCCTCCCAGCGCGTGCCGTGACCGGGCAGCAGGGGCAGCGAGACGGTCAGACCGCGCTCCGCGAGGAACTCCGCCCAGGGGCGCAGCGACTGCGGGGAACCGGTGAAGCCGTGGCAGAGGAGGACCCCGACCTCTCCGCCCTCGTGGTGGAACGGCTCAGCTCCGGGAAGGACCCGCACCTTCGGTCTCCTGTTCGTCTCAAGGGCGACGCGATGATCACCCCGCAGCTTCGAGGCGTACTTCACCGTACGCGACGGCACTGACACCGACCAGGGCTGTCGGACCCATTGACAGTGCTCCGGGTTAAGGTCTGATCGACAGACACGGGAGGCACTCGGGTGATGTACGGCGCGTTGAAGTTCTCCGTCGGAGGGCCCCTGAAGCTGGCTTTCAGACCCTGGGTGGAGGGCCTCGAGAACATTCCCGCCGAGGGTCCGGCCATCCTGGCGAGCAACCACCTGTCGTTCTCGGACTCGTTCTTCCTGCCCGCGGTCCTCGACCGCAAGGTCACCTTCATCGCGAAGGCCGAGTACTTCACCACGCCCGGCGTCAAGGGCCGGATGACGGCGGCCTTCTTCAAGGGCGTCGGCCAGCTGCCGGTGGACCGCTCCGGAGGGCGCGGCGCCGGCGAGGCGGCGGTCAGGAGCGGCATCGGCGTCCTGGAGCGGGGCGAGCTGTTCGGCATCTACCCGGAGGGCACCAGGTCGCCCGACGGCCGCCTCTACCGCGGCAAGCCCGGCGCCCTCGCGCGCGTGGCGCTGGCCACCGGGGCGCCCGTCATCCCGGTCGCCATGATCGACACCGAGAAGATCCAGCCGCCCGGCAAGGTGATGCCCAAGCTGATGCGCCCCGGCATCCGCATCGGCCGCCCGCTGGACTTCGGCCGCTACGGCGGCATGAAGCACGACCGTTTCGTCCTGCGCGCGCTGACCGACGAGGTCATGTACGAGATCATGAAGCTCTCCGGACAGGAGTACGTCGACATGTACGCGACGGCCGCCAAGCGGCAGATCGCGGAGGCGGCGAAGGCGCAGAAGCAGGCACTGAAGGAAGCCGAGAAGGAAGCCCAGGGGGAGGCCCAGATGGAAGTGCAGGAGGAAGCCGAGCAGGCGCGGAACGGCTCCTAGATCTGGACGCGGCCGCCGGGGGATGGGGTAGTGGGGGACATGGCCAAGCGCGAGAGAGTCATGAGAATGTCGGTCGAGCAGCCGCTGTGGCGCGCGCTCACCGCGTACCGCGTCCTGACGCTGTTCTACGCGACAGGGCTCTTCGTCACGAGGCACGACGAGTTCATCCGCCCCGAAGTGGCCGTCGGCTACTACGTGGTGCTCTTCGCATGGACCTTCGCGACCCTGCCCAAGGTGGCGGGCGCGGCGAGCTGCACCAAGCCCTTCCTCGCGGCCGACCTGACCATCGCCCTGACCGGCATCCTGCTCACGCCCGTCGCGGACGCGCACGACCGGATCGTGGCGGGCGGTCCGACCCTCCCGTCCATATGGACCGCGGGCTCCGTCCTGGCGTTCGCGGTCAAGGGCGGCTGGCGCTGGGCGGCCTTCGCCTCGGCGCTCGTCGGCGTCGCCAACGTCGTGCAGCGCGGCGCGCTCAGCGAGGACACCCTCCACAACGTGCTGCTGGTCTGGGTCGCCGCCATCGCCATCGGGTACGTCGTCGAGGTCGCCCGGGCCTCCGAGCGCACCCTGGCCCGCGCCCTGGAGATCGAGGCGGCGACGCGCGAGCGGGAGCGGCTCGCCCGGGACATCCACGACGGCGTCCTCCAGGTGCTGGCCATGGTGCAGCGGCGCGGTTCCGCGATCGGCGGGGAGGCCGCGGACCTGGGCCGCCTCGCCGGTGAGCAGGAGGTGGCGCTGCGCACCCTGGTCTCCGGCGGACTCGTACCCGTCTCGCGGGTGTCGGAGGACGTGACCGAGGGCGCCGTCGTCCGGGCGGTGGACGAGCCCGAGCCGCAGGACGACACCGCCCCCCGCGATCTGCGCCCGCTGCTCGCCCCGTACGCCACCGCGAAGGTGACGTTCTCCGCGCCGGGCACGCCGGTCCCGCTCGCGGCCGGGGCGGCGAGGGAACTGGCCGCCGCGGTCGGTGCCGCGCTGGACAACGTGCACCGCCACGCGGGCGCGGACGCGCGCGCGTGGATCCTCGTCGAGGACGAGCCGGACGAGGTGATCGTGACCGTACGCGACGACGGCCCCGGCATTCCGGAGGGCCGGCTCGCGCAGGCCGAGGGGGAGGGGCGGCTGGGCGTCGCCCTGTCGATCCGCGGACGGCTGCGCGAGATCGGTGGCACCGCCGAGCTGGTCTCGGTACCGGGACAGGGCACGGAGGTCGAACTGAGGGCACCGAAGAACGTACCGGCGGACGTACGGACGAACGCGCCGAAGAGCGCGGCGAAGGAGGTCAAGGGTGTGCGGGGGAAGGCGGAGAGGGCATGACTGAGCGACAGGGCCCGATCAGGGTCATGGTGGTCGACGACCACCCCATGTGGCGGGACGCGGTCGCCCGCGACCTGGCCGAGGCCGGGTTCGACGTGGTCGCGACCGCGGGCGACGGCGAGCAGGCGGTGCGCCGGGCCCGGGCCGCCGCACCCGACGTCCTCGTCCTGGACCTGAACCTGCCCGCGAAGCCGGGCGTGCAGGTCTGCAAGGAACTCGTCGGCCACGATCCCGCCCTGCGCGTCCTGGTCCTCTCCGCGAGCGGCGAGCACGCCGACGTCCTGGAGGCGGTCAAGTCGGGCGCCACCGGCTATCTGCTCAAGTCGGCCTCCACGGAGGAGCTGATCGACGCGGTGCGCCGGACGGCCGTCGGCGACCCCGTCTTCACCCCGGGCCTCGCCGGGCTGGTCCTCGGCGAGTACCGCAGGCTCGCCTCCGACCCCGGTCCCGCCACCGGCGGCGACGAGCCGCGGGCTCCGCAGCTCACCGACCGCGAGACCGAGGTGCTCCGGCTGGTGGCCAAGGGCCTGAGCTACAAGCAGATCGCCGAGCGCCTCGTCATCTCCCACCGCACCGTGCAGAACCACGTCCAGAACACCCTGGGCAAGCTGCAGTTGCACAACCGCGTGGAGTTGGTGCGCTATGCCATAGAGCGGGGCCTCGACGACGCGTAAACCCACCGATACACACCAACGAGTGATGGCAGGTGATCAACTCCCGCACATTGCACCGGAATTGACCTTCCGCCCTCTCCTGTAGTGACCTGGATCACTATTAGCGTGAGTTCCGTCAGCCAACCGCGGCGAAGGGACTTTCCATGCGGGTCGGAGTACTGACCGGAGGCGGCGACTGCCCCGGGCTCAACGCCGTCATCCGGGGCATCGTCCGCAAGGGCGTGCAGGAGTACGGCTATGACTTCACCGGCTTCCGGGACGGCTGGAGGGGTCCGCTGGAAGGCGACGCCGTCCGGCTCGACATTCCCGCCGTGCGGGGCATCCTGCCCCGCGGCGGCACGATCCTCGGTTCCTCGCGCACCAACCCCCTCAAGGCCGAGAACGGCATCCGCCGGATCAAGGAGAACCTCGCCAAGTGCGAGGTGGACGCCCTCATCGCGATCGGCGGCGAGGACACCCTCGGGGTCGCGGCGCGTCTCACCGACGAGTACGGGGTGCCCGTCGTCGGCGTCCCGAAGACCATCGACAACGACCTGTCCGCCACCGACTACACCTTCGGCTTCGACACCGCCGTCGGTATCGCCACCGAGGCGATCGACCGGCTGCACACCACCGCCGAGTCGCACATGCGGGTGCTGGTGTGCGAGGTGATGGGCCGGCACGCGGGCTGGATCGCGCTGCACTCCGGTCTCGCGGGCGGCGCCAACGTCATCCTCATCCCCGAGCAGCGCTTCGACGTCGACCAGGTCTGTGCCTGGGTGACCTCGCGCTTCAAGGCGTCGTATGCGCCGATCGTGGTCGTCGCCGAAGGGGCGATGCCCAAGGACGGCGACATGGTCCTCAAGGACGGTTCGCTCGACTCCTTCGGGCATGTGCGGCTGTCCGGGGTCGGGGAGTGGCTGTCCAAGGAGATCGAACGCCGTACGGGCAAGGAGGCGCGGACCACCGTCCTCGGGCACGTGCAGCGGGGTGGCACTCCGAGCGCCTTCGACCGGTGGCTGGCCACACGGTTCGGACTGCACGCCATCGAGGCGGTCCGGGACGGTGACTTCGGCAAGATGGTGGCCCTCCAGGGCACGGACATCGTCCGCGTCCCGATCGCCGAGGCGACGGCCCGCCTGAAGACGGTCGATCCCCGCCTGTACGCGGAGGTGGGCGTCTTCTTCGGCTGACCTTTTCCCGCCCCCGCCGCCCTTACCCGTCCCTTCCAGGGGCTGCGCCCTCAGACCCCCTGTCGCGCTGCGCGCTCGTCCTCGAACGCCGGACGGGCTGGAAATCCAGCCCGTCCGGCGTTTGAGGACCGGGGGTTCGGGGGCGGAGCCCCCGAGGTCGGGACGGGAAAGGGCGGCGGGGGCGGAGAGCTCCCCGGGTTCGTATATTCGCCGGGTGAGCGAAAGAACCGCCGAACCCCCGGAGGGCCCCGTGGAGATTCTCGCCTTCGGCGTCCAGTCGGACGAGCGCCCCCTCCTCGAAGAGGCGTTCCGGGCCGAGGGCCACCACGAGGTCCGCTGCCTGGACGTCTTCCTCAACGCGGACACCGCCCCCATCGCCGCCGGCTACGAGCTGGTCTCCACCAGCGTCAACTGCGCCCTGGACAACCGCGTCCTGCAGACCCTCGCCGCCGGCGGCACCCAGCTGGTCGCCCAGCGCTCCACCGGCTTCAACAACATCGACCTCCAGGTCGCCGAGCGGCTCGGCATGACGGTCGCGAGGGTCTCGTACTACTCGCCGCACTCCGTCGCCGAGTTCGCCTGGACCCTCGCCATGGCCGTCAACCGCCGCATCGTCCGCGCCTCCAACCGCACCCGCGACTTCGACTTCCGGCTCGACGGGCTGATGGGCCGCGACCTGAACGGCCGCACCGCGGGCATCCTCGGCACCGGCAAGATCGGCGAGGCGTTCACCCGTATCGCCCACGGCTTCGGGATGAACCTGCTCGGCTGGGACGCCGCCGAGAACCCCGCCTGCCGGGAACTCGGCATGAAGTACGTGTCCAAGGAACGGCTCCTCGCCGAGTCCGACCTGGTCAGCCTGCACGTACCGCTGCTGCCCGAGACCGAGCACCTCCTCGACGCGGCGGCCCTGCGCACGATGAAGGACGACGCGGTGCTGGTGAACTCCAGCCGCGGCGGCCTCGTCGACAGCCGGGCCCTGGTCGCCGAACTGCGCGCCGGCCGCTTCACGGGCGTCGGCCTCGACGTGTACGAGGCCGAGGCCGGTCTCTTCTTCCTCGACAAGTCCCTGGAGGTCGTGGACGACGACACCCTGGCCCGCCTCGTCACGTTCCCGAACGTCGTCGTCACCTCCCACCAGGCGTACTACACCGCGGACGCGGTCGGCCAGATCATCGAGACCACCGTGCGCAACGTCCTCGACTACCGGGCGGGCCGCCGCTCCGAGAACGTGCTGGTGCCCGCGCCCGCGCGCACCTGATCCACCAGCTCCCGTACGACGTCGCAGCCGCGCAGGGTCAGCACCGACTCGGGGTGGAACTGCACCCCGGCGAAGCCCGGCCCGCGCAGGGCGTGCACCTCGTCCGTCGCGTGCCGGCCGCCCGTCCTGTCGCGGGCGACCTCGACGCCGTGGGCCGCCAGCTCCAGGGCGGCCCCGTCGTCGCAGCGCGCGACGAAGCTGTTGTAGAAGCCGACGGTCTCCGTCCGCCCGAACAGGTCGATGTCCGTCTGGGCGCCCTGGTACGGGATCTCCTTGCGCACGATCTCCAGGCCCAGCTCCGCCGCGATCAGCTCATGGCCGAGGCAGACGCCCAGGACGCCGTGCCGGTGCCCGCGGAGCACCTCCGCGGTGAGGCCGCGCAGGAAGGTCATCTTCGGGTCCCGCAGGTCGGACGGGTCGCCCGGGCCGGGACCCAGCACCAGCGGCCCCCCGTGTGCGAGGACCGCCTCCCGCAGCCCCGCCTCGTCGTAGCGCCGCACGGTCACCGCGAGCCCGGACGAGCGCAGCAGGTGGGCGAGCATCGCCGTGAAGGTGTCCTCCCCGTCCACGACGAGCGCGTGTCCCGACCGTCCGCCCGACGGCTCCTGCATCCGCAGCCAGAACGGCGCCAGTGAGGCCCGCCGACCGTCCAGCGCGGCCCGCACCCGCGGGTCGTCCGCGAGGCCCGCCGGCGCCTCGCCCCCGCGCGGGCGCCCGGGGCGTACGCCGAGGGCCGCCAGCACCCCCGCCGCCTTCGCGTGGGTCTCCGCGACCTCGCCCGCCGGATCGGAACCGCGGACGAGCGTGGCGCCCACCGGCACCCGCAGGTGTCCGGCCGCGTCGATGTCGGCGGTCCGGATGAGGATGGGGGAGTCGAGGGTCTGGGCGCCGCCCTCGTCACGCCCGACCAGGGCGAGGGCGCCCGCGTAGTAGCCGCGTCCGACGCCGTCCCGCCCGAGGGGTTCGTACCGCTCGATCACCCGGCACGCGTTCTGCACCGGCGACCCGGTGACGGTCGCGGCGAACATGGTCTCCTTCAGCACCTCGCGCACGTCCAGCGACGACCGGCCCCGCAGCTCGTACTCGGTGTGCGCGAGATGGGCCATCTCCTTGAGGCGCGGCCCGATCACGACCCCGCCCCTGTCGCCGACCGTGCACATCATCTTGAGCTCCTCGTCGACGACCATCGAGAGCTCCTCGATCTCCTTGCCGTCGGCCAGGAACTCCAGCAGGTCCTCGGGCGTCGGCCCCTGCGCGGGATAGCGGTACGTCCCGCTGATCGGGTTCATCACGACGGTCCCGCCGGACATCCGCACATGCACCTCGGGGCTCGCCCCGACCAGTGTCCGGTCCCCGGTGTGCACGACGAACGTCCAGTACGCGCCCCGCTCACCCACCAGCAGCCGCCGGAAGAGCGCCAGCGCGTCGGCCCGTCCGAACCCCGGGATCTCCCCCTCGTACGTCCGCCGGATGACGAAGTTGGCACCCTCGCCGCGCCCGATCTCGTCGCGCAGCACCCGTCCGACGATCCGCGCGTACTCCTCGTCCCCGACGTCGAAGCCGCCGCCCTCGACCCGCACGTCGTGCGCGGGGAGTTCGGCGAGGACCCGGTCCAGCGGAAGTTCGTACGACTCCTCCGGGACGAGCACCGCCAGCGGGGTGCCGTCGTCGTGGGCGGCGAAACCGCGCTCGCGGATCTGCCGGTAGGGGACGAGGACGAGACCCTCGGGGAGGTCGGCCAGCCGCTCGTGCTCGGTGACCCGGCCGAGCAGCAGCTCGACGGTGTCACCCTCTCCGGTGGCGTGGCCCGGGGTACGGCGGCGCAGCAGGGCGAACGGGCGGGGGTCGTCCAGCAGGTCGAGCAGGTTCATGGGTCCTGGTCCTTCTCGGAGTCCCGGCGCCCCATGGGCTGGGGCGCGGAGCGGTGGAGAGGAACGGTCCCAGTCGCGGAAACACCGAAGGCCGCCCCTCGGGCGGCCTTCGCGACGTGTTGCGTACGCGCAGTCAGTGGGCCGCCGGATGAGCGGTCCACCACCAGTTCTGGATCTGGGTCGAGTGCGCGAACATGCGGCGCACTCTATACCCATCCGATCGAGCGCGGCCCGTCTCACGTGATGAGCAGGTGGATGGACGCCCGACCCGACCCCGTAATGTTGGCGTCGTGACCGTGAACGCTAAGTCCAGCGCGAGCGCTGGCAACACCTGGCGAGACCTGCCCGCGGCGCAGCAGCCCGAGTACCCCGATGCCGAGGCTCTGCGCGAAGTGATCGCGGACCTCGAGTCGTATCCGCCGCTCGTCTTCGCGGGCGAGTGCGACCAGCTGCGCGCCCGGCTGGGAGCCGTCGCCAAGGGCGAGGCGTTCCTTCTTCAGGGCGGCGACTGCGCCGAGGCGTTCGACGCCGTGTCGGCCGACCACATCCGCAACAAGCTCAAGACCCTGCTCCAGATGGGCGCCGTCCTCACGTACGCGGCGTCCGTGCCGGTCGTGAAGGTCGGCCGCATCGCCGGCCAGTACTCCAAGCCCCGCTCCAAGGGCACCGAGACCCGCGACGGCGTGACCCTGCCGACCTACCGCGGCGACTCGGTCAACGGCTTCGACTTCAACGAGAAGGCCCGCGTCCCGGACCCCGAGCGCCTGAAGCGGATGTACAACGCCTCCGCCTCCACGCTCAACCTGGTCCGTGCCTTCACCACCGGCGGGTACGCCGACCTGCGCCAGGTGCACGCCTGGAACCAGGACTTCGTGAGGACCTCGCCGTCCGGGCAGCGCTACGAGCAGCTGGCGCGCGAGATCGACCAGGCGCTGCATTTCATGCACGCGTGCGGGGCCGACCCCGAAGAGTTCAAGACCGTCGAGTTCTACGCCTCCCACGAGGCGCTGCTCCTCGACTACGAGTCGGCGCTGACCAGGGTCGACTCCCGCACCGGGCAGCTGTACGACGTCTCGGGGCACATGGTGTGGATCGGTGAGCGCACCCGTCAGCTCGACGGCGCGCACATCGAGTTCGCCTCCAGGATCCGCAACCCGATCGGGATCAAGCTGGGTCCGACGACGACGGCCGAGGACGCGCTGCAGTACATCGAGCGTCTCGACCCGGACCGCGAGCCCGGCCGGCTGACCTTCATCGTCCGCATGGGCGCCGACAAGGTCCGCGACAAGCTGCCCGAGCTGGTCGAGAAGGTCACCGCGTCGGGCGCGACCGTCGCCTGGATCACCGACCCGATGCACGGCAACACCTACGAGGCGGCCTCCGGCCACAAGACCCGCCGCTTCGACGACGTGCTCGACGAGGTCAAGGGCTTCTTCGAGGTCCACAAGGCGCTCGGCACCCATCCGGGCGGTATCCATGTCGAGCTCACGGGTGACGATGTCACCGAGTGCGTGGGCGGCGGCGACGAGATCTTCGTCGACGACCTGCACCAGCGCTACGAGACGGCCTGCGACCCCAGGCTGAACCGCAGCCAGTCCCTTGACCTGGCGTTCCTGGTGGCGGAGATGTACCGGGACCAGTAGCGCGGCGGTAGCGGACGAGCAGCCGTTCCGGCTGGTGCCTGAGCGTTTTTGGGGCGCGGATCACATACGATCCGCGCCCCACCGCACTTTTGCGCCCCGTGGCCGACGGGTAAGGTTAGGTTAGCCTCACCGATCTTCGGGATGGCACGGCCTATCGGATCCCGTCGGGAGGTGTGCACCGCGTGTTCGTCTGCAACTGCTTCGGGGTGACCGAGGCACAGGTGAAGAAGCACGCGGCGGACGGCGCCTGCACCCCCCGGCAGATCGCGTCCGCCTGCAAGGCGGGCACCGACTGCGGATCCTGCGTACGGCGCATCCAGGCGCTGCTGGGCCGGGACACCTTCCCGCGGCGCGAGCGGACCGGCCAGGACGTCCCCGCACTGGCCGAGGTGGAACGGCTGGAAGAGGCAGCCTGACCCGTGCCGCCCCCGGCCCTGTAAAACCGTCTAGTCCTGCGGCTGCTCGATCAGCTGCGCGATGTAGAGCGCCTCGCCGAGCTTCTCCACCAGGTCCAGCTGGGTGTCCAGGTAGTCGATGTGGTGCTCCTCGTCCTTGAGGATCGACTCGAAGATGTTCGCGGACGTGACGTCGCCCTTCGCCCGCATCACGTCGATACCGCGCCTGAGGCGGTCGATCGCCTCGACCTCCACCTGGCGGTCCGCCTGGAACATCTCGGTGACCGTCTGTCCGACCCGGACGTGGAAGAGGCGCTGGTAGTTCGGCAGACCGTCCAGGAAGAGGATGCGGTCGGTCAGCAGCTCCGCGTGCCTCATCTCGTCGAAGGACTCGCTCCGGGTGTATTTCGCGAGCTTCGTCCAGCCGAAGTTCTCCTGCATCTTCGCGTGCAGGAAGTACTGGTTGATCGCGGTGAGCTCGGCGGTCAGCTGCTCGTTGAGGAACTCGAGGACCTCGGGGTCGCCCTGCATCGCAGAGGCTCCTTCCAGGCGGGGGAACTGGCGGGTTGCGCCGCATGATTGCACCGGCGCCGAAGATCGTCCAGTAAGTGCATGCTTAGTAAGTAAGTACAGGCTTAGTCCGGATTGTCGTAGTTGACCGAATGGGTCCGGACCTGGTCATGTCCACCTTCCCGGGTCTGTCAGGATGGAGTCATGGGTCAGCCGGTGGATCGTGAATCTGGAGAAGCGGCACCGTCACAGCTTCCGCCCGGACAGCGACTGCAGCGGGGCTGGCCGGTCACGCACTACGGGCCCGTGCCGAAGTTCCGTCCCGAGCGCTGGGAGTTCAGGGTCTTCGGAGCCACCGCCGACGGCGAGAAGCACTGCTGGACCCACGACGAGATCACCGCCCTGCCGTACGCGACGGTCGTGGCCGATCTGCACTGCGTCACGAAGTTCAGCATGATCGGCGCCGAATGGGGCGGTGTCCCGGCCCGGACGATCCTGGAGATCGCCCCGCCCGCACCCGCCGTCACCCATGTCATGGTCTGGGCGGAGTACGGCTTCAGCTCGAATCTGCGCCTCGACGACTTCGCGTCCGAGCGCTCCATCCTCGCCACCCACAAGGACGGCGAACTGCTGACCGCCGAACACGGCTTTCCGCTGCGTCTCGTCGTACCGCACCTGTACGCCTGGAAGGGCCCCAAGTGGGTCCGCGGCGTGGAGTACATGACGGCCGACCGCCGCGGCTTCTGGGAGGAACGCGGCTACCACAACATCGGCGACCCCTGGCGGGAGCAGCGCTACTCGTACCAGGAGGAGCCGGGGGACGGGCCCGAACTCTGAGTCCGGCGGTGTCACCGGTGTGCGTGAGGGGTCGGTGGCCTTCCGGTAACTGACGGCACAATGCGTGCCCAGAGCGCTACGCTGAGATCCTTGCACGGCGGATGACGTCGGGTGGAGACGGACCGGTGGGGTGTCTGGGATTCCGCTTGTGGTTCGGTCGGGGGCGAGCGGTCGGGGGACGACGGTGGGGCTGTTCGGAGAGCGACGTACCTTTCTGGGGGGTCTCGGCCCGGCGGACCGGGAAGCACTGACGGGCCTCGGTACCCGGCACGAGTACGAGCCCTACGACACGGTTCTCGCGGAGGGCGACCGCACCACGTTCGTGGTGGTGCTGCTCAGCGGCTGGTGCACGGTGTGGACGCCTACCGAGCGCGGCGGCCGGGTGATCCTGGCGCTGCGACGGAACGGTGAGGTCGTGGGTGACATGGCGGCACTCGACGGCCGCCCGCGCAGCGCGTCGGTGAGCACGCTCGGCGCGGTGACCGCACTGGTCGTACCCGGTGAGCGCTTCCGGCGATTCCTGGCCTCGAGGCCGCACGCCAACGCGCTGATGATGAGCCAGCTCACCGAGCGGCTGCGCAGCGCGGACCACGAGCGCCGGGCTCTCGCCTCCATGACGGTGCTCCAGCGGCTGGCGGAGCGCCTGGTCGAACTCGCCGACCGCACCGGCCGACAGGAGGACGAGACGGTGACCATACGGCTGCCCCTCGCGCAGCACGAGCTGGCCGCCTCCGTGGGGTCCACCCGTGAGGCCGTCGCCAAGGCCCTGCGTCTGCTGCGTGAGCAGGGGCTGGTCCATACCGGCCCCGGCACCCTCGCCGTTGCCGACCTGGACCCGCTCCGCCTGCTCGCCGCCGGACAGCCCCATGGCACGGGCACGGAAATCTAGCAGAACCGAGTCCCCGCGCTGTGTAAACGGCTACAGCGACGAGCCGTCGACTCCGGAAGCATCCGAGGAGTCGGCGGTCGGCGGGACAGCAGGGAGGAGAAAGCGATGGAGGGGGAAGCCGCGTACGGCTTCATCGTCAACGTGGACGCGCAGGGCTCGGGCCTGTTGTCCGACACCGAGAAACCCGAGATGCGGAGCAGACTCTACGACGTCACGGGCGCTGCCTTCGAACAGGCCGGCATCCGCGCGCCCCGTCTCTATCAGGAAGACCGCGGCGACGGCATCCTCAGCGTGCTCGCGCCCGAGGTGCCGCCCCGGCGGGTGGTGGGGGAGTGGCTGGAGTACCTCCACCAGAACCTGCGGGAGGCCAACCGCGGCCTGAAGACCCCGCTGCGGCTGCGCGCGGGCCTGCACATCGGCCCGGTCACGGCAGACGCGCACGGACGTTCCGGGCGCGCTGTCGACCTGGCCTGCCGTTTGGGCGACTGCGGTACCGCGAAGGCGGTTCTCGTGGCGGCGCACGGCGCCCCCCTGGTGGTGGTCGCCTCTGACCGGTTGTACGAGGACGTCATCCGCGCCGGTGGACGCTGGGTGGAACCGGAGCACTACCGCCGGTACACCGTGGACCTCAAGGAGGGTCGCACGGCCGCCTACTTCATGGTCCCGGGGTTGGCCCAGCCGCCCGAACCGGCGAGGTCCGGACAGGACACCCCGCCCCGACCGGCTCCCGAGGTCACCGGTGACGGCGTGGTGATGAACAACCACCATCACGGCAGCGGGCAGTTCATCGCCGGCGGGCGCATCGACACCATCAACATCAACCCACAGGGAGGTGACCGGTGAACGCGCACAGCCCTCAGCCTCCGCAGGGCAACCCGCAGCCTCAGCAGCCGAGACCCGAACCCGACAAGGCGGCGGGCGCCGAGCCGGGCACCGGTCCCGAGCAGCCCCAGTCCGACCTGATCGGCGGCCCCGCAGCCGACCCGCTCGGCGGAGAGGCGCTGCCCGGAGCCGCGGCCGCCGCCTCCCGGATCTACCGGTCGACCCTGAGCTCACACGGATCCGGCACCCTCATCAGCGCTGGATCCATCGACGCCGTCAACATCTACGGCCGACGGGCCGAGCGCCTGCTCGCCGGCCCCCTGCCCGAGGACGAACTGCGCAGACTGCGCCGGGTCTTCCAGGAACCGGAGGGCTACGGTGAGTACCGCGAGCAACTGCGCGGCGGACGGCTTCTGGTGCTGCTCGGCCAGCCCGGCACCGGCCGTGCCTACACCGCCCTGTCCCTGCTGGACGACCTGACCCGCGGCCAGGTCTCCCGGCTCGACCCGCGTACCGATCTCGACACACTGGACGACGACCAGATCGGTGCGGACCACGGCTACGCGCTGGAACCCAGCTCCACCGGACTGCCGGACGAGACCGGCCTCGACCGGCTCTGCGAACTACTCGGCAGAAAGCAGGCATACGCCGTCCTGCTGGCCACTCCCGAGCCCGGTGACGTGATGTCCCGGAGCGGGCGCCACTACCGTGCCCACACCCCGGCGGCCCAGAACGCCGTGATGGAGGGCCACCTCGCCGCCGAACTCGAGGACGGGGGACCCGAGTCGTACGAGCGGGCCCGCGCCACGGCTCTCGACCCCGAAGTCCAGGAGGCGACGGGTCTCGACGAGCTGCGGCCGGCGGAGGCGGCTCGTTTCGCGGCGCTCCTGGCCCGGCACTCCCGGGACGAACTCACCCACGACGAACTCCTCGCCGAGTGCCGGAAATTCGCGGAGAACCAGGCGGCCGAATGGTTCGCCGGCGGCGTCAGGTCCGAGACTCCGGAGCGACTGCGAGACGCGGCCTACCGTATCGCCGTCGCCGTGCTCGACGGGGCCTCGCTCAGTGCCGTCGCCGAGGCCGCGGAGGTGCTTGCCTGGGAACTGGCCGTCACCGTCGACCCGGAGGCGGTCCCGGGGCGGCCGCTGTTCAGCGACGGGGTCGACGCCCGGCTGGTCTCCGCCCGCGCTGTCGCCGAGCCGGGCACGGAGGAGGTCGGCACCGAGGAGGTGCCGGTGCGCACGGTGCGCTTCGGGGGCGAGGCGCTGGCACCGGCGGTCCTCGGCCACCTGTGGCAGCACCGGCACAACGCGCGCGGGCCCGTACTGCGCTGGCTGGCCGGACTGTGCGAGGACAACCGGCCCCAGGTCTGGGTGCGGGCCGCCGTCGCGGCCGGGCAACTGTGTCGCCTGGACTGCTCGCACACCGTGCATGAACTGGTCCAGCCCATGGCCCGGGCGGAAGGGGTGCGCCGCCGCGTGTTCGCCGCGACGGTGCTCGATGTCGCCCTCCGTTCCCCCGAGGTCGGCACCGCGATCCGCGCCCTGGTCGGCTCCTGGGCCGGGCACGAGAACGAGCAGCTGCGCTGGACGGCGGGGGCCGTACTCGGCCGGGGCCGGGCCACCCCCACCGTCCGTGAGGCGCTGGACCTGCTCGGCGGAATCGGCGTCCGGGACGAGGGCAGCCTGCGAGCCGACACGGCGGCACAGATCGCCCACTTCGCGGGCGCCCACCCCGAGGGACAGACCCTCCGCCGGATCCGCGCCTGGCTGTCCGACGAGCGGCGGCCCCAACAGGACCTCGGTCTGCAGAGCACGGTCTACCTCGCTGCCGTCCCCGTGTCCGATCTGTGGAACCGGCACCAGGACCTGGAGGACTACGGCGACTGGCCGCTGATGCTGGCCCTGGCGGCCGTCCGGCCCGCCCTGGCCGCGGAGCTCGCCGGGCTGCTGTGGACCGCGCTGCAGACCTCCCGGTCGTACGAGGCGGCCGTCGACACCCTCTTCGGCTGGCTGCGCGGGTCAGCCGACCAGCCCTGGGCCGCGTGGCTGGAACGGTTCCTGCCCCTGCTGGTCCTCAGCCACGACGACCGGAACCGGCTGCTGTCCTTGATCAAAGACCTGTCCGAAGACCCCGACCAGCCACTGAACGAACAGCAGATCCGCCGCCTGCGGGGGGCTGTCCAGGGAGCGAGTACACCATGACGTACAACCAGTGGGGCCAGCCCCAGCACGAGGAGTTCATCCTCCCGCACGACCTCAGAGGCCCCTTCGTACGAGAGTTCGCCTCGCAAGCCGCGTACCGGCACCGCAACAGCCAGGTGGCCTCGGTGCTCTTCTACAGGAACGGCGGGCACAGCGTCATCACTGTCCGGGGCGCCGAGCACGTCAACAAGCCGCTCATGGGCAGGCCCACCTCGGTCTGCTGGATCGCCCGTGGCCGGCACCAGGCGTCCTTCCAGCTGGAACTGCCCACGTACGGCGACCGGTCGACCTTCAAGGCGGGAGCCGACGTCCACTGGGAGGTGCGCGACTTCTACCTGGCCGCCGAGAAGCGTGTGGTCGACGTGGAACGCATGCTGCGTCCACCGCTGGAGGCCCGGCTGCGCGGGGTCAGCAGGCGCTACGGCCTGGACTCGGCTCAACAGGTCGACGAGGCGATCCAGAACGAGCTGGCCAGCGGCCGGTGGAACGACTTCGGTGTCGATCTCGGCCTGGCCACCCAGGTCTACATCCGTATCGACCTCGGCCGGGCGGCCGCCGAGCACCAGGCCCAGATGGTCGCGGTGGAGAAGGGCAGCAAGGTCCAGGAGGCCATCGACGTCGCGCACAAGGCGCGTATCGCCGCCAACCTCGATGACGCGCAGAGACTGATCGGCGCGGGCGAGACCGTCCAGTACGCCACGATGCTCGCCCAGGACCCGAGCCGGGCCCACGAGATCCTGGCCGTACTCCAGCAGCAGGCCCGCGAACAGCGTCAGGGTGCCCTGGACTACCTGACCAACCTGATCAACCAGGGCGTGGTCCAGCGTCACCAGATCGACGACCAGGTCCAGGCACTGATCGACTACAGCCGCACGGTCGCCACAGGTGTCTTCCCGGCGGGACTGCCGCAGGCCCCGACATCGCTGCCGATACCGCCGATGCCGCCCGCGCTCCCGCTGATCCCGTCCGACGCACCGCCGGTCCCGCCCGCCCGGCCGGCGGACACCACGGACTTCGTTCTCGGAGAGGGGGCGGGAACCCAGAACGACTCCGGCGCGGGGGCGCGCGAATGAGTTCGGACGATCCGGACGCCGCCGCGCACTTTGTCGCCGAACGGCTGCTGCTGACCGTGCGAGAGGACCTGGGCAGGGCGGACCTGAAGGCGTCGATCCTGCTCTCGGGCGCCGTGGCGGTGCCCGCGCTGGTGCTCGGGAGAGGGGTGCCGTCCGGAACTTCCGATCTCGCCCTGGGGTTCCTCGCGGCAGGCGGGGGACTCTGGGCGGGCGGTGCACTGCTGCTCCTGGCGGTGATCGTGCCCCGCACCGGTACGGTCCGCTCGGTACCCGGTCCGACGTTCTACGCCGACGCCCTCACCGCCACGGACCCGCAGGCGCTGCGCCGAGCCGTCGCTGAGGCGGGCGCGGACCGGGTGGGATGGCTGCTGGCACAGTTCCAGGACGCCAGCGTCATTCTCTCGGCGAAGTACCGCTGGCTGCGCCGCTCGATGGCGCTGCTGGGGGCGGGACTGCTGCTGGCGGCCCTGGCGCCGGCCATGGGCTGACCCGAAAGCCACCCTTCAGCCGTCCCGGAGTTTTTTCAGGCGTTCCACGTCCGCCGCGTGGCCCTCCTTGCCGCCGGGTGTCTCGATGATCAACGGGACGCCCTCGGTGGCGGGGTGGGTCATCAGGGCGCGGAAGGGGTCCTCGCCGATGTGACCGGCGCCGATGTTCTCGTGGCGGTCCTTGTGGGCGCCTGCCACGTCCTTGGAGTCGTTGGCGTGGATCAGTTTCAGGCGGCCCTCGCCGACCGCGTCCACCAGCAGGTCGAGCGTCTGGTGCATCCCGGTCGGCCCGGTGAGGTCGTGGCCCGCGGCGAAGACGTGGCACGTGTCCAGGCAGACGCCCAGCTTCGGGTGGGCGTCGAGCGCCGCGAAGTACGGCCCGAAGTCCCAGGTCCGCGAGCAGAGCGAGGCGCCCTGGCCCGCGGTCCCCTCCAGCAGGAGGTCGGGGTCGTCGTCGTGGGTCAGCTCGTCGAGCAGCGGGAGCAGGTACTCGCGTACCTGCCGCAGCGCGACCGGGCGCTCCCGGCCGCCGGTCGCCGAGCCCGTGTGCACGACCACGCCCAGGGCGCCGATCTCGCGTGCCCGGCGCAGCGAGTGCCGCAGCGACTCCACCGACCGCTCCACGGTCGCCATGGTGTGCGAACCGAAGTTGATCAGGTAGGGCGCGTGCACGTAGGCGGGCAGGGACTCCGCGGCGCAGGCCGCGCGGAACGCCTCGTCCTGGGCCGGGTTCCCGGGCGGTGTCGCCCAGCCGCGCGGATTGGCGACGAAGACCTGGAGGGTCTCGGCGGCCAGGTCGCGCGCGTACGCCAGACCTACGGAGGCGAGACCTCCGGCGACGGGGACATGCCCGCCGACGGGGTTGCGGGACTGCTCGATGCTCACCCTCCAAGGGTGTCACGCGGCCCCGGACACCGCGTCGGCGGCCGTCCCCACGGTCCGACGGTGCTCAGCCGATCTCGATGGTGATCGTCGAGCCCTTGGGGGCGGTGTCGCCGCCCTCCGTCGACTGGCCCTTGACCGTGTCACCGAAGAGGTCGAGCAGACCGCGGTCCTCCTCGACCTCGAAGCCGGCCGCTTCCAGCTCCTGCCGCGCGTCGTCGACGCTGTCGCCCGTGACGTCCGGCACCTCGATCATCTCCGGGCCCTTGGACACGGTCAGCGTGACGGTGTCGCCCCGCGCCGCCTCCCGTCCGGACTCGGGCGTCTGCGCGGCCACCTGACCGGCGTCATGCTCGGAGGTGACCCGCTCGGCGGCGACCTCGACGGTCAGGCCCGCCTCCTCCAGCTCCGTCCTCGCGTCGTCCAGGTCGTCGCCGAGCACGTCGGGCACGTCCACGGGGCTGCCCTTGCTGACGACGAGCGCGATCGCCGAACCGCCACGGCGTTCGGTGCCCGCCCCCGGCTTCGTGCTGATCACGTAACCCGCGGTGACCTCGTCGCTGAAAGCCTTGGTGACCATCCCCGCCTCCAGGCCCTCGTCCCGGAGCCGCTCCCTGGCCTTGTCGAGCGCGAAGCCCCCCAGGTCAGGCACGCGCACGATGTCCGGGCCCTTGGACACCGTCAGCGTCACGGAGTCGTTGGCGCGGATGCGCGCACCGGCCTGCGGATCGCTGCTGATGACCCGGCCGGCCTTGACCGTGTCGCTGTTCGCCTTCTTGACGGTGCGCACTTCGAGGCCGGCGTCCTCCAGGCGCTGCGTGGCCTGCGCCTCGGTCTTGTCGAGCACCGCGGGGACCTTGGTGAACTGGCCGGAGTTGATGTACCAGACCCCGGCGCCGAGGCCGAGGACCAGCAGCACCACGGCGACGATCGCGAGCGGGCCCCGCCGCGGTGCCAGGCCGCGGCGCCGCCGCGGGGGCTCGGGCGGCGGGGACGGCAGGAAGCTCGTGCGGTGCAGCTCCGCGTCGTCCTCGTTCACCGGGAGGGGCCGCGGCACCGACAGCGAGCGCGGGATCACGCTCGTACGGTCCTCGCTGCCCCGGCGGTCCGTGGCGACGGCCCCCGGCGGGACGGCGTCGAGCTGGTCGTCGCCGAGGCCGCTCTGCGCGTCCAGGACCTGCGCGAGCAGCGCCACCGCGTCGTACGGGCGGAGCCCGGGGTCGCGCGCGGTGGCCGACATGACCAGCGCGTCCAGCTCGGGAGCCAGGCCGGGCACGGTCGCCGACGGCGGGGGCACGTCCTCGTGCAGGTGCTTGTAGAGCACCGCGGCGGGTGAGTCCCCCGAGTGGGGCCGGTCGCCGGTCAGCATCTCGAAGAGCAGGATGCCGCACGCGTACACGTCCACCCGCGGGTCGGCCGTGCCGCTCTCTATCTGCTCCGGCGCGAGGTACGACACGGTGCCGAGCACGGCCCCGGTCGTGTGGGTGACGGTGTCCACGGCCCGTACCAGACCGAAGTCGGCCACCTTCACCCGGCCGTCGTCCCCTATCAGGACGTTCTCCGGCTTCATGTCGCGGTGCACGAAACCGGCGCGGTGCGCCGCGCCCAGCGCGGCCAGGACCGGTTCGAGGATGTCCAGCGCGGCCCGCGGCTGGAGCGCCCCGCGCTCGCGCAGCACGTCGCGCAGGGTGCAGCCGGCCACGTACTCCATCGCCAGATAGACGTAGGCGCCGTCGGTGCCCTGGTCGAAGACCTGCACCACGTTCGGATGGGCGAGCCTCGCCACCGACTTGGCCTCACGGATGAAGCGGTCGACGAAGGAGGCGTCGGCGGCCAGGGCCGGGTGCATCACCTTGAGCGCGAGCACCCGGTCGAGGCGGGTGTCCACGGCCCGGTAGACCGTGGCCATCCCGCCGACCGCGATGCGCGCGTCGACGTGATACCGGCCGTCGAGCACGTGCCCGACAATGGGGTCTCCCCGGCCGCCGAAGGCTGGGGAAGGGTCCTGAAGGGTCGTGTCCACGCTGGTGAGTCTACGAGCCGCCACTGACGGAGCCGCCCGGCCGGGCGATTCCGGGGCGGTACTGAAGCCGAGCTGTGACGCACCTCGCACGCCGGTCGCCGCGGGACGGCGTACCGGTGCGGACGCATGTTCAAGCGGGTTTCCGGCCCATTCTCAGAAAGCGGGCCGTTCCGGGTCCCAGCGCGCTGTTCCCTCCACCGGGGAGGAGGCTTCGGCGAAGTGCCGGCGCGGAATGCGTCCCGCCCGGTACGCGAGCCGTCCGGCCTCGACCGCGTGCCGCATCCCCTCGGCCATGAGCACCGGCTCCTGGGCCCGGGTCACGGCCGAGGCGAGCATCACACCGGCGCAGCCCAGCTCCATGGCGAGCGCGGCGTCCGACGCCGTACCGGCTCCGGCGTCCAGGATCACCGGCACGCGCGCGTGCTCCACGATCAGCTGGAAATTGTGCGGGTTGCGGATCCCGAGCCCCGATCCGATGGGCGATCCGAGCGGCATGACCGCCGCGCACCCCACGTCCTCCAGCTTCCGCGCGAGGACCGGGTCGTCGTTCGTGTAGGGGAGGACCGTGAAGCCGTCGTCGACGAGGGTCTCGGCGGCGTCCAGCAGTTCGACCGGATCGGGCAGCAGGGTGCGTTCGTCGGCGATCACCTCCAGCTTGACCAGGTCCGTGCCGAGCGCCTCGCGCGCGAGGCGGGCCGTCAGCACGGCCTCCCCGGCGGTGAAACAGCCCGCGGTGTTGGGCAGCACGCGGATGCCGAGCCGGTCGAGCACGGAGAGGACCGAGCCGTGGGCGCCGGGACTCACGCGGCGCATCGCGACCGTCGTCAGTTCCGTGCCGGAGGCGACGAGCGAGCGCTCCAGGACGTCGAGGCTCGGGGCACCGCCGGTGCCCATGATCAGACGGGACGTGTAGGACGTACCGCCGAGGACGAAGGGGTCGTCGGCCATGGGTCAGCCTCCTTGGACCGCGGTCAGGACCTCGACGCGGTCTCCCTCGCGCAGGAGGGTCCCGGGCCACTGCGCGCGCGGGACGACGGTCTCGTTGAGCGCGGCGGCGACGCCGGAGGGGGCCGCGCAGAGGGTGGCGACGAGCGTGTCGAGGGCGGTGTCGGCGGCGAGTTCCCGCCGCTCCCCGTTGACGAGGACGGTCATGTTCATACGGGCTGCTCCGTGAGTGCGGCGGCGCTGAACCGCCCGGGGGTGAACGGGCGCGCCTCGTCCGTGAGCTCACCGGTGGCCAGGGCGTGCGCCAGGGCGTCGCCGGTGACCGGGGTGAGCAGCACGCCGTTGCGGTGGTGGCCGGTCGCCAGCAGCAGACCGGGCAGAGCGGTCGGGCCGAGCAGGGGCGCGTTGTCGGGGGAGCCGGGCCGCAGTCCGGCCTGTGTCTCGGTGAGCGGCAGCTCGGTGATGCCGGGGACGAGTTCGTGGGCGTCCCGCAGCAGTTCGTACACGCCGCCCGCGGTCACCGTGGTGTCCCAGCCCAGTTCCTCGCTGGTCGCGCCGACGACGAGCTCGCCGCTCTCGCGCGGCACGAGGTAGACGTGGCTGCCGCGGACCACGGCACGCACCGTCCGGCTCAGGAAGGGCGCGGTCCCGCCCGGCAGGACCGCGCCGGGCCGCGGCATGGTCAGCCGCAGCACCTGCCCCTTCACGGGACGGACCGGGGGCCGTACGTCCTCGGGCACGCCCGCGAGGCGTCCGCTGAGGCTGCCCGCGGCGAGGACCACCTGCCCCGCGGACAGCCCGGTGCCGTCCGTCGTGACGACTCCGGTGGCCCGGCCCGCCGTGACGGTCAGCCGCCCGGCCCGCGTCCGGTGGAAGACCACTCCGGCCCGCTCGCAGGCCGTGACCAGGGCCGCGGCGAGCCGCCGGGGATCTATCTGGTGGTCGCCGTCCACCCGCAGCCCGCCGCGCACGCCGGGCGCGAGCATCGGCTCCAGGCGCCGGCACTCGCGGCCGCTCAGCCACTCGGACGCCAGGCCCGACCGCTGTTGCAGGGCGTGCAGTTCCCGCAGATGGGCGCGGTCGTCGGCGTCGAGTGCCACGGTCAGCGTGCCGCACCGCCGGTAGCCGAGGTCCTGGCCGGTCGCCTCGGTCAGCTCGGCGACGAAGTCCGGATAGCGCCGTGCCGAGGCCAGGTTGAGCCCGAGCAGGGTCTGCTCGCCGTGGTGCAGCTCGGTGACGGCGGCCAGCATCCCGGCGGCGACCTGCGCGGCGCCGCCGCCCGGTCCGGGATCCACGACCGCGGTGGTGAATCCGCGCTGCGCGGCCCGCCAGGCGGTGACCAGCCCGATGATGCCGCCCCCGACGACCAGGACGTCGGCGACCGGTCTGGTGGTGAGCGGTGCGTCGGCGACCGGTCTGGTGGTGACCGGTTTGTCGGCGACCGGTCCGGTGGTGATCGGTTCGTCGGCGACCGGTCCGGTGGTGATCGGTTCGTCGGGTGAAGATGCCTGCGATGTACGCGACATGGGCGTCCAGCCCCTCCCTTCGCCGGCATGACCCGGATCAGGTTCGTACGGTCGGAGGCCGCCCAGCCTCCCTCTCAGCCCGGTGCGTCCGGGCTCCCGCGAGTGCTCTACGTTGGCCACCCTAGCTCTTCGCCCCGCACCGCAGTAAGGGAGCGCCCCGCATGGCCCGCTCGCTCGACGGACTCGTTCTCGCCCCCGTGGCCGACCAGGCCCCCGGTCAGGTGGGTACGCGCACCCGGTTCGCCTACCACGAGCAGGACGGCGAGATCTGGGCCGAGTACGCGGGCGGCGACGTCGTCCGCGGCCACCTCGTGGGCACCCGGGAGGGCGACCGGCTCGACTTCCGCTACGTGCAGTTGAAGGCGGACGGCACCACCTCCTCGGGGCACTGCGTGTCCCTCGTCGCCGAGACCTCCGACGGCAGGGTCCGGCTGGAGGAGACCTGGGAGTGGGAGTCCCAGGAGGGCAGCGGGACGAGCGTGGTCGAAGAGGTGGCCGCCGGGGCCGCTGAGGCCGCCGAGGACTCCACCGCCGGCGATGTCTCTGAGGCCGCCCGGGGCTGACGCTGTGTGACAGCTCACCGGCCGCGGCCCTGACCGACGATTTGCCCGACTGCCTAAGGTGATCGGGTGAGTGAGCTGACACAGGGAGCAGGTCCGGCGGGGCGACCCGGCGTCGTGATCGTCGGTGCGGGCATGGCCGGCGTGCAGACGGCCGTGGCCCTGCGGGAACAGGGCTTCACCGGCACCGTGACCCTGATCGGCGCGGAACCGCACCAGCCGTACGACCGGCCGCCGCTGTCCAAGGCCGTGCTGCTCGGCAAGGCCGAGAGCTCCGCCTTCGACGTCGACTTCGCCTCCCTCGACGTGGAGCTGCGCCTGGGGCTCGAAGTGACCGGCCTGCGCCCGGACCGGCGTGAACTCGACACGGCCGAGGGCGCCGTCCCGTACGGCGTCCTGGTCGTCGCCACGGGTGCGGAACCGATCCGGCTGCCGGGCGCCGACGGCGTACCGGGTGTCCATCTGCTGCGCACCCTCGACGACGCCGAGCGGCTGCGGCCGGTTCTCGCCCGGCAGGACGACATCGTGGTGGTGGGCGCGGGCTGGATCGGCGCGGAGTTCGCCACGGCGGCCCGGGAGGCGGGCTGCGCGGTGACCGTCGTCGAGGCCGCCGGGCGGCCGCTCGTCGGCGCGGTGCCCGCCGAGGTGGCCGCCCCCATGGCCGCCTGGTACGCGGACAGCGGGGCTTTGTTGCGCACCCACGCGCGCGTGGAGCGCGTCGAGCCCGGCGCGGTGGTCCTGGACGACGGGTCGCGGCTGCCCGCGGGCGCCGTCGTGGTCGGTGTCGGGGCGCGGCCCGCCACGGCCTGGCTGACCGGCTCCGGCGTCGAACTGGGCGCCCACCGGGAGGTCGTCGCGGACGACCGTCTGCGCACCTCCGTCCCGGACGTGTACGCGGTCGGCGACTGCGCCTCCTTCCCGTCGGGCCGGTACGGGGAGCGTCTGCTGATCCACCACTGGGACAACGCGCTGCAGGGGCCGCGCACGGTCGCGGCGAACATCGTCGGGGAGACGCTCGCCGCGTACGATCCGGTGCCGTACTTCTGGTCCGAGCAGTTCGGCCGCTTCGTCCAGTACGCGGGGCATCACGGGTCCGCCGACACCATGGTGTGGCGGGGCGGGCCGGACGGGCCCGCGTGGTCGGTGTGCTGGCTCCGGGACGGCCGGCTGGTCGCCGTCCTCGCCGTGGGGCGGCCCCGGGACCTGGCGCAGGGCCGCCGCCTGATCGAATCGGGCACCCGAATGGACCCCACCCTGCTCCCGGACCCGACCCGTCCCTTGAAGAAGGCGACGGCGTAGCGCCGCGGGTTGTCCCGTCGACCGCGGGCGGGTGGGGGCTGACCGCGCAGTTCCCCGCGCCCCTACCGGGCCACAGCCCACCGAAATGGCCGAGCCCCCACCCAGCACCGCCCCACCAGACGCCCCCGCCAGGCACGCGAGCAACTGCGCACCGCGCCCCACGAAGGACCCCCGGCCCCCGCCCAGGCGCGGGGAACTGCGCGCCCAGCCCCCACTGGGCCGCAGGTGACGAACGGCCGCCGGGGTTGAGCGGGGACGCGCAGCGCCCCCTAAAGGGCGCGGGCGACCGACCGCCCGGCGGTGGCCCGGGACGGGAGACCGGACCGGCACCGGGCCGGTCGGCCGTGACCCGGTCGACCGGCCCGGGTACCGAGTGTCAGTGGGAGATGGCACGCTTGTGTCCGTGACCGAGATTGACGCAAAGATCGATGCTCTCGTCCCCGCCTGGCTCACCCTCCCCGACATCGCCGAACAGTTCGGCGTCGAGGTGACGCGCGTCCGGCAGTTGGTCAAGGAAGGCCAGCTCATCGCCGTACGCCGTGGTGAGAACCGCGCGCTGCACGTCCCCGCCGCCTTCGTCGACGCGGACGAGCAGAAGGTCGTCAAGGGCCTGTCCGGCACCCTGACGCTCCTGCGGGACGACGGCTTCTCCGACGAAGAGATGCTCGAGTGGCTCTTCACCCCCGACGAGAGCCTGCCCGGTACGCCCGCGCAGGCCCTGAGCGAGAATCGCGGCACGGAGGTGAAGCGCCGCGCCCAGGCGCTCGCCGTCTGACCCGAACACGCAGCACGCGACACGCACCACGCGTTACGCCACACGGCGTACGGGCCGCGCTCCCGCGGCCCGTACGCCACCGACATGCCACGGGGGACCCACGCATGCCCGCACCCACCGCACCCGCATCCGCGCGCGCCCGGCTGGCCGACGCCCGCGTCTACCTCTGCACGGACGCCCGCAAGCGCCAGGGCGACCTCGCCGGCTTCCTGGACGCGGTCCTGGCCGGCGGCGTGGACATCGTGCAGTTGCGGGACAAGGGCATGGAGGCGGCCGAGGAGCTCGAACACCTCGCCGTCCTCGCGGACGCCTGCCGCCGGCACGGCAAGCTGCTCGCGGTGAACGACCGCGCCGACGTCGCCCACGCCGCCGGCGCCGACGTCCTGCACCTCGGCCAGGGGGACCTGCCCGTCCCCGCGGCCCGGGCGATCCTCGGCGACGACGTCCTGATCGGCCGCTCCACCCACGCCGGTCCCGAGGCGTCGGCCGCCGCCGCCCAGGACGGCGTGGACTACTTCTGCACCGGCCCCTGCTGGCCGACCCCCACCAAGCCGGGGCGCCAAGCGCCGGGCCTCGGCCTGGTCCGTGACACGGCCGCGCTGGCCACGGACCGGCCGTGGTTCGCCATCGGCGGCATCGACCTCGGCAACCTCGACGAGGTGCTCGAAGCGGGCGCCCGCCGCGTCGTCGTCGTACGGGCGATCACCGAGGCCGACGACCCCGGCGCGGCGGCGGCGGAGTTCGCGAAGCGCCTGCGGACGGCGTGACCCGGACGCAGGCGGCATGGCTCAGGGACCGCGTGACGCGGCAGCCGGAGGTCCGCTACAGAGCCGACTGTCCGAGGAGTGGACAACAAGTCGACAATCCGGGCGAATTCTCCGCGCCCGGTTGGGTGACCGTCCGGCCCTGGCTAACCTGCGGGTATGGCCCTCGGATCTGCTTCCACCAGGACTGACCGCGCACGCACCGTGCGGGACATGCTCGCGACCGGCAAGACGACGTATTCCTTCGAGTTCTGGGCGCCGAAGACCGAAAAGGGCGAGCGGAACCTGTGGAACGCGCTGCGCAGGGTCGAGGCGGTCGCTCCCAGCTTCGTCTCCGTGACGTACGGGGCGGGCGGCACCACCCGGGCCGGCACGGTCAAGGCCACGGAGCAGATCGTCGCCGACACGACGCTCACCCCGGTCGCCCACCTGACCGCCGTCAACCACTCCGTCGCGGAGCTGCGCAACATCATCGGCCAGTACGCGGACGCCGGGATCCGGAACATGCTGGCCGTGCGCGGCGACCCGCCCGGCGACCCGATGGCCGACTGGGTGGCGCACCCCGAGGGCCTCACCTACGCGGCCGAACTGGTGCGGCTCATCAAGGAGTCGGGCGACTTCTGCGTGGGCGTCGCGGCCTTCCCGGAGATGCATCCGCGGTCCGCGGACTGGGACACGGACGTGGCCAACTTCGTCGACAAGTGCCGGGCCGGCGCCGACTACGCGATCACGCAGATGTTCTTCCAGCCGGAGGCGTACCTGCGGCTGCGTGACCGGGTCGACGTGGCGGGCTGCAGCACGCCGGTCATCCCCGAGGTCATGCCGGTGACCAGTGTGAAGATGCTGGAGCGACTGCCGCAACTGAGCAACGCGTCGTTCCCGGACGCCCTGAAGGAGCGGATCCTCACAGCCAAGGACGATCCGGCGGCTGTACGCTCCATTGGCATCGAGTTCGCCACGGAGTTCTGCGCGGGGCTGCTGGCCGAGGGAGTCCCCGGTCTGCATTTCATTACGCTGAACAACTCCACCGCGACGCTGGAAATCTACGAGAACCTGGGCCTGCATCATCCACAGCGGGCCTAGACCCGTCGCATCGTCGTACGACACACTGCGTAGCGGTCATCTGGGAGAGGGGCGTACATGGGCTGGACGGTCCTCTACATCGCATTCGGCATCGTCGCGCTGTGGCTGCTCGGCGAGGTGCTGCTGCAGTACAAGGCGCGGCTGCGCTGGCGGCTGCTGGCCTTCGGCGGCTTCCTCGGGGTGGTCATCGGGGTGCTGATCCCGTCGGTGCCGGTCATCGGTCTGGGCGCGGCCGCCTTCGCCGTCGGGCAGACGTACGTCACGCTGTCGTTCCGCAGTGGCTTCGCGGCCGGCTGGGCCGTCGCCGGACGGCCGGGCGTCACCAAGCGCCGCCGGGGCGAACCCGAGCGGCAGGACCCGACGCTGGAGGTCACGGACCTCCAGGCCGCGGAGAGCGGAACGTATCCTCAGGGCGACCTCGGCCGCGGCGAGAGCTTCGGCGCGGACGACGTCTTCGGCCGGGAGGACTCGGTCTTCGGACAGCGTCCCGCGGCCGCCGCCGGACCCGCCGCGGTCTACGAGCCGCAGCCGCTGCCCGACGACACCGGCCAGTACGGCGTCTACAGCGAAACCGCGTACGCCGCGGCCACCGACCCGGCGTACGCGGCCTCCGCACAGGCCCAGGGTCAGTCACAGGGCCAGGCCCAGGACCAGTTCGCGCAGAACTACGGCTACGACGGGTACCAGGGGTACGACCAGCAGCAGTACGGCTACGACACCGGGCAACAGCAGCAGTACGCGGCCTATTCCGACCCGTACATCGGCACGCAGTCCTACGACGCAGCCTCCTACGGCCAGTCCTACGACCCCTCGCAGCAGCAGTACGGGCAGCAGGAGCAGCAGGATTACGGGCAGGACCAGTACGCGACGGGGAACTACGGCGGCGAGACTCCGCCCGGCGGGGTCTGGGTGCCGCAGCAGCGGACCACCGAGGACCCGTACGGCGGCGAACTCCCGCCGGAGCAGCCGTACCCCTACGAGGGCAACGGACAGCAGGGCGGGTACGACGGGCAGCAGTACCGGTACTGACAGCGGCTCCGCGGCCGGAGTGACGGCGGGACACCCGCCCCGCCGGTGTCACTGCGAGCCCCGGAAGTCCGGCCCCTCCACGATCAGTCCGGCCACCAGCGCCCCCGACATGCCCACGTGCGGAAGCCCGCCACCGGGGTGCGCCCAGCCGCCCACGGCGAACAGGCCCGGTACGGCGGTGGCGTTGGCCGGCCGCAGCAGTACGCCCTCCTGACCCGCGAGCGCGGGGGCCGGCACACCGCCGGCCTCGCTCCCGGTCTCCCGCAGCGTGTCCAGGGGCGTCCGCACCTCCCGCCACAGCACGCGCTCGCGCAGGTCCGGCACCGCCCGCTCCGCGGCGACGACCATACGGTCGGCGAAGGCGTCGGCCGCACCGGCCGCCGCCCAGTCGTACCGCGCCAGGGACGGCACCGTCGCGGTGAGGACCATGGACTCGTGGGCGTCGTCCGGGCGCAGTCGTGGATCGTCCGGACGGTCCACCCACACGGTGGGGTGCGGTGGCGGCGCACCCGTACCGAAGGTGTGGTGCAGTTCCCCGGCCCGGTCCGTGCTGTGCACCACCGTGCGGTGTGCCGTGCCCGCCTCGCGCGGTCCGCGCAGCGCGAGGCAGACCACGGCCCTGCCGCGGGACCGGGATCCCGGGTGCGGTTCGGGTGCCTCGCCGCCGTACAGCTCGCCGCGGCCCATGAGGCTCCGCAGCAGCTCCGGCGGACCGCCCACCACGAAGTCCGCCTCCACGACCGTCCCGTCGGCCGTCTCCAGGCCCGCCGCACGGCCGTCCTTCTCGATGATCCGCTCGACGGTCGCCCCGAAGACGAACTCCACCCGGCGTGCCACGCACCGCTCGTACACGGCCCGGGCCAGCTCGCGGATCCCGCCGCGCACGTACCACGCGCCGAACGCGTGCTCCATGTACGGCAGGACGGCCGCGCTCGCCGGCACCGCGCGCGGGTCGAGGCCGTACCCCAGCGCGTAACTCTCCAGCAGGGCGGCGAGGCGGGGATCGCCCAGCTCCCATGCGCCGACCTCCGCGAGGCGGCCCGCCGTACGCGTACGCAGCAGGCGCCGCTGCCGCAGGGCCGGGTAGGGCTCGCGCTCGCCCAGGATCTGCCAGTCACGCCACAGCGGCTCCTCCAGGAGCGGGCGCCGGGTCCGGTCCCACGCCTCGCGGGCCCGGACCAGGAAATCGCCCCAGCGCTCACCCGCGCCCGCGCCCATGGCCTCGTCCAGGGCCGAGACGACCCCCGCGCGCGAGGCGTTGGGCAGTGAGACCTCCGTGCCGTCGGCGAAGACGTGCCGGGCCGCCGGATCGACCTGGACCAGGTCGACGCGGGCTTCCAGGGGCTCCTTGCCGGTCTTGACGAACAGGTCGCGGTAGACCGCGGGCACCTGGAGCAGCCCGGGGCCGGTGTCGAAGGCGAAGCCGTCGCGCTCGAAGCGGCCCACCGCGCCGCCGTACGTCGCCGTGCGCTCGAACACCGTCACCCGGTGGCCCGCGACGGCCAGCCGGGCAGCGGCCGCCATCGCGCCCATCCCGGCGCCGATCACCACGATCCGTGCCATGCCAGGGACTGTATCGGCCGCCACTGACAGCCGCGCTGACGGCCCTGGCGCCGGAGCCGGCCGCCGGGCCCGTCCGCCCGGGGTTCCGCCGCCGGGTCAGCCGGGCGGCGGCCCGAGCCGGCCCGCGAGCCGTTTCTCCTCGCGCCGCTGGGCCCTGCGGCGCAGGAACCGTCTGATCCGCGAGACGAGGAAGCAGAGCACCAGCAGGCCGGTGAGGAGCAGGACGGCCGCGACGACCGCCGCGGCCTCGGGGTGGAACATCGCGAAGGTCAGGATCCCGGCGACCCCCAGATCCTCGGCGACGCTCATCAAAACGTTGCTGAACGGCTCGGGCGAGGTGTTGATCGCCATGCGCGTCCCGGCCTTCACGGCATGGCTGGCGAGGGCGGACGAGCCGCCGATCGCCCCGGCCGCCAGTTCGGACAGCGAACCGCTCTCCCCGGCCAGCAGCGCCGCGACGACGGCCCCCGACACCGGACGGATCACGGTGTGCACGGCGTCCCACACCGAGTCCACGTACGGGATCTTGTCGGCGACGGCCTCGCAGACGAACAGGACACCCGCCGCGACGAGGACCTCGGGTCGCTGCAGCGACTCGGGCACCTCGTCGGTCAGCCCGGTCGCGCCGAAGAGGCCGAGGAGCAGCACCACCGCGTACGCGTTGACGCCGCTGGCCCAGCCGCTGGTGAACACCAGAGGGAGTACGGACACGGACGCGATCGTAACGAGTGGGCGACGGCGCGTCCTGGGCCTGCGTGCGCAGAGCTGAGTACGCGTACCTAGGAGGTGAGTTGAGTACGCGCGCGGATGGGCGCCGACCTGCGTGAAGGACAGAGTGGGGGCACGGAAAGGGGCGCGGCTCCGGTACCGCCGACACGGGGCGGCGGAACGGTGCGGCGCCCTCTACCGCTCCTTCCGCCGAGAGATCGGCGGGAGCGAGACACGGGGGCCCGAGGGGGACCGGAACGGGAACCGTCGGGGAGTGCGGGGGACGCACGGGGGAGCACGAGAGAGGGCGCCGGTTCCGGCGTGGCCCGCGGGGGACGCGGCCACTCCGGAACCGGCGCTCACTCGTGTCCCAGGCGCCCGCCGCCGATCCTGCCCTGGAGCAGCAGGGACAGTGCCCCGTGGACGTCGTCCAGGGACCGCTCCGGCTGGAACGCCAGCCAGTCCAGGGCCGCCACCAGCACCATGCCGACCAGGGCCGCGGCCGTCAGCGGGGTGTCGATCTCGTCGCTCAGCTCGCCGTTCGCGATCCCGTCGCGCAGGACGTTCTCCACGACCGCGACGGCCTCCTGCCTGACCACCATCAGCGTGGACTGCCAGGCCCGGTTGGTGCGCCACAGTTCCGCCACGTACAGCTGGGTGAAGGCCGGGTAGCGGTCGATGAAGACGAGGCCCGCCCGGATCATCGCGTCCAGCGCGTCGACCCGGCTGCCGCCTTCCTCGTCGGTCCTCTCGACCGCGTCCCGGAGAGAGGCCGTGAGCAGTCCCACTCCGTGCCGGAGCAGTTCCTCGAAGAGGACGGACTTGCTGGCGAAGTTGTAGTAGACCGTGCCCTTCGCCACTCCGGCACGCTCGGCGATCTCGTCCACGGTGGTGGCCGAGAACCCCTGCTCGGCGATGAGGGTCACCGCCGCCTCGTAGAGCTTCTGCCGGGTCGCCTGTCTCCGGCCGCCGCCGCTGTCCACCGTCCTGCTGCTTTCCATGGCCCCGATTGTCACAGGCTCAGCTCCGGGTGCAGACGGTCGAGGGTCCACACCTGCCGTCGCCGCGCGGAGACCGCGGTGAGCGCGAGGGCGCCCAGTGTGTACGCGGTGAGTACTGCGCACGCCTGCCAGACCGGCCCCTGACCGCCGCCCGTGATGAGCCTCCTCAGGGCGTCGACGACGTGCGTCATCGGCATGACGGGGTGGATCGCGTTGAAGAAGTCCGGGCTGGTCTGCACGGGGTACGTGCCGCCGGCCGACGTCAGCTGCAGCATCAGGAACGCCAGGACGAGGATCCGGCCGGCCGCCCCGAAGCGGGCGTTGAGCCACTGCACGATCGCCGCGAAACAGGCCGTCACCAGGAACAGGAAGGCCACCGTGCCGGCCGCCCTGACCGCCTCCAGGCCGATCGCCCAGTGCAGTACGGACATCAGCGCGACCGTCTGCAGTACTCCCAGGGCGGCCACCGGGAGCCAGCCCGCCAGCGTGATGCGCCAGGCGGGGGCGCCCGCGGCGAGCGCGCGCCGGTTGAGCGCCGGGATCAGCATGTAGGCGACCATCGCGCCCACCCACAGGGACAGCGGAATGAAGTACGGGGCGAAGCCGGTGCCGTAGTTGGGCGCCTTGTGCAGGTCCCGCGAAGCGAGCTGTACGGGATCGGCCATGACCCCGGTGCGCCGCTCACGGTCCTTCTTGTCGTAGTCGGGGATCCGTCCGGCGCCGTCGTGCAGTCCGCCGGCCAGCTTCCCGGAGCCGTCGACGAGCTTGTACATGCCCCCTTCGAGATCGTCGGCGCCCGACCCCAGTGCGCCGACCCCGCTGTCGAGGTCCTCGGCGCCCTTCTTGGCCGTACCGAGCCCCGTGTGCAGGGTCTTGGCGCCCTTGGCGACCTTTCCCGCGCCCTTGTTGAGCTCGTTGATCCTGGCGACGGTCGTGGCGAGGTCCTCGGACAGGTGCGGCGAGCGGCCGGCCAGCGCCCGCGCCTGCTTCTCCAGGGTGGCCAGGTGTTTGTCGAGGGTCTCCAGGTCGCCGTCCTGGCCGGCCACCAGCGTGTCGACGTCGTCGGCGACCTTCGCCACGTCGGCGGCCGCGTCCCTGGCCTTCTTCAGGTCGGGGCAGGCGGCGTCGGGCAGCGGCCGGTCCACGCAGCGCGCCCTGTGGACGGCGTCCAGGGTGTCCGAGGCGGTGCGTGCGCCCTCGGCGGCGGCCGGGGCCTTCTCCGCCAGCGTGTCGAGGTTGCGGCGGATCGCCGAGGCGGAGTCCGCGACGAGCCGGGCGGTGTCGCCGATCTCCTTCTCGCTGCCCTTGAGGAAGGGCCCCACCTTGTCCGCGACGCCGTTGACCTTGTCCGCGAGGGTCTGCGTCCCCGCCGAGACCTGCCGTGAGCCGTCCTCCAGGTCGCCCGCGCCCGTGTCGAGCTTCCTCAGTCCCGCGGAGAGCCTGCCACTGCCCTTCTCGGCGTCCGCGAGGCCGTCCGCGAGGTCCTTGGAGCCCTTGCGCGCCTTCCCGATCCCGCTCTTGAGGCTGTCCGCCCCCTCGGCGGCCTTCTCGGTCCTCCCGTGGATGTCGGAGAACGACACGAAGATCCGGTCGAGGAACGACCGGGACGCCTTGGTCGAGGCGGCCGTGCGCACCTCGCTGAAGACGGTCCGTGAGATCTGCCCGACGATGTAGTTGTTCGCGTCGTTCGTCCGTACCTGGAGGGCGCCCGTCTCCGGTGCGTCGCCCGCACCGGAGGTGACCCTCCGGCTGAAGTCGGACGGCATGGTCAGCGACAGGTAGTACCTGCCGTCCTCCACGCCCGACCGGGCCTCGGCGGCGCTCACCTCGTGCCACTCGAACGTCCCGCTCCCGCGCAGCCCCTTGGTGATCTCGTCACCCACCACGATCTTCTCGCCGGCGGCGGTGGCTCCCCGGTCGTCGTTCACCAGCGCCACGGGAACGCGGTCGAGACGGCCGTAGGGGTCCCAGAACGACCACAGGTAGAGGGCGCCGTACAGCAGGGGCAGCAGCAGGAGCGCGGCCAGCGCCGCGCGCGGGAGCCTGCCCCTGCCGAAACGCCTGAGCTCAAGAGCGGCCAGCTTCGGCGAGCGCATCCACCGTCTCCTTGTCGTGGTCGTTCTGTTCGGTCCGGTCGCTGACCGGCCCGCCTGCGGGGCCGGTGGACACCACGACCGCCCCCTCGGGGGCCTCGCTGCACACCGCGACGACGGTGGTCCCGGCCTCGGTCAGGGAACGCAACAGCGCCCAGACCTCGGTCCGCCCCGCCTCGCCGAGCTTCAGGTCGGTGTCGTCGATCCCGAGGAGCCGGGGGCGGCCGATCAGGGCGAGGGCCACGGACAGCCGCAGCGCCTCCATGCGTTCCAGGTCGCGGACGGCGGTCCTGGGACCCTTCGGCAGCGTCCGCGGGTCGAGACCGGCGGCGGCCAGCGCGCTGTCGACCCGCAGACGGGCCTGCGCCGACCGCTCCCGCCGCGGCTTCAGCAGCCCGCGTACGGGGCCGCCGAACCGCCGCTGCAGCAGCGCCCGCTCCCGCAGGTGCTCGGCGACCGACAGGGCGGGCTCCAGGTCGGTGACGCCGGGCACGTGGGCCAGCGCGCTGGACCGGCGGACCGCCGCCATCTGCTTCGGCAGCGCGAACCGCCCCACCTCGGCGCGTCCCTCGGTCGGTCTCATCCGCCCGGTGAGCGCCAGCAGCAGGCAGGTGCGGCCCGAGCCGGAAGGTCCCTCGACCGCGATCAGCGAGCCGGGTTCCGCGGCGACGTGCACGCCGCGGAACGTCCAGCCCCGAGGCCCCCTGAGTCCGAAGTCCTCGGCGCTGACGCCGAGTCCGTGCGGACCGTCCACAACGTCCCCCACCCGTCGGTCCCTTCACGTCTCTTTGAAGCACAAAGTTTTTGCACTGACTGGTCAGTGCAAAAACTACTCCGAACCTACGATCGAAGCAAAACCGCAGGTCAGAACGGATTGTCAGTGGCATACCGCACGATAGGCACATACGGCACTCCCCGTCGGGGCGTGCTGTCACACAGACGACAGGAGGTTCGTCATGGCCAGTTCTTCCGCAGCCGCCGCCCGTCGGCGCCGCGCCACCGGCCCTGCCCCCTCACTGACCGGACCGGCGAGCGACGTACACCCCGTGCTCCGCCGGGCCACGGCCCCGCCTGCCGCCCTCGACCTGCTCGCCCAGGCCCACGCCGGACTCGACGAGGCGTCCGTGCTCGAAACGCCGAACGAGCGGTACGCGACGGCCCACCTGGCCGCCCTGCGCACCGCCGCGGCCGTGCTCGCCGCCCGGGGCCGCCCGGAGACCACCGCGAGGCGCCGCGCCAAGATCCGGAGCGCCTGGGAAGTGCTCCCCGAGATAGCGCCCGAACTCGCCGAGTGGAGCGTGCTGTTCGCTTCCGGAGCCGGCCGCCGTGCCCGCGCTGAGGCCGGTATCCAGGGCGCGGCCAGCCACCGCGACGCCGACGACCTGCTGCGCGACGTGGCGATGTTCCTCCGTCTCGTCGAACGCATGCTGGTGCTCCAGCCGGTCCTGCCCCAGCCACGGCAGGAGAACGACGGGGAGGCACGGCACCTGCCGGACGCCGCCCCGGACGTGCCGGACGCGGGATGACGGCGCCCGGACCGCCGCACCGTAGACCGCGCCCCCGACCGCACCGACGGCGCGGGGACGACCGCGGGCCGCCGGGCGGTGGGGCCGCCTGACAGGTGCCTGCCTTCCGCGGGGGTGGCCGGGGCCGCGTGCCGGTGTCACCTGGTGATGGTCCGGCGAGCAGGGCGCGGCCGGGCGATCCCGCGCGGGCGGTGGCCAGGTGGCCCGATGTCCCGGTGGCGCGGTGTGCCGGGGCGTCGTCCGACCGGTGGCCAGGGCTGTCACGGGCCGTCCGTCCGGCGCGCGAGACGGGGAGCCGGGCAGCGGGTGCGAGGCAATAGGGTTGGGGACGCCTGCATCTCCCCTGCGTCGGACAGGGCGGGGAGATGTCCCCATCGCTCCGCCCCCGTACGAGGCGGTGCCGCGCCGAGGAGTCAACTGCCGTGTCGGACCCGATGCGCCCGCCCGCCTCCCCACGCCGCCCTCAGCAGGCGTCGCCGCGCTCCGACCCCTCCCGGCCCCGCGCCTCTCTCCGTACAGCCGTGGTCTGGGACGTCCTGAAGGACGCCCTCGACCGCCGGGTCAAGGCCACCGGCCGTCAGTCGCTGGACGTGCTCGACACCGGAGGCGGCAGCGGCAACTTCGCGGTGCCCGTCGCCCGCCTGGGCCACCGCGTCACCGTCGTGGACCCCAGCCCGAACGCGCTGTTCGCGCTGGAGCGACGGGCCGCCGAGGCCGACGTCGCCGACCGCGTCCGGGGCGTGCAGGGCGACGCGCACGGCCTCTTCGACGTCGTCGAGCGCGGCGGCCACGACGCGGTGCTGTGCCACGGCGTGCTGGAGTACATGGACGACCCCGCCGAGGGCCTGCGCAACGCGGTCGGCGCCCTGCGTCCCGAGGGGGTCCTCAGCCTGCTGGCCGCCGGCCTCGGGGGCGCCGTGCTCGCCCGGGCCCTCGCCGGACACTTCACGGAGGCCCGGCACGCCCTGAGTGACCCGGACGGCCGCTGGGGCGAGGGTGATCCCGTCCCGCGGCGCTTCACCGCCGACCAGCTCACCGCCCTGGTCGAGGGCGCGGGCCTCGCCGTCGGTGCCGTGCACGGTGTCCGGGTCTTCGCGGACCTGGTCCCCGGGGTCCTCGTGGACACCGAGCCGGGCGCCCTGGACGCCCTGCTCAAGCTGGAGGCCGCGGCCGCCGAACTCGCCGCCTTCCACGCCGTCGCCACGCAGCTTCATGTGCTGGGTGAGACGCGGGTGTCCGCCGGGACGTGAGCCGCCTCCCGTGTCGGGGGGGGGGGGGGCGGGGCGCCCCCCCCCGGGGGGGGCCCCCCCCCCCCCCCACCCCCCCCCCGCCGCCCCGGGCCCCCCAACGCGCCCCATCCCCCCCCGCCGCCCCGATGATTCTTGGGGGGGGTGAGCGGGGGGTGGCCGCGGGGAGGTGCCCCCCCCCCGGTGCCGCCCCGCTCCCCCGCGCCGCGACAGCAGATGGAGTACGCCACAGGCCCCCCTATCGGGCGCTCGGAGCCGTATGATCGGGGGAGACCGTCCGGCATGACGGGCCGGCCGCTGGGGAATCTACGCCTCAGTGGATCGGAGCTTCATGGCGGGTTCCGGTTGGCGGATTGGCGCAGAGGGGCGGGTTTCACGGGGGCGATTCCCTGCCTATCCTGAAGGGGACCCCCGGTCGTCGCCCCGGCGACTGCACGATGAGGAGGACGCCGTGCCGCTCTCGGAGCACGAGCAGCGAATGCTCGAGCAGATGGAGCGAGCGCTGTACGCCGAAGATCCCAAGTTCGCGACAGCGCTTGAGGGAAGCGGGCTGCGTACGTACACCCGGCGACGGGTCTACCAGGCGGTCGCCGGCTTCCTCGTAGGTATCGCGCTCCTCATGGCCGGAATGGTCGCACAGCAGATCTGGGTCAGCGTGGTGGGTTTTCTCGTCATGCTGGGCTGCGCGGTGCTCGCCGTGACCGGTTGGCGCAAGGCCCCCAAGCCGGGTGAACAGCCCGCGGCGGGTGCGCCGGGTGCTCCGCAGGCCCGCGGTCAGGGCCGGCAGAGGCGCTCCATGATGGACCGCATCGAACAGCGCTGGCAGCGGCGCCGTGACGAGCAGGGCGGCCAGTAGCCCACCGGGTCCCGGCCGAGACACACATGCTGAAGGGGTGACCACCGCACAGGTGGTCACCCCTCCAGCATGCCCGACCACGGCGGGGCTGGACGCCCACCGTGATCCGCGCCCGGACGCCCGCCGCCGGGACGCCCGCCGCTGGGATACCCGCCGTCAGGACGCCCGTCGCCCGGATGCCCATCGCCCGGACGCCTGCCGCCCGGACGCCCGTCGCCGGGATACCCGCCGTCAGGACGCCCGTCGCCCGGACGCCCGTCGCCCGGACGCCCGCCGCCGGGTGTCCCCCCGACGGGACAGTCCCAGGGCAAGCCCCGCGGTGGCCGACCGGCGACGAAGGGCGCCCATCCGGTCCGGATGGGCGCCCTTCCCTCGGCTCGTGAGGCCGGTCGGCCTCAGCCGCTGCCCTGCCCCGACGGCCGCCGTACGAGCGCCGTCCAGCGGGCCGCGGACCGGGACTTCAGCGCCGTCCACTTCTCGGAGGCCGTCCACGCCACCCGTACGGCCGAGCGCGGTGCGAGCAGTGCGCGCAGGCGCGTACCGCGGCTCGCCGTGGCCCCGAGGCCCGCGGCCATCCGGCGTACGTCGTCGCCCAGACCCACGGCCGGCCGGGGCCGTGGCGCGTACAGGACCTGCTCCACCGCGTCGGCCACCCGGTGGACGGAGGCCGCGGCCTCCGGGTCGAGATGCCCGATGCGCACGATCCGGGCCGCCGCGTTGCGCGGTGTCTGCGACTCGTCGGGGGCGATCCCGAAGTCCCACGCCGTGTCGCTCACCTCCTGCCAGGCCGCCAGCGTGGCGGCCGCGGCGCCTTCCTCGGTCCGCCCGTGCCAGCCGAGCCGCACCGAGCGGGCCCGCATCCGCCACAGCATCGGCAGCAGCGGCACCGCGAGCACGGCGAGCGCGGGCAGGAGGAGCAGGAGGAACAACTCCCACGGCGGATCGTCGTTCGTCGCGCCGAAGGCCGCCTGCGGAGACTCGTCGCCACAGGGCTGCTCCAGCTTCTTCTCGGCCGCCGTGCAGCTCTCGCTGCTCGACGGCGCGGCGGACGGCTCCGTGGACGAGGACCGCGACGGCACGTCGGGGTCGGGGACCGTCGTGCCCGGTGTGTCCGTCCGGGTGTACTCCGGCACCGTGCCGCGGTTCGGCGTCGGCTCGAAGCGGGTCCAGCCCACGCCCTCGAAGTACAGCTCCGGCCAGGCGTGCGCGTCCCGCAGCCCCACCGAGGTGGTGCCGTCCGCCTGGGGCGAACCGGGGGTGAAGCCCACCGCGACCCGGGCCGGTATGCCCAGGGTGCGGGCCATGGAGGCCATCGCGAAGGAGAAGTGGACGCAGAAGCCCTCCTTGTCCCGCAGGAAGCGCGCTATCGCCTGGGACCCGCTGCCGACCTGCACCTCGGTGTCGTAGGTGAAGCCGCCCTCCAGGGCGAACCAGTCCTGCAGCGCCACCGCGCGCTCGTAGTCGTTGGCCGCGTCCGCCGTGACGTCCCGGGCCGTCCGGGACACCACCGGCGGCAGTGAGCCGGGCACCTCGGTGAACTCGCGCTTCAGCGCCTCCGACGCCTCGGGCGCGTCCGCGAGCTGCTCCGCGGTGGGCTGCACGATCAGGCTCTTGACCGTGTACTCCTGGCCGCGGGTGGTCTGGCCGTGGTCCCCGACGAGCGTGCGGCCCACCGGCTCGTACCGCCACTTGCCGCCGATCCCCACCTGGCTGGCCGGGTAGGGCATCGGCAGCCAGTCCTGCGCGTACCAGTCGGCCGCGGAGATCCTCGTCTGGATCTCGGTGCGCCGTACGTCGTCACCGAGGCCGGGCGGCGTCGGGAACGACCCCGGCACGTCCTCGACATGGCGCTTGGCCGGCTTCCACGCCGTGCCGTCGAACTCGTCCAGCGAGACGATCCGCAGATAGAGGTCCCGCGTCTCCTCGGAGTTGGTGCGGTAGGACATGACCTCGCGGTCCTCGTCCACGTTCAGGCTGTCGCGGAGCGAGACCAGCGGGTTCACCGCGGAGATCGTGCCGCCGCCTCCGGAGCCCGTGCCGACGCCGGTCCCCGCGCCGTCCAGCAGCCCGCCGTCCAGCGCGGGCAGCGCGAGCGGCACCACCAGGGAGATGCCGAGGGCGACGGCGCCGATGCGGCGGCCCGTACGGACCGGTGCGAGCGCGCTCTCCGAGGGGTCCGCGCCCGGTGCGCGGGGTCCGCCGCCGAAGACCCGGCCCCACTGCGAGAGCCGGTCACGGCCTTCCGCCAGCAGCAGCACCAGGAAACCGGCCGCCGCCAGCAGGAACCACACCCATCCGGCTGCGCCGTCCGCGAGACCCGCGGCGACGGAGTACAGGGCCAGCAGGGGCAGTCCGGCGGGGGCCGCGCTGCGGAACGTCACCGCGAGCGCGTCCACCGCGAGTCCGATCACCACGACCCCGCCGACCATCATCAGACGGATGCCGTCGGACAGCGGCGCCGGGATCGAGTACCGGCTGACGTCGTCCGTGCCCGCCTGCAGCAGGTCGCCGAAGTAGCGGAAGACCTCCGGGCCGGGGAGCAGCCCCGCGACGGCCTGCTCCCGGGCGAAGGACAGCGTCAGCAGCAGCAGGGTGACCAGCGCCTGCACCGCGATCGTCAGCGGCCTGGCGAGGGGCACCCGGCGGGCCGCCGCGCCCACCCCGGTCTGTATCGCGAGCAGGAACGCGGCCTGGAGGAACCAGGTCGCCGGGTCGACCAGCGGCAGCAGCGCGCAGGACGCCATCAGCGTCGCCGCCGCCGCGCACAGCGCGAGTCGCGCGCGTCCGCTCATGAGCCACCGCCCCCTGCCGTGCCGCCCGTCGACGCGACACCGTTGCGCTGGCGGTCCGCCTCCCGCCACAGGTCGCCGAGACCGGTGCCCGGCGGAACGGCCAGGGCGGTCCAGCCCGCCTCACGCAGCATCCGAAGCCGCTCCTCGCATCGTTCGCCGGCGGCGCCCCGCACCCATGCGCCGCTGTCCAGCAGGAAGGCGACCGCCCCGCCGCTGCGCTGGCGCATCTTGCCGAGCACCGTCGCCTGCTCCTCGTCCAGGTCGCCCAGGAAGGCGACCAGCAGTCCTTCGTTGCCGCCGCGCAGGACGTCGTACGCCCGCGACAGGCCCGTACCGTCGGAGTGGTCGATCACCGCGAGGGTGTCCATCATCAGCCCGGCGGCGTCCGCCGACTCCTGGCTCGCCCCGGCGAACCCGTCGGCGCCCTCGCCCGGCACCGAGGTGCCGGTGTCGGTCAGCAGCCGCACCGAGAAGCCCCGCTCCAGCATGTGCACCAGCGTGGACGCCGTGCCGGAGACGGCCCACTCGAAGGCCGAGTCCGGGCCCGCGCCGTCGAAGGCGATGCCCCGGGTGTCGAGGAGCACCGTGCAGCGGGACCGCTGGGGCTGCTCCTCGCGGCGCACCATCAGCTCGCCGTACCGGGCGGTCAGCCGCCAGTGGACCCGGCGCAGGTCGTCGCCGTAGCGGTACCCGCGCGGGATCACGTCGTCCTCGCCGGCCAGGGCGAGCGAGCGCTGGCGCCCGTCGCCGTACCCCTTCGCCTCGCCGGTCAGCCGGACCGGCGGCAGCGGCTCCACGCGCGGGATGACGGTGAGGGTGTCGTACGTCGAGAAGGAGCGGGTCAGCTCGCACATCCCGAACGGGTCGCTGAGCCGCAGTTGCAGCGGGCCGAGCGGATAGCGGCCGCGCAGGTCCGAGCGCACCCGGTACGACACCTCGCGCCGGCCGCCCGCCTCGACCCGGTCGAGCACGAACCGGGGCCGCGGCCCCAGCACGTACGGCACCCGGTCCTGGAGCATCAGCAGGCCCGTGGGCAGCCGCGAGACGTTGTCCATCCGCAGGTGGACGCGCGCCTCGGAGCCCGCCGGCACGCGCCCGGGGGAGAGGCGGCGGCTGCCGGCGACCCGGTAGCGCGTGCGGTACAGCACGGCCGCGCAGACCAGTGGCAGCACGGCGAGCAGCAGTCCGACCCGGAGCAGATCGCTCTGCCCCAGGACGTACGCGCAGATGGCTGCCGCGATGCCGGCGGCCAGGAAGGACCGCCCGCGCGTGGTGAGCCCGGCGAGAGCCGTGCGCAGTCCGCCCTTGTCCTCCTCGGCCGTCGCTGCGGGCATCCCCCCGGTGCTCATCACAGCCTCCGGGGCGGTTGATCGCCGAAGAAGGACGTGCTCCGGCCCACCGCGGGACCGCCCGGTGGCTGGGGAGCCGCCGGCACGGCCGTGCGCTGGAGGATCTCCAGGACGACCTGCTCGGCCGTACGGCGGTTCAACTGGGCCTGGGCGGTGGGCAGCAGGCGGTGTGCCAGGACCGCCACGGCGAGGGCCTGGACGTCGTCCGGCAGTGCGTAGTCCCGGCCGCTGAGGGCGGCGGACGCCTTCGCGGCGCGCAGCAGGTGCAGCGTGGCGCGCGGCGAGGCGCCGAGTCTCAGGTCCGGGTGGTGGCGCGTGGCGCCGACCAGGTCCACCGCGTACCGCCGCACCGGGTCGGCGACGTGGACCGTGCGGACGGCGTCGATGAGCTTCACGATCTCGTGCGCGTGCGCCACCGGCTGCAGGTCGTCCAGCGGGGACACCCCGCCGTGGATGTCGAGCATCTGCAGCTCGGCCTCCGCGCTGGGGTAGCCGATGGAGACCCGGGCCATGAAACGGTCGCGCTGGGCCTCGGGGAGCGGGTAGGTGCCCTCCATCTCGACCGGGTTCTGCGTGGCCACCACCATGAAGGGGCTGGGCAGTTCGTAGGTCTGCCCGTCGATGGTGACCTGGCGCTCCTCCATGGACTCCAGGAGCGCCGACTGCGTCTTGGGCGACGCGCGGTTGATCTCGTCGCCGATCACGATCTGCGCGAAGATCGCGCCCGGCTTGAACTCGAAGTCCCGGCTCTGCTGGTCCCAGATGGACACACCGGTGATGTCCGAGGGCAGCAGGTCGGGCGTGAACTGAATACGCCGCACCGAGCAGTCGATGGACCGCGCCAGTGCCTTGGCCAGCATGGTCTTGCCGACGCCGGGGACATCCTCGATCAGAAGATGTCCCTCGGCGAGCAGCACGGTCAGCGAAAGCCGTACGACCTCAGGCTTGCCCTCGATCACTTCCTCCACCGAACTGCGGACTCTCTCCACAGTGGCGGTCAGATCTGTGAGGCTCGCTCGATCGTCATAGGTCGTCACCCGGCCCTCCTCGGCCCGTTCAATTCTCCGGGCCGACGCTCTGCGATGCGGACCGGCCCACCCCGAACACGGACACCACGCGTGAAAAGTTCCGCGTGACGCCACAGACGCATTCTTGTTGCCGTTACCGGTTCGTGTCACTCGCCTGTGGACAACTGGCCGTGATATGTCAGGTCTTGCGGTCTTTGGCCGGGTCGAACTGGCGTCAGGTGGGGTCTATCTCACGCAGCAGGCCCGTCTTCACGTCGAACACGAAACCACGTACGTCGTCGTTGTGCAGAAGGAACGGGGAGGTCCGTACCCGCTGCATGGACTGCCGTACGTCCTGTTCGACGTCCCGGAACGCCTCGACCGCCCAGGCGGGGCGCTGGCCGACCTCCATCTCCAGGTCGTGGCGGAACTCCTCGGTGAGGGACTCCAGGCCGCAGCCGGTGTGGTGGATGAGCACGACGCTGCGGGTGCCGAGCGCGCGCTGGCTGATGGTGAGGGAGCGGATCACGTCGTCGGTCACGACGCCGCCCGCGTTGCGGATGGTGTGGCAGTCGCCGAGTTCCAGGCCCAGCGCGGCATGCAGGTCGAGACGGGCGTCCATGCAGGCCACGACCGCGACACCCAGCACGGGACGGGCGTCCATACCGGGGTCGGCGAACGCGGCGGCGTACCGCTCGTTGGCCTCCACCAGGCGGTCCGTGACGGTGCCGGGGCGGGATATGGCGTCTTCGGGTTCGGTGGGAACGGATGCGGAAGTCGTCATACCTATGACGGTAAGGGGCAAGTGCCGTTCGGGCCTGCTGTGGGATGGGACAAAGAACATCAACGAGCGTTGGTGTGAGGTAACCCACAAGGGGGGATCGACTCCACCCGTACGGGTGGAAATCGCCGGTTTGCCGCTTGATCGTGGACGGCAGCCGCGACGCGCAGGCCGGTTCATTGACCGCGCGACACCGTGGACTAAAGTGACGCGAAGCGGGAGGCGAGACGTCCTCCCTGCTGGACTGCTGTTCCCGGAGGCCCGGCGACCGTGCCGGGATCTCCTCGCGTGCGCGGCGCGTACGTACGGCTCGGCCTCCTCCCGCTCCCGGTCGGCTGACGCTCTCGGCGCCGGCGGGCCTCCCCTCTCACCCGGGGACCCCGCGCCGGCCGCGGGAGGGCGGGGACCCGGCGGTACGTACCGGCCGCGCCGGACCTGAGAGGGCCCCTTGAGCTCGAGCCACAGCCGACATGTCCCGGTGATGCTCCAGCGGTGCCTGGACCTGCTGGCCCCCGCCCTGGAGCGTCCCGGCGCCGTGGTCGTCGACTGCACGCTCGGCCTCGGCGGGCACAGCGAGGCCCTGCTCAGCCGGTTCCCCGGGGTGCGGCTGGTCGCCCTGGACCGCGACAAGGAGGCGCTGCGCCTCTCCGGGGAGCGGCTCGCGCCCTTCGGCGACCGCTTCACGCCGGTGCACGCGGTCTACGACGAACTCCCCGACGTGCTCGACCGCCTGGGTCTGCCGGCCGTCCAGGGCATCCTCTTCGACCTCGGCGTCTCCTCCATGCAGCTCGACGAGGCGGACCGCGGCTTCGCCTACGCCCAGGACGCGCCCCTCGACATGCGCATGGACCAGACGACCGGCATCAGCGCGGCGGAGGTCCTCAACACCTATCCGCCCGGCGAGCTCGTGCGGATCCTGCGGGCGTACGGCGAGGAGAAGCAGGCCAAGCGGATCGTGTCCGCGGTCGTGCGCGAGCGCGACAAGGAGCCCTTCACCGACAGCGCGCGCCTCGTCGAGCTGATCCGCGACTCCCTGCCGCAGGCGGCCAAGCGCACCGGCGGCAACCCCGCCAAGCGGACGTTCCAGGCGCTGCGCATCGAGGTCAACGGCGAACTCACCGTCCTGGAGAGGGCGGTGCCCGCCGCCGTCAAGGCACTCGCCGTCGGAGGCCGGATCGCCGTGCTGTCGTACCACTCCCTGGAGGACCGGCTGGTGAAGCAGGTGTTCGCGGCGGGTGCCGCCACCACCGCGCCGCCCGGACTGCCGGTCGTCCCCGAGCGCTACCAGCCGCGGCTCAAGCTGCTCACGCGCGGTGCCGAACTTCCCACCGAGGAAGAGGTCGCGGAGAACCGGCGGGCCGCCCCGGCGCGGCTGCGCGGGGCACAGCGCATCCGGGAGGACGCCGAGTGACGCAGGCGGCGCGGACGGCTGACGACCGGACTCACCGGGCACCTGGGCCCAGGACCCGGACCTGTGGGCCGGCGACCCGAGCGCACCTGGAGGACGAGTGAACAGGAGACCCGAACTGCGCGGGCGGGCGGCCCGGCTCGCACGGCTCTTTCCGACGGGCTCGGGGCAGGCCGCCCGTACGCCCTTCGTCCTGCTGGTGGTGCTGCTGCTCGGAGGCGGTCTCATCGGGCTTCTGGTCCTGAACTCCGCGCTCAGCGCGGGGTCGTTCCAGCTCGACGACCTCCAGAAGGACACCAAGAGCCTCACCGACGAGGAGCAGGCGCTCCAGCGGGACGTGGACGCCTACTCCGCCCCCGACGCCCTCCAGCGCCGCGCCCGTGAGCTGGGCATGGTGCCCGGCGGCGACCCGGCCTTCCTCAACCCCGACGGCACGGTCCTCGGTGTCCCCGGCGCGGCCGCCGAGCAGTCGTCCCTGTCGGGGCCCGTGACCAGCCCGCCCGAGGTGCTCGCCCCCGAACCGGCCGCGACGCCCACCGGCCCGCAGACCCTCACCGGGCCCCAGACGCTCACCGAGCCCCAGACCCTCACCGGCTCCCCGGTGCCCGGCGGGGCGCCCGATCCCGCGCCGGACCCCGCCGCCGGGTCCGCCCCGCAGCCCACGCCGACCCCTACGACTCCCGGCAGGTGACGGAAGTGTCCGACAGGGAACCCCCGCGCCGCAGGGTGCCCGCGCCCGCCCGGTCCGTGAAGCCCGGCGGGCCCGCGAAACCCGGCAGGCAGCGGCGCCCCGGCCCCGGCGCCCGGCCCGCCCGCCGCCCGGCCCCGCCCCGCGGCAGGGCCCCGCGCGTCATCCGGCTCGGCAGCCCCCGTCCGCGGCTGCGCCTGGTCAGCCTCGCCCTGGCCCTCGTACTGATCGCGTTCGTCGTGCGGCTCCTCCAGGTGCAGGCGGTCGACGCGAGCGAGTACACGGCCAAGGCCGAGAAGAACCGGTACCTCAGCCGCACCCTGGCCGCCGAGCGCGGCGGGATCACCGACCGCAACGGCGTGGACCTGGCGATCAGCGTGGACGCCAACGACATCACCGCCGACCCCACGCTGTTCACGCGGAAGGCGACGAAGACCGCCGACGCCCCCGAACAGGCCGCCGCCCTGCTCGGCCCGATCCTCGGCCAGGACCCCGACGACATCGCCGCCAAGCTCCGTACCGAGAACACCCGGTACGTGGTGCTCGCCCGCCGTCAGACCCCCCAGGTCTGGACCCAGATCAAGGACCTGAAGAGCGCACTCGCCGAGAAGGCCGGGGCGGGCGGCGCGGCGAACGTCCTGGCAGGCGTCCTCCAGGAGCCCAGCAGCCAGCGGATCTACCCGAACGGCGACCTCGGCGCCGGGATACTGGGCTGGGTCAACGCCGACGGCAAGGGCGGCGGCGGCATCGAGCAGCAGCTCGACCGGGAACTGTCCGGCAAGGACGGCGAGATCCGCTACGCCCAGTCCGGGGGACGGCAGGTGCCGACCGCCGGCTCCACCGAGAAACCCGCCGTGGCCGGCTCCGAGGTCGAGCTGACCATCGACCGCGACATCCAGTGGGCCGCGCAGAACGCCATCGCCGAGCAGGTCGAGAAGTCCGAGGCCGACCGCGGGTACGTCATAGTGCAGGACAACAGGACCGGCGAGATCCTCGCCATGGCCAACGCGCCCGGCTTCGACCCGAACGACCTGTCCCGGGCCGACGGGGGCGCCCTGCACAACTGGAGCATCGAGGACGCCTACGAGCCCGGCTCCACCGCCAAGGTCATGTCGATGGCCGCCGTCCTGGAGGAGGGCGTCGCCACTCCCGCCACACACGTGACCGTGCCGAACCGGCTGCACCGCGGCGACCGGCTCTTCCGCGACGACATCGACCACCCGACCTGGTACCTGACGCTCAACGGCGTCCTCGCCAAGTCCAGCAACATCGGCACCATCCTCGCCACCGGCCAGCTCGGCAAGACGCAGAAGGAGGCCAACCGGGTCCTCCACTCGTACCTGCGCAAGTTCGGCATCGGCGCCTACACGGGCCTCGGCTTCCCCGGCGAGACCAAGGGCATCCTCGCCCCCGCCGACCAGTGGTCCACCTCCCAGCAGTACACGATCCCCTTCGGCCAGGGCGTGTCCGTCAACGCCCTGCAGGCCGCCTCCGTCTACTCCACGATCGCCAACGGCGGCGTACGCGTGGAACCGACGCTCGTCCGCGGCACGAAGGGAGCCGACGGACGCTTCACCCCGGCCGCCAAGGCCGACAGGACCAGGGTCGTCAGCGAGAAGACCGCGAAGACCCTGGCGCACATGCTGGAGTCCGTCGTGGACGACGAGGAGGGCACCGGCACCAAGGCGCGCATCCCCGGCTACCGCGTCGCGGGCAAGACCGGCACGGCCAACCGCGTGGATCCGGCCACCGGCCGCTACCGCGGCTACACCTCGTCCTTCGCCGGGTTCGCGCCCGCGGACAATCCCCGCGTCACCGTGTACTGCGCCATCCAGAACGCCACCAAGGGCAGCTACTTCGGCGGTCAGATCTGCGGACCCGTCTACAAGGAGGTCCTGGAATTCGCACTCAAGACCCTCCAGGTACCGCCCACCGGGCAGTCGGCCGCCAGACTCCCCGTCACCTTCACGCCCTGACCGGCCGCGCCCGCCCCCCTCGTCAGCACCCGATCACACCCTCATCAGCACCGACCGGAACGACCGACCGGAACCGCCCGTGCCACCGCCCGGAACACCGATCAGGAACCAGCTCGTGACGACGATCACTCCCGACCCCGGCGACGACGGCCCGCCGTCCGCACCGCCGCGCCCCTCGCTTCGCTCCGGCGGGGGTGTGCCCGGTACGCTCACCGCCGTGCCACACGCCGATCAGTCCCAAACCACCCAGAAGGGCGTCCCTGTGACATATCCGGGGCCGCCGCGACCGGTTCGCACCTCCGCCACACCCCTCGCGGAGCTGGCCGGCCGGCCGGGTGCGGAACAGCCCGAGGGCGCCGCCGAGGTCACGGGCATCACCCACGACTCGCGCGCCGTCCGCCCGGGCGACATCTACGCCGCGCTGCCCGGCGCCCGGATGCACGGCGCCGACTTCGTGACGCAGGCGGCCGGCCTCGGCGCCGTCGCCGTGCTGACCGACCCGACGGGCGCCGACCGCGCGCGGGCCACCGGCCTGCCCGTCCTCGTCGTGGACGACCCGCGCGGGTCGATGGGCGAACTCGCCGCCACCATCTACGGCCACCCCGGCCGCGACCTGCTGCAGATCGGCATCACCGGCACGTCCGGCAAGACCACCACGGCGTACCTCGTCGAGGGCGGCCTCAAGGGCGTCCACAGCACCGGACTGATCGGCACCGTGGAGATGCGCATCGGCGACGAGCGCATCAAGTCGGAACGCACCACCCCCGAGGCCACCGACCTCCAGGCGCTGTTCGCGGTCATGCGCGAACGCGGCGTCGAGGCGGTCGTCATGGAGGTCTCCAGCCACGCCCTGGTCCTCGGCCGGGTCGACGGCTGCGTCTTCGACATCGCGGTCTTCACCAACCTCAGCCCGGAGCACATGGAGTTCCACTCCGACATGGAGGACTACTTCCGGGCCAAGGCGCAGCTGTTCACACCGCTGCGCAGCAGGCTCGGCGTGGTCAACCTCGACGACGAGTACGGCCGCAGGCTCGTCAAGGAGGCCGGCGTCCCCGTCGTGACGTTCTCCGCGGAAGGGCACCCGGACGCCGACTGGCGCGCCGAGGACGTCCGGGTCGGGCCGATGGACTCGGCCTTCGTCGCGGTCGGGCCCGGGGGCGAGCGGATCACCGCCAGGTCGCCGCTCGCGGGCACCTTCAACGTGGCCAACACGCTCGCCGCGATCGTCGCCCTCGCCGCCGCCGGGATCGACCCGCAGACCGCCGCCGACGGCATCGCCGCCGTACCGGGCGTGCCCGGCCGCCTGGAGCGCGTGGACGCCGGACAGCCCTACCTCGCGGTCGTCGACTACGCGCACAAGACGGACGCCGTCGAATCCGTCCTGAGGGCCCTGCGCAAGGTCACCGAGGGCAGACTGCACATCGTCCTCGGCTGCGGCGGCGACCGCGACAGGACCAAGCGGATGCCGATGGGCGCCGCCGCGGTCCGGCTCTCCGACACCGCCACGCTGACCTCGGACAACCCCCGCGGCGAGGACCCCCTCGCCATCCTCGCCACGATGCTCGCGGGCGCCGCCGAGGTGCCGGCCCACGAGCGCGGAGAGGTCCAGGTCTTCGAGGACCGGGCCGCCGCGATCGCCGCGGCCGTCGCCCGCGCACAGCCCGGCGACACGGTGCTGGTCGCGGGCAAGGGCCACGAACAGGGCCAGGACATCGCCGGGGTGATCCGTCCCTTCGACGACCGCCAGGTGCTCCGCGCAGCTATCCAGAAGACCCAGGGATGAACTTGTGATCGCCCTCTCTCTCGCCGAGATCGCGTCTGTCGTCGGCGGGCAGACCCACGACATACCGGATCCGTCGGTCCAGGTCACCGGACAGGTCGTCAGAGACTCCCGGGAGGTGGAGCCGGGCTGTCTCTTCGTCGCCTTCGCGGGTGAGCGCGTGGACGGCCACGACTTCGCCGCGGACGTCGTCGCGGCGGGCGCCGTGGCCGTCCTGGCCTCCCGGCCCGTCGGCGTCCCCGCCATCGTCGTGGACGACGTCCAGAAGGCCCTCGGCGCCCTCGCCCGCCACGTCGTGGAACGCCTCGGCGCGACCCTCGTGGCCCTCACCGGGTCCGCGGGCAAGACCAGCACCAAGGACCTGATCGCCCAGGTGCTCGGCAGCAAGGCGCCGACGGTCTTCACACCCGGCTCGCTCAACAACGAGATCGGCCTGCCGCTCACCGCCCTCAGCGCCACCGCGGAGACCCGGTTCCTCGTCCTGGAGATGGGCGCCCGCGGGATCGGCCACATCCGCTACCTCGCGGACCTGACGCCCCCGAAGATCGGCCTCGTCCTCAACGTCGGCACCGCGCACATCGGCGAGTTCGGCGGCCGTGAGCAGATCGCCCAGGCCAAGGGCGAACTGGTGGAGGGTCTGCCGCCCGCCGAAGAGGGCGGCACCGCCGTCCTGAACGCCGACGATCCCCTCGTCCGGGCCATGGCCTCGCGTACGAAGGCACGCGTGCTCCTCTTCGGAGAGTCCGACGAAGCGGACGTACGGGCCGAGAACGTGCGGCTCACCGGGAGCGGACAGCCCGCGTTCAGCCTCCACACACCCTCCGGGTGCAGCGAAGTGACCATGCGCCTGTACGGTGAGCACCACGTGTCGAACGCGCTCGCCGCCGCCGCCGTCGCCCATGAGCTGGGCATGTCCGCAGACGAGATCGCCACCGCGCTCTCCGAGGCGGGCACCCTCTCCCGTTGGCGGATGGAGGTCACCGAGCGCCCGGACGGCGTGACGATCGTCAACGACGCCTACAACGCGAACCCCGAGTCCATGCGAGCCGCCCTGCGCGCGCTCGTGGCCATGGGCAAAGCCTCACAGGCACACGGGGGTCGGACGTGGGCGGTGCTCGGCCAGATGGCCGAGCTCGGGGACGAGGCGCTCGCCGAGCACGACGCGGTCGGACGGCTCGCCGTCCGGCTCAACGTCAGCAGGCTCGTCGCGGTCGGGGGCAGGGAAGCGTCCTGGCTGCAACTGGGCGCATATAACGAGGGTTCGTGGGGTGAGGAGTCGGTGCACGTGTCCGACGCACAGTCGGCGGTCGACCTGTTGCGCAGTCAGCTGCGCCCGGGAGACGTCGTACTCGTGAAGGCGTCCCGGTCGGTCGGTCTCGAACGGGTGGCGCAGGCGCTGGTCGAGGGCACCGAGGGTGAGGTCGCCGTCCGATGATGAATCAGATCCTGTTCGCGGGAGTCATCGGCCTCTTCCTGACTCTCGTGGGCACCCCTCTGCTGATCAAGCTGCTGGCCCGCAAGGGCTACGGCCAGTACATCCGCGACGACGGCCCGCGCGAGCACCACGCCAAGCGCGGTACGCCGACCATGGGTGGTATCGCCTTCATCCTGGCCACGCTCCTCGCGTACTTCCTCAGCAAGGTGATCACGGGCAAGCCGCCGACGTTCTCCGGACTGCTGGTGCTCGGCCTGATGACCGGCATGGGCGTGGTCGGCTTCCTGGACGACTACATCAAGATCGTCAAGCGGCGGTCGCTCGGTCTGCGGGCCAAGGCGAAGATGGCCGGCCAGCTGATCGTCGGCATCGCCTTCGCGGTCCTCGCGCTGCAGTTCGCGGACAACCGCAACAACACCCCGGCCTCCACCAGGCTCTCCTTCGTGCAGGACTTCGGCTGGTCCATCGGCCCGGTGCTGTTCGTGGTCTGGGCGCTGTTCATGATCCTCGCGATGTCGAACGGCGTGAACCTGACGGACGGCCTGGACGGTCTGGCCACCGGCGCCGCGACGATGGTCTTCGGCGCCTACACGTTCATCGGCGTCTGGCAGTTCCAGGAGTCCTGCGCCAACGCGCAGACCCTCACCAACCCGGGCGCGTGCTACGAGGTGCGGGACCCGCTCGACCTCGCGGTCGTCGCCGCCGCCCTCATGGGCTCCTGCTTCGGCTTCCTGTGGTGGAACACCTCGCCCGCCAAGATCTTCATGGGGGACACCGGTTCCCTGGCGCTCGGCGGCGCGCTGGCCGGTCTCGCGATCTGCTCGCGCACCGAGCTGCTGGTCGCCCTGCTCGGCGGCCTCTTCGTCCTCATCACCATGTCGGTCGTCATCCAGGTCGGCTCGTTCCGCCTCACCGGCAGACGCGTCTTCCGGATGGCACCGCTGCAGCACCACTTCGAACTGAAGGGGTGGTCCGAGGTCCTCGTGGTGGTCCGGTTCTGGATCATCCAGGGCATGTGCGTCATCGTCGGACTCGGCCTCTTCTACGCGGGATGGGCAGCCAAGAAGTGACGACCGCGTCCGCCTGGCAGGGCATGAACATCACCGTCGCCGGCCTCGGCGTGAGCGGCATCAGCGCCGCCCGCGCCCTGGCCGGCCTCGGCGCCTCGGTCACGGTCGTCGACGGGGGCGACTCCCCGGCGCACCGCGAGCGGGTCGTCCCCCTCGAACAGCAGGGCATCGCGGTACGCCTCGCGGACGCCGACACGCTGCCCGAGGGCACCGGCCTGGTGGTCACCTCGCCGGGCTGGAAGCCGGACAGCCCCCTCTTCCAGGCCGCCGCGAAGGCGGGCGTGGACGTCGTCGGCGACGTCGAGATCGCCTGGCGGCTGCGCGGTCACGACGGCCGCAGGGCCGCCCCCTGGCTGGCCGTCACGGGCACCAACGGCAAGACCACCACGACCCGGATGCTCGCCTCGATCCTGGCCGCCGCGGGCCTGCGCACGGCCGCGGTGGGCAACATCGGCACCCCGATCGTCGACGTCGTGCTGGGCACCGACGAGGCGTACGCCGACCTCGACGTGCTCGCCGTGGAGCTGTCCAGCTACCAGCTGCACTGGGCGCCCTCCCTGCGCGCCCACTCCGCGGCCGTCCTGAACCTCGCTCCCGACCACCTCGACTGGCACGGCTCCATGGAGGCGTACGCCGCCGACAAGGGCCGGGTCTACGAGGGCAACCAGGTCGCCTGCGTCTACAACGCGGCCGACCGGGCCACCGAGGACCTGGTGCGCGCGGCGGACGTCGAGGAGGGCTGCCGGGCCGTCGGCTTCACGCTCGGCACCCCGGGCCCCTCCCAACTCGGCGTCGTGGACGGCATCCTGGTCGACCGCGCCTTCGTCGAGGACCGGCACGAGCAGGCCCAGGAACTCGCCGAGATCTCCGACGTCGAGCCGCCCGCCCCGCACAACATCGCCAACGCCCTCGCCGCGGCGGCCCTGGCCCGCGCCTACGGCGTGCCCGCCGCGGCCGTCCGGGACGGACTGCGGGCCTTCCGGCCCGACGCCCACCGCATCGAGCACGTGGCGGACGTGGACGGCATCGCCTACGTCGACGACTCCAAGGCCACCAACACGCATGCCGCGCAAGCCTCGTTGGCGGCCTACGAGTCGATCGTGTGGATCGCGGGCGGGCTCGCCAAGGGCGCGACCTTCGACGAACTCGTGGCCACCTCGGCGAAGCGGCTGCGGGGTGTCGTCCTGTTCGGCGCGGACCGGGCCCTCATCCGCGAAGCCCTCGCGCGACACGCGCCCGAGGTACCGGTGGTCGACCTCGACCGGACCGACACTGGGGCGATGTCCGCGGCGGTTCAGGAGGCGACACGGCTCGCCCGCGCCGGCGACACGGTACTCATGGCGCCGGCCTGTGCCTCCATGGACATGTTCACCAACTACAACCAGCGCGGTGACATGTTCGCGGAAGCGGTCCGCGAACTCGGCGCCGCGGGCGCCTGACGGCAGGCCCCCGGGCCGGCCCGGGCGCCCGGGATCCTTGGGAGCGACGCGTGACGCCATCGTGGTCGGTGTATCGGCGGCGGCCCTCCGCCGGTGACACGGCGCTGTGCCGCCCCGCCCTGAGCCCGGCACCCGAACGGCCCGGGGGCACCCCGCCGGGGCGCCCGTCGACGACCAGGGGGCCCCGCCATGCCCGTTAGCCGCACAGGACGCCCTCCCGTCCAGCGCGCCCCCCGGCGGCCCCCCGGACCCCGCCCGCCGCGCGACAACCCCGTGGTCCGCCTCTACGGCCGCGCACGCCGTGCCTGGGACCGGCCCCTGACCGCGTACTACCTGATCCTCGGCGGCAGTCTGCTCATCACCGTGCTCGGCCTGGTGATGGTGTACTCGGCGTCGCAGATCACCGCACTCCAGCTGTCGCTGCCCGGGAGCTACTTCTTCCGCAAGCAGTTCCTCGCGGCCGTGCTCGGCGGCCTGCTGCTGCTGGCCGCCTCACGGATGCCCTCGAAGCTGCACCGGGCGCTGGCGTACCCGATACTCCTCGGCTCGGTCTTCCTGATGATCCTCGTCCAGGTGCCGGGGATAGGGGTCGCGGTCAACGGCAACCAGAACTGGATCTCGGTCGGCGGCCCCTTCCAGCTCCAGCCCAGCGAGTTCGGCAAGCTCGCCCTCGTGCTGTGGGGGGCCGACCTGCTCGCCCGCAAACAGGACAAGCGGCTGCTGACCCAGTGGAAGCACATGCTGGTGCCGCTCGTGCCGGTGGCCTTCATGCTGCTCGGGCTGATCATGCTCGGCGGCGACATGGGCACGGCGATCATCCTCACCGCGATCCTGTTCGGCCTCCTGTGGCTCGCGGGGGCGCCCACCCGGCTCTTCGGCGGCGTCCTCGCCATCGCGCTCACCCTCGGCGTGATCCTCATCAGGACCAGCCCCAACCGCATGGCCCGCCTCGCCTGCCTCGGCGCCACCGAACCGGGACCCGGCGACTCCTGCTGGCAGGCCGTGCACGGCATCTACGCGCTCGCCAACGGAGGGCTCTTCGGCTCGGGCCTCGGCGCGAGCGTGGAGAAATGGGGGCAACTGCCCGAAGCGCACACCGACTTCATCTTTGCCATCACAGGTGAGGAACTGGGCCTGGCGGGCACTCTGTCGGTGCTCGCACTCTTCGCGGCTCTAGGCTATGCGGGTATCCGCGTGGCCGGACGCACGGAGGACCCCTTCGTGAGGTACGCCGCGGGTGGCGTGACCACCTGGATCACGGCCCAGGCCGTGATCAACATCGGTGCGGTGCTCGGTCTGCTGCCGATCGCCGGTGTCCCGCTCCCGCTGTTCTCCTACGGGGGTTCCGCCCTGCTGCCGACCATGTTCGCCATCGGGCTCCTGATCGCCTTCGCGCGTGAGGACCCCGCTGCGCGGACGGCGCTCGCGATGCGGCAGCCCCGCTTTGGCAGAAAGCGGGGTGCGGTGAGAGGCTCCGCTGTCCGGGGGCCTCGGAACTGGAACACGATGCGACGGCGTGCCTCGGCGCGTTCGTCCGGAGAGCGGTGAATTTCGGTGCATGTCGTACTCGCCGGCGGGGGGACCGCCGGCCACATCGAGCCCGCGCTCGCCCTCGCGGACGCCCTGCGCAGGCAGGACCCGACCGTGGGGATCACGGCCCTGGGCACGGAGCGCGGACTCGAGACCCGACTCGTACCAGAACGGGGCTACGAACTCGGGCTGATCCCCGCGGTACCGCTGCCGCGCAAGCCCACCCCCGAGCTGATCACCGTCCCCGGACGGCTGCGCGGCACCATCAAGGCGGCCGAGCAGATCCTGGAGCGCACCAAGGCGGACGCGGTCGTCGGCTTCGGCGGCTACGTGGCCCTGCCCGGCTATCTCGCGGCCAAGCGCCTCGGCGTCCCGATCGTCGTCCACGAGGCCAACGCCCGGCCGGGACTCGCCAACAAGATCGGCTCCCGGTACGCGGCCCAGGTCGCCGTGTCCACGCCCGACAGCAAGCTGCGGAACGCCCGCTACATCGGCATCCCGCTGCGCCGCACCATCGCCACGCTCGACCGGGCCGCCGCCCGCCCCGAGGCCCGCGCGGCCTTCGGACTCGACCCCGCCCTGCCGACCCTGCTGGTCTCCGGCGGCTCACAGGGCGCCCGCCGCCTCAACGAGGTGATCCAGCAGACCGCCCCGTACCTCCAGCAGGCCGGTATCCAGATCCTGCACGCGGTCGGCCCGAAGAACGAACTGCCGCAGGTCCACCAGATGCCGGGGATGCCCCCGTACATCCCGGTACCGTACGTGGACCGGATGGACCTCGCGTACGCCGCGGCCGACATGATGCTCTGCCGCGCGGGCGCGATGACCGTCGCCGAACTCTCCGCCGTCGGGCTGCCCGCCGTCTACGTCCCGCTGCCCATCGGCAACGGCGAACAGCGGCTGAACGCCCAGCCGGTGGTCAAGGCCGGCGGCGGACTGCTGATCGACGACGCGGAACTGACGCCCCAGTGGATCCAGGGCAACGTCCTGCCCGTGCTCGCCGATCCGCACCGGCTGTTCGAGATGTCCCGCGCCGCCTCCGAGTTCGGCCGCCGGGACGCCGACGACCTGCTCGTCGGGATGGTGTACGAGGCGATTGCGTCACGCCGCTAACGCGTGGCAGAAGGCAGGGGAGCGTGGCCGGACCGACCACCGCCGAACGCGGCGAACGGCAAGACCGGCAAGGACGGCGGGAACCAGCCTCCGGCCCGCTCCGGCCACGCCTGCGCGGGAGGCTGCCGGGGCCCCGCGGGCTGCTCGCCCTGGCCGTCTGCCTGGCCCTGCTCGCCGCGGGCGTCCTCTGGGTGCTCTACGGCTCGCGGTGGACCCGCGTGGAACGCGTATCGGCCTCCGGCACGCGGGTCCTGACGGCCGAACAGGTCGTCGAGGCGGCCGATGTCCCGGCCGGATCGCCGCTGATCTCCGTCGACACCGACGAGATCGAGGCAGGACTGCTGCGGAAACTGCCCCGCATCGACTCGGTCGACGTCGTCCGTTCCTGGCCTCACGAAATCGGCCTGAAAGTCACCGAGCGCATCCCGGTCCTCATCACGAAAAACACCGGAAAGGGGGGCAAGTATGTCGAAGTGGACGCCAAAGGTGTGCGATATGCCACGGTTTCCCGCGCCCCGCAGGGAGTGCCCGTACTGGAATTGAGCGCGTCCCGGTCGGCGGGACTGCGCCGTTTCGGCACCGACCGGCTGGTGCGCGAGGCGGTGCTCGTGGCCCGTTCCCTCCCGGCCGCGGTCGCGCGCGCCACCCGGGTCGTCAGGGTCGGTTCGTACGACTCCATCTCGCTGGAGCTGAGCGGCGAACGCACCGTCAAGTGGGGAAGTGGCGAGAAGGGGCGCGCCAAAGCGCATACGCTCACTGCTCTCATGAAAGCCGCTCCCGGGGCGCGGCACTTCGACGTCAGTGTTCCCACCGCCCCGGCCTCCTCCGGGAGTTGACGCACATCTGTGCAGGCCAGGACCCTGGTTGGGCAGCGCTATGGCTGATCACATAGGGTGAAAAGAAAAACGGGAGGTTCGGCGTGTTCGTTGAACGTGCGCCACTTGTCGACTTAGTGTCCTGTTCGGAAGAGTCCAAGGAACAGACACACTGGTAACCCTAAACTTCAGCGTTAGGGTTCGGGTCGGCGTTCGGACCGTCCCATTCGGCATCAGTCGTCGGATCGCGACCGTGCGAGGCGACGACACGTAACTCGAGGCGAGAGGCCTTCGACGTGGCAGCACCGCAGAACTACCTCGCAGTCATCAAAGTCATCGGTGTCGGCGGCGGTGGTGTCAATGCCATCAACCGGATGATCGAGGTCGGTCTCAAGGGTGTCGAGTTCATCGCCATCAACACGGACGCCCAGGCTCTGTTGATGAGCGACGCCGACGTCAAGCTCGACGTCGGCCGCGAACTCACCCGAGGACTCGGCGCCGGAGCCAACCCGGCCGTCGGCCGCAAGGCCGCGGAGGACCACCGCGAGGAGATCGAGGAGGTCCTCAAGGGGGCCGACATGGTCTTCGTGACCGCCGGTGAGGGCGGCGGCACCGGCACCGGCGGCGCGCCGGTGGTGGCCAACATCGCCCGCTCGCTCGGCGCGCTCACCATCGGCGTGGTGACCCGCCCCTTCACCTTCGAGGGCCGGCGCCGCGCCAACCAGGCCGAGGACGGCATCGCGGAACTCCGCGAAGAGGTCGACACCCTCATCGTCATCCCGAACGACCGGCTGCTGTCCATCTCGGACCGCCAGGTCTCGGTCCTCGACGCGTTCAAGTCGGCGGACCAGGTCCTGCTCTCCGGTGTACAGGGCATCACCGACCTCATCACCACGCCCGGTCTGATCAACCTCGACTTCGCGGACGTCAAGTCCGTGATGTCCGAAGCCGGTTCGGCCCTCATGGGGATCGGCTCGGCCCGCGGCGACGACCGCGCGGTGGCGGCCGCCGAGATGGCGATCTCCTCGCCACTCCTGGAAGCCTCCATCGACGGTGCCCGGGGCGTCCTGCTCTCGATCTCCGGCGGCTCGGACCTCGGGCTGTTCGAGATCAACGAGGCCGCCCAGCTGGTGAGCGAGGCCGCGCACCCCGAGGCCAACATCATCTTCGGCGCGGTCATCGACGACGCGCTCGGCGACGAGGTACGGGTCACCGTCATCGCGGCCGGCTTCGACGGCGGCCAGCCCCCGTCCAAGCGGGACAACGTGCTCGGCTCGTCCTCCGTCAAGCGGGAGGAGCCTGCCCCGGTGCGGGCCGCCGAGAGCCGTCCGTCCTTCGGCTCGCTCGGCAGCGTCACGCCGAAGGAGGCACCGGAGCCCGCCCCGGAGCCGGTGAGCAGCGAACTGCCCTCGGCGACCCCGCCGGTCCCGCCGTCGCGGAGCTACTCCGACAGCGCGGCGGAGGAACTGGACGTGCCGGACTTCCTCAAGTGATAGGACGGCGCTCCCCGGTGAGCACCGTGAGCGGCGCGCACTTCGCCTTCACCGACAGGTGGGGCGGGGTGAGCGCCGTTCCGTACGAGGAGCTCAATCTGGGCGGAGCGGTCGGCGACGACCCCGGGGCCGTACGGACCAACCGCGACCTGGCGGCCAAGTCGCTCGGCCTGGACCCGGCGCACGTCGTCTGGATGAACCAGGTCCACGGGCCCGACGTCGCCGTGGTCGACGGGCCGTGGGGCGACCGGCCGGTGCCGGAGACCGACGCGGTCGTCACCGCGCGCCGTGGCCTCGCCCTCGCCGTGCTGACCGCTGACTGCACCCCCGTACTGCTCGCGGACCCCGTCGCCGGGATCGTGGCCGCCGCCCACGCGGGACGGCCCGGCATGGTCGCCGGGGTCGTGCCCGCCGCCGTCGAGGCCATGGTGCGGCTCGGCGCGGAACCGTCCCGGATCGTCGCCCGCACCGGACCCGCCGTCTGCGGCCGGTGCTACGAGGTGCCGGACGAGATGCGGGCGCAGGTCGCGGCAGTCGAGCCCGCGGCGTACGCCGAGACGACCTGGGGTACGCCGGCGGTCGACGTGACCGCGGGGGTGCACGCGCAGTTGGAGAGGCTCGGCGTGCGTGACCGGGAGCAGTCGCCGGTCTGCACGATCGAGTCGGCGGACCATTTCTCGTACCGCCGCGACGGCATCACCGGTCGGCTCGCGGGCTATGTGTGGCTGGACTGATCGGGCATGACGGACCGTAGGACCGAACTCGCCGAGAACCTGGCGAAAGTGGAGGCGCGGATCGCCGCCGCCTGCGTGGCGGCCGGGCGCCGGCGCGACGAGGTGACCCTGATCGTGGTCACCAAGACCTATCCGGCCGAGGACGTGCGGCTCCTGTCCGGCCTCGGAGTGCGGCACGTCGCCGAGAACCGGGACCAGGACGCGGCTCCCAAGGCCGCGGCCTGCGCGGACCTGCCCCTGTCCTGGCACTTCGTCGGTCAGCTGCAGACCAACAAGGTGCGCTCCGTGGTCGGTTACGCGGACGTCGTGCAGTCCGTCGACCGCGCCCGGCTGGTCACCGCCCTGTCGAAGGAGGCGGTACGGACGGAACGCGAGGTGGGCTGTCTCGTCCAGGTCGCGCTCGACGCGGAGCGGTCCCCGGGTGAAAAGCCCCGGGAGAGCGGGGGCCTGGGTGAGCGCGGTGGGGTACCGGTCGAAGGCGTCGAGGAGTTGTGCGGACTCGTCGCCGGGGCTCCGGGGCTGAGGTTCGACGGACTGATGACCGTCGCGCCGCTCACCGGCCCGTACGCGGGGCGTGAACTGGCGGCATTCGAGCGCCTGATGGATTTGTCGACTGACCTGCGCCGCGCTCATCCTGCTGCCACCATGGTCTCGGCAGGGATGAGTGCGGACCTCGAACACGCGGTGGCGGCCGGAGCGACACATGTACGCGTCGGCACTGCGGTACTCGGCGTCCGCCCCAGGCTCGGGTAACGTCGCCAGGAAGTCGGACCACAGCAGAAAATATGGTCATTACCGCCGCTGGCGGGCAGACGACCTCGTGGATCGCGGGCGCTTGGCAACAGTCAGCCGATCCACCACAGAGCGGAGGACTCAGAGCATGGCCGGCGCGATGCGCAAGATGGCGGTCTACCTCGGCCTCGTGGAGGACGATGGGTACGACGGCAGGGGTTTCGACCCCGACGACGACTTCGAGCCCGAACTTGATCCGGAGCCCGAGCGGGACCGCCGACGGCATGAGCCGTCGCATCAGTCGCACCAGCCACATCAGTCCCAAAGGGACGAACCGGTACGAGTGGTACAGCCGCCGGTGCAGCGCGAGCCGGTCTCCCATTCCGCTTCGCCCGCCTCGGATTCCGGGCGTCCGGCCCGTATCGCCCCCGTGGCGTCCATCACACAAGAACGCCAGAGCCTGGAGAAGAACGCACCGGTGATCATGCCCAAGGTCGTGTCGGAACGAGAGCCGTACAGGATCACCACACTGCACCCCCGGACCTACAACGAGGCCCGTACCATCGGGGAACACTTCCGTGAGGGCACCCCGGTGATCATGAATCTGACCGAGATGGACGACACGGACGCGAAGCGACTTGTCGACTTCGCGGCCGGTTTGGTGTTCGGTCTCCACGGGAGCATCGAGCGGGTGACGCAGAAGGTGTTCCTGTTGTCGCCTGCTAACGTCGATGTCACGGCGGAGGACAAGGCTCGCATCGCAGAGGGCGGGTTCTTCAACCAGAGCTGAGACGCAGGACCGGACAAGCAGGGAAACAGGGGAGAGGGACGCACGGATCATGAGCGTGGTTGCGCAGGTTCTCTACGTCGCGCTGATGTGTTTCCTCATCGTGCTGATCTTCCGGCTGGTCATGGACTACGTCTTCCAGTTCGCCCGCTCATGGCAACCCGGCAAGGCGATGGTGGTGGTTCTTGAGGCCACCTACACTGTCACTGATCCACCGCTCAAGCTTCTGCGGCGGTTCATTCCGCCGCTACGTCTCGGGGGCGTGGCGCTCGACCTGTCCTTCTTCGTACTGATGATCATCGTCTACATCCTGATCTCCGTCGTGAGCCGGCTGTGAACGATACGGTCTTGCCGAACGCCGACGATGCCGACGACTACGTTGAGGTGAAGAGATGCCGTTGACCCCCGAGGACGTGCGGAACAAGCAGTTCACGACCGTCCGCCTCCGAGAAGGCTATGACGAGGACGAGGTCGATGCCTTCCTCGACGAGGTCGAAGCCGAACTGACCCGCCTGCTCCGCGAGAACGAGGACCTGCGCGCCAAGCTGGCCGCCGCCACACGCGCCGCCGCGCAGAACCAGCAACAGGGCATGCGCAAGCCGCCCGAACAGCAGGACCAGCAGCAACAGCAGGGTCCGCCGCAGGGCATGCGCGGTCCCGGCTCTCCCGTGCCCGCCGGCATATCGGGCCCGCCGCAGCAGCAGATGGGCGGCCCCATGGGTGGCCCGCCCCAGCTGCCCAGCGGTGCTCCCCAGCTGCCCGCGGGCCCCAGCGCCCAGGGCGGCCAGCAGGGTCCCGGCCCGATGGGTCAGGGCCCCATGGGTCAGGGTCCGATGGGTCAGGGCCCGATGGGCCAGGGCGGCATGGGTCAGGGTCCCGGCCCCATGCAGGGTCAGATGCAGCAGCAGATGCCCCAGCAGATGGGCGGCCCGATGGGCGGTCCCATGGGTGGTCCGATGGGCGGGCACGGCCCGCAGATGGGACAGCCCGGTCAGGGTCCCGGCGGCGACAGTGCCGCCCGGGTGCTCTCGCTGGCCCAGCAGACCGCCGACCAGGCGATCGCCGAGGCCCGCTCCGAGGCCAACAAGATCGTCGGCGAGGCCCGCAGCCGCGCCGAGGGTCTGGAGCGGGACGCCCGTGCCAAGGCCGACGCCCTGGAGCGGGACGCGCAGGAGAAGCACCGCGTCGCGATGGGCTCCCTGGAGTCCGCCCGCGCCACGCTGGAGCGCAAGGTCGAGGACCTGCGGGGCTTCGAGCGCGAGTACCGCACGCGTCTGAAGTCCTACCTGGAGTCGCAGCTGCGTCAGCTGGAGACCCAGGCCGACGACTCGCTGGCTCCGCCGCGGACTCCCGCGACCGCCTCGCTCCCGTCGTCGCCCAGCCCGTCCATGGCTCCGGCCGGGGCGAGCGCGCCGTCCTACGGTGGCAACCCGATGGGCGGCCCCGGTCCCGGGGCCCCGTCCTACGGCGGCCAGCAGCAGATGACGCCGGCCATGACCCAGCCGATGGCGCCGGTCCGGCCGCAGGGCCCCTCGCCCATGCAGCAGGCGCCCTCGCCGATGCGCGGCTTCCTGATCGACGAGGACGACAACTGACGGCCTCCGGTACGCCGTAAGGGCGTCGGCAGCGTTCAGGGCGGAGCCCCCGGATATCCGGGGGCTCCGCCCGTTGTCGTCCCTGTTCGTGTCGCCCGGTTGCTGTACGTGTTCGGAGGCGGGCGCACCTGTACGCGGAACACCACGCCGAAGGCCCGGGCCCCCGAATTCCCTCGGTGGACCCGGGCCTTCGGCCGTGCTGCTACGCCTTGCGCAGGCGGAACGTCAGCGACAGCGGCTCGTCCGTGAACGGGGCGCCGAATGTGTCGTCCGTCTCAGTCCCGGCGCCGTCCTCGTTCGAGAACACCGTGGCCAGCACCTCGTCGGAGATCAGGGCCGAGTGCTCGGTGAGCGCCTCCACGACCTTCGGGTCCGTGGACGTCCACCGCAGGGCGATCCGGTCGGCCACGTCCAGGCCACTGTTCTTGCGGGCCTCCTGGATCAGGCGGATGGCGTCCCGGGCCAGGCCGGCCCGGCGCAGCTCCTCCGTGAGCTCCAGGTCGAGGGCGACCGTGGCGCCGGAGTCCGAGGCGACGGACCAGCCCTCGCGCGGGGTCTCTGTGATGATCACCTCGTCCGGGGCGAGCGTGACGGCCTCGCCGTCGACCTCCACCGACGCCGTGCCCTCGCGCAGGGCCAGCGACAGCGCGGCCGCGTCGGCCTCGGCGACGGCCTTCGCCACCGCCTGCACGCCCTTGCCGAACCGCTTGCCGAGGGCCCGGAAGTTCGCCTTCGCCGTCGTGTCGACCAGCGAGCCGCCCACCTCGGAGAGGGACGCGAGCGAGCTCACGTTCAGCTCCTCCGTGATCTGCGCGTGCAACTCCGGGTCGAGCGACCCGAACCCGGTCGCGGCGATCAGCGCGCGGGACAGCGGCTGGCGGGTCTTCATCCCCGACTCCGCGCGCGTGGCCCGGCCCAGCTCCACGAGACGGCGTACCAGCACCATCTGCTGAGACAGCTCCGGGTCGATGGCGGACAGGTCCGCCTCCGGCCAGGTCGACAGGTGCACGGACTCGGGGGCGCCGGCGGACACCGGCACCACGAGGTCCTGCCAGACCCGCTCGGTGATGAACGGGGTCAGCGGGGCCATCAGGCGTGTGACCGTCTCGACGACCTCGTGCAGGGTGCGCAGCGCCGCCTTGTCGCCCTGCCAGAAGCGGCGGCGCGAGCGGCGCACGTACCAGTTCGACAGATCGTCGACGAACGCCGAGAGCAGCTTGCCGGCGCGCTGGGTGTCGTACGCCTCCAGAGCCTGCGTCACCTGGTCGGTGAGCGCGTGCAGTTCGGACAGCAGCCAGCGGTCGAGGACCGGGCGGTCCGCCGGGGCCGGGTCGGCCCCGCTGGGCGCCCAGCCCGCCGTGCGCGCGTACAGGGCCTGGAAGGCGACCGTGTTCCAGTACGTCAGGAGCGTCTTGCGGACGACCTCCTGGATGGTGCCGTGGCCCACCCGTCGGGCCGCCCAGGGGGAACCGCCGGCCGCCATGAACCACCGCACGGCGTCCGCTCCGTGCTGGTCCATCAGCGGGATCGGCTGCAGGATGTTGCCCAGGTGCTTGGACATCTTGCGGCCGTCCTCGGCGAGGATGTGGCCGAGGCAGACCACGTTCTCGTAACTGGACCTGTCGAAGACGAGCGTGCCGACGGCCATCAGCGTGTAGAACCACCCACGCGTCTGGTCGATGGCCTCCGAGATGAACTGCGCCGGATAGCGGCTCTCGAAGAGCTCCTTGTTCTTGTACGGGTAGCCCCACTGCGCGAACGGCATCGAACCCGAGTCGTACCAGGCGTCGATGACCTCCGGCACGCGCGTGGCCGTCTTCCCGCACGGTGTCTTCCCGCCCTGCGGGCAGGCGAAGGTGACGTCGTCGATGAACGGGCGGTGCGGGTCGAGCTCAGACTGGTCGCTGCCGGTCAGTTCGGTGAGCTCCGCGCGGGAGCCGACCACGGTGAGGTGGTCGTCCTCGCAGCGCCAGATCGGCAGCGGCGTGCCCCAGTAGCGGTTGCGGGACAGCGCCCAGTCGATGTTGTTGTTCAGCCAGTCGCCGTAGCGGCCGTTCTTGACCGAGTCGGGGAACCAGTTGGTCTTCTCGTTCTCCTCCAGGAGCCGGTCCTTGACGGCCGTGGTGCGGATGTACCAGGAGGGCTGCGCGTAGTAGAGGAGCGCGGTGTGGCAGCGCCAGCAATGCGGGTAGCTGTGCTCGTACGGGACGTGCCGGAAGAGCAGCCCGCGCTCCTGGAGGTCCTCCGTGAGCTGCTCGTCGGCCTTCTTGAAGAAGACACCGCCCACCAGGGGGACGTCCTCCTCGAAGGTGCCGTCCGGGCGCACGGGGTTCACGACGGGGAGCCCGTACGCGCGGCAGACCTTGAGGTCGTCCTCACCGAAGGCGGGGGACTGGTGGACCAGACCCGTACCGTCCTCGGTGGTCACGTACTCGGCGTTGACCACGTAGTGGGCGGGCTCGTCCTTCGGGAACTCGACGAGCTCGAACGGGCGCTGGTACGTCCAGCGCTCCATCTCGGCGCCCGTGAAGGTCTCGCCGGTGGTCTCCCAGCCCTCGCCCAGGGCCTTCGCGAGGAGCGGCTCGGCGACGACGAGCTTCTCCCGGCCGTCGGTCGCGACCACGTACGTCACGTCGGGGTGCGCGGCCACCGCCGTGTTGGACACCAGGGTCCACGGGGTCGTCGTCCACACCAGGAGTGCGGCCTCGCCCGCGAGCGGACCGGAGGTGAGCGGGAAGCGGACGAAGACCGAGGGGTCGACGACCGTCTCGTAGCCCTGCGCCAGCTCGTGGTCGGACAGGCCCGTGCCGCAGCGCGGGCACCAGGGGGCGACGCGGTGGTCCTGGGTCAGCAGCCCCTTGTTGAAGATCTCCTTCAACGACCACCAGACGGACTCGATGTACTCCGGGTCCATCGTCCGGTACGGGTCGTTGAGGTCCGCCCAGTACCCCATGCGGGTCGTGAGCTCTTCGAACGCGTCGGTGTGGCGGGTCACGGACTCACGGCACTTCGCGTTGAACTCGGCGATGCCGTACGCCTCGATGTCCTTCTTGCCGCTGAAGCCGAGCTCCTTCTCGACCGCCAGCTCCACCGGGAGGCCGTGGCAGTCCCAGCCGGCCTTGCGGCCGACGTGGTAGCCGCGCATGGTGCGGAAGCGCGGGAAGACGTCCTTGAAGACGCGCGCCTCGATGTGGTGGGCCCCCGGCATGCCGTTGGCGGTGGGCGGGCCCTCGTAGAACACCCACTCCGGGCGGCCCTCGGACTGCTCCAGGGACTTGGCGAAGATCTTCTGCTCGCGCCAGAAGTCGAGCACGGCGTGCTCTAGGGCGGGCAGGTCGACCTGGGCGGGCACCTGGCGGTACTGCGGCTGTGTACTCGGCTGCGTATCCAACGAACTTCCTCCGGCGGACTTCTGCCTTCCGTCCGGAGGGACGAGAGCTGTGTGTCACCTACGCCGTGTGCGGCGCGCTCCCGCGGTACCACCCTCCTTGGCCCCTCGGCGCTTTCCGCGCGCCGGTGAACCCCCTCATTGAGGTCGCGATGCCGGGTCTACCGGCCGCTGCTGACTCGCTGCGGCCCTCTTCCGGCGGCTCCGGGGTGATCTTCACGTCGCGCTCGCCCCCGGGCTCCCACCGCCCCCGGGTCGCTCTTGGCCGCGTACGCCGCTACTCGTCCCCATCCACGCTTCTCGCTCCGCCCAGTGTACGGCGCCGGGCGGGCGGCGGCAGCCCGGTTCTCCGGGGTCCGGCGGAGCACGGGAGCGCGGCGGCGCTGCTCCGCGGAGGCGGGCACTGAGCCGAATGCCGGGGCGCCGCGTTCGCATCCTGGGACGGCCGATCCGGCGGGTTACCGGGCGGGGAGCTGGGCACAACGCTTGCAGACTCGCTGTGCGGTACGCGCGGGGCGGGGGGACCGCACGGCGTGCCCCGTTGCCGCGGGACTGAAGTCGATTTATCGTCCCAGCACGATTCGCGTGCAAGGTCACAGAATGTGAAGGGGCCGCGGCCATGGTGGCGAAGAAGACCGCCGCACAGCAGTCGGCGTCCGGCAGAACCACAGGGGCCGCCGGGACCGGGAAGTCCGTCGCGAAGAAGGCCGTCGCCAAGAAGGTTGCGGGGGGCGGGGCCAAGGGCAGGAAGGGCACACGCACGGCCAAGAAGGCGGTCGCCTCCGCGGCCGAGGGAGCGGCCCAGGCCGCCGAGACGACGGGAGCCACGACGGTGGTTGCGAAGAAGACCCCTGGCACGGCCGAAGCGGCGGACAAGCCCACGGCGGTTCCCAAGGCGCGGGTGGCCGCGGCGGAACCCGGCGAGCTCGCGGTACGCCCCGGCGAGGACCCGTGGACGCCCGAGGAGGTCGAGGAGGCCCGCACGGGACTGCTCTCCGAGGCGCTGCGGCTGCGCACCGAGATCACGCGCTCCGAGGAGTCCCTGGTGGGCCTGATGCGTGACTCCGGGGACGGCGCGGGCGACGACCAGGCGGACACCGGCACCAAGAACATCACGCGCGAGAGCGAGATGGCGCTCGCCGCCAACGCCCGCGAGATGCTGGAGCAGACCGAACGCGCCCTGGAGCGCCTGGACGCGGGCACGTACGGGCTCTGCGAGAACTGCGGCAACCCCATCGGCAAGGCCCGTGTGCAGGCGTTCCCGCGCGCCACCCTGTGCGTCGAGTGCAAGCAGAAGCAGGAGCGCCGCTACTGACTTCACCGGCCTTCCGTCGATCGGACACCGATCCGCCCGGTGTGCCTCCTGGGCGGCCGTCCGCGGCGGACCGTGCCGTACCCTCGTGCTCAGTCAGGCACCTAGGTTGAGGGACTCACGTGGCAGAGGCGGAGCGCATCATCGGTACGCCGGACACTCCGGACGCGGACGCGGCGGGTGCCGGGCCGGAGCAGCCCGGGGCGCCCAGGGGCAGGCGCCGGATCGCGGTGCTCTTCACGGTCGCCGTCCTGGCGTACGCGCTGGACCTGATCAGCAAGCTGATCGTGGTCGCGAAGCTGGAGCACCACGAGCCGGTCGAGATCATCGGGGACTGGCTGCGGTTCGAGGCGATCCGCAACGCGGGCGCGGCCTTCGGCTTCGGCGAGGCGTTCACGATCATCTTCACGGTGATCGCCGCGGCCGTGATCGTGGTCATCGCCCGCCTCGCCCGCAAGCTCTACAGCCTGCCGTGGGCCGTCGCGCTCGGCCTGCTCCTCGGCGGCGCGCTCGGCAACCTCACCGACCGGATCTTCCGTTCACCGGGCGTCTTCGAGGGAGCGGTCGTCGACTTCATCGCACCCAAGCACTTCGCGGTCTTCAACCTCGCCGACTCCGCGATCGTCTGCGGCGGCATCCTGATCGTGCTGCTCTCCTTCCGGGGCCTGGACCCGGACGGCACCGTCCACAAGGACTGAGCGCGCGGGCAGGGGCCGGGCGCACGGGCTGCGGTGCGGCGGTGTCCGGGCCGTCCGGCATACTCGACGGGTGAGTACCGTTCCCGATATCCGTACCCTGCCCGTGCCCGACGGCCTGGAGGGCGAGCGTGTCGACGCCGCCATCTCCCGCATGTTCGGCTTCTCCCGTACGAAGGCCGCCGAGCTCGCCGCGGCGGGGAAGGTCACGGTCGACGGCTCGGTGGTCGGGAAGTCCGAGCGGGTGCACGGCGGCGCCTGGCTGGAGGTGGAGATGCCGCAGGCCGCCCCGCCCGTGCAGATCGTCGCCGAGCCCGTCGAGGGCATGGAGATCGTCCACGACGACGACGACGTGGTCGTGATCGTCAAGCCGGTCGGGGTCGCCGCGCACCCCAGCCCCGGCTGGTCGGGACCGACCGTGATCGGCGGTCTCGCCGCCGCCGGGTACCGCATCTCCACCTCGGGCGCCGCCGAGCGCCAGGGCATCGTGCACCGCCTGGACGTGGGCACCTCGGGCCTGATGGTGGTGGCCAAGTCGGAGTACGCGTACACGTCGCTCAAGCGCCAGTTCAAGGAGCGCACGGTCGACAAGCGGTACCACGCGCTCGTGCAGGGCCACCCCGACCCGACCAGCGGCACCATCGACGCGCCCATCGGGCGGCACCCGAACCACGACTACAAGTGGGCGGTCACCGCCGAGGGCAAGCCCTCCGTGACGCACTACGACCTGATCGAGGCGTTCCGCGCGGCCTCGCTGCTCGACATCAAGCTGGAGACCGGGCGCACGCACCAGATCCGCGTCCACATGTCGGCCCACCGGCACCCCTGCGTCGGTGACCTGACGTACGGCGCCGACCCGACGCTCGCCAAGCGGCTCGGCCTCACCCGCCAGTGGCTGCAGGCGGTACGGCTCGGCTTCGAGCACCCCGGGGACGGGCAGTGGGTCGAGTTCGCCTGCGACTACCCCGAGGACCTGCAGAAGGCGCTGGACCGCGTACGGGAGGAAAGCAACGCATGAGTCCGTCGGTGCGCCCGTCGACGAGCCCGTCGTCGTACGTGGTGCGGGTCGCCGAGGACCCCGCCGACCGCGAGGCGTGCTTCGCCGTGCGCAAGGAGGTCTTCGTCGTCGAACAGCGGGTTCCCGAGGACCTCGAGTACGACACGTACGACGCCGGTGCCGTGCATGTGCTCGCCGTGCGCGAGGACGGTGAGCCACTCGGCGCGGGACGGCTGCTGTACGGGGCGGCGGCCGCCGCGAAGAACGACGGGGACCCCGGTGTCGGATCCCTGGGGCGGCTCGCCGTCGTGCGGGCCGCGCGGGGGCTCGGCGTCGGGGTCGCGCTCGTGCGGGGCATCGAGGACGCGGCCCGCGCGCGCGGGCTGACGGAGATGGACCTGCACGCGCAGACGCACGCGGTGGGGTTCTACGAGCGGCTGGGGTATGTGGCGTACGGGGCGGAGTTCCCTGACGCCGGGATTCCGCATCTGGCGATGCGGCACCGTTTCTAGGCTTCGGGTGGCTCGGGGGTGCCGTCGGGTGCACGGCGGTGGGGGCTTGCCGCGCAGTTCCCCGCGCCCCTGACGGGCGCTCCTGGTGGGGCGGGGTTGTCGGGGCGGTCACGTGTGGATTCGGGTTGCGGTGGCACGCTTGAGGTCTGGACCCTTCCGACCGACCAGACCCTGGAGCCCCGACCGTGGACCAGTTGGCCCTGCTGTTCGTCCTGTTGCTCGGGGCCGTCGTGAGTGTCCCGCTGGGGGACCGGCTGGGGCTGCCCTCGCCGGTGCTGATGACCCTGCTCGGGATCGTGCTGGCCCTCCTCCACTTCGTGCCCAACGTGGACATCCCGCCCGAGCTGATCCTGCCCGCGCTGCTGCCCCCGCTGCTCTACGCCGCCGTACGGCGTACCTCCTGGCGGCAGTTCACCGCCAACAAACGGCCGATCTTCCTGCTCGCCGTGGCCCTGGTGTTCGTCACCACCGCGGTCGTCGCCGGGGTCGCCCACGCGGTCGTGCCCGGACTGCCGATCGCCGCCGCCGTGGCGCTGGGCGCGCTGGTGGCGCCGCCCGACCCGGTCGCGGCGACCGCCGTCGCGGGGCAGCTCGGGCTGCCGCGCCGGCTGGTGTCGATCCTGGAGGGCGAGGGGCTGTTCAACGACGTGACGGCGATCGTGCTCTACCACGTCGCCATCGCCGCCGCGATCAGCGGCTCCTTCTCGCTGCCGGGTGCCGCCCTCGACTTCCTGCTGTCCGCCGTCGTCGCCCTCGCCGTGGGGTTCGCCCTCGGCTGGGGCGCGAACCGGCTGCTGGACTACCTCGGGGACCCGACCCTGCAGATCGGGCTGACCCTGCTCGTGCCGTACGCCTCGTACGTGCTGGCCGAGGAGCTGCACGGGTCCGGCGTCCTCGCGGTCCTCACCACGGCGCTGTTCCTGGCGGAGTACGCGAACGACGCCGACGACGTCATGACGAGGCTCGCCGGGCACACGTTCTGGAACATCGTCGACACGCTGGTCACCGGGGTGGCGTTCGGGCTCATCGGACTGGAGCTGCACAACGCCATCAGGACGGCCTCGGGGCGGTGGGGGGAGATGCTCGGCTGGGCCGCCGCGATCGTGGGGGTCGTCGTGCTCGTACGCCTGGCGTGGCTGCTGCCCGCCACCTGGCTGACCCAGCGGATGCACGCGAGGCGGGACCGGGACGAGGACATCCCGACGACCTGGCGGGAGACCGTCGTCATGTGGTGGGCCGGGATGCGCGGGGTGGCGTCCGTCGCGCTCGCGCTGGCCATCCCGCTGGAGATGGAGAACGGGGAGCCGTTCCCGCAGCGGGACGAGATGATCTTCATCGCGTTCGGGGTGATCATGGCGACGCTCGTGGTGCAGGGGCTGAGCCTGCCGTGGCTGGTCCGCAGGCTGGGCGTGCAGGCCGACACCGACCGGGAGAAGGACTTCGAGAGGGCACTGGCCGTGCGGGCGGCCACCGCGGCGAAGCAGCGGCTCAGGGAGATCGGGGAGAGCGAGGACCTGTCCGAGGAGCTCACCGAGCAGTTGCTGCGGCGGGCGTTCGACATCGGGTACCGGATCAGTCCCGACATGGGGGAGGACGAGCGGCGCGAGGCGCACGAGCAGCGGGCTCGGCGGATCAGGCGGGTGCGGCGCATCCAGGGGGAGATGCTGTCGGCCGCCCGGCACGAGGTGCTCGCCGCGCGGAGCGAGGCGGGGGCCGATCCCGAGGTGGTGGACCGGGTGCTGCGGCACCTCGACGTGCGCAGTCTGCGGTAGTCCTCTGTTCTGCCGGGTCAGCCCCTGCCGGTGCGCGGGGGTTCCGTCATGCGGGCGCGCATGCTGCGGGGGCGGTGGTTCTCGGTGCCGTTGGGGTGGACGGCGCCCGGGGGGAGGATCGCCTCGGCCGTGTTGACGCGGGGCAGCGCGTACGGGTGGTGGGCGGTCAGCCAGCGGAGCATCTGCTCGCGGACCGTGACCCGGACCGTCCAGACGTCGTCCGCGTCCTTCGCGGTGACCAGCGCGCGCACCTCCATCGTGCTGGGCGTGGAGTCGGTGACGGCGAGACCGTAGTCACGTCCGTCCCAGGCGGGGCACTCGCGGAGGATGTCGCGCAGCTTGTCGCGCATCAGCTCCACCGGCGCGCTGTGGTCCAGGTGGAAGAAGACCGTGCCGGTCATCTGCACACCGCCGCGGGACCAGTTCTCGAACGGCTGCGACGTGAAGTACGACACCGGCATGGTGAACCGGCGCTCGTCCCAGGTGCGGACGGTCAGGAAGGTGAGCGTGATCTCGTCGACCGTGCCCCACTCCCCGTTCACCACCACCGTGTCACCGAGCCGCACCATGTCGCCGAACGCGATCTGGAACCCGGCGAACATGTTGGCGAGCGTGGACTGCGCGGCCACACCGGCGACGATGCCGAGGATGCCGGCCGAGGCGAGCAGGGAGGCGCCGGCCGCGCGCATCGTGGGGAAGGTCAGCAGCATGGCGGCCACCGCCACCACACCGACGATCGCGGAGACCACCCGCTGGATCAGCGCCACCTGCGTACGGACGCGGCGGACCCTGGCCGGATCGCGGTGGGCGTTGGCGTACCGGGAGTACGTGGAGTCGACGATCGCCGTCGCGATGCGCACCAGCAGCCATGCCGCGGAACCGATGAGGACCAGGGTCAGTATGTGGCCGACCCCCGCGGAGTGCTCCTTGGTGAGTTCGGCCTCGTCGTACGATCCTCTCAGCAGCGCCGCGCCCATCGCGAACTGCAGCGGAAGACGGCAGCGGCGCAGCAGGCCCCACAGCGGGACCCCTGGGTGGCGTTGATCGGCGCGTCGCAGCAGCAGGTCGGCGATCCAGCCGACCAGCAGCGTGAGTACGACGGAGCCGCCGATCACGATCAGCGGGCGAAGCACGTTCTCCATGCCTTCGACCGTAACCGGCCGACGGGGGTCCTTAACCTGTAACCCTGGTCATATCTGCCCCCCCCCGCGCCTTCCCGGCGGGCGTCCAAGCCGCGGCTGGCACCATGGCTCCATGAACATCATGCTCTTCCATTCGACCTACGGTCTGCGGCCCGCGGTGCGGGACGCGGCGGACCGGCTGCGTGCGGCCGGACACGAGGTGTGGACGCCCGACCTCTTCGACGGGCGCGTCTTCGAGACCGTGGAGGAGGGCAGGGACTTCAAGGACGAACTGGGCAAGGACGAGCTGCTCAAGCGCGCCATCCTGGCCGCGGCGCCCTACTCGGAACGGGGGCTCGTGTACGCGGGGTTCTCGCTGGGCGCGGCCACCGCGCAGACCCTGGCGCTCGGCGACGACAAGGCGCGCGGGCTGCTGCTCCTGCACGGCACGTCCGACATCGCGGAGAACGCCTCCGTGGACGAGCTGCCGGTCCAGCTGCACGTCGCCGAGCCGGACGCCTTCGAGCCCGACGACTGGCTGACCGCCTGGTACCTGCAGATGGGGAAGGCGGGGGCGGACGTCGAGATCTACCGGTACGCGGGCGCCGGGCACCTCTACACCGACCCCGGTCTGCCGGACTACGACGAGGAGGCCGCCGAGGCCACCTGGCGGGTGGCACTCGGCTTCCTCGAGACGCTGTAGCCGGCTGCCCGTTGCCGGCGGCCGCTGGTCGGCGGCCGGTGCCGGGCGGCGGATCAGACCGGGTCGTACGTCCGCTCGACCTTCTGCGTGCCGCTGCGCGTGCGGTACGAACGGGCCCAGGACGCCGTCGCGTTGGTGGACGTACGGTCGGAGAGGACGTAGTAGTCCATCTGCGCCCGCTCGGCGGTGAGGTCCAGGACGCCGTAGCCGTGCCGGTCGGTGTCGACCCAGTGGACGTGCCGGTTGGCGGCCCGGATCACCGGTGACGCCAGCGCGGAGACCGTGCCCTCGGGGACCTTGATGATGTCGTCGAGGTTGTCGGAGGTCACCGACGTGACGACGAACTCGGTGGCGGCGGAGGCCGACAGCGGATACGTACCGGCGTCGAGGGGCACGTCGTTGGCCCAGGCCATGTGGATGTCGCCGGTGAGGAAGACCGTGTTGCGGATCGCGTTGTCCCGCAGGTGTGCGAGGAGTTCGCGGCGGTCGTCGGTGTAGCCGTCCCACTGGTCGGTGTTGAGGGCGAGGCCCTCCTTGGGCAGGCCGAGCAGCTCCGCGAGGGGCTTGAGGAGTTCGGCGGAGAGCGAGCCGATGGCGAAGGGGGCGATCATCACCGAGTTGCCGACCAGCCGCCAGCTGGTGTCGGAGGTGCGCAGGCCCGTCTTCAGCCAGTCGAGCTGGGCCCGGCCGGTGAGCGTACGGTCCGGGTCGTCCACCGAGCCGTCGCCCGTGGAGACCTGCTGCGAGCGGTACGAGCGCAGGTCGAGCAGCGAGAGGTCGGCGAGCCTGCCGAAGCGCAGCCGCCGGTAGGTGGTCCCCTCGATCGCGGGCCGGACCGGCATCCACTCGAAGTACGCCTGCCTGGCGGCCGACTGCCGGGCGGACCAGGCGCCCTCGGCGCCCTCGGTGTGGTTCTCGGCGCCGCCCGACCACGTGTCGTTGGCGAACTCGTGGTCGTCCCAGATCGCGATGACCGGCGCGGCGGCGTGCAGGGCCTGGAGGTCGGGGTCCGTCTTGTAACGTCCGTGCCGGGTCCGGTAGTCGGCGAGGGTGACGATCTCGTGCGCCGGCGCGTGCGGGCGTACGACGGTGTCCCGCGTGCCGTACTCGCCGGTCCCGTACTCGTAGATGTAGTCGCCCAGGTGCAGCCAGGCGTCCAGGTCGCCGCGCGCGGCGAGATGCCGGTACGCGGAGAAGTAGCCGGCCTCCCAGTTGGCGCAGGACACCACGCCGAAGCGCATCCCCGCCACGGCCGCGTCGTGGGCGGGGGCCGTGCGGGCGCGGCCGGCCGGTGAGTCGGTGCCGCCGCTGGAGAAGCGGAACCAGTAGTCCGTGGCGGGCCGCAGACCGCGGATGTCCGCCTTGACGGTGTGGTCGGAGGCGGCGGTCGCGGTGGTGGAGCCCTTGGTGACGACGTTCGTGAACGCCTTGTCCGTGGCCACCGTCCACTCGACCTGGACGTCCGGGCCGAGCCCGGAGCCGGGGGTGGCGTCGTCCGCGGGCGTCACCCGGGTCCACAGCAGGATGCCGTCCGGCAGCGGGTCGCCGGAGGCGACGCCGTGCAGGAACGCGGGGGCCTGGGCGGCGCGGGCCGGCAGTGCGGCGGCGAGCGGGGCGCCGAGCGCGGCGGTGGCCGCGGCCGCCTTGACCACCGTACGGCGGGTCGGGGCGGGGAGGCCGGGGCTGGAGTGGGATCTGATGCGACTGGTCACGGCGGATCAGATTACTGAGCGGTAGGACCCTTGGTAAGACGGCGGACATGAAGGGCGGGCGAACTCGCAGGAGTTCACCCGCCCCGAGGCCCCGCGCCGTCCTCCGCTACTTGGTGACGCCTGCGTCCTTGAGGGCCTTCTGCCACTCGGCGACCGTGCTGGGGTTCGTGATCACCTTGTCGTTGATCTTGATGGTCGGCGTCGAGTCGACGCCCTTGGAGTCGTCGAACGCCTTGCTCATCTTCATCGCCCAGGCGTCGTACGTGCCCTTCTCGACGGCGTCCTGGAACTTCTTGTTGCCCTTCAGTGCGTCCACCGTGTCCGCCACCTTGATCAGGTAGTCGTCCTTGGCGAGGTCGTCCTTCGTCTCCTCCGGGTGGTACTTCGCCGAGTACAGGGCGGTCTTGTACTCCAGGAAGGCTTCCGGGCTGACGTTCAGCGCGGCGCCGAGCGCGCTCACGCCGTTCTTCGAGCCCTCGCCGCCGAGATTCCCGTCCAGGAACGTGCCGAGGGTGAAGGCGAGCTTGTAGTCGCCGTCCTCCATGCCCTTGTTGACGGTCTCGCCGACGGTCTGCTCGAAGGAGGCGCAGGCCGGGCAGCGCGGGTCCTCGTAGAGGTGGACCGTGTTGTCGGTCCTGGAGTCCCCGACGACGATCGTCGTGCCGTTCTTGCCGCTGGTGTTGGCGGGTGCGACGACCTTCGCGTCGGCGGCCTCGTCCCACTTCGAGGGCTCACCGTTCTGGACGACGGCGTAACCGATGCCGCCGGCTATCGCGAGGACCGCGACGATCGAACCGGCGACGACGAGCTGCCGCTTGGCCCTGTCGCGCTTGGCCTGGCGCTCGCGCTCGACGCGCAGCCGCTCACGGGCCGCCGACTTCGCGGCCTGGCTGTTCCTCTTGCTCATGATCGTTCTCCGTGGTGATGGCAGGTGTACGTGGACTGGTGTGCTCAGGCGGCAAAGGCCGAGCACGGCGGTCCACGCCGTCCCAGGGAGTGCACGAGGAGCCGCGTACGCGTGGCGGCGACCCGGCGGGTGGGCCGCGGCAGCCGGCGCGCCGGGGTGCGGTGGACGGTCACCGCGGCGACCGCGACCAGCAGGGGGCGGAAGGTGGTGGCGGCGACCGCGTCCACGAACTGGGCCAGGGCCCGCTCGCCCCGGCGCAGCCACGCCGCCGCGAGGAGACCGACGCCGACGTGCGCGCCGAGCAGCAGCCAGGCGGCGCCCGGGTCGGCCTGCGCGAGCAGCGCCGCGGCGGGCGTGGCCTCGCCGCCCGTCACCCGGGCCAGCGGGGCGCCGACCTCGCCGCCGCACAGCACGTCGAGGCCGACCGAGCGCAGCGGGCCGGTCACCGGGCCGCCCGCCTCGCCGTAACAGGCGTGCTGGCCCGCGGTGAACAGCGTGTCGGCGGCCAGCTCCAGCGGGACGAGCAGGGCGGCGATCCGTCCGAAGCCGCGCTCCCGGCCCGCCAGCGCGTACGCGACGGCGAAGACGGCGCCGGCGAGCGCGGCCACGGTGGTCAGCGGCAGGGGGGCCCGGGACAGCAGCACGTGCGACGCGGTGCTGAGCGTCACGACCAGTGCCGTGAACAGCGCCGCGCGCACGGTTCTGAGCTGGGTCCCGGATATGTCCATAGCGGGGAAGAGTCTGTCACGTACTCCTGTAAGGGACCCCTAAAGGGTTCCTGTGGGTGTCCGGACGGCTACAGACCCGGAATCCGACCGTTACGGAACAGGTCCACGAAGATCTGGTGGTCGCGTCGCGCGCGGGCGCCGTACTCGTGGGCGAAGTCCACGAGGAGGTCGCCGAAGCTGTCCTCGTCGCCCGCGATCGCCGCGTCGATGGCGCGCTCCGTGGAGAACGGCACCAGCTCCGAGTGGCCGCTCTCGTCGTCCGCCGCGGCGTGCATCGTGGCGGTGGCCCGGCCGAGATCGGCGACGACCGCCGCGATCTCCTCCGGGTCGTCGATGTCGCCCCAGTCCAGATCGACCGCGTACGGCGAGACCTCGGCGACCAGCTGGCCCGCGCCGTCCAGCTCGGTCCAGCCCAGCCACGGGTCGGCGTGCGCCTGGAGGGCGCGCTGGGAGATCACCGTGCGGTGGCCCTCGTGCTGGAAGTAGTCGCGGATCGCGGGGTCCGTGATGTGCCGCGAGACGGCCGGGGTCTGGGCCTGCTTGATGTAGATCACCACATCGTTCTCCAGGGCGTCGGTGGCGCCCTCCAGCAGGATGTTGTACGAGGGCAGCCCGGCCGAGCCGATGCCGATGCCCCGGCGGCCCACGACGTCCTTCACCCGGTACGAGTCCGGGCGGTCGAGGGACGACTCCGGCAGCGTCTCCAGATAGCCGTCGAAAGCGGCCAGCACCTTGTAGCGGGTGGCCGCGTCCAGCTCGATGGAGCCGCCGCCCGGCGCGAAGCGGCGCTCGAAGTCGCGGATCTCGGTCATCGACTCCAGCAGCCCGAAGCGGGTCAGCGAGCGCGCGTCCCGCAGGACGTCGATGAGCGGGCCCTGCGCGGTGTCCAGCGTGAAGGGCGGCACCTCGTCGCTCTTGGCGCCCGTCGCGAGGGCGTGGATGCGCTCGCGGTAGGCCGCCGCGTACGTCCGGACGAGGGAGGTGATCTGCTCGTCGCTCAGCGCCTTCGCGTAGCCGATCAGGGCCACCGAGGCCGCGAGGCGCTTGAGGTCCCAGGTGAAGGGGCCGACGTACGCCTCGTCGAAGTCGTTCACGTTGAAGATCAGGCGGCCCTGGGCGTCCATGTAGGTGCCGAAGTTCTCCGCGTGCAGGTCGCCGTGGATCCACACCCGCGAGGTGCGCTCGTCCAGGTACGGTCCGCCGCTCTTCTCCTCGTCCAGGTCGTGGTAGAAGAGGTTGGCCGTCCCGCGGTAGAACGCGAACGCGGAGGCCGCCATCTTCCGGAACTTCACCCGGAACGCGGCCGGATCGGCGGCCAGCAGATCGCCGAACGCGGTATCGAATACGGCGAGGATCTGTTCGCCGCGCTGCTCGGCGCTGAGCTGCGGAACCGACATCGCTGGGTGCCTCCTGGTGCAGGTGGTGCATGACATGGGGGGCGGAACGTGCCGCCCGGCGGAACGGATGTCTCCGTCACCGTCCAACGGACGGAGGTTCGCGGGAGTGCCCGTTTCCCCCGCACGAAGGTACGGGGGAGGGGCCTCCTCGTGTCAGTGCTCAGGCATAGACTTCGTCGCTGTCCCCCAGACTGTCCGCAGCCTGTCGGGAGCCCGTCGACGCCAGTTCTTCTTGGAGGCCGAAACCGTGTCGAAGCCGCCGTTCACGCACCTGCACGTCCACACCCAGTACTCGCTGCTGGACGGTGCCGCGCGGCTCAAGGACATGTTCGACGCGTGCAACGAGATGGGCATGACGCACATCGCGATGTCCGACCACGGCAACCTCCACGGGGCGTACGACTTCTTCCACTCGGCCAAGAAGGCGGGCGTCACGCCGATCATCGGCATCGAGGCGTACGTCGCCCCCGAGTCCCGGCGCAACAAGCGCAAGATCAAGTGGGGCCAGCCGCACCAGAAGCGCGACGACGTCTCCGGCTCCGGCGGTTACACCCACAAGACGATCTGGGCGGCGAACAAGACGGGGCTGCACAACCTCTTCAAGCTCTCCTCGGACGCGTACGCCGAGGGCTGGCTGCAGAAGTGGCCCCGCATGGACAAGGAGACCATCTCCCAGTGGTCCGAGGGCCTGATCGCCTCCACGGGCTGCCCCTCCGGTGAGCTGCAGACGCGGCTGCGCCTGGGCCAGTTCGACGAGGCGCTGAAGTCGGCCGCCGAGTACCAGGACATCTTCGGCAAGGACCGGTACTTCCTGGAGCTGATGGACCACGGCATCGAGATCGAGAGCAGGGTCCGCGAGGACCTGCTGCGGGTCGGCAAGAAGCTGGGCATCCCGCCCCTGGTGACGAACGACTCGCACTACACGTACGCGCACGAGGCGACCGCGCACGACGCGCTGCTGTGCATCCAGACGGGCAAGAACCTCTCCGACCCGGACCGCTTCCGCTTCGACGGGACCGGTTACTACCTGAAGACGACGGACGAGATGTACGCCGTCGACTCCTCGGACGCCTGGCAGGAGGGGTGCGCGAACACCCTCCTGGTGGCCGAGCAGATCGACACGACCGGCATGTTCGAGGCGAAGAACCTCATGCCGAAGTTCGACATCCCCGAGGGCTTCACCGAGGTCACCTGGTTCCAGGAGGAGGTGCGCCGCGGCATGGCGCGCCGCTTCCCCGGCGGCGTCCCCGACGACCGCCAGAAGCAGGCCGAGTACGAGATGGACGTCATCATCCAGATGGGGTTCCCGGGGTACTTCCTCGTCGTCGCCGACTTCATCATGTGGGCCAAGAAGCAGGGCATCGCGGTCGGCCCCGGCCGTGGCTCCGCGGCCGGCTCGATCGTCGCGTACGCCATGGGCATCACCGACCTCGACCCCATCCCGCACGGCCTGATCTTCGAGCGGTTCCTCAACCCCGAGCGCGTCTCCATGCCCGACGTCGACATCGACTTCGACGAGCGCAGGCGCGTCGAGGTGAT
>NZ_JBIAQL010000002.1:0-113167 GCF_042889045.1 Streptomyces sp. NPDC002701
GCGCCGCCCTCGACCTCTCCCAGATGCACATCTCCCGCCTGCTCACCCGCACCCTCAACCGCCTCCGCGCCGGACTCCTCGCCGCCTGACGCGGGACCGGCGGATCAGCGCGCGGCGGAGCCGGTCCCGGAGCCGCCGGCGGCCGGCTGGTCGGCCAGGGCGATGGACGCGGTGACGCTCTTGCCGGCCGGCTCCAGGTCGACCCGGAACGCGTGGGCGACGGCCATGACGATCTCCAGGCCGTGCTGACCGACCCTGCGCGGATCGACCGGGCGGGCGGTCGGCCGGGCACGGACGCCGTCCCGCACGGTCACCGTCACCATGGCGTCCGCGATGCGCAGCTCCATCGTCAGGGGGCCCGGCGCGTACTTGTGGGCATTGGTGACCAGTTCGCTCACCACCAACTGGGTGAGGTCCGTCGCGCGGGCGGAGACCGGGACGCCGTGGTCCGTATGGGCGCGGGTGAGGAAGCCGGCTGCGAAGTGACGTGCCGCGGCGATACGGGAGCCGCCGCCGTCCAGGGAGAGGGCGGCGGTGAGGGCGGGGGCGCCCGGCGGCCGCGCGCCACCGTTGCCGGCTGACTCCACCTCTGGCCCACCTTCGTTCCGGTTGTGCCCACGCGCCACCTGGGGAACATGGTGACAGACATGCACCCGTCCGGCCCGGTCACGGGATCCGGCGGGCGCTCCGACACGTCCTGGACACCGGCCCCGGCTGCACAGCATCCGCGCACGGCCGCTGCTCCACGGCCACGACTGTCTGCTATGGCCGGTGCCGTAGGCTGCACGGGCCAGTGATGACACGTAAATAGGAACACTGAAGGAGCGCCTGAATGGCGAAGCGAGACAACGCTGTGGACCTGGTCGGGCTCTTGTCGGTAGAGGGTCAGGACCTGGCCGCGACGTGGGTGCGGGAGGTGTCGGGGTCGCTGGGCGGCCGGGTCGGCACGGCCGAACTCGACCGCGAGCTTCGGGAGCTCTACGAAGCCCTGGTGGACGCGTTGCGCCAGGGGGCCACCGACGTCCACTCCGAGCAGATGTCGGAGATCCGCGCCCTGCTGACGGAACTGTCGCGGAACAGGGCCCGCCAGGGGTTCTCGCCCACCGAGACCGCCTTCAGTGTCTTCGCCCTCAAGCGGGTGCTCGAACCCGTCCTGCAGGAGGGGTCCGTCGACGAGATCCGTGCCTATCTGGAGCTGGGCCGCATCCTGGACGGCCTGGGCCTCTTCACGATCGAGAGCTACACGCAGACCCGGGACGAGATCATCACCGCGCAGGCGGAGCAGCTCATGGAGCTGTCCACGCCCGTGGTGCGGCTGTGGGACGGGGTCATCGCGGTGCCGCTGGTGGGCACGCTGGACTCGGCGCGGACGCAGGTCGTGATGGAGAAGCTGCTGCAGGCCCTGGTGGACACGGGCTCGGAACAGGCGATCATCGACATCACCGGCGTGCCCGCGGTGGACACCCAGGTGGCCCAGCACCTGCTCAAGACCATCGTCGCCGCCCGGCTGATGGGCGCCGAGTGCACCGTCTCCGGCATCAGCCCGCAGATCGCGCAGACCATCGTCGCGCTCGGCATCGAGTTCGACGACATCGTGACGAAGGCCAGCCTCGCCGACGCCCTCAAACTGGCGTTGCGCAGGTCCGGCGTGGACCTGGTCGCCCACGAGGACACACGGCGATGAGCGAGCGCATTCCGATCCTGCGGATCGGCGACACCCTGCTGGTGTCCGTCCAGTTCGATCTGGAGGACCAGATGGTGCTGAACCTCCAGGAGGACCTGGCCGAGCAGATCGTGGCGAAGTCGGCCCGCGGCGTCATCATCGACATCAGCGCACTGGAGATCGTCGACTCCTTCGTGGGACGCATGCTGGCGACCGTGGCCGCCATCTCCCGGGTGCTCGACGCCAGGACGGTGGTGGTGGGCATGCGTCCCGCCGTGGCCATCACCCTGGTCGAGCTCGGCCTCTCCCTCGGCGGCGTCGACACCGCCCTGGACCTGGAGAAGGGGCTGGCGAAGCTCCGCCAGTCCACCAGTTCGGCCTTGCGGTGACGGCGCCCTGGGCCGTGGGAGAGAAGCCACAGGTCTATCCCATAGCGCGCAGCGGCGATCTCGTGCACATCCGGCAGGCCGTGCGGGCCCTGTCCCAGCAGTGCAAGCTGTCCCTGGTCGACCAGACGAAAATGATCACCGCGGCCAGTGAACTCGCGCGCAACACCCTGATCTACGGCGGTGGCGGCACGGTCACCGCCGGGCTGGTCAGTGCGGGCGGCAAGCGGGGAGTGGCGGCCGTCTTCGAGGACTCCGGCCCCGGTATCGCCGACGTCGAGCAGGCCATGACGGACGGCTGGACCTCGGGCGGCGGACTGGGGCTCGGCCTCAGCGGTACCCGGCGTCTCGTCGACGACTTCCGCCTGGAGACCGCGCCGGGCGAGGGGACGACCGTGACGATCACCAAGTGGGTGCGGTGAACACCGCGCTCACCCTGGCCGGCGAGGACGTGGCCTGGTTCCGGGACGGCCCCTCGCTGGCCGTGTCCGCCCGGGGCGCGGCCGCCACCCTGGCCAGGCGCCTCGGCCTCAGCGGCCACCGGTCCGCCGAGATAGCCCTCGCCGTCACCGAGGCCGCCACGAACCTGCAGCGGCACGCCGAGGACGGAGCGCTGCTGCTGCGCGTCGTGCGGTCCGGGGACCAGGCAGGCATGGAGTTCCTCACCGTCGACGCGGGACCCGGGATGGCGAACGTGCCCGCCGCCCTGGCCGACGGGAACTCCAGCGCCGGCACCCTGGGCATCGGGCTCGGCGCGGTCGCCCGCCTCGCCGACCACTTCGACCTGCACTCCCTGCCGGGCCGCGGGACGGTGCTGGCCGCGCAGTTCTGGCCGCGCACCGCGGACGGCAGACCCGTCGTCGCCTCCGCGGGGTCGTCCCGCGCCGACGGCGTGACCAGGCCCATCAGCGGCGAGACCGTGTGCGGGGACGCGTGGGCCGTGCGGAGTGTCGCGGCGGCCGGTCCCGGACAGCGCCCGGCGATCCTGGTCATGCTCTGTGACGGCCTGGGCCACGGGCCGCTCGCGGCCCGCGCGAGCCAGGCAGCGGTCAAGGCGTTCCACGCCACCGGCGACCTCGGCCCCGACGGCGTTCTCAACGCGGTGCACGCGGCCCTGCGGGGCACCCGCGGCGGAGCGGTCGCCGTGGCGCGGATCGAGCCCGACGCGGGACGCGTGCGGTACTGCGGCATCGGCAACGTCAGCGGGTTCCTCGTGGGCGGCGGCGGACGCAAGGCCCTGCTGTCCGCTCCCGGCATCGTCGGTTCGCACATGCGGCGACTGCGGACGTTCGAGGAACCCCTCCCGGAGGACGGCGCGCTCGTGATGCACTCCGACGGGCTCACCGAACGCTGGGACCACGGAAACCTGCCGGGTCTGCTGCACCACACCCCGCTCGTCATGGCCGGCCAGCTGCTGCGGGAAGCGGGGGCACGGCGGGACGACGCGAGCGTGGTCGTGGTCAAGGGGGCCTGGTGACCGGCGAGGGACGGGATGAGCGTGGCGGCTGACTCCAACCCCCGCGGCGGTGCGTCCCACGACGGCCGCCCCGCCGCCTCCGGGTCCGCCGACCCGGTGGCGTCCTTCGTCCTGTCCTCGGTGCAGGACGTCTTCGGTCTGCGCCGGACCGCGCAACAGGCAGCGGCGGCACTGGCGTTCGAGCGCCAGGACCAGGTCCGGCTGGCGACCGCGCTGAGCGAACTCGGACGGGACCGGCTCGGCTGCCACGGCCTGGAGGTCTCCTTCGACCTGGTCCCGCCGGGCCGCCCGACGGCACTTCTCGTCACCTTCGCCTGGACCGGCGGCCCGCCCCCGGCGAAGGAGACGCTCGACCTCGCCGCCAGGCTCGTACGGATCGACCACGAGGCCGGTCCGGCGGGCGGCCGCATCATCGTCACCCAGCCGCTCCCGGCGGGCGGCGCCGGCACGGCCGGACAGCGCGCCCGGCTGCGGAAGATCCTCGAAGGCGTCACCAGGTCGACCGAGGCGGACGACCTGCGCGCCCAGACCCGCGACCTGATCGCCACCCTGGAGGAGACCCGCGCCCAGCGGGAGGAACTGCGCCAGCTCAACGAGGAACTGGAAGAGACCAACCGGGGCGTGCTGGCGCTCTACACCGAGCTGACACAGGAACTGGAGACGACCAACAGCGGCGTCCTGGCGCTGCACTCCGAACTGGAGGACAAGCGGCAGCAGTTGCTGGAGGCGAGCGAGGCCAAGACCCGCTTCTGGACGAACATCAGCCACGAACTGCGTACCCCGGTCAACGCCGTGGTCGCGCTCTCCACGCTGCTGCTCGCTCCCGACTCCCACGCCCTCACCGACGAGCAGCGGGAACAGATCGAGCTCATCGCGTCCTCCGGGCACACGCTCCTGTCGCTCGTGAGCGACCTGCTGGACGTCGCGAAGGCGGAAGCCGGCCACCTCGACATCCATCCGGAACCGGTGGACCTGCGCCTGCTGGTCGCCCACCTCAGCGGCCTCTTCCCGGGCGGCCGCGGCGACGACGGGGTCACCTTCGTCACGCCCCGTCTCGAACAGCAGCCCACCCTGGTCACCGACGAGACGCTGCTGGTCCGTATCCTGCGCAACCTCGTCTCCAACGCCCTGAAGTTCACCGAGCGCGGCGAGGTGCGCCTGGACGTCCGGGTCGATCCCGAACCGACGGACCCCGCTGTCGTGTTCACCGTCACGGACACGGGGGTCGGCATCCCGCCCGAGGAACTCAACCGTGTCTTCGAGGTGTTCTACCAGGTCCGCGGCCCCCATCAGCGCGGACGACCCGGCACCGGCCTGGGCCTGCCCTACGCCCGTATGCTCGCCGAACTGCTCAACGGCACCCTCACCCTCACCAGCACCGTGGGTGTCGGCACCCGCGTGGAGGTCCGGCTGCCGGACCTCGGCCACGAGCACGTGAACACCCAGAACCGAAAGGGCGGACCGTGACCGACAGCGCACAAGAACGTCTGCCCGCGACCGTCCTGGTCGTCGACGACAACGAGACGAACCTCTACGTCCTCACCAGCTGGCTGCGGCGCGCGGGGCACACCGTCATCAGCGCCCGTACGGGCGAGGAGGGCCTCGCCCGGGTGGACAGCGGGCCGGGCCCGCTGCCGGACATCGCGATCGTCGACGTCCGGCTCCCCGACCTGAGCGGCTTCGAGGTCAGCGAGCGCATCAAGGGCAACGCGCGGACCGCCCATCTGCCGGTCATCCAGATCTCCGCCGCCGCCATCAGCCCCGCCGACCACGCCGAGGGTCTGAGGCGGGGGGCGGACGCCTACCTCGACCAGCCCATCGACCCGGGCGAACTCCTCGCCACCGTCACCGCCACCCTGCGCTACGCCAGGGCCCGGCAGCGCGCCGAACGCCTCGCCCAGCGCCTCATCGCGCTGAACCGGGCGACGCTGAACGTCTACAGCGCCGTGGGCTTCCACTCGTTCGCGGCGGCGGCCACCGGCGGCGCGGCCGCCCTCCTGACCGGCCCGGCCAGCGCGGTGTTCCTCTCGCCCCAGGCGCAGGCCGTGCACAGCATGACCGACGATCCGCAGGCCCCCGTACGCATCCAGGCCGTCAACGCGGTCCTGCTGAAGCAGCTGGCGGCCCGCAGCCTGAACCAGGACACCGGCGTCACGATCGTCCGCGTCCCGCACGCGCAGTGGCAGGTCCTGCTGCCGGGGGACCACCTCACCGGGGACGTCGCCCTCGCGGTGTCCCGCACCAAGCGGGGCCGTCCCCCGGTCTGCCTGGCCGTCCCCGCGACCTCCCTGCAGAGCGCCGACGACGAGCAGCTCCTGCAGCAGCTGGCCAACGCCAGTGCCCTGGCCCTGGAGGCGCTGCGGACCTACAACGAGGAACACGCCCTGGGGCTGGCGCTGCAACGTTCGTTCCTGCCCAAGCAACTGCCGTCCGTCCCCGGCGTGGACCTGGCCTTCCGCTACCTGCCCGCCTCCGAGCACGCGGAGATCGGCGGGGACTTCTACGAGGCGGTGGAGACGGTCAACGGCCTGCTGCTCGCCATCGGGGACGTGGTCGGGCACTCGGTGACGGCCGCGACGGTGATGGGCGAGGTGCGCCACGCGCTACGGGCCTACGCCATCGAGGGCCACCCGCCGCACCACATCCTGGACCGCCTCGAGACGCTGCTGGGGCAGTCCCAGCCCGGTATCACCGTGACGCTCTGCCTGGTGCTGGTGGAACCGGACGCACGCCGCCTGCACATCGCCAACGCGGGTCACATCCCCCCGCTGGTGATCGACCCGCAGGAGGGGCCGAGGTTCCACGACCCGCACGGCCCGCTGATCGGCCTGGGGCTCAGGCACCCGGCGCCCTCCGTCGTGCCGTCGCCTCCCGGTACCCGCCTACTCATGGTGACGGACGGCCTCGTCGAGACACGGTCCTCCCATCTGGACGCCACCCTCGCCGAGTTCCGCGAGGCCGTGGCCGCGGGCCCGGACGATCTCGAGGAGATGTGCGACCTGCTGCTCAAGCGCTTCGGACAGAACAAGGACGACGACATCGCCCTGATCACCGCCCTGTTCGCCTGAGGCACGCCCGGCCACGCCACGTCCCGCGGAGTATTCTGCGCGGCATGCGGATCTCCGTCTCCTCGGACATGGACGAACCCGTGGCCCGCTCGCTGCTCGCGGAGTTGCGCGAGCGGGGCCACGAGGTGCTGGCGTACGGGGCGCTGCGGCCCGGCGACGACGCGCGGTGGGCGGTGTGCTCGGCGGCGGCGGCCGGTGACGTCGCGGCCGGGCGGGCGGACCAGGCGGTGGTGTGCTGCTGGACCGGTACGGGCGCGTCGATCGCCGCGAACAAGGTGACCGGCGTACGTGCCGCGCTGTGCACGGACGCGTACACGGCCGAGGGCGCCCGCCGCTGGAACGACGCCAACGTCCTGGCCCTGGGGCTGCGCCTGACGTCCGAGCCGCTGCTCAGGGAGATCCTCGACGCCTGGTTCGGCACCGGGCCGGGCACGGACGCCGACGACCGCGAGAACGTGGCCCATGTGGCCCGCCTCGACCACGGCGGCACGACGGCCTCGTAGCCGGGCCGCGGCTCACAGCACCCTGCGGTGGACCAGGGCCGACAGGACCAGCGCGCCCGGCAGCAGGGGCACCCAGACGGTCAGGACGCGGTAGCCGATGACGGTCGTCGTGGCGAGGGCGACCGGCGCACCGAACGCGGCCATGGTGAACACCAGCGCCGCGTCCACGGGCCCGATCCCGCCGGGTGCGGGAACGGCCCCGACCGCCGTGCTGGCCAGGAGCAGCGCGAGGACCACCTGCGCCCAGGACAGCGGGAGCCCGAGCGAGAAGCCGACCGTGGCGATCACGCTGCCCTGCAGCAGGGGCGTCGCCGCCGACCCGCCCCACAGGGCCGCGATCCGGGCGGGCCGCCTGTGCAGCAGCCGTACGTCGGTCAGGGCGGTGCGCACGCAGTCGAGGGCCGGGCGGCGCAGCGGCCGTACGGTCGTCACGAGCAGCGCGGCGGTGACGGCCCCGGCGGTGACGGCCCCGGTGACCAGCAGCACGGTCCGTTCGTCCGGGACGAGTTCACCGAGGCGCAGCAGATCCGGGAGGGCGATGAGGAAGACCAGCAGCACCAGCGTCTTGGCGACCGGCTTGACCAGGGAGTACAGGGCGAGCGAGGCGGTGGCGCGGGGCAGGGGGATGTCCTGCTTCTGGAGGAAGCGCAGGGTGACGGCGTGGGCGCCGATGCTCGCCGGCAGCACATGGTTGGCGGCGCCGGCGGCGAACTGCGAGGCGAGCAGCAGCCCCGGCGGCAGCCGGTCCAGGACGGCGCCCTGCCGTACGCACGCGGCGGCCACCCAGCCCAGGCAGGTGAACAGCAGCGCGGCCGCCAGCCACCAGGGGTCCGCGGCGGCCAGCCGGACGCCTTCCTCACGGACGGTGTGCCGGTCGACCGCCGCCCAGGCCCCGATCAGCAGGAGCGGAAGCAGGGTCAGCGCCCAGCGGGTCCGGCCCCTGACGGAAGGCAGGCGGGCGGCGCGAGAGGACGTGGCGGGAGCGGGAACGGCGGGGGGAGTGGCAGCGAGGGCGGGGGCGGGCGTGGGGAGCGCCCGGGGGACGGTGTCGAGCGGGATCAGGGACACGGCGCACGTCGTCCTTCCGCGTCACACCCGCGCGGCGCGGGGCGGACGGTCACAAGGCGAGGCAGGAGGGGGACGGCCGGAACATGCCCGCCCGGTGTGACGCCACGGTGTCCGCGAGCCGACGGGGCGGGGGCGGCCCGCCGTCGCGCGCACGCCCCCGAGCTCTCAGGCCAGGCTGCTCGGGCGGCCGGTTCCGTCGCTGCGGGCCGAGTTCGCTATCAGCTGGTCTATGAGCGCTATCAGCACGTCCCGGCACGAGTCCCGGTCCCGGGCGTCGCACAGGAGTACGTGGGCGTTCTCCGGCAGCGCCAGGGCGTCCCGGATCTCCTCGGGCGAGTAGGGGTGCTCCCCGTGGAACCCGTTGACGCCGACCACGAACGGGATCTCGCGCCGCTCGAAGAAGTCGATGGCGGCGAAGCTGGACTCCGGGCGGCGGACGTCGACCAGGACCACCGCGCCCAGGGCCCCGATGGCCAGGTCGTTCCACATGAACCAGAACCGCTGCTGCCCGGGCGTGCCGAAGAGGTACAGCACGAGTTCCTGGCTGAGCGTGATCCGGCCGAAGTCCAGCGCCACCGTGGTGGCGTGCTTCTCCGGGATGCCGCCCAGGTCGTCGACGCCCAGGCCGGCCGCCGTGAGCGGCTCCTCGGTGCGCAACGGCACGATCTCACTGACCGAGCCGACCATGGTGGTCTTGCCGACGCCGAACCCTCCGGCGATCAGGATCTTGACCGTGTCGGGTGCTGAGGTCCCCCGGATGACGGGGTCAGAGCCGGCCAAGGCCGTCCCTCACTTTCTGCAGGAGGTCCAAGTCCGAGGTACGGGAGATCTCGCGCGGCGCCCGGGCGGTGATCCGGCCGGCCTCCAGCAGGTCGCAGAGCATGATGCAGACCACGCTCACCGGCAGATCCAGCTGGGCGGCGAGCTCCGCCACCACGACCGGCTTCGCGCACAGCCGCAGGATCCGGGCGTGTTCGGGCTGCGGTCTGGCGGCCCGGGCGGGCGGCGGATCGACCGTCGTGACCGACGTGATGAGGGTGAAGTCGGCGCGGCTGGGCCGGGTGCGGCCGCCGGTCAGCGTGAACGGCCGTACGAGACGGCCCGCCGAGTCGCCTCCGTTCACCTCACTCGCCAGTGTCGGTGGCGACGCCGGCCCGCGGTGCCGCGCTGAGGTGCTCGCCGATCTTCTTCACCAGCATGTTCATCTGGTACGCGACGACCCCGACGTCCGCGCCCTTGCTGGTGAGCACCGCCAGATGGGCGCCGGGGCCCGCCGTGGTGAGGATCAGGTAGCTGTTGGCCATCTCGATGAGCGCCTGGCGTACCGGTCCGCCGCGGAAGTCCATGCTGACGCCCTTGCTGAGGCTCATCAGGCCGGACGCGGTCGCCGCCAGCCGCTCGGCGTCGTCCCGCAGGAACCCCGTGGACCTGCTGACGACCAGTCCGTCCTCGGAGAGCACGACGGCTTGGTTGACCTCGGCGACCCGGTCCACCAGTCCGGTGAGCAGCTGGTCGAGCTGGCTGTGCGTGGCGGGGATGGGGGGTGTCATTTCTTCGTCCTTCATGAGCGGTCTGCGGGCGGAGTCGAGGTGACGGATGCGCCTTCGGGCGTGGCTGCTTCCCCTTGGTCGTACGTCGGTTCCGCGTCGTTGTCACGCGCCTGGAGCGTTCCGCGCTGGAAACCGGCGAGGGAGGAGGCCGCGCGTTCCGCGGTGAAGTCGTCCAGCGAGGCGTCGGCCTCGTCGGCCGTGGAGTCCTCGCGCAACTCGGCGGCCAGACTGGTCTGCGGCACCCGGCGCGGCAGCGGGGCGATGCCGCCGGGCCCCCTGGCGGCACCCGCGTCGGGATGGGACCTGGCGGCGGCGGTCCGGGCCGCGGGAACCTCGGCCGTCCGCGTCCGGGCGACGGGCTGCGCGTCCCGCGGGCGCTCGTGCGTGGGCCCGTCCGGCTCGGCGGCCCCGGCGCTCGTGCTCCGGGCGGCGGCCGCGGCCGGCTCCACGGCCGGGGTCCGCGCCTCCAGGCTCTCCGCCAGGGTCCCGCCGGCGGACTCCGGGGACTCGCGCACCACGATGTCGTGCGGGATCAGCACGATCGCGGTCGTTCCCCCGTACGGCGAGGGACGCAGCGTGACGGCGATGCCGTGCCTCGTGGCGAGGCGGGCGATCACGAACATGCCGAGCCGCAGGTCGTCGGCGAGCGCCACCACGTCGAACTGCGGAGGCTGCGCCAGCTGGGCGTTGAACGAGGAGTAGTCCTCCTCGGACATGCCGAGACCGCGGTCCTCGATCTCCACCGCGAGACCCTTGGCGACCAGGCCGGCCCGTACGCCGACCGGGCTGGGCGCGGGGGAGTACGTGGTCGCGTTGTCGATGAGCTCGGCCAGCAGGTGGATGACGTCGGCCACCGCGGGCGGGGCGAGGAACACCTCCTCGTCGGCCTGCACCTCCACCCGCTGGTACTCGGCCACCTCGCCGACCGCGCTGCGCAGGATGTCGATCAGGGCGACCGGCTCGGTCCAGCTGCGTCCCGGCCGCTCGCCGCTGATGATGACGAGGTTCTCCTCGTAGCGGCGCAGCTGGCTCGCCGTGGAGTCGAGTTCGTACAGGCCCTTCAGGATGTTCGGGTCCTGGTGTTCGCGCTCCAGCGCGTCGAGCTTGGTGAGCTGCAGGTTGACCAGGTTCTGGCTCTGCCGGGCGATGCCCAGGATGACCTTCTGGAAACCGCGCCGGGTGTCGGCGAGTTCCACCGCGGTGTTGACCGCCGTGCGCTGGGCGGTGTTGAACGCCTGTGCCACCTGACCGAGTTCGTCCCGGCCGTAGTCCAGCTCGGGCGTGGCGGACTCCACGTCGACCGTCTCGCCGCGGTCGAGCCGCGCGACCACGTCGGGCAGCCGCTCCTCCGCCAGGCTGAGGGTCGCGATCCGCAGCCCGCGCAGCCGCAGGGACAGGGAGCGGGTGATGCGCCACGACATGATGACGCACACCAGCAGTGCGACGAGTCCGCCGGCGCTCAGCGCGGCCGCCTTGATCAGCAGCCCCTGGGCCTGGTCGTCGCTGCGTTCCAGCAGCGCCGAGGTCTCCTGGCGGATCAGGGCGCTGTACTGCTCCGAGAGCTTGTCGAACGCCGTGTTCCAACGTTTCTGCGCGTCCGGCAGGGCCATCTTCCCGCCGTCGCCGTCCTGCGCCCGGGCCCCGAGCACCATCTCCTCGACGGTCTCCAGGGACCGCCACTCCGGGCCCTGGAGGATCCGCTCGGTCTGTGCCTTCACCGAGCCGCGCAGCGAGGGGACGAGCTGGTCCTCGACGAGGAAGCGCCGGGCGTTGACGAGCTGCGTGAAGTGGCTCCACGACGGCTCGTCGAGTTCGCGCGCGGGCCAGACCAGGTGCAGCTGGGCGTCCTCCTGGGAGACCAGCTCCGCGGAGTGGCTGAGCGCGACGAGCGGCCCCGCCTGCGAGGTGAGGTCCCCGTCGTCGACCTGGGAGATCTCCTGGAAGGCGTGGATCTGGTCGTCGATGATCGAGGTGTACTGGTCGAGCGCCTGCTCGGGGGTGATGTCGGTGGGGTCGTCCACCTGCCCCCGGTAGTACTCCAGGCTTCCCACCGAGGCGATGACCGAGTACATCCGGTCGCGGATCCGGGTGGGCGCCTCCCGGATCCGGTCGGACTGCCCGACCAGGGTCGCGATCGCCTTGTCGGTGAGCTCCCGCTGCTCGTCCAGGGCGGCACGGGAGCTGCCGGGCGAGGCCATCAGCACGGCCGACAGGCTGCGCTCCTTCTGCAGCGCCAGGGTCGCCTCGGTGCCCATGGCCCCGGTCGACCTGCTCAGCCCCGTCTGGTCCCGCAGCCGCAGACCCTCGGAGAACATCTGGATCGTCGTCACACCCCACATGGCGGCGAGGGTGACGCTGGGGACCAGCGCCAGGAGGATCAGCGAGAGACGTATGGAGCCGAGACGGCGGCGGGCGCCTGTCCGTGGAGACATCGTCGTCCTAGTACGTTCAGCGGTGAGCAGGGGGAAGTCGCGGAGGAGGAGGGGTGGTCGACGGGGCGGGGGACACGGGCGGGTGACCGCGTGTCCGGTACACACAGGGCGTCCGCAGGATGCTATCCGTACAAGTGACCGTACGCACCGTGAGTACCCCAAACCTTGTCATCGCCGTTATAAGACGCGCGCCGTTCGGGCATGTCGTGCCGTTGCTCAGCGGGTCCCGTTGGCCGCGTACTTGGCGACCGAGGCGACGTTCTCCTTGGTGACGAACGCCGGTCCGGTGAGCACGGGTTCCTCGCCGCCGCCGCTGACGTTCCCGTTGGTCTCGTACAGCCAGAACGCGTCCACGGCGAGGTATCCCTGCAGATAGGGCTGCTGGTCGACCGCGAACTGCACATCGCCCCGCTGCACGGACTTGACGATGTCGTTGTTGAGGTCGAAGGTCGCGATCTCGGCCTTGCTGTCCGCCTCCTTCACCGACTTGACGGCCTCCAGGGCGAACTGGGCGCCGTTCATGACGACTTCGTCGATGGTCGGATCCTGCCGCAGCGCGGCGGCGAGGGAGTCGATCAGGGCCTCCGAGTCGGTGCCGTCCACGTAGAGCAGGTCGGTCCGGCCGCCGAAGGTCTTCTTCACGCCGGCGCAGCGCGCCTCCACGGCGACGTTGCCCCGTTCGTGGATGACGCAGAGGGCGTGCTTCGAGCGCAGCGAGTCCAGCTTGTCGCCGACCGCCCGGCCCGCGACGCTCTCGTCCTGACCGAAGTACTGCAGGATGCCGCCCGACTTCCAGGCGTCGATACCCGAGTTCAGCCCCACCACCGGGATGCCCGCCGACTTCGCCGCGGCGACCGCGCCCCTCATCGCCTCCGGCTTCGCCAGGGTCACCGCGATGCCGTCGACCTTGTCGGCGACCGCGTCCCGCACCAGTTTCGCCTGGCCCGCGGCGTCGGGGTCGCTCCGGTACGACAGGTCGATGCCGTCCTTGGCGGCCGCCGCCTCGGCTCCCTTGCGCACCCGCTCCCAGAACGCGTCGTCCGGGGCGCTGTGGGTGATCAGGGCGACCTTGATCCCGGCGCCGCCCGCCTTGCCCGCCGTGGTGGCGTCCGAGTCGGCCCCGTCCGAGCCGGTGCAGCCGGACGCGAGCAGGGAGACGGCGGCGCAGGCGGCCAGGGCCGTGCCGCGCGCGGTTCTGGCGGGAAGGGGGCGGGAGGGAGTGGGCTTCATGGGGAAACGGCACCTCGCTGTGCGGCCGACAAGCGGATGGAAGCGTCGAGTGGCCGTGACGGCCGGCGGGACGAGTGTGCCGACAGTCCGGACTCTTCGCAGGCCGGAGCCAACCGTGTGTAACGCCCGGTCGTCAAGTGAGGGTCCGCATGGCCGGAGTTGTCCGCCTTTCGGCCGGCCCCGGTTTAGGGGTTCGACCACTACCGCTGTCGGCCGTACCGGTGCTGTCCGGACACGGCGGGAATCCGTTCGGAGCGCGCCTCGGAAGGGGCGCGGGGGACCGCGCGACGGGCCCCGGCCGGGCGGCGGCCCCGTCACCGCACGCCCGGACGGAGTACTACGGCTTGCGGGCGACTGCCCCGTACATCGCGATGTCCTCGTCGCGGACACCCTCCTCGCCCGTCCCGTCCGGATGCCACTTGTGCACCTGGACGATGCCGGGCTCGACCAGCTCCAGTCCCTCGAAGAACTCCTCGGCCTCACCGATCGTCCGCAGCCGCATCGGCATCCCGCGCGCCGCGTACTCACGCGCCACCCGCCCGACCTCCTGCGGCGCGAACTCGGCCGTGCCGATGGTCATCGCCAGGTAGCTGCCCGAGGGCAGGGCGTCCAGCAGGCGACGGACGATACCGACCGCGTCGTCCTCGTCCAGCACGAAGTGGACGATCGCGATGACGGTCAGCGCGACCGGCTCACCGAGGTCCAGGGTCTCCCGGAACTCGGCGGAGCCGAGCACGGCCTCCGGGTGCTGGAAGTCGGCCTCGATGTACGCCGTCCTGCCCTCCGGGCTGCTGGCGAGCAGCCCCTGGGACAGGGTGAGGACGATGGGGTCGTTGTCCACGTAGACCACCCGGGACTCGGGGGCCACCGACTGGGCGATCTCGTGGAGGTTGGGGGAGGTGGGGATGCCCGTCCCGATGTCCAGGAACTGGCGTATCCCCGCGTTCTCGGCGAGCCAGCGCACCGCGCGGTTCATCCAGTCGCGGTTGGCCCGCATGTGCACGGGCAGGGCGGGCCACTCCCGTGCCATGGCGTCACCCGCCTCCCTGTCGGCGGGGTAGTAGTCCTTGCCTCCGAGGATGTAGTCGTAGATGCGCGCCGAGTGCGCGTTCTCGGTGTCGATCCGGTCGGCAGGCCATCCGTCGTTGTCGGGCAACGCCGATCTCCCATCATGTCGTCGGTCCACGGTGAACGCTCCAGCGGAACCAGGAGTTTCGGAACTGCGCGCCGGAGCGGGGGAATCGGGGGTTCAGAGCAGGAAGTCGGCCCGGCCGGCCTTCACGCCCGCCAGGAAACTCGTCATCTCGCGCGGGGTGAAGACCAGCGCCGGGCCGTCGGGGTCGGTGGACTGGCGCAGCGCGACCCGGCCGTCGCCGAGCTTCTTCGCCTCGACGCAGGCGCCGCCCGCGTCGTCGCTCCACGGCTTGTACCAGCCGCGGGTACCGAGATCGCGGGACGGCATGCCGTTGCGTATGTGGTGGTGCACGTCAGAGCTCCTTGCGGATCGCACCGAGGAGGGCCTCGGTCTTTCTGGCGGGCGCCGACTGGGCGCCCAGCCGGTCCAGGGCCTCGCGGTAGACCACGACGTCGTCGTCCTTGTCCAGGTACACAGCGCCCACCAGGCCGCTGAGATAGACGATGTCGGGCAGCTCGCGCGCCCGGAACCGGAAGAGGTGGAACGCGCCGGCCCGCATGGCCGGGTGCGGGCCGTTCCTGAACGGCATGATCTGCAGGGTGACCTGCGGCAGCGAGTTGACCTCGATCAGGTGGTCGATCTGGGCGCGCATCACCTCGGGACCGCCGACCGGCCACCGCAGCACCGTCTCGTCCATCACGATCCACACACGCGGCGGCGACGGCCGGGAGAGCAGCTCCTGGCGCCGCATGCGCAGGGCCACCCTGCGGTCCGTCGCCTCTTTCGGGGCGTGCGGGTTGCCGGCGCCCAGGAGGGCGCGCGCGTACTCCTCGGTCTGCAGCAGCCCGTGCACGAACTGCGCCTCGTACGCGCGGATCTGCAGCGCCGCCTGCTCAAGGCTCAGATAGGCGGCGAACCAGTCGGGCAGCACATCGCGGTACGTGTGCCACCAGCCGCGCTTGTTCGCCTCGCGGACCGACTTCAGGAAGGTGTCGATCTCCTGCTGGTCGTGCACGCCGTAGATGTGGAGCAGCTTCTCCGCGTCCGGGAGTCTGAGCCGGGCCACCTTGGCGGCCTCCATGCGGCGGATGGTGGAGTGGCTGACCCCGAGCGCCTCGCCCGCTTGCTCGAACGTGAGTCCGGCCCGGGTGCGCAGTTCCTCCAGTTGCCTGCCGAGGATCATGCGCAGGACGGAGGGCGCGCCACCCCAGTCTGTCTCCGCGGTCACGCCTTACCCCCTCACAGCGGGCTTCGAGATCGCAGTCTGTCACGATCACCCGTTCGACGGACGAAGCATGCACCTCGCGAATTGCAATTTTCAACTTGCCGGTTGCGAGCTGATGTTGGCAGGTGCCACAGTAGGGCGTACCGTCCGGCCGGATGAACGGCGTGACGACGCGGCCCAGTTGGGGGAGAACGGACCGCGGGTCGTCACCGTCCGTCACCCGCGACGAGGTGCGCGCGCCTCGGGGCACCACCGGTCCGTGCGGTACCGGCGCCGGTCTGACCCCCGGCGCGAAGGCAGACGAAAGGCGAACGGCGATGGCTCCGCCCTCTCTCCCCAAGCCATTGGGCCGACTGCCCGCGAAGACGCCCCCGCACAGAACGGGAGCGTTCGGCCTCCCCCCGATACCCGCCTCGGTGGGTCTGGCCCGCCGCAACGTGCGCGAACTGCTCGACGCGTGGGACACGGACCCCGAGGCGTGTGACAACGCTGTCCTGGTGACCTCCGAACTCGTCACCAACGCGCTCACGCACACGGCGAGCAGATGGATCGTGTGCAGACTGCGCACCGACGGACACCGCCTCCACCTGGAGGTCGAGGACCAGAACCGCGGCCTGGCGATCCCCGCGCAGCGCACCGCGGGACCCGACGACCAGGGCGGCCGCGGACTCCTGCTGGTCGGCACGCTCAGCAGCGACTGGGGCGTGCGGGACACCGCGCACGGCTCCGGGCGCGTCGTCTGGGCCGTACTGCCCGCGGGGCCGGAGACCGCCCCGCCGTGCCCGCCGTCGTCACCGGAGCCACGGGAACTCGCCCCCACCGGGCCCGTGCCCACCGTCCACCTCACCCGGCCCACCCCCCACTCGGCCGAAGGATCCCTGCCTCATGGAACTGCAGCACGTCCCTGACCCGTGGTCACGTACCGCCGTGACGTCCCCCTCCGAGCGTCCGATCCGACTGGTCATCCCCACCGAACTGCGCACCGGTCTGGGGTGCGACGTGGTGGGCACGTCCCGGGAACACGGCGAACGCATCCTGGACTGTCTGCCCCGCGTCGGCTGCGTCTTCGCCGACGGCTCCGCGGACGACGAGCGCTGGTGGTGGATCGTCCCCGCCGGATCCCACATCGGTGTCAGCTGGCCGCCCTCGGTCACCTACACCGTCGGCGCCCACCGCGCCGACCCGTCCTGGACCCGGATCCGCCGCGGTCTCCTCTCCGCGCGGCCCCGCCTGATCCACAACGCGGCCGGCGACTCGCCGTACACCCCGCCGATCCCCCTGTACTTCCTCGCGTGCCGCCTCGCGGGCAGCGTCCCGCGCTGGTCCCTCGCCGGCGGGAACTGAGCCGCACCCTCCCCGGACGAACGGCCCCGCCGGGTCTGCCGGAACCTCTCCGGCGGGGCATCGGCGATACTTCTACGACCCCTTCCGCTCCGACTCGACGGCGGCCCCGACGACGGCCTCGACGAAGACCTGAACGACGGCCCCGGCGAGGACACCGAGTCGCCGGGGCGGCGGGACACCGGCCGGGAGGGGCAGGGGAAGCCGACCGTCCAGGGGGAACACCGTGCCGCAGGCCCAGCCGACCGAAACAGCAGCCACCCCGTCGTGGCGGCTGCTCCTCGCCTACGTCCGCCCGTACCGCTGGACCCTGCTGCTCGGGGCCGTGCTGTCGCTGCTGACCGGCGCCGCGGGGCTCGCGCTGCCGCTGGTGGCCAGATCGCTGATCGACGACCTCGGACACGACCGGGCGATCACCGGCGCGCTGCTGGCCATGTCCGGCCTGGTCGTGGCCAACGCCGCGATCGGCGCCCTCGGTTCGTACGTACTGCGGTACACCGCCGAGTCCGTCGTGCTGGGGGCGCGGCGCGGACTGGTCTCGCACCTGCTGCGCCTGCGCATAGCCGCCGTCGACCGCAGCGAGCCCGGTGACCTGATGGCCCGCATCACCTCGGACACCACCCTGCTGCGCGAGGTCACCACCGACTCGCTGGTGGGTCTCGGCACGGGCGGGCTCACCCTGGTGGCCACCCTCGCGCTGATGGGGTTCGTCGACCCCGTGCTCACCGCCGTCACCCTGGGCGTGGTCCTGGCCGCGGGCACGGTCATCGGCGTGATCGTGCCGCGCATCAACCGGGCGAGCCGGCGGGCCCAGGACGCGGTCGGCGCGATGGGCGCCTCACTGGAGCGGACCCTGGGCGCGCTGCGGACCATCAAGGCGTCCGGCGCCGAGCACCGCGAGGAGCAGGCCGTGCACGCGGCGGCCGAGGAGTCCTGGCGGCAGAGCGTCCGGGCCGCCAAGTGGTCGGCGCTGGCCGGGAACACGGCCGGGCTGTCGATGCAGATCGCCTTCATCACCGTCCTCGCCGTCGGTGGCGCACGGGTCGCCACGGGGGCCGTCGACATCGGCACCCTCGTCGCCTTCCTGCTGTACGTCTTCTACCTGATGTCGCCGATCCAGCAGGTCGTCGCGGCGGTCGCCCAGTACCAGACCGGCTCGGCCGCCCTGGCCCGTATCGAGGAGGCCCGCCGGCTGCCCGCCGAGCCGGCCGCCGAGCCCGCGCCGCTGCCGGGACCCGGCGCCGAACCGGCCTCGGTCGCCTTCCGGGACGTCCGCTTCCGCTACGACGAGGACCTGCCGTACGTCCACCACGGTGTGACCTTCACCGTGCCCCCGCGCGGCATGACCGCCTTCGTGGGACCTTCCGGCGCGGGCAAGACCACCGTGTTCTCGCTCGTCGAGCGGTTCTACGACCCCGACGAGGGAAGCATCACGCTGGACGGCCGCGACCTCACCGACTGGGACGTGTCCGGGCTGCGGTCGGCCATCGGCTACGTGGAGCAGGACGCGCCCGTCCTGTCCGGCAGCCTCCGCGACAACCTGCTGCTCGGCAACCCCGACGCCGACGAGAGCGAACTGCTCCGCGCGCTCAGGACCACCCGGCTCGACTCCCTCGTCGACCGGCTGCCGAAGGGCGTGGACACCCTCGTGGGCCACCGCGGCACCAAGCTCTCCGGTGGTGAGCGGCAGCGGGTCGCCATCGCCCGCGCCCTGCTGCGGCGGCCCCGGCTGCTGCTGCTCGACGAGGCCACCAGCCAGCTCGACGCGGTCAACGAGGCCGCGCTGCGCGACACGGTCGCCGACGTCGCCCGCACCACCACGGTGCTGGTCGTCGCCCACCGGCTGTCCACCGTCACCATGGCGGACCGCATCGTCGTCATGGACGCCGGGCGGGTACGGGCCGTCGGCACCCACCGCGAACTCGTCACGGGCGACCCGCTGTACGCCGAACTCGCCGCCACGCAGTTCCTCGCGTCCACCGACGACGCCGCCGCGGTGCCGTCGTAGGGGTGCCCGCCACGGATCGAGGGTTTTCCCCGTATCCGCCGGGCGGCGGTGCCCCCTATCGTCGAACCGCGGTCGAACCGTGGGTAACACCCCCTGGAGCACCCTGCCACCCCCCACAGGGTGGGGCCGAAAGGCCCCGCGGGGGCGGTCGACGCGAGCGGGCGTCGACCGCCCCCGCCCTTTCTTCCGTCGCGGGATGGTGGAACGGACGCAGGCCGGGACAGGATGCCCCCATGAAGGGTGATCTGTTTTCCAACGAGTACATGGTGCAGCCGGCCGCCACGGCGGGCATGAGCGTGCAGAACGCGAAGTCGATCAGGTACGCCGTCAACGGCGAGATGCTCGCCCGGCAGGGAGCGATGATCGCCTACCGCGGCAATCTGCAGTTCGAGCGCAAGGGCCAGGGCGTCGGCGGCATGCTCAAACGGGCCGTCACCGGTGAGGGTCTGCCGCTCATGGCGGTGCGCGGACAGGGGGAGGCGTGGTTCGCGCACGAGGCGCAGAACTGCTTCATCATCGACATCGACCCCGGTGACGTCTTCACCGTCAACGGCCGCAACGTCCTGTGTTTCGACGCCTCGTTGCAGTACGAGATCAAGACGGTGAAGGGTGCCGGTGTCACCGGCGGCGGCCTGTTCAACAGCGTCTTCACCGGGCAGGGCAGGCTCGGTCTCGTCTGCGACGGCAATCCGCTGGTCATCCCGGTCTCCCCGCAGTGGCCGGTGTACGTCGACACGGACGCGGTCGTCGGCTGGACGGCCAACCTGCAGACCTCGCTGCACCGATCGCAGTCCATCGGCTCGATGATCCGCGGCGGCTCGGGCGAGGCCGTGCAGCTGATGCTCCAGGGGGAGGGGTACGTCGTCGTACGGCCGAGCGAAGTCACACCGCAGAAGACCCAGCAGCACTGACCCGGGCCCGGTCCGGGCCGCCGTCCGTCACAGCACCGAGGTGCTGTGACGGACGGCGCGGGGACGGCGCCGACGTCCGGCCCGGCAGTGAAAAGGGCGCCCCTTCCCCGGTCGGCGCCCGCCTACTCATCCGTTCACGCGATGGTGCGATCATGTCCCGCCCCGCGGGTGCCCCCGGATGGCCATGGGTAGGGCCGCCCCATGACGCAGCCGTTCGAACTCCCGCACTTCTACCTGCCGTACCCCGCGCGGCTGAACCCGCACGTCGACGAGGCACGCGCCCACACGAGTGCATGGGCCCGCGAAATGGGCATGCTGGAGGGCTCCGGCATCTGGGAGCAGTCCGACCTCGACGCGCACGACTACGGACTCCTGTGCGCGTACACGCATCCCGAGTGCGACGGCCCCGCCCTCTCGCTCATCACCGACTGGTACGTGTGGGTGTTCTTCTTCGACGACCACTTCCTGGAAACCTTCAAGCGCAGCCAGGACCGCTCCGGCGGCAAGGCGTACCTGGACCGCCTGCCGCTCTTCATGCCGCTGGACCTGTCGGCCCCCGTACCCGAACCGCAGAACCCGGTCGAGGCCGGCCTCGCCGACCTCTGGACACGCACGGTCCCCTCGATGTCGGCGGGATGGCGCAGGCGCTTCGCCGAGGCCACCGAGCATCTGCTGAACGAGTCGATGTGGGAGCTGTCCAACATCAACGAAGGGCGGATCGCGAACCCCGTCGAGTACATCGAGATGCGCCGCAAGGTCGGCGGCGCCCCCTGGTCGGCCGGGCTCGTGGAGTACGCGCGAGCGGAGGTGCCCGAGCGGATCGCCGGCTCCCGGCCGCTGCGCGTGCTCATGGAGACCTTCGCCGACGCGGTCCACCTGCGCAACGACCTGTTCTCGTACCAGCGGGAGGTCGAGGAGGAGGGTGAGCTGTCCAACGGGGTGCTCGTCCTGGAGACGTTCTTCGGCTGCACGACCCAGCAGGCCGCCGACACCGTGAACGACATCCTCTCCTCGCGCCTCCACCAGTTCGACCACACGGCGCTCACCGAGGTCCCCGCGCTGGCCCTGGAGAAGGGCCTCACCCCGGACGAGGTCCGTGCCGTCGCCGCGTACGCGCAGGGGCTGCAGGACTGGCAGGCGGGCGGCCACGAATGGCACATGCGGTCGAGCCGGTACATGAACGAAGGGGCACTGAAGACCTCGCCGCTGAACGGTCCCACCGGGCTCGGCACCTCGGCCGCCGACGTCGGGGCGCTGCTCGCCGCCGCCGGGACCGACCGGCTGCGCGCCTACACGTACGTGCCGTACCAGAAGGTGGGCCCCTCCCTGCTGCCCGACTTCTTCATGCCCTTCCAGGTACGGCTGAACGCCGACCTGGACGGGGCCAGGCGGCGCATCACCCCGTGGGCGCACAGCATGGGCATCCTCCAGGAGGGCGTCTGGGACGAGGACAAGCTCGCCGCCTACGACCTGCCGCTGTGCTCGGCGGGCCTCGATCCGGACGGCACTCCGGAGGCTTTGGACCTCAGCGCGCAGTGGCTCGTGTGGGGGACGTACGGCGACGACTACTACCCGATGGTGTTCGGGCACTGCAGGGATCTGGCCGCCGCGAAGGTGTGCACCGCGCGGCTGTCCGCCTGCATGCCCGTCGAGGGCGAGGAGATCCCGCCCCCGGCCAACGCGATGGAGCGCGGCCTCGCCGACCTCTGGCGCCGCACGACGGCCACGATGACGCCGGACGCGCGCCGCACCATGCGGGCCGCGGTGGAGGTCATGACCGAGAGCTGGGTGTGGGAGCTGTCCAACCAGCTGCAGAACCGCATCCCCGACCCCGTCGACTACCTGGAGATGCGCCGTGCCACCTTCGGCTCCGACCTCACCATGAGCCTGTGCCGTCTGGGCCACGGCCCCGCGGTGCCGCCGGAGGTCTACCGCAGTGGTCCCGTACGGTCGCTGGAGAACGCCGCGATCGACTACGGGATGCTCATCAACGACGTCTTCTCGTACCAGAAGGAGATCGAGTACGAGGGCGAGGTGCACAACCTGATCCTCGTCGTGCAGAACTTCTTCGGCTGCGACTACCCGACGGGGCTGGGCATCGTCCACGACCTCATGACCCAGCGCATGCGGCAGTTCCAGCATGTCGCCGCCCATGAGTTCCCGATCCTGTACGAGGACTTCGGGCTCTCGGACGAGGCCCGCGCGATCATGGAGGGCTATGTCGTCGAGCTGCAGAACTGGCTGGCCGGCATCCTGAACTGGCACTACGGCTGCCGCCGTTACGGAGCCGCCGACCTGGCCCGCCGCGCCCACGGCTTCGTGCCGGGACAGCTCCCGGAACTGCCGTTCGGCACGACCGGCACGACCCGGCCGACCCCCTTCACCGCGGCCCTCTGAGCCCGCAGGGGACCGGCGGACCGGCGCCCGGCGCGGCCGGTCCGGGACCCGCCCGGCGCGCTCCGGCGCCCGGCGGGTCCCGGAAGTGGCGCCGACCGGCTCGCGTCACCTCCGCCGTACGGGCAGGATGCTGCCCGTACCCCCTGACGACCACGGAGGAACGTGATGACCGGCACGCCCGCGCCCTTCACCGCCGGCGACTACCAGGCCCGGATGGAGCGCGCCGTCCGGGCCGCCGCGGCGGCGGGGCTCGCCGGGGTGCTGGTCGCACCCGGACCCGACCTCGTCTGGCTCACCGGCTACGCCCCGCCCGCGGCCACCGAGCGGCTCACCCTCCTGGTGCTCGCCGCCGGACAGGAACCCGTGCTCGTCGTACCCACCCTGGAGGCCCCGGACGCGGAGAGGGCCGTGGGCGCGCCCGCGCTGACCCTGCGCGACTGGACCGACGGCGACGACCCGTACGCCGCGACGGCCCGGCTCCTCGACGCCTCGGGCGTGCTCCACAGCCTCAAGGGCGGGGCGGGCGCCCGCTTCGGCGTCAGCGACAACGCCTGGGCGCTGCACCTGCTGGGCCTGCAGAAAGCACTGCCCGGCACCTCCTACGTCTCCCTCACCGAGGGACTGCCGATGCTGCGGGCCGTCAAGGACGCCGCCGAACTGGAGCGGCTGGCGGCGGCGGGCGCCGCCGCGGACGCCACGTACGAGGAGATCCTGAAGGTCCCCTTCGCGGGGCGCCGCGAGTCGGACGTCGCCGGGGACCTCGCCGGCCTGCTGCGCGAGTACGGACACGAGCAGGTGGACTTCACGGTGGTCGGCTCGGGTCCGAACGGCGCCGACCCGCACCACGAGGCGGGGGACCGGGTCATCGAGCGCGGCGACACGGTCGTCCTCGACTTCGGCGGGCTCAGACACGGCTACGGCTCCGACACCTCCCGCACGGTGCACGTCGGCGAGCCGACCGCCGAGGAGCAGCGCGTCCACGACATCGTCCGCGCCGCCCAGCAGGCCGCCTTCGAGGCCGTGCGGCCCGGTGTCGCCTGCCAGGACGTCGACCGGGTCGCCCGCGCCCTCATCACCGAGGCCGGCCACGGAGACCGCTTCATCCACCGCACCGGGCACGGCATCGGCGTCACCACCCACGAGCCGCCGTACATGATCGAGGGCGAGGAGCAGCCGCTCGTGCCCGGGATGTGCTTCTCCGTGGAGCCCGGCATCTATCTGCCGGGCCGCTTCGGGGTACGCATCGAGGACATCGTGACGGTCACCGAGGACGGCGGACGCCGCCTCAACGACACCCCCCGGGAGATGGCCGTCGTGGACTGACGGCTCCCGGCAGCCACCACGGCACACCCCGCACCCCGGACTCCCCAACGGCGGACGGCGCGACCATGACCCAGGCAGCGACACCCACCGCGGACACCGTGCGACGCCTCGTCCGCTCCCTGCTCCCGGACGGCGGCGGCACCAGGATCACGCCCGCCGCCGAGGGCGGCGGGCACCTCACCTGGTTCGTGGGCGCCCGCCATGTGCTGCGGCTCGCCCCGGACCGCGCGGCCGCCCGGCGCCAGCGCCGCGAACTGCGGCTGCGCGACCTGGTACGCCCGCACATCGGCGTCGCCGTCCCGGTGAGCATCGCGCACGGCGAATGGGCGAGCGGTCTGACGTACACGCTCGACACGCTGATCCCCGGCGGGTCCGGCGAACAGCGGGACGTCTCCGCCGTCGGCGAGGCCGACCTGGCGGGGCTGCTCACCGGACTGCGCGAGGTGCCGGGACGGCAGGCCGAGGCGCTCGGCGTGCCCGAGGCGGCGCCCCGGTCCCTCGAAGCGCTCCGGACCGCGGCCGGACGTGCCGCCGAACGGCTCGGCGCGGCCGACGAGTTCGACCCCGCGAGGCTCCAGCAGCTCGCGGCGCCCACCGCCGCCCAGCTCACCCCGCAGCCGGGCGCGGCCTTCCTCGTCCACCACGACCTGACGGGCGAGCACCTCGTGGTCGGCGGCGACGGACGCGTCCGCGGGGTCCTCGGCTGGACCGACGCCGTGGTCGGTGACCCCGGCGAGGACATCGCGGGCCTCGCCCTGGCCGTCGGCGCCCCCGCGGCCGTCCGGGCGGCCACCCTCGCCGGCTACGGCGCCCGCCCCTGCCTGCGCGGCCTGTGGCTCGCCCGCTGCGACGCCCTGATCCGCCTCGCCGACCGCCTGCGCCACCACGACGAGGCCCGGCTGTCGGTGTTGCGCGCCCAACTGCTGCGCTCCTGGGAGCCGATCCTGTTGGAACGGGTCACGGACGAGCCCTTGTGACGACCTGCGGGGCGCCCCCCAAAGACCGCGCAGTTCCCCGCGCCCCCTTTTCAGGGGCGTGGGGAACTGCGCGGCCGGCCCCCACCGGAGCCGCACGTCGTCACATCCCCGGCGGAGCCCCCGTCACCCTTGCAACAGCACCACGCACGACTCGCCCGGCAGCCCGAGCAGTCCGTCCTCGCCGGGGAGCTCCACCGGCTCCCAGGCGGCCAGCACGCGCGCCTGGCGGGCACCCAGGGGGATCGCCGCGCGGTCCTTGCCGAGGTTCACGGCCACCCGGACGTCACCGCGGCGGAAGGCGAGCCAGCGGGCGTTCTCGTCGAAGGCGACCTTCACGTCCGCGAGATCGGGGTCCGTGAGGTCGGGCTGGGCGTGCCGCAGCGCGATGAGCTCGCGGTACCAGGCGAGCACGCGCGCGTGGATCCCGCCGGCCGGCTCCGACCAGTCGAGGCAGGAGCGGTCACGGGTGGCGGGGTCCTGCGGGTCGGGGATGTCGTCCTCGGCCCATCCGTGTGCCCCGAACTCCCGCCGTCTGCCCCGCCGCACGGCATCCGCCAGCTCGGGATCCGTGTGGTCCGTGAAGAACTGCCAGGGCGTGCCGGCCGCCCACTCCTCACCCATGAACAGCATCGGCGTGAACGGTCCCGTGAGCGTCAGCGCGGCCGCGCACGCCAGCAGGCCGGGGGACAGGGAGGCCGACAGCCGGTCGCCCAGGGCGCGGTTGCCGATCTGGTCGTGGGTCTGCGAGTAGCCGAGCAGGCGGTGCCCGGCGACCCGCGTGACGTCCAGGGGACGGCCGTGCCGCCGGCCCCGGAAGCTGGAGTACGTGCCGTCGTGGAAGTAGCCCGCCGTCAGTGTCTTGGCGACGGCGGCCAGCGGGGAGCGGCCGAAGTCCGCGTAGTAGCCCTGCGTCTCACCGGTCAGTGCGGTGTGCAGGGCGTGGTGGAAGTCGTCGTTCCACTGCGCGTGCAGCCCGAGCCCGTTCTCCTTGCGGGGTGTGATCAGCCGCGGATCGCCGAGGTCCGACTCGGCGACGAGGAACAGCGGCCGGTCCACCTCCGCGGAGAGCGCGTCCACGGCGGCCGACAGCTCCTCCAGGAAGTGGCACGCGCGTGTGTCGTACAGCGCGTGCACCGCGTCCAGGCGCAGCCCGTCCATCCGGTAGTCGCGCAGCCACGACAGGGCGCTGCCGATCAGGAAGGCGCGCACCTCGTCCGAGCCGGGCGCGTCCAGGTTCACGGCCGAACCCCACGGCGTGTGGTGCGTGTCCGTGAAGTAGGGCCCGAAGGCGGGCAGGTAGTTGCCGGACGGGCCCAGGTGGTTGTGCACGACGTCCAGGACGACACCGAGGCCCAGTTCGTGCGCCCGGTCGACGAAGCGCTTCAGGGCCTCGGGGCCGCCGTACGGTTCGTGCACGGCCCACAGCGACACTCCCTCGTACCCCCAGCCGTGCCGGCCGGGGAACGGGCACAGGGGCATCAACTCGACGTGCGTGACGCCCAGTTCCACCAGATGCCCGAGCCGCTCGGCGGCCGCGTCCAGCGTGCCCTCGCGGGTGTACGTGCCCACGTGCAGCTCGTACAGCACGGCGCCCGGCAGCCCGCGCCCCGCCCACTCGGCCCGCCACGCGTACCGCTCGTGGTCGACGACCGCGCTCAGCCCGTCGGGTCCGTCCGGCTGCCGGCGCGAGCGCGGATCCGGCAGCACCGGGCCGTCGTCCACCGCGAACCCGTACCGCGTGCCGTCCTGTGCCTCGGCCGCTGCCCGCCACCACCCCACGCGCTCGGGATCGGGCTCCAACGCGCGCGTGGTGTCCGCGCAGTGGAGCGTCATGCGGTCGGCCTGTGGTGCCCACACCTCGAACTGCACGGACGGTTCTCCCTCGTCTGCTCACCGTGACCTCGCCCGGTCCCATGGTGCGTCAAACGAGATCAATCCACCTTCGGATCCCCTCGATCGGGGGAGGTGAAACGGCCGGACCCGAAGTCCGCACTCCGCTGAGGTGCTGCGTTTCCTGGACACTCCGGCCGTGCTGCCAGACAATCAGCTTCGTGACGTCGTCCTCCGAGTTCCACACCTATCCCGCTCCCGTGCGGCTGTCGGACGCCGAACGGGACAGGACGCTGAAGGCGCTGCGGGAGGGCGCCGCCCTGGGCAGGCTCTCGCACGACACGTTCGTCTCGCGGATGGAGCTGGCGTTCGCCGCCCGGACCTCGGACGAGCTGGCCGCGCTCACCGCCGACCTGCGGACCGAGGGCCGCTGGTCCCGGATGCTGTTCGGCACGGTCGAGGCCGTCTCCGGATTCCCCGTGCGGCTGCGCCGGGCCTGGCAGGCCGAGCGGCTCCCCAAGCTGCTGCTGCCCCGCCCGGAGAGCCCGTACCCGCTGCGCATAGGGCGCGATCCGGCCAGCGGTCTGCGGCTCAGTCACGAGACGGTGTCCCGGGTGCACGCCGAACTCACCCGGCAGGGCGGCCTGTGGGTACTGCGCGACCTCGGCTCGACCAACGGCACCTCCGTGAACGGCCGCAGGGTGATCAGCGCCGCCGTCGTCCAGGTCGGCGACCAGGTCAGCTTCGGCCGGATGGCGTTCCGGCTCGCCGCCGACCGCGGCTGAACCGAAGGAAACGGTCGGACAGAACTCCGCGGACACCGCCCGGCTCCGCGCCCGTGCGGGCTTTCCTCGTGCACCGGTGTTGACGTACCACCGTCGCCGTGACTCACTGTGCGTACACATGTACAGCAAGTGAACCGGTGGTAACCCGTCGCGGAGGTAAGACCCTGCCGCCACTCCTCCGCTACCCGTCCGTCCACGAACTGGACGTCCGGGCCGCCGCCCTCGTGCAGCGCCGCCCACGGGACGCCCGGCTGCGCCGGGTGGGCACCTCCCGGACCGGACTTCCGCTGCGGCTCCTGTCCGTCGGACACGGCAGCCGCCAGGTCCTCGTCGTCGCGGGCCCGCACGCCAACGAGCCGGTCGGCGGCGCCACCGTCCTGCGGCTCGCCGAGAGGGCCCTCGCCGACCCCCGGCTGTGCGACGGCGCCGACGTCACCTGGAACCTCCTGCTGTGCCTCGACCCCGACGGCTCCCGCCGCAACGAGGGCTGGCTGCCCGGCCCGTACACCCTCGGCCACCACTTCCGGCACTTCTTCCGGCCCGGCTTCACGGAGCAGCCGGAGTGGCTGCCCGACGGCGCCGCGCGGGCCGCCCTGCCGGAGACCCGGGCCCTGCTCGCCCTCCAGGACGAACTGCGCCCCTTCTTCCAGTGCTCCCTGCACGGCGTCGACGTGGGCGGCGGCTTCGTCGAGCTCACCCGGGACCTGCCCGGCCTCGCGCCCCGCCTCGCGCACATCGCGACGCGCACGGACATCCCCCTGGAACTCGGGCCGTACGACACGATGTACTGGCCCGCCCTCGGACCCTCGGTCTTCCGGATCCCGCCCCCGCGCCGCGGCGGCCTGGCCGCGGCCCTCACGGAGGCCGCGGTGGAGTCCACCTGGTTCCACCCGCACCCCTACGGAACGGTCACCGCGGTCGTGGAGGCGCCCATGTGGGGCGTGGCGGCCGTGCAGGACCCCTCGCCGCCAGCCGACCCCGAAGAGGCCCTGAGGGACGTCGCCCGGACCCTGCGCGGCGACACGGCCCGCATCGAGGGCCTGCTGGCCCGGGTCCGCCCCCACCTGGGCCCGGCCCGGGACGTGGACCGTCTCCTGGCGCCCGTCGACGACTACCTGCTGGTCTGTCCCGGCCTCGCCGACGCGTGGGACCCCGACACCGCCGCGCCCGCGGACGGCCACGGCGGCGCCCGCCCGCTGCCGCCGCTCACCACGGCCCGGCTGACCGCGCTGCGCATCTGCGCCCGCCGGCTCGCGCTGCGCGCGGCGGGACTGCTGCACCAGCTCGTGACCGCCGGACGGGATCCGTACGGCGCCGCGGCGGTCCTCGACCCGCTCATCGACGCGTGGTGTGCGGACTTCCACGACGGCCACGAGGCACGCTTCATCCCGGTCGCGCGGCAGGCCGAGTACCAGGCGCGGGTGGTGCTCGCCGCGTTCGACCTGGCCCGGGGCCGGGGTCCCGCGCCCGGCCCCGGGACACGTCCGTCCGGCCCGCCCGCGATCAGGGCCGAAGTGCCGTTCGAGTGAGCCGGGGTGGGCCCGGGGGCCCCGCGTGCCGATGACCAGGAAATGACGAACCACCAGAAAGCGACCATGGCGGTACGGGCCTGTCTGCTGGCCGCCTGCGCACTCCTCGCGGCGGGGCCGGTGCCGGCCCGGGCGACGACGTTCCCGGAGTCGCTCCCGGCCGACTGGCTCTACGTGACGGTCACCAGCGGCGACACCCGCTCCGGTGGCACCCGCGGCACGCTCCTGCTCTGCGACCCGCCCCAGGGACACGAGCAGGCCGAACGCGCCTGCGGGGAACTCCGTGCCGCGCGCGGCGAGGTCGGGCGGATCCCGCTCAAGGAGGCGTACTGCCCGATGGTCCACGCGCCGGTGTCCGCCTCCGCGCGCGGCCGGTGGGACGGCCGCCCGATCACGTACCGGGAGACGTTCGCCAACGCCTGTGTCATGGCGGCGCGCACGGGGGCGGTGTTCGCGCTGCCGCACTGACCCGCCCGGGCTCTCACCCCACCCGGTCCCGGGCGTGCCGCGCCGCGGCCACCACCGTGCGGCTCTGGTGCTCGACCTGGTGCTCCAGCGGCACCCAGCGCGCCCGGAAACGGTCGGCGAAGGCGTCGCTCCAGGACACGACCAGGCGCTCCAGCCGGGGCGCGGCCCGGTCGTCGGCCTCCCGCAGGACCCGCAGGAGCATCGCCGCGGCGCGCAGCGGCAGCCGGCGGCCGAACGCGTCCACACTCACCACATGGGCCCTCGTGGTCCCCGCGGGCGGCGGCCGGTCCCAGTCGTCCGCCAGACCGGGGACCAGCTCCAGTGCCCATCTGGCGGCACGCAGCAGCGGGCCCCCGGGCCCGGTCAGCCGCGGCAGCGCCCCGGCGAGGACGTCGTCGACCTGTCGCGCGTCCTGGCGGAGCCGGTGCGCCAGGCGTCGCATCGCCGCCGCCGGCGCGGGGTGCGGCGCGGGGTCGTCCACCAGGTCGCTGGCCCACATCGGCACCTCGACGACCGCGGTCAGACCGCCGTACCGGTGGGCCCGGTACCAGGTGCTCAGCCGGGCGTCGTCCGGTGTACTGGGGTACGCCGGGTCCGAGCCGGGCGGGGGCATCACATGCACCCCGGGCCCGGAGGCCGGCCAGCCCGCGGCGTCCGAGGCGCCGGTCTCCACCGGGATGTTCAGCTCCGCCGCGGACTTGGCGAACGGCTCGGCGAGCCCCGGGACGTCCTTCGTGAGCTGCACCCAGCTGCCGCCCAGATCGGTGGCGTGCAGCGTCACCTGGAGGTAGGGGCGCACCTCGTCGATCACCCGGAGGAGGGCGCGGGTCTCGGGCGGCAGCCGGCCGGGCGGCAGCACGGAGGGCGACCACTCGGGCTGCTCGGGCCCGGCGGGGCGGAAGAAGCCGAGGTGGTAGTCGAGGAGGGTGCGCGGGGCCGGCGTCACATGGAGGCCCGCCCCGTCCGGGTCCGCGCACAGCAGGAAGTGCCAGGAGGTGTCGCTCCGCAGCGACCGCTCGCGCAGCACCCGGTCCGCCAGGGCCAGCAGGGTGGAGCCGCCGGTCGGCTCGTTGGCGTGGGCGCCCGCGACGACCAGCACGGAGTGCCGGGCACGGCCCACGGACAACAGGTGCAGGGGGCGGCCAGCGCGCGAGGTGCCGACCTGTCGGAGAGAGCACAGGCCCGGCCGGTGGGCCGCCAGGGCCCGGGCGCGGCGGACCAGTTCGCCGACAGTGGGGTAGCGCAGCTCCGGCAGCAGACTCACCCCCGACTTGGTCCGCACTGCGTCGCAACCGCAGTACTCCATGGACTGGGTGAACTGTCAAGTACCTGCGGGGGCGCCCGCGGGGAGCGCCCGGCAGCACGCCCCGGCGGGCCGGGACGGCGATCCGCCCCGGCCGGCCGGCGCGCCCCGCGCAGGTATGCGGGCGCCGCCGCTCAGCCGCCCGGCGCGGAGCCGTCCGCCCGCTCCAGCAGCGCCACGGGCGAACTCCCGAACAGTTCCTCCACGCGTGCGTGCCCCGTGAACTCCCGTCCGGGCGCGAGCAGGTCGGTCCACCGCCCCGCGGGCAGCGGCAGCTCCGTGCCGCGCCAGCCGCCGGCCTCCTCCAGGCGGGCCGGCAGCCGGGTGACGGCGGTGATCACCTCCCCGGAGCGCGCGAACGCCAGGCAGTGCGCGGCCCCCTCCCCCCGGGCGGGCAGCGGCTCGTAGGCGGCGGACTCGCCGAAGACCTCCGGGCGCCGCCGCCGCAGCCGCAGCGCCGCCGAGGTGAGCGCCGCCTTCTCGGCGGACAGGGCGTCCGGGTTCTCGGGAGGGAAGGACACCGGCCGCCGGTTGTCCGGGTCCACCAGGGCCCGGTACTCGGACTCCGTGCCCTGGTAGAGGTCCGGTACGCCCGGCATCGTCAGATGGGCCAGGGCGGCCCCGAGGACGTTCGCCCGCACGTACGGCTCCAGCGTTTTCCTGAAGTCGGCGACGAGCTGCCCCGGCGTCCCGCACGGGCCCGCCTTCAGGAACGCCGCCACGGCCTCCTCGTACGCGGGGTCCTGCTCGGTCCACGCCGTGGTGAGGCCCGCCTCCCGGATGTGCTTCAGGAGTGCGTCCTGGAGCCGCTCCCCGGCGGCGGGGCCGAGGCCGACAGCGGTCTGCCACGCCGCCCAGGCCACCTGCGGATCCGGCGCGGCCACGCCCTCCGCGGCCGTCCGCCCGGTCACTTCGGCGAGCAGCCCGGCCCAGCGGGCGGGCACCTGGGTGAGCACGGAGATCGCGGCCCGTACGTCGGCGCTGCGCTTCGTGTCGTGCGTGGACAGGACGGTGCCGGTCGCCGGCCAGTCGCGCTGCACGCGCGTGCAGTACGCGTGGAAGTCCTCGGGGGAGACGGCGGGCGCCCCCGGCTCGCCGCCCACCTCCGTCGCCGACAGCAACGGTACGTACCGGTAGAAGGCGGTGTCCTCCACGGACTTGGCCCGCAGCGCGGAGGCGAGCTGCGCGAACCGGGCTCGGAACGCCGCGTGCTCGGGACCCTCGCCGAGGCGCCCCAGCACCAGGTCCCGCACGAGGTCGACGGCCTGGGCCTCCTCGGGGACCTTGAAGGCCCGCTTCGCCTCCCGGGCGGCCTCCTCGGTGACGACCGACGCGGCGTCCCCCGAGGTGTAGGGCCGGTAGACCTCAAGGCGCACGAGGAGCTCGCGCAGCGCGGTGCGCAGGGCCCAGGGGGCCCGGTCGCGCAGCACGGGGTCCGCGGACGTGCGGCACAGCCGGTCCGCCTCGCGCGTCAGCCGGCCGACCTCGGCGGCCAGCTCGTGCTCGACGACCTTGTACGCGGCCCGCCGCACGGTCGCCTCCCAGTCGCCCCCGCGGTCGGCCTGGGGGGCCGCGAACCGCCGGTACAGGCCGAGGAGTTCCCCGAAGCCCGCCGGATCCGTGAGAACACCGTCCACGTGCCGCAGCGCGTCGTAGCCGGTGGTGCCCGCGACGGGCCAGGCGGCGGGCAGCGGCTCGCCGTCCGCGAGGATCTTCTCCACCACGGTCCAGCGCCCGCCGGTCGCCCCGTTGAGACGGCGCAGGTACGCGTCCGGGTCGGCGAGGCCGTCCGGGTGGTCGATGCGCAGCCCGTCGACGACCCCCTCGTCGAGGAGCTGGATGATCTTGCCGTGGGTCGCGTCGAAGACCTCCGGGTCCTCGACGCGCACCCCGATGAGCTCCGAGATGCTGAAGAACCGGCGGTAGTTGAGCTCGGTGCGGGCGAGGCGCCACCACGCGAGGCGGTACCACTGGGCGTCCAGCAGTTCGGGCAGCGGCAGCTTCTCGGTGCCGGCCCGCAGCGGGAACGCGTGGTCGTGGTAGCGCAGGACGTCCCCGTCGACCACGAGGTCGCCCGTCTCGGCGCCCACGGGCCCGCCGAGCACCGGCAGCAGTACGCGCCCGCCCTGGGCCTCCCAGTCGATGTCGAACCAGCGGGCGTACGGCGAGTCGGGGCCCTCGCGCAGCACCTCCCACAGAGGGCGGTTGTGGCGGGGGGACATGGCCATGTGGTTCGGCACGATGTCCACGACGAGGCCGAGGCCGTGGTCGCGGGCGGTGGCGGAGAGCTTCCGCAGGCCCTGCTCGCCGCCGAGCTCCTCCCGTACGCGCGCCGGGTCGACCACGTCGTAGCCGTGGCCCGAGCCGGGGACGGCCTCCAGGACGGGGGACAGGTGCAGGTGGGAGACGCCGAGTCCGGCCAGGTAGGGGACCGCCTGCTCGGCCGCGGCGAAGGGGAAGTCCGGCTGGAGCTGGAGGCGGTAGGTGGCGGTGGGGCCGGGGTGCGCAGGTTTCATGTGGACTTACGTACCCGGCCGGCGCCGTTTCGTGTCCACGACTCGCTCCGCGGGGGTGTCGTTTTCGGCTGCGGCCCGGTGGGGGCTGATCGCGCAGTTCCCCGCGCCCCTTTTTGGGGGCGCGGGGAACTGCGCGATCTTTTGACCGTGGTCAGGCCGGGCGTTGCAGGACCACCATGCTTCGGTCGAGCATGGTGATGCTGCCGCCCGCCTCGACCTTCTCCCCGGTCCCGGCGGGAACCCCGCCGGACCGCCCCGTGTCGACGATCACCTGCCACTGGCGCCCGTGGTCCACCGGCACCACGAAGTCCAGCGTCTTCGGCGAGGCGTTGAACAGCAGCAGGAACGAGTCGTCGGTGATCCGCTCCCCGCGGGGGCCCGGCTCCGAGATGGCGTTGCCGTTGAGGAACACCGACAGCGCCCGCGACTGCGTGGAACCCCAGTCGTCGTCGGTCATCTCCTTGCCGTCGGGGGTGAACCAGGCGATGTCCGACAGGTCGTCGCGGGTGCCCTCCACGGGCCGCCCGTGGAAGAACCGGCGCCGCCGGAACACCGGGTGCTCACGCCGCAGCCGCACCATCGCGCGGGTGAACTCCAGCAGCTCGCTGCCGTCCTCGGGCCACGGCACCCAGGACAGCTCGGTGTCCTGGCAGTACGCGTTGTTGTTGCCGCCCTGCGTCCGCGCGAACTCGTCGCCGTGGCTGAGCATGGGCACGCCCTGCGACAGCAGCAGGGTCGCGGTGAAGTTGCGGTGCTGGCGGGCCCGCAGCTCCAGGACCTCCGGGTCGTCGGTCTCGCCCTCGGCCCCGCAGTTCCACGACCGGTTGTGGCTCTCGCCGTCGTTGTTGTCCTCGCCGTTCGCCTCGTTGTGCTTCTCGTTGTACGACACCAGGTCGTGCATCGTGAAGCCGTCGTGGCAGGTGACGAAGTTGATGGAGGCCAGCGGGCGCCGCCCGTCGTCCTGGTAGAGGTCCGAGGACCCCGTCAGCCGGGACGCGAACTCGGCGAGCGTCTGCGGCTCGCCCCGCCACAGGTCCCGTACGGTGTCGCGGTACTTCCCGTTCCACTCCGTCCACAGCGGCGGGAAGTTGCCCACCTGGTAGCCGCCCTCGCCGACGTCCCAGGGCTCGGCGATCAGCTTCACCTGGGAGACCACCGGGTCCTGCTGCACCAGGTCGAAGAACGACGACAGGCGGTCCACCTCGTGGAACTGGCGGGCCAGGGTCGCCGCCAGGTCGAAGCGGAACCCGTCGACGTGCATCTCGGTGACCCAGTACCGCAGCGAGTCCATGATCAGCTGGAGCACGTGCGGGGACCGCATGAGCAGGGAGTTCCCCGTGCCCGTGGTGTCCATGTAGTAGGTGGGGTCGTCCGTCAGCCGGTAGTACGAGGCGTTGTCGAGCCCCTTGAAGGACAGCGTCGGGCCCAGGTGGTTGCCCTCGGCGGTGTGGTTGTACACCACGTCGAGGATGACCTCGATACCCGCCTCGTGCAGCGCCCGGACGGCCGACTTGAACTCCAGGACCTGCTGTCCGCGGTCGCCCCAGGACGCGTACGCGTTGTGCGGGGCGAAGAATCCGATCGTGTTGTAGCCCCAGTAGTTGTTGAGGCCCATGTCGACCAGCCGGTGGTCGTTCACGAACTGGTGGACCGGCATCAGCTCGAGCGCCGTGACGCCAAGCTCGGTCAGGTGTTCGATGACGGCCGGATGGGCGAGCGCCGCGTAGGTGCCGCGCAGTTCCTCCGGCAGCCCGGGGTGCAGCATCGTGAGGCCCTTGACGTGGGCCTCGTAGAGCACGGTGTGGTGGTACTCCGTACGCGGGAGGCGGTCGTCGCCCCAGTCGAAGTACGGGTTGACCACCACGGAACTCATCGTGTGGGGTGCCGAGTCCAGGTCGTTGCGCTCGTCGGGCGACCCGAAGTGGTAGCCGTACACCTCCTCGCCCCATTCGATGCTGCCGCTTATGGCCTTCGCGTAGGGGTCGAGGAGCAGCTTCGCGGAGTTGCAGCGCTGCCCCCGCTCCGGCTCGTAGGGACCGTGCACACGGAACCCGTACCGCTGGCCCGGCATGATGCCGGGCAGGTACGCGTGCCGCACGAACGCGTCGGTTTCGCGCAGCTCTATCGCAGTCTCGGAGCCGTCGTCGTGGAGAAGACACAGCTCGATCCGGTCCGCGGCCTCCGAGAAGACCGCGAAATTCGTGCCGGCGCCGTCGTACGTGGCACCGAGTGGGTACGCCTGTCCAGGCCAGACCTGCATGGATGCAACTCTTCCAGTTGTGCGACGCCGCGGAGGGCGACTCCTGCCCGAGTGTCCCCGAAACTCATGGAACCACCTATGACTTACCTCCCTCTTACCGGTCGACCAGTGCATACGCGGTATGCCGAACCGGTGTGACTCGATCGACTCCTAGGAATACAGGGGAAGTAGGGGGAAATGTGCGCACAATAGTGCACCGTCATCTGGGCAAGGTGGTGGCGGGCGCGGCGATAGCGGTCGCCGGGACCGCCGTGATGGTCGGAATCACCCTGCCGGGCTCGGCGGGCGCCGACGACTCCGCGGGCCAGGGCGCCGGACAGGCCGCCCAGCAGGCGGGGCAGGCGGGCCGGGCCGGTGAAGCGGGAGAGCAGGCGCAGGGCGCCGTGCGGCCCGGGGTCGTCGAGCAGGCTCCGGCCGAGGGCGAGCAGGGCACGGGGCGCGACCCGCTCACCGACGACGAGACCGAGCGTGTCGCGAAGCTCGCCCTCGACCGGCAGCTCTTCCGCAGCAGCCAGGACGTCGAGGGCGACAAGGGGCCGCAGCGGATCACCGTCGACCTCGCCGAACCCGAGGTGGACGAACTGGACGACCCGGGCGCGCCGCGCCGCGCCGAGGTGTCGTTCTACGACTACAAGGACGACTCGCTCGTCACGAAGACCGTGAACCTCGACACCGGAAAGGTCGAGGCGACCGACACGCAGCACGGCGTCCAGCCGCCGCTCAGCCGCGCCGAGACCGTCGAGGCCGCGCAGCTGCTGATCGCCGACCGGCTGGGCGCGGGCCTGCGGGCCGACTACAAGGACGCGACGGGCAAGGAGCTGACCACTCCCGACCAGCTGCTGCTCAACAGCATGGTCTTCCGCGCGAACCCCGGCACGCCGGCCGCCCTGAAGGACTGCGGCGAGCACCGCTGCCTGCGGCTCTTCGTGAAGGCCAGGAACGGGCCCTGGATCGACAGCCGTGACCTGGTGGTCGACCTCAGCGCCCGCAAGGTCGCCGAGGTCGGCTGAGTCTTCCCGGTCCACCGGCCTCCCCTCGTCGGCATGTCGGTCGGCCTCGTCGGCCCCACTTCACCTTTCCCACTTTCCTGCTTGTGCAAGGGAGTCAATTCTTCATGCGCGAACCTCAATCGTTCGGCGGCCTCCGGCCGCGGGGAGCCGGCCGCGGACGGACGGCGGTCGGCCTCTCGGTGGCCGCCCTGGTCGCCGGCCTCACGACGGCCGCGGGACCGGCCGCCGCCCAGGGCAAGGACGCTCCCGCGGCGGCCGCCGACTGCAGCGCGGCGTACAAGATCGAGCAGAAGCTCGCCACCGGCACCACCTGGACGATGTGCTGGCACTACGAGAGCGAGGCCGGGCTCGTCCTGGAGAACGTCTCGTACCAGCCCAAGGGCGAGACCAAGCCGATCCGGGTCCTGACGAGCGCGAAGCTCGCCCAGATCCACGTCCCCTACGACGACGGCTCGGTCGAGTACGACGACCTCACGGGCGCCGGCTTCGGACAGGGCCTGATGGAGATGGCCCCCGGCGAGTGCCCGGGCGGCACCATCAAGACCGTCAAGGTCCCGGACGCCTGGGACCCGGAGCACCCGAACGTCAAGGGCCTGTGCGCCACCACCCGCTCGCGCGGCCACGCCTACCGCATGCAGGGGGACTCGGCGAGCAAGGTCTTCCAGCAGCAGGGCAAGGACCTGCTCGTCTACACCGTCAACCAGGTCGGCTGGTACGAGTACATCACCGAGTGGCGTTTCCAGGACGACGGCACCATCAACATGAACGTCGGCGCCACCGGCAGCCTCTCGCCCGGTGACTACGACGCCGGTGACGGCCGCGGCTGGCCCATCGGCAAGGGCGCCAAGGGGTACGCCACCAGCCACAGCCACAACGTCTTCTGGCGGCTCAACTTCGGTCTCGACGGCAACTCCAAGAACAAGGTCGAGCAGTACGACTCCGTGGTCAGCCCGCCGGCCCAGGGCGGCGAGGCCCCGCGCAACAAGACCACCCGCACGAAGATCACCAAGGAACTCGCGGGCGACGCCAAGAACATGCGCTGGTGGCGCGTGGTCAGCACGACCGGCAAGAACAAGGACGAGCACGCCCGCTCGTACGAGGTCGTCCCCGGCGCCACCTCCAAGTACCCGGGGCGTGGCTACACCAAGCACGACATCTACTTCACCGAGTACAAGAAGTGCGAACAGTTCGCCAGCCACAACATCCGCAACTGCGGTACCGGAGCCGGTAAGTCCGTCGACAAGTGGGTCAACGGACAGACCCTCACCCACCCCGTGGGCTGGGTGAACATCGGTTTCCACCACGTCGCCCGGGACGAGGACCAGCAGCCGATGCCGGTCCACTGGCAGGGCTTCCAGCTCGCCCCGCGGGACGTCACCGCTATGAATCCGCTCACTCCGCCGGAGCTGGCCGACCAGAACGGACGCCCGCAAAACGGTAGTTGAGAAGTGACCTGTCCATCCGGCTGCACCGTCCGCCGCTCCCGGAGTACCCTTCCTTGATCGTTGGCTGGGGGAGTGCTCGGGGGAGCGGAAGGCGGTGTGCGGGTGGGGTCCGGAGGGCTGGAGCTGCCCCCTGGTGACGGCGGTCACGAGGGGAGCTCCGCAGATGCCCCACCCGGAGCGGTGTCCCTGGCCCGTCCGATGGAGATCGGAGCGGAGCTGGACTGGGACGCCGACGCCTGGCGTGAGGTGCGTACGCGCGCCCAGCGGGCCGGACGTGCCTACATCTGGCTGAACCTCGTGGAACAGCGGCTGCGCGCGGTCGTGGCCGCTGTTCTGCGTCCGATCTACGAACCCGTGCACGGTGACGACGACTGGGTGGTCGCCGCCGCCGGACCCGCCGGGCAGGAGTGGGTCCAGCGCGCTGTCGCCGTCCGCGAGGTCAGCCGCCGCAAGGGCTACCTGCTCGACCCGGCCGACGACAACGTCCTGAGCTTCCTCACGCTGCCGCAGCTGCGCGAGCTGATGGTGCAGCACTGGCCGTGCTTCGAGCCGTACTTCGACGAACGCCGGGACGTCGAACTCGCCCTGGACGAGCTGGAGGTCACCCGCAACGTCGTCTCGCGGAACAGGGCCCTGTCCGAGGCCGTCCTGGCCCAGGCCGAGCGCGCCTCCGCGAAGCTCCTGGAGATCCTCGGCGCGGGCAGCGACGTGCCGTCCGCCCGCCGGCTGCCCGTCGACGCCGTCGAGAACCTGGTCGGCGACCGGTACGCGGACGTGGTGGCCGTGCACTCGGACCGGGTGCGGCTGCTGCGGCAGTTCCCCGCCGAGGACCTCTTCGGCGGGGCCCGCCGCCTCGACGTGATCGGGATCGGCCTGAACCTCCTCGTGCAGAACTTCTCGGGACGGCGGCTCGTGCGGCTGGCCGAGTCCGGCTGCCGGGCGCGGCTGCTGTTCCTGAATCCCGCCTCCAGCGCGGTGAAACGGCGTGAGCGCGAACTGGGCATCAAACGCGGCGAGTTGAGCCGCTCCGTCGAGATGAACATCATGCACATGCGCCGGGTCAGGGCCCGGCTGCGCGACCCCGGCGCCTTCGAGATCCAGGTCTACGACGAGACGCCCCGCTTCACGGCGTACCTCGTCGACGGGGACGGGTCGGACGGCGTCGCCGTCGTGCAGTCGTACCTGCGCCGCACCCGCGGCATGGAGGCCCCGGTACTCGTGCTGCGCGGCGGGGGGCGCGTGCTGAAGCCGGACGAGGCGGGCGAGGACGGCCTCTTCGGGACGTACCGCGAGGAGTTCGAGGTGGCCTGGGCGGATTCGCGGCCTGTGTCCTGACGGGTCCTGTTCCCCCGGCGGCCCCGGTGCCCGGTAAGCGGAACGCGCTCCTCGGATTGTCAGTGGCCCGTGGGATCGTGGTGGTCACTGGGGGAAAGCACCACGAAGAAGGGGGCCGGCATGGGTTGGCACGGGGAGCTGCTGATCGGCTTCGACCTGGAGACGACCGGGACCGATCCGCGCGAGGCGCGCATCGTCACCGGGGCGGTGATAGAGGTCAGGGGCGGAGAGCCGGCCGGGCACCGGGAGTGGCTCGCCGACCCGGGGGTCGAGATCCCGGCGGACGCGGTCGCGGTGCACGGGATCAGCAACGAAAGAGCCGCGGCCGAGGGCAGGCCGGCCGATCAGGTGGCCGACGCGATCGCCTCGGTGCTCGTCTCGTACTGGCAGTCGGGCGTCCCGGTCGTGGCGTACAACGCCGCCTTCGACCTGACCCTGCTCTCCGCCGAACTGCTGCGGTACGGGCTGCCGTCACTGCGCGAGCGGCTCGGCGGGCTCGACCCGGCGCCGGTCATCGACCCGTACACGATCGACCGCTCGGTGGACCGCTACCGCCGTGGCAAGCGGAATCTGGAGGCGGTCTGCACGGAGTACGGGGTCCGGCTGGACTCCGCCCACGACGCCTCCGCCGACGCGCTGGCCGCCGCCCGGCTGGCCACCGCGATAGCCGTCCGCCACCCCAAGGTGGCCGGCCTCGGCCCGGCGGACCTGCACCGCCGCCAGATCGAGTGGTACGCGCAATGGGCCGCCGACTTCCAGAGCTTCCTGCGCCGCAAGGGGGACGCGGAGGCCGTCGTCGACGGGACCTGGCCGGTGCGGGACCTGGCGGACGAACGGGTCTGACGGCGGCCGTCCTCCGCGACCGGGCCCGCGTCAGGTGGCGGCGGGGGACGCGATGCGCTCGATGCGGGGAGTGGCCAGCCGGGCGTAGTCGGCGCCGGACATGACCAGGGAGCGGTCGAGGCGGGCCGCGTTGAAGTAGAGGCGCGGTTGGGTGACGACGTCCGGGTCCGCGACGACCTCCAGGTCCGGGTCGAAGCTGAACGGGAGGACGGTGCCCGGCACCGAGCGGGCGAGCCGCTCCGCGGTGGCCGCGTCGCTGAAGCCGGCGTAGCGGGCCGAGTAGAGGGCCTTGACCGCGTCCAGGTCCACGCGGCGGTCCCCGGGGACGACCGCGAGGACGTTGCGGGTCGTCCTCCTGTCCACCTTGACGCGCAGGACGATGCACTTCGCCGCCTCGGACAGGGCGTTGCCGCGCAGCGCGCAGACCGTCTCGGTGACTCCTTCCGGCGCGTGGTCCAGGAGTTCGTAGGGGACGGCGGCGGTGTCCAGGAGAGCGATCAGACGGTCGTAGGTGTCGTGGGTGTCGTGGGTGGTGGCGTCGTCGCGGTGGGTGGTGTGGTGGGACATGCGGGGTCCTTCCAGGGCTCGGGTCTCGTCTGTGGGTCCGTCGTGGCCGGTCGCGCCGTTCCATGCACCACTGACGGGGCGCCCCTGCGCGCGGCGCCGGTGCGGTGGGCGCGTTCGACTGCCTGGCCCCAGTACGTCCCGGTCAGCATCAGGACCGCGCCCAGGCCGGTCAGCGGGGTGAAGTGATCGCCCGCCAGGGTGATGGCCACCGCCGCCGCCCAGATCGGTTCGGTGCCCAGGAGGAGGCTGGCCCGGCTGGCCGAGGTGCGCTGGACGGCCCAGGTCTGCGCGAGGAACGCGAACACGCTGCAGAACAGGGCGAGGTAGAGGAGCTGGGCCCAGCCCGCCGCGCCCACGTGGACGAGGGAGGGCAGGTCGCCGGCGGCGGGAAGGAGGAACAGGCCCGTACCGACGAGGGTCTGCACGGTGGTCAGCCGCAGCGGCCTGACCGCGCGGCCCGCGGTCAGCCGGCCGACCAGCGCGACGTGCCCCGCGCGGATCACCGCGGCACCGAGCATCAGCAGGTCACCGAGGCGGGGCGCGTGGAAGCCGTTGCCCGACATGAGGAGACCGACGGCCAGCAGGCACACACCGGCGGCCGCGTAGAAGGCCGGGGGAAGGCCGCCGCCCCGGCCGCGGCGGTCCAGGAGAGGGGTGATGACGATGGTCAGACTGATGATGAGGCCCGCGTTGGCGGCGCTCGTGTGCGCGACGCCGTAGGTCTCCACGACCAGGACGGCCGCCTGGGTGACCCCCAGGGGGAGACCGATGCGGATCTCGTCGCGGGTCCACGGTCCCGACCGGCGGTCGGCGGCGACCAGGCCGAGACAGGCGAGCGCGGACAGGGCGTACCGCGCGAAGAGCACCACCAGGACGGGCAGTACGGCGGTCGCCGTCTGGGCGGAGAGATAGCTGGAACCCCAGACGAGGGCGACCAGGAGGAGTACCGCGTCGGTACGGCGGGCATCGGGCACGCGCTCACCCTGCCCGGTCACCTCTCTGAAGCCCAGAGCCAACTTCTTAAACGATCCTTTAGCATCACTACATCGGGAGGAGGTCCGGGGCATGGACGAACGGCAGCTCAGAATCCTGCGCGAGCTGGGTGAACTGGGCAGCGTCACGGCGGTCGCCGAGGCGCTGCTGGTCACCCCCTCCGCGATCTCCCAGCAACTGCGGCTGCTGCAGCGGGCGATCCCGGTGCCGCTCACCGAGCGCCAGGGGCGGCGGCTGGCCCTGACGGACGCGGGACAGGCCCTGGCGGGAGCGGCGATCGAGGTGGAGACGGCGCTGGAGCGCGCGCGGCACACCGTCGCGGAGTTCGTCGACCGGCCGGACGGCGAGGTGTCGGTGGCGGCCTTCCACAGCGCGGCATCGGCGTTCTTCCCGCTGCTGCTGCGGGCACTCGCCGGGCCGGACGGACCCCGTCTGTCCCTCGCCGACGCGGACGTGACGCAGGACGACTTCCCGCCGCTGACCAGGGAGTACGACCTCGTGCTGGCCCACCGGCTCGAACACACTCCCGGCTGGCCGCGGACCGTCACCGCCACGACGCTGCTGCGCGAACCGCTCGACGTGGCCATGCCCGCCGGCCACCCGCTCGCGGCCGAGCGACGGCTCACCCCGCGCGACGTGGCGGACCAGCCCTGGATCACGGCGCACGACGGCTTCCCGGTGGTGGCCACCATCGACGCGATCGCCACGGCCGCGGGCCGTCCGCTGCGGCTCGCCCACCGCATCAACGAGTTCGCGGTGGTCGCCGAGGCCGTCGCGGCCGGCGGGGGCCTCGCCCTGATGCCCCGCTGGACGATGCGCCCGCACCCCGCGCTGGTCCTCAGACCGCTCAGCGGCGTCCGGGCCCGCCGCCACATCGACGCCCTGCACCGCCCGGAACGCACCGCCCGCGGAGCGGTACGCACCGTGCTGACAGAACTGCACCGAGCGGCCGCAACGATCCGCGGCCGGAGCTGAGTCCACCCCGGCCGAGCAGCGCCCCGAAAGGGGCGCGGGGAACTGCGCGACCAGCCGCGACGCACCCGCGGACGACACACCGGACGCGCGGTGGACCGCGCAGGACGGGCGCCGGCGGACCGGCTCAGAACGGGTACCAGCGGACCGTCTCGTCGCCGTCCCGCAGGGACGCCACCCGACGCTCGAACTCCATCAGCGCCTTCGGGTTGCTCGGCGCGTGCTGCGCCACCCAGGCGCAACTGGCCGTCTCGCGCGCCCCGCGCAGCACACCGCAGCCCTCCCACTCGCACACATCCCAGCCGTACGTGCCGGTGAACGTGTCGTACGCCTCGGCGGACAGGCCGTACCGGTCGCGGGACAGGGCCATCACGACCAGGTCGTGCTCGCGCAGGTCGGCGGAGAACGTCTCCAGGTCGACCAGGACGGGCCCGTCGGGGCCGACGTGCACGTTGCGGGGCAGCGCGTCCCCGTGGATCGGGCCGGGCGACAGCCGCGGTACGAGCGTGGCGGCCGCCGCGGCGAAACCGTCCCGCCGGTCCCGCAGGAACGCCGCGTCCGCCGGGTCGATCACGTCACCCGCGAGCCGCAGCCACCGCTCCACCCCGCCCAGCAGTTCACGGCGCGGCAGCGCGAAGCCGGGGGCGGGCAGGGCGTGCACCACCCTCAGCAGTCCGGCCAGGTCGCGCGGCTCGGCGGGGCGCACGGGCTCGGACAGCCGGTGCCACAGCGTCACCGGGTGACCGGCCACGAGCCGGGCCGCCGGCTCGGCGGGCCGCACCGCGGGGACGCCCGCCTCGGCGAGCCAGAGCGCGACGGCCACCTCCCGCCGCGCCCGGTCGAGCAGTTCGGTGTCGCGGCCCACCTTGACCACCAGGTCACCGGCGGCGAACACGGCGTTCTCACCGAGGGCGAGCAGCACCGCGTCCCGGCCGGCCGCGCCGATGTCCGTCCCGGCGAGTACGTCCCGCGCCTGTGCCTCGTCCATCACTCGCCTCCCGTGAAGCCCTCGGCTCCCGCAGTTCTCGCGTACGGCATCGCACGCCATTCTGCCCCGGGCACCGGACCACGGGATCACGCCGTCCGCCGCCCGGTGTCACGTCCGCACTGGTGGGAACCCGTGGGGGTGGTGAGCGGGACCTGCGTGCTGTCTTGACGCACTGTCGGCGGCTCAGCACGATGACGGGGGCCGTCGGGACGGCCAGATACCCACGAACCGCTCAGAGGAGCCGCATACGTGACATTGGCGACCGCAAGGAAGCGGTCCACCGAACCGGCATCGAAGGGCCGCGGGCCGAGCCGCCCCGTCGACCACGGTGCCTGGTTCCTGGTGCTGCCCGCGCTCATCCCGATCCTGGTCCTCAGTGTCGGGCCGCTCCTCTACGGCATCGCCCTGGCGTTCACCGACGCGCAGTCGGGCCGGACCGAGCCCACCCGGTGGATCGGGACCCTCAACTTCCAGGACCTGCTGCACGACACGCTGTTCTGGGACTCGTTCCGGATCGGGCTGCTGTGGGCGGTGGGGGTGACCGTCCCGCAGTTCCTGCTCGCACTGGGGCTCGCCCTGCTGCTGAACCAGGAACTGCGGCTGCGCTGGCTGGCGCGGGCGCTGGCGATCATCCCGTGGGCGATGCCCGAGGTCGTGGTCGGCATCATGTGGCGGCTCGTCTACAACCCGGACGCGGGCATCCTCAACGAGACGATCCGCGACCTGGGCCTCGGCGACGGACGGGACTGGCTGTCGGGCCTGGCGACCGCGCTGCCCGCGGTGATCGTCGTCGGCGTGTGGGCGGGCATGCCCCAGACGACCGTCGCCCTGCTCGCCGGACTGCAGAACACCCCGCGCGAACTGCACGAGGCGGCGGCCATGGACGGCGCCGGGGCCTGGCGCCGCTTTCGCACGGTCACCTGGCCCGCCCTGAAACCGGTCGCGCTCGCCGTCACCGCGCTCAACTTCATCTGGAACTTCAACTCGTTCGCGCTGGTCTACGTGCTGACCAGTGGCGGACCGGGCGGCCGCACCCGGCTGCCGATGCTGTTCGCCTACGAAGAGGCTTTCCGCTACGGGCAGTTCGGGTACGCGGCGGCGATGGGATGTGTGATGGTCGCGGTGATCTCGGTGATCCTCGCCTTCCATCTGGTCGGCCGGCTGCGGGGGGATGAGGACGCGTGAGGACGAACAGAGGGGCCCGCGCGGGCCAGTACGCGGCCCTCCTCGCGTATCTGGTGTTCCTCGCCTTCCCGTTCCTGTGGCTGGTCTCCACCGCCTTCAAACCGCCGCGCGAGCTGGGGAGCCTCCACCCGACCTGGCTGCCACGCGACCCGACCCTCGACAACTTCCGGCAGGCGTTCGACGAACAGCCGCTGCTGGAGGCGGCGTCGAACTCCCTGGTGGCGGCGCTCGGGGCGGCCGTGATCGCCGTACTGATCGCCACCCCGATGGCGTACGTCGTGGCCCGGCACCGCACGCGGCTCGCGAAGGCGGCGACCGGCTGGGTGGTGGTCAGCCAGGCGTTCCCGTTCGTGCTGGTGATCATCCCGCTGTTCCTCGTCCTGAAGAACCTGCGCCTGATCAACTCCGTACCCGGTCTGATCATGGTGTACGTGGTGTGGGCCCTGCCGTTCGCGCTGTGGATGCTCGTGGGGTACGTACGCGCGGTGCCCGCCGAGCTGGAGGAGGCCGCGGCGGTCGACGGCGCCGGCAAGGTGCGGACGCTGGTCTCCGTCACCGCGCCGCTCCTGGCGCCGGGCATCGTGGCCACGGCACTGTTCGCGTTCATCAGCGCGTGGAACGAGTTCTTCTTCGCGCTGGTGCTGCTCAAGACCCCGGAGAAGCAGACCTTGCCCGTCGTCCTCACCCACTTCCTCGGCGCGGAGGGCGTGGCGGACCTCGGGCCGCTCGCCGCGGCGGCGTTCCTGGCGACCCTTCCGTCGCTGGTCGTCTTCGCGCTCATCCAGAAACGGATCACGGGCGGGATGCTCGCCGGGGCGGTGAAGAGCTGATGGGGGTGCGTGGGTGGATGCGGACGCGTACGAGGACGCGTACGAGGTGGCTCGCCCTGGTGGTCGCGGGGCTGCTGCTCGGCGGGAGTTCCGGCTGTTCCGGCGACGGGGACGGGGACGGCGGCGCGGACGGGCGGATCACGCTCCGGTTCCAGTCCCTGGCCTGGCAGGAGGAGTCCGTCGACGTCAACAAGGAACTCGTACGGGAGTGGAACGCCGCGCATCCCGACGTCGAGGTCGAGTACGTACAGGGCTCCTGGGACAGCGTCCACGACCAGTTGCTCACGTCCTTCGAGGGCGGTGAGGCGCCGGACATCATCCACGACGCCTCGGACGACCTGGCGGACTTCGCGTACGGCGGGTACCTCGCGGATCTGCGGGGCCTGCTGTCCGAGCGGCTGACGTCCGACATCCCGCGGCGGAGCTGGGAGACGACGACCTTCGGGGACGGCGTCTACGGCGTGCCGTTCCTCCAGGAGCCGCGCGTCCTGATCGCCAACGCGAAGTGGCTCGACGAGTCCGGCGTACGGATCCCCACCACCGGCAAGCCGTGGAGCTGGGACGAGTTCCGGCGCATCACCGACGAACTCGGCGCCGGCGGGGACGGGGACGGGAGGTACGGGGTGGCCTGGCCGCTCAAGGAGCCGGTCTCTGCCACGCTCAACCTGTCGCTCTCGACCGGCGGGCAGCTGTTCCACCGGGGAGCCGACGGGAAGGTGCGGGTGCAGTTCGAGGAGGGGGACGCCGTGGTGCCGCGGACCATCCACGACCAGGTCAACACCGACGGCAGCGCGTCGGGTTCGACGCTCGGCAGCGGTGGGTCCGACACGCTTCCCGGGTTCTTCGGCGGCAAGTACGCGATGGTGCCGCTCGGGTTCTCCTATCGGCAGCAGATCGTGCAGCAGGCGCCGGAGGGGTTCGAGTGGCGGGTGCTGCCGGCCCCCGCGGGGGCGGACGGGCTCACTCAAGGGGTGAGTCCGCAGACCTTGTCCGTGGCCGAGGACAGTCCGCACAAGGAGGAGGCCGCGGCGTTCATCGACTTCCTGCTGCGGCCGCGGAACATGGTGCGGCTGGCTCTCGGCGACTGGATGCTGCCCACGGGGAGTGCGGCGCTGGCGGATCCGGCGCTGCGGGGCGAGAAGGACGGCTGGGCCACCGGGGTGGCGCTGGCCGGGCAGTTGCGGTCGGCGCCGGCGCAGTCCGTGCGGGGGTATCCGGAGTGGAAGGACAAGGTGGCCACTCCCGCGCTCCAGGAGTACTACAGCGGGGCGATCGGGCTGGGGGAGCTGCGGCGGCGGTTCGTCAAGGACGGGAACCTGGTGCTTGCGCGGTATCAGCGGTAGCCGCGATAGCCGCGGCGCTCGGCCGTGAGTGGTCGGCTGCCGGCTGTCGGGTGCGGGTTCGTCGTGGCTGGGCGCGCAGTTCCCCGCGCCCCTGGCGGGGCGCCCCGAGCACCGGGGTGGCGGACGGTTATTCGGTTGTACGAGACGTCTCGTCTTGCTTAGGGTTGGCGGCATGATCGTCTCGCGTCCTGCGCACATCGCCATGTTCTCCATCGCCGCTCACGGGCACGTGAATCCGAGCCTCGAGGTGATCCGGGAGCTCGTCGCCCGCGGCCACCGGGTCACGTACGCGATTCCGCCGGCCTTCGCCGACACGGTGGCGCAGACGGGTGCCGAGCCGAAGCTCTGGAAGTCGACCCTGCCGTCACCCGACGACGACCCCGAGGCATGGGGAACCACGCTGCTCGACAACGTGGAACCCTTCCTCGCGGACGCCGTCCAGGCACTGCCGCAGCTCATCGAGGCGTACGAGGGCGACGAGCCGGACCTCGTCCTGCACGACATCACCGCGTACCCCGCCCGCGTCCTCGGCCACCGCTGGGGCGTCCCGGTCGTCTCCCTCTCGCCGAACCTCGTCGCCTGGGACGGCTACGAGGAGGAGGTCGCCGAGCCCATGTGGGCGGAGCCGAGGAAGACGGAGCGGGGCCGGGCGTACTTCGCCCGGTTCCAGGCATGGCTGGACGAGAACGGGATCGACCTGGACCCCGACTCCTTCGTCGGCCGCCCCGACCGTTCCCTGGTCCTCATCCCGAAGGCCCTCCAGCCGCACGCCGACCGGGTCGACGAGTCCGTGTACACGTTCGTCGGCGCCTGCCAGGGCGACCGTGCTGCCCAGGGGGAGTGGCGGCGGCCCGAGGGCGCCGAGCGCGTCCTGCTCGTGTCGCTGGGGTCCTCGTTCACCAAGCAGCCCGCCTTCTACCGCACGTGCGTGCAGGCGTTCGGTGACCTGCCGGGCTGGCATCTGGTGCTGCAGATCGGCAAGCACGTCGACCCGGCCGAGCTCGGCGACCTCCCGGCGAACGTGGAGGCGCACGCCTGGGTCCCGCAGCTGTCCGTCCTCAGGCAGGCCGACGCCTTCGTCACGCACGCCGGGGCCGGCGGCAGCCAGGAGGGCATGGCGACCGCCACGCCGATGGTCTGCGTACCCCAGGCCGTCGACCAGTTCGGCAACGCGGACATGCTCCAGTCGCTCGGGGTCGCCCGCCACCTGCCGATGGAGGAGGTGACCGCCGACACCCTGCGCGAGGCCGTCCTCACGATCGCCGACGACCCGGAGGCCGCGCGCAGGCTCGCGCGGATCAAGGCGGAGATGGCGGCCGAGGGGGGAACCGCACGCGCGGCGGATCTGATCGAGGCGGAAATTCCCGAAGGACGCCGGTGAGCCGCGAAGTGCCCGATCCGGTCACCGTCAGCGAAGCCGGAATTCCCCCGGGTCACGGTTGCGCGCATTCGGTGAAGCCATGGCGCACTTTGGATAACGGGACGGTCGCTCGATAACGCTCGGATAACGCGGGGTTCGCGTTATCCGGTCATGGACCGGGTCATTCAGTACGACCGCCGACCCCCGCGGAAGGTTGCACTGGCCTCTTCTTGTTCTTTCTCCGAACAGGTTCTTAGCGTGAGGTGAACTCCGAACGAACTTTGGGAAGTTGACCTATGCGCCGTGACATACCGCCCCTCGCAGAGGTGCGCCGCATCACCGAGAAGAAGCGGGACGCCTGGTGGACCGTGCTGCTCGTCGACCCGGTCGCCACCCCGCTGGTGCGGCTCACCGCGAAGTACACGAGGATCACGCCGAACCAGATCACCTGGGGGGCGTTCCTGCTCGGCCTGGTCTCGGCGGCGTGCTTCGCGTTCGGTGACTGGCGGTGGCTGGTCGCCGGCGCGTTCGTCTACCACCTGAGCTTCGTCCTCGACTGCATGGACGGCAAGGTGGCCCGCCTCACCGGCCAGGGCTCGGTCTTCGGCGCCTGGCTCGACTTCGTCTTCGACCGCATCCGGGTGGCGGTGTGCGGGGTCGCGCTGATGGCCGGGCAGTACGACCGCACCGGCGAGACGATCTACATCTGGCTGGCCGCCGCCGTCGTCGGGCTCGACACGCTGCGCTACATCAACGGCCTGGAGATCTTCAAGATCCGCCACACCATGCGCAAGCAGATCAAGGCACGGGTACGGGAGGCCCGGCGCGCGGAGAACGCCGCGGAACTCGCCTTCATGGAGGACCTGCTGCGCGACAATCCCGAGGCGGACATCGAGCAGGACCTCCGGAAGGCCGCGACGCCTTCGGCGACGGCACCGGCGGCCGTTTCCGATCCGGGGGCCGGGGAAGAGGCCGGGACTCAGGCCCAGGCTCGAAGCCAGTCCCAGGATCAGGACCCGGCTGAAATCCAGGCCCAAACCAAGTCCCAGGCTCAGGTGGTCGACCTCCACCAGGAGTTCCGGCACCGCTTTCCGGTCTATCTCCGCGCGCGGTCCTTCTTCCTGCGGCACCGCATCCGTACGCATCTGGTGAGCGGCATCGAATTCCAGATGGGTGTCTTCATTCTCGGCCCGCTCTTCGACTCGGTCATCGAGGCGACCATCGTATCCGGGGCCCTGCTGCTCGTCTTCGAACTCGCCATCATCTACAAGCTGCTGCTCTCCACCCGCGACTTCACGCGCACGATCGACTCCTTCGAGCGCGAAGAGGTCACCACCGCGGCCTGAACGCCACCGCGCCCGCACGGCACCGCGGCCGCACGGCGGCGGGGCCGGGGCACATGCCCCGGCACCGCCGCCGTTCCGTACGGGAACCGGCCGGTCAGACGCCGACCTTCTCGCCCGCGACCGCCGGAGGCGGCGGCGTCGTGGACGGCGCCTCGAACGACTCGTCGTGGCTGAGGTCCGGCAGGCGGTGCAGCCACTTCGGGAAGTACCAGTTGCGTTCGCCGAGCATCGCCATGACCGCCGGGAGCAGCACACCGCGGATGATCGTCGCGTCGATGAGGACCGCGGCCGCGAGGCCCACGCCCATCTGCTTCATGGACTGCATGGACAGCGTGCCGAAGATGGCGAAGACGGCGACCATGATGACGGCGGCACTGGTGATGACACCGGCCGTCGTGACCACCCCGTGCTGGATGGCGTCCCGCGTCGTCAGCCCCCGCAGCCGCGCCTCCCGGATCCGCGAGACCACGAACACGTGGTAGTCCATCGAGAGCCCGAAGAGGATCACGAAGAGGAACAGCGGCAGCCAGGTGATGATGGCGCCCACCCCTTCGGCGCCCACCAGCGACGCACCCCAGCCGTGCTGGAAGACGGCGACCAGGATGCCGTACGCCGCGCCCACCGACAGGAGGTTGAGGATGATCGAGGTGACCGCGATCGTCAGCGAGCGGAACGACAGGAGCATCAGCAGGAAGGCGAAGACCACGACGAAGGCGAAGACCGGGGCCACCGCGCTGCCGAGCTGGTCGTTGAAGTCCTTCGACCCGGCCACCTGACCGGACACCGGGGCCTCGACGCCGTCGACCTTGCCGAGCGTCGCGGGACGGACCTCGTCGCGGATGATCTCCAGGCTCTTCCCGGCCTTGTCGAGGTTCGACCCGCCCACCAGCGGTACGTACACGAAGGCGATGTTCTGCGCGTCGTGCACCTTCACGTCGACCGGGCCGCGTGAGGCGCCCGAACTGACCGCCTGCGCACGGAAGTCGGCGAGCGCGGACTTCACCTCGGCGGAGTTGATGTCGTCCGCCCTGACGACGACCTCGGCCGGGTCGGAGCCGCCGGGGAACGCCTCGTTCACCCGGTCGTACGTCGCCACGATCGGCAGCGAGTCCCCGAACTCCTGGTCCAGTGTGAGGTTCTGGGTCTTCATGCCGAGTGCGGGGGCCGCGATGGCCAGCAGGGCGCCCGTCGCGACGACCAGCGAGATCGCCGGCCTGGCCAGCACCACGCGCAGCACGCTCGTCCAGAAGCGGCTGCCCTTGTCCCGGCCGCTCTCGGACTTCCGGCGCTTGTCCGGGTGCAGGAACGGGATGCGGCCCTTCTCGACCCGCGTGCCGAGCAGCGAGAGCACCGCGGGGAGCACCGTCACCGAGCCGACCATGGCGACGGCCACCACCATCAGCGAGGCGAGACCCATCGCCTTGAAGGTGGCGATCCCCGTGAACAGCATGCCCGCCATCGCGACGCACACCGTGACGCCGGAGACGATGATGGCCCGGCCGCTGGTCGCCGCGGCGATGCGCAGCGCGGTCTCGGGGTCCCGCCCCGCCGCGCGTTCCTCGCGCTCGCGCCGCAGATAGAACAGGCAGTAGTCGACGCCGACCGCGAGCCCGACGAGCAGCATCACCGAGCTGGACGTGTCGTCCATCGGCTGGATGTGGCTGACGATCATCATCAGGCCCATCGTGGCCATGATCGCGGTGATCGCCAGCAGGACCGGCACCAGCGCCGCCACCAGCGCGCCGAACGCGACCAGCAGGATGCCGAGGGCCACCGGCACGGCGGAGAACTCGGCCTGCCGGAAGTCGTCGCCGAACGCGTCGTCGAACGTCTTGTTCATGCTGGCGCCGCCGATCTCCTCGATCCGCAACGCCTCGTGGTCCTTCTGGACCCCCTCGACGGCCTTCAGCACGGGCTCCACCCGCTCGCCCGCCGTGTCCGCGTCGCCGCGCATGTCGAACTGCACCAGCGCGCTCCGGCCGTCCTTCGAGATCGTGCCGGTCTCGTACGGCGAGGTCACATCGGTCACCTCGCCGGTGCCCTCGACCGCTTCGACCACGGCCGCGACGGCGGCGCGGAACTCGGTGTCGGTCGCCCTGAGGCCCGCGTCCCGGCCCTGGAGGAGTACGGTCTCCCCGGCCGGCTCCTCGATCCCCGCCTTCTCCGCGATGGCGGCGGCCTGGCTCGTCTCGCCCCCGAGCTGCTCGCTGTCCTTGAGCTCGACGGTGCCCGCCGCCGAGCCGAGTCCCATCGCCAGAACGACGAACAGCACCCAGATCCCGACGGCCGCCCAGCGGTGCCGGGCACTCCAGCCGCCGGCCCGGGCCGCTATCCCCCGTACCCGCGTGTCTCCCTTACCCATGACGGGCCTGCCCCCTCGTTCCGGGCGCCGACCCCCTGCCGACACCTTTGACACGAAGGTATGGCGCGAATAAGTGGCTCTCCTCGTGCTCCTTGTCGAAGTCGGGCCCACCGGCCTCCTCCCCCCGGACCCCGCGGTCTCCGCACTGAGGAGGACGGACGCCCCTTACACGTACACCGGCTCCTCGGGGGTCGCGGCCGAGCCGACCGGTCGGTAACCTGCGGTGGCGGGGCAGCCCGGACGGCGGCCTTCGTGCCCACCCCCACGGGGCACGACGGCCGCCGTAGGGTGTGCGGATGACTACGGGGACGACTGCCGGGACGACGACGTACGCGGCGCTGCTGCGCGGGATCAACGTGGGCGGCAGCCGGAAGGTGCCGATGGCCGAACTGCGCACCCTGCTCGAAGGACTCGGGTACGGGGCCGTGCGCACGTACCTGCAGAGCGGGAACGCCGTGTTCTCCAGCGACCACGGGGACGAGGACTCGCTCGCCGCCGAGGTGTCGGGGGCCCTGGCGGAGCGCTTCGGCTTCACGGTCGACGTGCTGGTGCGCGACCACGCGTATCTGCGGGCCGTGCTCGACGACTGCCCCTTCCCGGCGGCCGACCTGGAGGCCAGGCAGCTGCACGCCACGTACTTCTCGGAAGCCGTCGGGCCCGACCGCTTCGAAGCGGTCGACCGACAGGCGTTCCTGCCCGAGGAGTTCCGCCTCGGCGACCGGGTCCTGTACCTGTACGCCCCGGACGGCCTCGGCCGGTCCAGGCTGGCGGAGACCCTCGCGAAGCCCCGCCTGACGAAGGGCGTCGTCGCCACCACGCGCAACTGGAACACCGTCGTCAAACTCGTGGAGCTCACCGGCGGCTGAGCGGCACACCGCGGTCGCGGCGGGCACGGTGCGGGCCGTCGCCGGGCCGTGACCGCGACTGTGGCAGGCTCGGACCCATGCGCTACCTCATCATCGGAGCAGGTGCCGTGGGCGGGGCCGTCGGCGGCCGGCTCGCCGAGTCCGGACACGACGTGGTGCTCGTCGCCCGCGGCGCGCAGTACGCGGCGCTGCGGGAGCGCGGACTGCGCCTCGTGACGCCCGACGGACCCCGCACCCACCACCTGCCCACCGTCGACGGGCCCGGCGCCCTCGGTGAACTCCGCGCGGACGACGTCCTCGTGCTCGCCGTCAAGACGCAGGACAGCGTGGCCGCGCTGGAGGCATGGGGCCCCGCGCCCGTCGCCGGCGGCGGTACGGCGGCCGAGCGGCTGCCGCTGGTCTGCGCGCAGAACGGGGTGGAGAGCCAGCGCCTCGCGCTGCGCCGCTTCCGGCGGGTGTACGGCGTGTGCGTGTGGCTGCCCGCCACCTTCGTCGAGCCGGGAGTGGTGTCGGCGGCCGGTGCGCCCCTCACCGGCATCCTGCACCTCGGGCGCTTCCCGCACGGCACGGACGACACCGCGCGGGCCGTCGCCGCCGACCTGACCGCCTCCCGCTTCGAGGCGCCGGTGGTGGCCGACGTGACGCGCTGGCAGTACGCCAAGCTGCTGGCCAACCTCGCCAACGCCGTCGAGGCGGTCAGCGGCGTGACCGACACCGAGGAGGCCGCCGCGCTCACCGCCCGGGTACGCGCCGAGGGCGAGGCCGTGCTCGCCGCCGCGGGCATCCCGCACGTCTCCGTGGAGGAACAGAAGGAGGCCCGCGCCGGCAAGATGCGCCTCGTGCCGCTCGACGGCACTCCGGTGCGGGGCGGCGGCTCGTCCTGGCAGTCGCTCGACCGCGGCACCGGCACCATCGAGGCCGACTACCTCAACGGCGAGATCGCCCTCCTCGGCCGGCTGCACGGGGTGCCGACCCCGCTCAACGACCTGCTGCAACGGCTCGCCGGCGACTTCGCGCGCGCCCGGCGGGCGGCCGGCTCCATGCCGGTGTCCGAACTGGTCCGGCTCGCCGACGCCGCCGCAGCAGCCGTGCACGCTCCCGCGTCCGCCGCGACAGGTGGGTCCGGGGACGCAGCCCCCAGGGTCGGGTAGGGGCGGCGTGGGCGGAGAACAGGTTCAGGCGCCCAGCGAGGCGAGGCGCGCCGGGCGGCACGTCTCGTCGTAGCGGGCGAGGAGGAGGCGGGACACCTCCGGCGCCGGACCCAGCACGGACGCCAGAACGTCGGCGTCCGCGGCGCCCCGCGCGATCCGGTCCGGCAGGAACCCCGGCGCGAGCACATACGGCGCGACGGCCACCCGCGCACACCCCAGCGCGCGCAGCTCCCGCACCGCCTCCTCCGTCCGGGGAAGAGCCGCGGAGGCGAACGCGGGCCGCACGGCGCACCAGCCGGCCCGCCGCCACTCCCGCGCGACACCCGCGATCACCGCGATCGCCTCCGGGTCCGTGGACCCCGCCGAGGCCAGCACGACCCCGGTCGAGGACTTGTCGGCGGGGGACAGCCCCGCCTCGTACAGGCGGCGTTCGAGCGCGGCCGTCAGCAGCGGCGACGGGCCGAGCACCTCGGCCTGCCGGATCCGCAGCCGGGCGGGCGCCTCGCGCAGCACCGCCGGGATGTCCGCCTTCGCGTGGAAGGCGCGGGTCAGCAGCAGCGGGAGGGCCACCACGTCCCGTACGTCCTCGCCCTCCGCGGCCAGCGACTCCAGCACGCCGCTGACCGACGGGACGTTGAAGTCCAGGAAGCCGGTCTCCACGCGCAGCCCGGGCCGCCGCGCCCGCACCCGGCTCACCAGGGCGTGCACGGTCGCGGCATGGCGCGGGTCGCGGCTGCCGTGGGCGATGACGAGGAGTACCGGTTGCGGCATGGAGGTCAGCTCTTCATTCGGTTCGTGACCGGCTCAGCTCTTCACCAGCAGACCGCGGCTGCGCAGGACCCACCGCTCCAGCGGGCTGAAGATCAGCAGGTCGATGGCGATACCGACGATCAGGATGAGGAGGATGGCGAGGAACACCATGGGCATGCTGTTGGCCGTACGGCCGTTCTCCAGCAGCTGGCCGAGGCCGACGCCCAGGTCGGGCGAGGACGCGATGATCTCGGCGGCCATCAGGGAGCGCCACGAGAACGCCCAGCCCTGCTTCAGACCCGCGAGATAGCCGGGCAGCGCGGCCGGCACCACGATGTGCCAGGTGCCGCGCAGGCCCGTCGCCCCCATGGTGCGGCCCGCCCGCAGGAACAGCGGCGGCACCTGGTCGACGCCGGAGACGAGCCCGTTGGCGATCGAGGGGACCGCGCCGAGCAGGATGACCGCGTACATCATCGAGTCGTTGAGGCCCAGCCACAGGACGGCCGGCGGCACCCACGCCACCGACGGCAGCGACTGGAGTCCGGACAGGATCGGGCCGATCGCCGCGCGGACGAACTTCACCCGCGCGACCAGCAGGCCCAGTGGGGTGCCGATCGCGAGGGCCATCAGGAAGCCCAGCAGGCCGCGGGAGACGCTGGTCCAGATGTACTCGAGGAGGGTGCCCTGCAGCCAGGCGTCCTGGACCTCGTCCCAGACCGCGGACGGCGCCGGCAGCTTGTAGCTGTCGGTGACCTCGGCCCACACCAGGACCTGCCAGACCACCAGCACCAGGGCCACGGCGACGATCGGCGGAAAGATCTTCTCCATGAAGGTCTTGCGGAACGCGGGCCGTCCGGCCCGGTCCGTCGTCTCCAGCGCGTCGAGGCCCGCCTCCAGTCCGGCGAGGTCGCCCCCGCCGTCCCCGGCGCCGCCCTTCGTGACGCCGCCGTCCTCGACGGCGCTCGTCTCAGTGCTGGCCATGGCGGCGGATCTCCCCACGCAGTTGTTCGGTGATCTCGACGGACAGTTCCGCGACCTCGGAGTCCTCGATGCGGCGCGGCTGCGGGATGTCGACCGTCCACTCCCGCGCGATCCGCCCGGGACGCGAGGACAGCAGGACCACCCGCTCGGCGAGCCGCACCGCCTCGCGCACGTTGTGCGTCACGAACAGCACCGACAGGTTCGTCTCGCGCCAGATACGGGTCAGTTCGTCGTGCAGCACGTCCCGGGTGATGGCGTCGAGGGCCGCGAACGGCTCGTCCATCAGCAGCAGCTGGCTGTCCTGGGCGAGCGCGCGGGCCAGCGCGACCCGCTGCCGCATCCCGCCGGACAGCTCGTGCACCCGCTTGCCGTACGCGCCCTTCAGCCGGACGAGCTCCAGGAGCTCCTCCGCCCTGTCGCGGCGCTCGCCCTTGGGCAGGCCCCGCAGCCGCAGGGCGAGTTCGATGTTCTTGCCCGCGGTCAGCCACGGGAAGAGGGCGTGCTCCTGGAACATCAGGGCCGGGCGGCCGTCGGTGCTGATGCCGCCCGCGGACGGCTTGTCGAGCCCGGCGACCAGGTTCAGCAGCGTCGACTTGCCGCACCCGGAGGCTCCCAGGAGGGTGACGAACTCGCCCGGCCGGACATCGAGCGTGATGTCGTCCAGGACGAGCTGCTGCCCGGCGGGGCCGGCGAAGGACTTCGAGACGTGCTCGATGCGGGCCGCGTACTCCACCGGCGTACCGGTGTCGGCGGTCCTGGCGAGGGCGGTTGCCATGGTCGTCACCTCCTGGGAATCAACGGTGGACGGGCTTACTTGACGCCGAGACCGGCGTCGTCGACCGCGCTCTCGCCCTCGGCCTCAAGGACCTTGTTCAGCGGGGCGAGGTCGTAGATGCCGTCGAGCCTGGGCTTCTCCAGCAGACCGGCCTGCACGGCGTGCTCCGCCTCGGCGTCGAGGGTCGAGGCGAGCGGGTCGTCGGTGAACCGGATGGACTTCCACGCCGGGTCGATGACCTCGGCGGGCAGCGCCTTGCCGGAGAGCTCCTCGAGCTTGGTGTTCGCGGCGGCCTTCGCCTCGTCCGGGTTGGCGTTGATCCACTTGTTCGTCTTCACCGAGCCGCGCAGCACGGCCTCGACGACGTCCGGGTGCGCCTTCAGGAACTTCTGCGACACGATGATGTTCGTGATCACGAACTTCTTGTCCGGCCACAGGTCGGCCTCGTCGAGCAGCACCTTCGCGCCCTCGGCGACCAGCTTGGACGCGGTCGGCTCCGGCACCCACGCGCCGTCGATGGAGCCCGACTTGTAGGCGTCGGGCGTGATCTTGTTGTCCGTGCGGACCACGGAGACGTCGCCCTTGCCGCTCTGGGCGTCGACCTTCCAGCCCTGCTCGCTGATCCAGTTGAGGAACGCCACGTCCTGCGTGTTGCCCAGCTGCGGGGTCGCGATCTTCTTGCCCCTGACGTCCTTCAGGGACGTGATCTTGTCGGGGTTCACGACCAGCTTCACCCCGCCGGACGCGGAGCCGCCGATGATCCGCAGGCCCTTGCCGTCCGTCGTGCTGTAGCCGTTGATGGCGGGGGAGGGGCCGATCCAGCCGATGTCGATCGAACCGGAGTTGAGCGCCTCGATCTCCGAGGGACCCGCGTTGAACTGCGAGTACGTGGCCTTCGTGCCCCCGAGCTCCTTCTGCAGCAGCCCCTTCTGGTCACCCACGAGCGCGGTGGCGTGCGTCAGGTTCGGGAAGTAGCCGATCCGGACGGTGTCGGCGGAGAGCTTCTTGCCCTCGGCGGCGACCTTCGACGTGTCGTCGTCCTCGGCGTCGGAACCGTAACCGCAGGCGGCGAGCGTGAGGAGGGGGAGCGCGGCGGCCACGGCGAGGCCGCGGCGGAGCAGTGTGGAGCCAATGGCAGGCACGGGAGGGGTTCCTCTCGTCGGCCCGGCGGTCACGGTTCTTCAGGTCGTGGCCGGGAGGTCGGCAGGTCTTCGTCGTATCCGCGACGGCGGGCGGGGGGACGGGGCGCGCAGGCGGTGCGCGTACGTCAGCACGCACATCGCGCGACTCCGCCCTGTCCCGCGCCGAGGGCGCCGCTGCCGACGCGGCCGCCCTCCTTCGCGAACGTGGAGTAGAAGTCGGTGGCCGTCATGTCAGAAGTCCCACCCGTCGTCGTCCGCCTCGGACTTCACCGGCTCCGGGGAGGCGAAGGACTCGCCGACCATGCCCGCGGTCAGCGTGGTGCCGTCGGCGGGGTCGATCAGGATGAACGAGCCGGTGCGCCGGGAGTCGGCGTACGAGTCCACCGGCAGCGGCTCGGCGGTACGGATCTTGACGCGGCCGATGTCGTTGGCGACCAGGTGCCCCGGGTGCGGGTGCAGGGACAGGTCGTCGAGGGTCAGCCGCGACGGGATGTCCTTGACGAGCGCCTTGACCGTGCGGGTGCCGTGCTTGAGCAGCACGCGGTGGCCGATGGTCAGCGGCGCGTCGGCGACGTGGCAGACCGTCGCCTCGATGTCCTGCGTGGTCGCGGGCGCGTCCTGGGTCGGCACGATCAGGTCGCCGCGCGAGATGTCGATGTCGTCCTCCAGGAGGACCGTCACCGACTGCGTCGTCCAGGCCACGTCGACCGGCTCGCCCAGCAGGTCGATCCCGGCGATCCGCGACGTACGGCCGGAGGGCAGCACGGTGACCTGCTCGCCGACCCGGAACGCGCCGGCTGCGATCTGGCCCGCGTACCCGCGGTAGTCCGGGTGCTCGGCGGTCTGCGGACGGATCACGTACTGCACGGGCAGCCGCGCGTGGCAGGTCGCGAGGTCGTGGCTGACCGGGAGGGTCTCCAGGTGCTCCAGGAAGGTGGGCCCGCCGTACCAGTCCATGTTCGCGGACGGGTCCACCACGTTGTCCCCGGCGAGCGCGGAGATGGGGATCGTGGTGATCTCCGGGACGCCCAGTTCGGAGGCGTACGCCGTGAACTCCTCGGCGATCGCGGCGAACACCGGTTCCCGGTAGTCGACCAGGTCCATCTTGTTGACGGCGAGCACGACGTGCGGGACGCGCAGCAGCGCGGCGATGGCGGCGTGGCGGCGGGTCTGCTCGACGACTCCGTTGCGGGCGTCGACCAGGACCACCGTCAGCTCGGCCGTCGAGGCGCCGGTGACCATGTTGCGGGTGTACTGCACGTGCCCCGGGGTGTCGGCGAGGATGAACCGCCGTTTCGCCGTGGCGAAGTAGCGGTAGGCCACGTCGATGGTGATGCCCTGTTCGCGTTCGGCGCGCAGGCCGTCGGTGAGCAGGGCCAGGTCGGGAGTGTCCTGGCCACGGTTGCGTGAGGCGTGCTCGACGGCTTCGAGCTGGTCGGTGAGGACCGACTTGGAGTCGTGGAGCAGGCGGCCGACGAGGGTCGACTTGCCGTCGTCGACGGAACCGGCGGTCGCGAACCGGAGCAGCGTCGTGGCGGACAGCTGCTCGACCGACAGGGGCTCGATGGGCTCGATGGTGCTGGTCATGGCTAGAAGTACCCCTCGCGCTTGCGGTCTTCCATCGCGGCCTCGGACATCTTGTCGTCGGCGCGGGTGGCGCCCCGCTCGGTGAGCCGGGAGGCGGCGATCTCGGCGATCACGGTGTCCAGGGTGGTGGCGTCGGAGTCGACGGCGCCGGTGCAGGACATGTCCCCGACGGTGCGGTAGCGCACGAGACGGGTCTCGACGCTCTCCCCGTCCTTGGGGCCGCCCCAGTCGCCCGCCGTGAGCCACATGCCGGCGCGCCGGAAGACGGCACGCTCGTGCGCGAAGTAGATCTCCGGCAGCTCGATGCCCTCGCGGGCGATGTACTGCCACACGTCCAGCTCGGTCCAGTTGGACAGCGGGAAGACGCGGACGTGTTCGCCGGCGGCGTGCCGGCCGTTGTAGAGGTTCCACAGCTCGGGGCGCTGACGGCGCGGGTCCCACTGGGAGAACTCGTCCCGCAGGGAGAAGACGCGCTCCTTGGCGCGGGCCTTCTCCTCGTCGCGCCGGCCACCGCCGAAGACCGCGTCGAACCGCTCGGCCTGGATCTTCTCCGTCAGCGGCACGGTCTGCAGCGGGTTGCGCGTCCCGTCCGGGCGCTCCTTGAGGACGCCGCGGTCGATGTAGTCCTGCACGGAGGCCACGTGCAGCCGCAGGCCGTGCTTCTCGACCGTACGGTCGCGGTACTCCAGGACCTCGGGGAAGTTGTGCCCGGTGTCCACGTGCAGCAGGGAGAAGGGCACCGCGGCGGGGGCGAACGCCTTCAGTGCGAGGTGCAGCATGACGATGGAGTCCTTGCCGCCGGAGAAGAGGATCACCGGCCGCTCGAACTCGCCCGCCACCTCGCGGAAGATGTGCACCGCCTCGGACTCCAGCGCGTCCAGGTGCGAGAGCGCGTACGGGCTGCCGGTCCCGCCCTCGGAGACGTCGGGCACGGTCGTCGTCATGCGAGACCCCTCTCGGCGAGCAGCGCGTACAGCGCCGCGGCGGACTCCTGCACGGACTGGGTGTGCGACTCGATGCGCAGGTCGGGCGACTCGGGCTCCTCGTACGGGTCGTCGACCCCGGTCAGCCCGGAGATCTCGCCCGCCGCCTGCTTGGCGTACAGGCCCTTGACGTCCCGCTCGCTGCACACCTCGACCGGCGTCGCGACATGCACCTCCACATACGCGGTGCCGCTCTTCTGGTGGTGCTCGCGCACCGCCTCGCGGCTGTCCGCGTACGGGGCGATGACCGGTACGAGCGTCTTGACGCCGTTGCGGGAGAGCAGGTCGGCGACGAAGCCGATGCGCTGGACGTTGGTGTGCCGGTCCTCGCGGCTGAAGCCGAGGCCGGCCGTCAGGAACGTACGGATCTCGTCGCCGTCGAGCACCTCGACGCGGTGGCCCTCCTCGCGCAGCCGGGTGGCCAGCTCGTACGCGATGGTGGTCTTGCCGGCGCTCGGCAGACCCGTGAGCCAGACGGTGGCTCCGGTCACTTGGTTCTCCTGGTTCATCGGGGTCGTCGAGGGCGCGGTCATGGTCAGCCGTGCAGTCCGCACTCGGTCTTCGCGCTGCCCGACCAGCGGCCGGCGCGCGCGTCCTCGCCCTCCAGCACGCGGCGGGTGCAGGGGGCGCAGCCGACGGACGGGTAGCCGTCCATGAGGAGCGGGTTGGTGAGCACGCCGTGCTCGCTGACGTACGCGTCCACGTCGTCCTGCGTCCAGCGGGCGATGGGTGAGATCTTGACCTTGCGGCGCTTCTCGTCCCAGCCGACGACCGGGGTGTTCGCGCGGGTCGGCGACTCGTCGCGGCGCAGCCCCGTGGCCCAGGCGCGGTACTCGGTCAGGCCCTGCTCCAGCGGCGCGACCTTGCGCAGCGCGCAGCACAGGTCGGGGTCGCGGTCGTGCAGCTTCGGCCCGTGCTCGGCGTCCTGCTCGGCCACGGTCTGCCGCGGGGTGAGCGTGATGACGTTGACGTCCATCACGGCCTCGACCGCGTCCCGGGTGCCGATGGTCTCGGGGAAGTGGTATCCCGTGTCGAGGAACACGACGTCCACGCCGGGGAGGGCGCGGGAGGCGAGGTGGGCGACCACCGCGTCCTCCATGGAGGAGGTCACGCAGAACCGCTTGCCGAAGGTGTCGGCGGCCCACTGGAGGATCTCCAGGGCGGAGGCGTCCTCCAGGTCCCGGCCGGCCTGCTCGGCGAGTGCCCTGAGCCGGGCGTCCCGGTCGGCCCCGGTCTGCGTACCGGTGTCGGTGTGCGTATCGGTATCGGTCCGAACGGCCGTCATATCTCGTCCCCTCCACCGTCGTTGCGCCGGACCCCCCGGGCCAGCAGCCCGAGGAACTTCAGCTGGAAGGCTCGGTTGCACGCCCCGCATTCCCAGGCGCCGTGCCCCTGCTCGCCGGGCCGCAGGTCCTCGTCGCCGCAGTAGGGGCAGTAGAAGGGCGCCGCACGCTCGCTCATGTCAGCGACTCCTCGGAGGCGCGGGTCGCCCAGGTGGCGAAGCGTTCGCCGTCCTCGCGCTGTTCCTCGAAACGCTTCAGGACGCGCTCGATGTAGTCGGGCAGTTCCTCCGAGGTGACCTTCAGGCCGCGGACCTTGCGGCCGAACCCGGCCTCGAGGCCGAGTGCGCCGCCCAGGTGCACCTGGTAGCCCTCGACCTGCTCGCCCTCGCCGTCCAGCATCAGCTGGCCCTTGAGACCGATGTCCGCGACCTGGATACGGGCGCAGGCGTTCGGGCAGCCGTTGATGTTGATGGTGAGGGGCTCGTCGAACTGCGGGATGCGACGTTCCAATTCGTCGATGAGCGCGGCGCCGCGCGCCTTGGTCTCGACGATGGCGAGCTTGCAGTACTCGATGCCGGTGCAGGCCATCGTGCCGCGCCGGAAGGTGGACGGCCTGACCTTCAGGTCGAGCGTTTCGAGACCCTCGACGAGGGAGTCGATCCGCTCCTGCTCCACGTCGAGCACGATCATCTTCTGCTCGACGGTGGTGCGGATCCGGCCCGAGCCGTGTGCCTCGGCGAGTTCGGCGATCTTCGTGAGCGTGGCACCGTCGACGCGGCCCACGCGGGGTGCGAAGCCCACGTAGTGGCGGCCGTCCTGCTGCCGGTGCACCCCGATGTGGTCGCGCCAGCGCTGCAGGGGCTGCGCCGGCGGCGGGCCGTCGACGAGCCCCCGCTTGAGGTACTCGTCCTCCAGGATTTGGCGGAACTTCTCCGGACCCCAGTCGGCGACCAGGAACTTGAGGCGGGCCCTGGTGCGCAGCCGCCGGTAGCCGTAGTCGCGGAAGATGCCGATCACGCCCGCCCAGACATCGGGCACCTCGTCGAGCGGGACCCAGGCGCCCAGCCGTACGCCGATCTTCGGGTTCGTGGACAGCCCGCCGCCGACCCACAGGTCGAAACCGGGGCCGTGCTCGGGGTGCTCGACCCCGACGAACGCGACGTCGTTGATCTCGTGCGCGACGTCGAGGAGCGGGGACCCGGAGATCGCCGTCTTGAACTTGCGGGGCAGGTTGGAGAATTCCTTGCTGCCGATGTACCGGGTGTGGATCTCGTCGATGGCCGGGGTGCCGTCGATGATCTCGTCCTCGGCGATGCCCGCGACGGGCGAGCCGATGATCACGCGGGGCGTGTCGCCGCACGCCTCGGTCGTGGACAGCCCGACGGCCTCCAGCCGGTTCCAGATCTCCGGGACGTCCTCGATGCGGATCCAGTGCAGCTGGATGTTCTGCCGGTCCGTGATGTCGGCGGTGCCGCGCGCGAACTCCTGGGAGATCTCGCCGATGACGCGGAGCTGCCGGGTGGTGAGGCGTCCGCCGTCGATCCGCACCCGCAGCATGAAGAACTTGTCGTCGAGCTCCTCCGGCTCCAGGACCGCGGTCTTGCCGCCGTCGATCCCGGGCTTGCGCTGGGTGTAGAGCCCCCACCAGCGCATCCGGCCGCGCAGGTCGTTGGGGTCGATCGAGTCGAAGCCGCGCTTGGAGTAGATCGTCTCGATGCGCGTCCGTACGTTGAGACCGTCGTCGTCCTTCTTGAACTGCTCGTTGCCGTTGAGCGGGGTGAAGTGACCCGCGGCCCACTGACCCTCGCCGCGGTGACGGCTCACCTTGCGGCGCGGCGCGGCGGCAGCGGGATTCTGTGGGGTGGCGGCCATGGTTCTACGTCCTTCGGGACCGGCGGATGCGGCTCTGACCTGCGCGTGCGGGCGCGTGCGGGCATACGTGCGCGTCGTTGTGCACGTCGGGGCAGGGGAATGTCGGCGGTGCTGGGCGCGGGGACGAGGCCCTGGCGCCGTGGGTCAGCGGACCGGACAGATGGCGCTGGACATGCGGCCGAGGTCGACGTGCCGCCGACTCACCAAGGCAATTCCAGTTCCAGACATGACGGAAGCGTGTCACGGCGATCTGGACACAGTCCAGCTTCGTCCAGGATGCGGACACCCTTGTCCCGAGGCGTGAGACAAGGGTGCTGTCGGTCACCGGCTGGGCCCCGGCCCCGTGGCGTGGCGGGTCCGGCCAGGTCAGCCGACCCGCGCCCCGGGCCAGGGCCCGGGCGCGGTCACGTCCGGCTCCTCCTCCACCCGGGTGTCGAAGAGCCTGAAGCCGCGGCGCAGGTAGTTGTCCATCGCGTGCTCCCCGTCCTTGCTGCACGTATGCAACCAGACGCGCTTCGTCGGCGTCCGCCCCGGCCAGCGGTCGGCCAGGTCCCAGGCGCGGGCGACACCGTGGGACAGGAGGTGCCCGCCGATGCGCCGGCCGCGGAAGGCCGGGATCAGCCCGAAGTAGACGATCTCCACGACGCCGTCGTCCTGCGCCTGCAGTTGTACGTACCCGGCGGGCGTCCCGCGCTCGTGGGCGACCCAGGTCTCGGTGCCGGGCCGCGCCAGGTCCTCCTGCCACTGGGCGTACGTCCAGCCGAGCCGGTCCGTCCAGCGGATGTCCCCGCCGACCGCGGCGTACAGGAAGCGGCTGAACTCGGGGGAGGGCACCTCGGCGCGGACGACCCGGACGTCGCCGTCGGGGGCGGCGGCGGGCAGCAGGTCGTCCGGGGAGGTCTGCTCGAGGGACCAGGTGGTCACAGCGATGCTCATGCGGCTCAGCGAACCACGGAGGCGGGCCCCCCTCCAAAGCGGGCCCGCCTCGCTCGAACGCCTACTGCACCGAGCCGTCGACCGCCGACAGAGGGACCGCGTACAGCACCCGCTCCGGGACCGCCGGTGGTTCCCACCCGCCGTCCTTGTTCGCCGCCCGCTCGGTGAGAGTCCACAGCTCACCGGTCTCCCGCCAGTACGACAGCGACCGGGTGTGCTGCCCCCAGCAGGCGTACGACGTGCCGCCGGACCCGCACTGCGCGGCCTTGGCGGCGCTCTCGTCCTGGCGCCAGAGCGTGCCGTGTCCGCCGCTGCCGCCCGGGGCGTGGCCGGTGTACCAGTCGGCCTCGTCCGCCCCGCCGGGCCGGTGCGAGAGGACGCCCCGGAGCCCGACGGCCTCGGTCTCGTACGCCTCGTCGGCGTCCACCCGGCCACGGGCGTCGCGGGCGAGCAGGCCCGTGCGGTCGCTCGCGGTGCTGAAGTGGTAGCGCCAGACGCGGGCCGGTTCGGTCCGGCCGGGGCTGAACCACTCGTTCGCGACCAGGCTGTCCGGGGCCGAGGTGCGGTCCAGGGAGATCGACGCGAAACAGGGGCGGGCGTTGTCGTCGCGCGTGCTGCACGCACCGCCGGCGAGGCGGTACGAGCCGATGGCCGGCAGCACGTACTGGTGGCCGCGCGCCGCGTAGCCGCCGTCGACCTTGCCGATCTCCCGGCTGTCGACGCCGGCCCGCAGGATGCGGTTCATGTCGAAGACGAACAGGGCGTCGTCGTGCGCCGCGCCGTTCTTCGCGGTGACGATCAGCTTGTCCTGGTACCAGACCATCCCGCCGATGTGGGAGCGGACGGCTCCGAAGTCCTTGCCGCCGGCGAGCGGGGCGACCAGCAGGACCCAGCGGTACCTGAGGTCGTCCGGGTCGTTCGCGTCGATGAAGGCGACCCGGGCCAGCCCCTTGTCGTCCGCCGGCTCGCCCGCCTTGCGGTCGTTGTGGGTCCAGCCGGCCAGGATCACCCGGTCGGCGCCCCACTCGCCGTCGTTGTCGGCGTCCCCCGAGGTGGTGACGGACCGCGGCAGCCACTTCTGCGTCGTGGCGTCCTCGCTGTCCCAGCAGTACGCGCGGGTGGCGGCCGGTTCGACGGGCAGGGCCGCCGACTCGCCGGCGCGGCAGCCGGCCCTGTCGCGCATCGGACGGTCGGCGCTCCTGAGGACGTCGCGGACGCCCACGGCCCCGCCCATGCCGCTCTGCAGTGTGTCCAGCGTCGACTCGGGGACCAAATTCTCGTGCAGCCGGAGCTTGGCGATCTCGGACGACGAGGTGAGCGGCTTCAGGGGGCCGGGGTTGTCGCTGCCCGCGGCCTGCGAGGTGGTGATGATCGTGGCGGCCGCGGTGAGGGCGAGGGCGGTCCCGGACAGGGCGCCCCGCAGGACACGCCCCTTCTTCCGGCGGCGGTGTCTGCCCCGATACGTCATAGGTCCTCCCGTCGGCGGCCAACTGCCTCCTGCGATCCGACGGTTGGGCCGGAGGAGACGGATGTGGGGGGCCGTGAGAGGGATGGTACGGCAGAGGGTGGCGAGCCAGGTCGAATACCCCGTAATAGGTCGGGAACACCTCCGCGCGCCGCCGTGACGCGGGCGCGGAGCACGCCCGGGGCCGTCGAACGGGGCAGCAGGTCACGGGGGTTCTCGGGAAGGACCGGCCGGACCCCGGACTGCTCGCGGAAACGATACGGCCGGTGCTCAGGAACAGCCCCGGGACACCGGTGTACCCGGGACATCCCGGCCCGTACGGCCACCGTGCGGGCCGGGTCGCCGAACAGGCCGGGGGACCGGGCGGATCAGGAGACCGGGCGGGCCCGTTCCACCACCGCGGCCAGGTCGAGGGTGGGCGGCAGGGTGCCCAGCGACGACCCCCAGTCCCCGCCCAGACGTGACGCGCAGAACGCGTCGGCGACCTCCGGCGGCGCGAACCGGACCAGCAGCGAACCCTGCAGCACCACGGCGATCCGCTCGACCAGCCGCCGGGCCCGCCCCTCGACACCGCCCAGATCGGCGAGTTCGGTCAGCAGATTCTTGATCGCGCCGTCCAGACGGTGATCGGCGCCGCGCGCGAGACCGACCTCCTGGAGATACGCGTTCAGGGCCTCCGGTTCCCGCTGGAGCGCCCGCAGCACGTCGAGGGCCTGGACATTGCCCGCGCCCTCCCAGATGGAGTTGAGCGGCGACTCGCGCAGCAGCCGCGGCATGCCGGACTCCTCCACGTACCCGTTGCCGCCCAGGCACTCCAGCGCCTCCACCACCACCGGTGTGCACCGCTTGGTCACCCAGTACTTCGCCGCCGGCACCGCGAGCCGCAGGAAGGCCCGTTCCTGCTCGCTCCCGTCGTCGTACGCGGCGGCGAGACGCAGCGCAAGGGTCGTCGCCGCCTCGGACTCCAGGGCCAGGTCCGCCAGCACGTTCCGCATCAGCGGCTTGTCGATCAGCCGGCCGCCGAACGCCTCCCGGTACGTGCAGTGGTGCACGGCCTGTGCGACGGCCTGCCGCATCAGCCCCGCCGAACCGAGCACACAGTCCAGCCGGGTCGCCGCCACCATCCCGATGATGGTGCGCACCCCGCGCCCCTCCTCACCGACCCGGCGCGCCCAGGTCCCGTCGAACTCGACCTCGGCGGAGGCGTTCGAGCGGTTGCCCAGCTTGTCCTTCAGGCGCTGGATCCGGAAGACGTTGCGGGTGCCGTCCGCCAGCACGCGCGGCACCAGGAAGCAGGTGGGACCCCCCGGCCCGTCGGCGGGGCCCGTCTGCGCCAGGACCAGGAAGCCGTCCGACATCGGCGCCGAGCAGAACCACTTGTGGCCCGTCAGCTCGTACGTCCCGTCCTCGGCGAGCGGCCGGGCGGCCGTCGTGTTCGCGCGGACGTCGCTGCCGCCCTGCTTCTCCGTCATGCCCATCCCGAAGAGCACGCCGGCCTTCTGGGCGGCCGGCCGCAGGTCCTGGTCGTAGACCGTGGAGGTGAGCCGGGGCTCCCACTCGGCGGCGAGCTCCGGGTCGGCGCGCAGCGCGGGCACCGCCGCGTGCGTCATCGACAGCGGACAGCCGTTGCCCGACTCGACCTGGCTCCAGACCAGGAAACCGGCGGCGCGCCGCACGTGCCCGCCGGGCCGCGACCAGGCCGACGTCAGCCCCGCCGAGACGCCCTTGCCGAGCAGCCGGTGCCAGGACGGATGGAACTCCACCTCGTCGAGGCGCTCGCCGTAGCGGTCGTGGGTGTGCAGTCGCGGCGGGTTCTCGTTGGCCAGTACCCCCCATTTCTGGACCTGCGCGGACCCGGAGGTGCGCCCGAGACCCGACAGTTCGTCGTGTGCCTCGTCGAGCAGTGCGGGATCGAGATGCCGTTCGACGGCCTCCACGAGAGCCCGGTCGGCGGTGAAGAGGTCGTATGCGACCAGCGGCGGAGCCTGGTTGGTCACGGTGTGGGTGCTGGCTGCCATGACTGCGAACCTACCCGCGGTGCGGCGATCGTCACCCACCTCCCGCCGCACCCCCCCGTATGCCGGACCGCCGCCGTCCCGTCAGGCCGGACGGGAGAGCGCGGCCAGGTCCCCGGAGCCGAGCGTGTCCTCACTGCGCGGGCCCGCCGACCAGGCCGGGCTGTGGACGGTGTCGAGGTAGCGCTCGCCGAGGTCGGGGGCGATCGCCACCGACGTGAGGTCCCGCCGCCCGTGCAGGTCCATCCACGCGGACGCCCCGCTGACCACCGTGCCGGTGGAACCGCCGAACAGGAATCCCCGCGCGGCCAGCCGGCGGCAGACACGGACGGTGTCCGCCTCCTCCACGTGCACCACGTCGTCCACGTACGACTCGTCGAGCAGGGGCGGACGTACGCCCATGCCGAGCCCGGGGATCAGCCGGGGGCGGGCGGGCCCGCCGAAGGTCACCGAGCCGACGCTGTCCACCGCGACGATCCGCACCCGGCGCCGCCACTGCCAGAACCAGCGCGCGCAGCCCATCAGGGTGCCGGTCGTGCCGGCCCCCACGAACAGCACGTCCAGGTCCGGGAAGCGGCGGGCGATGGCCGGCGCCGTGGTGCGGTAGTGCGCCCGCCAGTTGCTCTCGTTGGCGTACTGGTTGGGCCAGACGTACCGGTCGTCCGAGGCGCACAGCGCCCGCACGTACGCGATCCGGGCGCCCAGGAAGCCGCCGTGCAGGGCGGGTTCGTCCACGACGTGGACCACGCTGCCCAGTGCCTCCATCATCCGCCGGGTCGCCGGGTTGCAGCGCGCGTCGGTCACGCACAGGAACCCGTAGCCACGGCTCGCGGCGAGCACGCTCAGCGCCACGCCCAGGTTCCCGGACGACGACTCGACCAGGACGGACCCCGGTCGCAGAGCGCCGCTGCGCTCGGCGGCGTCCACCATCTCGGTGGCCGCCTTCATCTTGATCGACCCGGCGAAATTGAACCCCTCGCACTTCAGGAAGAGCGGCAGCCCCAGCGTCGCCCGCAGGTCGACGTAGAGCTCGTCCTCGTTGAACTCCGAAGGATCGGATATGACAGGCATGATGTCCCCCCATTCATGCGGCCTTCGTGCGGCGCCGTGCCCACGTCCCGTGCGGCACGGCGCCCGCCGGTCAGCCGTGCCGGCGCAGTTCGTGGAAGAACCCGTCCACGACGTGCGGCTCGCCCCGCCGGGCCACCTCGTCGTGGACGAACTTGCCGACCGCGAGGTCCAGGACCCCGAGGCCGAAGGGCGAGAAGACCACCGTCCGGTCGGCCGGTGCGGTCACCCGCCCGGACAGCACGTCGTCCAGCGTGCCGTCGATGAAGTCCCGCCCGCCGCTGAGGCGTTCGGCCAGGTGCGCGGAGGTCTCCGCCTTCAGGCAGTGCTCGACGTCGTCCACGAAGTTGGCCGAGGCGAGCAGGATCTCGGGGGCGAGGTCGCGCAGCGAGACGTGCAGTACCAGCGGCGCGTGGCCGAACCAGCCGGCCTCGTGGACGTGCGGCTCGCCCGCGACGGTGGCGAAGACCACCAGGTCGCTGGAGCGGATCAGTGACTCGGCGCTGTCGTGCACCGAGATCCGCCCCTTGGCGCCCGACCGCTCCAGATAGCCGCGGAAACCGGTCGCGCTGTCCGCGGACAGGTCGAACACCCCGGTCTCCTCGAACGACCAGCCGGTGGCGGTCAGATGGGTGTGGATGTAGCGGGCGATCAGTCCGGTGCCGACGAAGCCTACGCGGACCGGCCGGGGGCGGCCGCGGCTGAGCCGGTCGGCGGCGAGCGCCGCGGAGGACGCCGTCCGGGTGGCGCTGATGATGGAGCTCTCCAGGCACGCGAACGGGTAGCCGGTGTCGTGGTCGTTGAGGATCAGCACCGCCGAGGCACGCGGCAGCCCGGCCGCCGTGTTCCCGGGGAAGCTGGAGATCCACTTCAGGCCGTCCACCCGTACGTCCCCGCCGACCGACGCCGGCAGCGCGATGATCCGCGACGACGGGCGGTCCGGGAAGCGCAGGAAGTACGACGGCGGGTTCACCGAGTCGCCCGCCCCGTGCAGCCGGTACACGCTCTCGACGAGGTCCCCGATCTCGGCCTCCCGCCCCTCCAGGACCTGCTGGACCTGGGTGCCGGAGACGACGGTGAACGCGGGAGCGGTGAGCGCCCCGGGTGCGGCCCCGGGTACGGGTGCGGGCTGTGCCGTTGCGTCCGTGCCGGTCATGCGGTCCTCGTTCCGGTTGCTGTCGTCGTCGCTGTCGGTGTCGTCGGCTGCGCAGCCGGGTCGGCCGGCCGGACCGGGTCGGCCAGCGCGGCGAGCACCTCGCGGGGCCCTTCGAAGGGCTCCCGGCTGTGCGCGGTGCGGATGTTGTCGACGAGCATCAGGTCACCGGAGCGCCACGGCTCGCGGAGGGTGTGTGCCTCGTACACCGCGTTGATCTCCCGGACCACGTCCTCGCCGATCGGGTCGCCGTTGCCGTGCCGGGTGTTGAAGGGCAGTCCGTCGGGTCCGTAGACGTCCACCAGGTACTCGCGCACCTCGGGGTCCATCGTCCATTCGTTGAGGAAGGCGATCTGGTTGAACCAGCAGGGCTGCCCCGTGACGGGGTGGCGGACCACCGCGGCGCGGCGCTGGCGGGTGTGCAGGGAGCCGTCGTCCCGCCAGGCGGTCTCGATCGCGTGGGCACGGCAGTAGCGCTCCACGGCGGCGCGGTCCCCGGTCCCGAAGGACTCGGTGAGCGTCGCCCCGATCTCGTCGTTGTACGTCCGGGTGAGCAGCCAGCCCTCCCGCGCGAAGCGCTCGGTGAGGGCGGCCGGCAGGGCGGCGAGCACGGCGGACGCGTCGGCGACCGCGGTGGCGCCGCCCCCGGCCGGCGCGTCCAGGCACGCGAACAGCATGAGAGCGGGGAACTCCAGCGCGTAGCTCAGCTCGTGGTGCATGCACATCTGCTGGTTGGGCGGCCACTTGGAGGAGGAGTACACGCCGTCGGCGTACGTCCGCCGCGGCGCGAAGGACTCCCGGTCGGGCATCAGGCCGTCGGCCAGCCGCCGGAAGACGTGCGCGGTCGTGTCCGGGTCGCTCAGCCCCAGGCCGCGGACCAGGACGCTGCCGTGCGCGGCGACCACGGCGCGCAGCGCGTCACGGTGGGTGGCCGCCCAGCCCGCCGCGTCCCCGACCGCGTCGGCGCGCAGGACCGGCGGGCGCCCGGGGCGCAGGTCGAGGTCGGGCAGCAGTGCCGGAGAGGAGGACGTCATCGTGTGGTTCCTTTCGGTCGTGCGCCGATCGGCTGGTACGCGGGTGTGCGGGCGGCCCCGCGTGGTGTGTCCACGGTCCGCTCCGGTGCCGGGCCGGACCGGCCGCCGGCCCGGTTCACGAGGCTTCCCGGCGGGTGTCGTCGAGCAGTTCCGCCAGGTCCGCGAGGACGGGGCGGCGGGTGACGTCCTTGAGGGTGACCGCCCGGTCGAGGGCGACCGCCAGCTTCACCGCCGCGAGCGAGGTGCCGCCGCGCTCGAAGAAGTGGTCCCGGCGGCCGATCCGGTCCGTGGGGAGGCCCAGCACCTCGGCCCAGGCCGCCGCCAGGCGCCGCTCGCCCGGGGTGGCCGGCGCGTGGCCCTCGGCGGCACCGGCCCCGTCGGCGGCGGTGCCCGCGGAGTCGAGGTCCCCGGCGAGGGCGGTCAGCGTCCTGCGGTCGGTCTTGCCGTTGGCGGTCAGCGGCAGGCCGTCGCGCCAGTGGACGGCCGAGGGGACCATGTAGGCGGGGAGCGAGGCGGCCAGCCGTTCCAGCACGGCCGCGGCGCCGGCCGGCCGGGGGCCGGCGCAGAACGCCACCAGCCGTGTGCCGCCCACGACCACCACGGCGCCGTCGTGCACACCGGGCACCCGCAGCAGGGCGTTCTCGATCTCGCCGATCTCGATGCGGAAGCCGCGGATCTTCACCTGGCTGTCCCGGCGGCCGAGGAACTCCAGCTTCCCGCCGGGCAGCCACCGGCCGTGGTCCCCGCTGCGGTAGAGCCGCTCGCCCGGCCGGTACGGGTCGTCCCGGAACGCCGCCTCCGTGCGCTCGGGGTCGTTGACGTACCCGCGGCCGACGCAGACCCCGGAGAAGACGATCTCGCCGGGCGCCCCCAGGGGTACGGGCGACAGGTGCTCGTCGACGACGTACACGCGGACGTTGGCGACCGGCGGGCCGAGCGGGACGCGGTCCTCGTCCGGGACGCGGGACATGACCTCGTGGTTGGTGTCGTCGGAGGTCTCGGTCAGCCCGTACGCGTTGACCAGCCGGATGTCCGGCTCGGCCGCGAACCAGCGCTGGACGAGTTCCTTCTTCACGGCCTCACCGGTGACCGACACACAGCGCAGGTGCGGCAGTTCGCGCGGCCGCTGCTCCAGCTCGGACAGCACGGCCTCCAGGTACGACGGGACGATCTGGAGCACGTCGACCCGGCCCTCGGCGACCGTGTCCACGAACCGCGGGACGTCCAGGATCACGTCCTGGGGGACCAGCAGGGTCCGGCCGCCGACCAGCAGTGCGGAGACCAGCTGCCACAGCGAGATGTCGAAGCACTGGGGCGCCGTCTGCGCGACGACCTGGCCCTCGCCGATGCCCAGGTCGTCGATCTTGGCGAGGACGTGGTTGAGGAAGCCCGCGTGCTCGCACATCGCGCCCTTGGGCTCGCCGGTGGAGCCGGAGGTGAAGTAGATGTACGCGAGCTGGTCCGCGGCGACCGGGACACCGAGGTCGCCGCCCGGGTGGTCCTCCGCGTAGGCGGTCTCGACGTGCAGGACGCGGGCGCCGGTGCCGGTCAGGTCCGGGGTGCCGGTGCCGCCGTGCTCGGTCAGGACGAGTTCGCATCCCGAGCGCCGCAGCGTCGCCTCGACGCGCCCGGCGGGGAAGTGCGGCTCGACGGGCAGGTACACGCCGCCCGCCTTGAGGACGCCGAGGACGGCGGCCAGCCAGTCCAGGTCGCGTTCCATGACGACGGCGACGACCCCTTCGGGGCGCAGTCCGCGGGCGAGCAGGGCCCGGCCGAGCCGGTTGGCCCGCGCGTTGAGCTCGCCGTACGTCCACTGCCGGTCGCCCCGTACCGCGGCGACGGCGTCCGGATGCGCCGCCGCGCGCTCCTCGAAGAGCTCGTGGACCCGGCGGTCCGGCAGTGCGCGGTGCGGTCCGGCCAGCCCGTCCAGCTGGAACCGGAGTTCGTCGCCGCCCAGCAGGGTGTGCCGGTCGTGCCCGGCGTCCGGATCGGCGGTGAGCAGGGCGAGCGCGGTCAGGTGGTAGCCGGCGATCCGGGCGGCCGCGTCGGCGTCGAGGACGTCGGTGCGGTGGCGCAGGCGCAGCGTGCGGTCCTCGACGCGCACGTGCAGCACGGTGTCCGCGGGGATGTCGCCGCCGTGCGGATCGAGCACGGCCTCGAAGGAGAGCGGTTCGCGGCCCGCCGCCCGCACCGCCGGCGTCCGGGCGGCCTCCCGTACCGCCAGGTCCGCCTGAGCGAGCAGGCCACGCCACGGGCCGGGGCCGACGGTCAGCCGCCGGCGCAGCGGCGCCGCGCCCTTCGCGGGGACATAGCCGGTGACGATCTCGCGCTCGCCGGACAGTGCCGCGAGCACCTTGGCATGGGCGGCCAGGAGCACGGACGGTTCCCCCGTCAGGCCGTCCGGCAGCGGTACCGCGTACTCCGCCGTCCCCGGGACCGGGTCGGGCGCCCACCTCGGAATGGTGTCCACTTCTTGTTCCCCCCTGTGTCTGCGTGTGTGCCGTGGTGCCGTCAGGCGCGCCGTGGTGCGACCGCCGGGTTCCCGCCCCAGTGCGCCCCCGGCGGTACCTCCTCGCCCTTCATGAGGAAGGAGTCGGCGGCGAGTACGGCGGCGTCCCCCATCGACGCGCCGTAGTGGACGAGCGCGCCGACGCCGAGCGTGACGCCGTCGCCGATCACGATGTGGTCGGACTTGAAGGTGCCGTCCTCCTGCGAGTGGGACTGGATCTTGCTCTGCGCGCCGAGGGTGCAGTCGTCCCCGACGGCGGTGAGCGTGCGCTCGGTGATGTAGGCGCCGTCGTCGAAGACCCGGCGGCCGATGCGGACCCCGAGAAGCCGCCAGACCACGTTCTTGAACGGGGTGCCGTTGAAGACGGCGAGGTGCCGGTCGGGGAGCTTCCACAGCCGCTCCTGCCGCCAGAACAGCGGGTCGTAGATCGAGTGCAGCCGGGGCTCCAGTGGACGGAACCGCAGGATGATCCGCTCCACCAGCACGTAGTAGCCGGTGGTGAACAGGAGTCCGGCGATCAGGGACGCCCCGAGCAGCAGGCCGCCGGCGGTGCCGTGCTCCCCGGACAGGTCGAAGGCGGCGAAGCCGAGGACCGTGAGCGCGAACATGTCGAACCACCGGATGAACAGGAACAGGCCCATGGTGCGCAGGTTGTGACGGTTCTTCGCGGCGAGGCGGCGGTGCAGCTCGTCGCCCTCCCGCAGGTGGTCGAAGCGGGTGTCGCGCTCCACGGTCCGCGGTATCTCGAAGGGCGGCGACCCCAGCAGGCCGACCCCTTCGCGGACCTCCCCGTCGAGCGGCACCATGACCTTCGTCGCGAGCAGGACGTTCTCGCCCGTGCGGCCGCCGACCGGGTAGGCGATGTGGTTGCCCAGGAAGCTGTTCGCGCCGATCGTCGCGCGCGAGACGCGGAACGACGTGGCGGAGAACTCGGCGTTCATGATCGAGAGGCCGTCGGCGACCATCGTGCCGCTGCCGACGGAGGCCAGGAACGGCGTCTCGTGCGCGACCGCCGTACCGAAGTTGGAGCCGGTCTGCCGGACGTGCGAGAGGTCGTACCCGAGAGCGCGCAGGTAGTGGACGATGTACGAGCTGTCCCCGCACAGCCAGGTGAAGAAATGGACGTTGGTCAGCCGCGCGACGGTGCGCTGCACCGAGTAGTGGAAGCCGTAGAGCGGGTAGACCCGGTCCGGCTCCAGGAACCGGGCGAGCAGCCGCGGGACGACGGTCACGAAGGCGAGGCCGACCACGACGGAGCCCGCGAAGAGCGCGAGCGACAGACCCAGTGCCTCGGCGTAGAACCGCCCCGACGTGAGGTGCAGCGCGTCCCGGTTCAGCAGCACGTCGAGCGAGGGCGCCACCGTGAGCAGCATGTACGCGCCGCCGACGAGCAGCGGCATGGTGACCAGCAGTGTCTGGAGCACGGTGGCCAGGCCGTAGCCCACCCGGCGCGCGGTGCCGCAGTCCGCCGGGGCGACCCGTAGGTGGTCCACGTCCGTGCGCTGGGCGGGGGAGCCGTGCCGGCGCTGCCCGGCCGGCACCGCGGCGCCGCCGTACAGCGCGGACGCGTGGCCGAGCTGGCTCCCGTCGCCCATGGTGGTGCCGATGTCGAGGACGGTGTTCTCCCCGACGAACACGCCCCGGCCCAGCGTGACCCGGCCGGTACGGATGTGCCCGGCGTGCGCCTGGTAGCACAGGAAGTGCGAGTCCTTGCGGATCACCGTGTCGTCGCCGACGCTGAACAGGTCGGTGCAGACCGGTACCGAGCGGGAGAGGATCGTGACGTTCCTGCCGATCCGCGCGCCGAGCGCCCGCAGGTAGAGCACGTAGAGCGGGTTGCCGGCGAACAGGACCATCGGGTTCACGTGCAGCAGCACCTTGACGGTCCAGAAGCGCAGATAGGCCAGGGTCCAGACCGGGAACTCGGTCTCCTTCCAGCGGCCGACCAGCACCCACTTGGCCACCACCGGCACCGTGCACAGGCCGACGAGGACGGCGCCCCCGAACGCGGCCGACCGCAGGTAGACGTCCACGACGCCGTCCCCGGCCGAGACCCAGCCGTATCCCTGGGCGGTGACGAGCCCGGAGAGCAGGCAGTACAGCGCGAACGTCAGGAACTGGAGCGCCCCGCACAGCACGTACCGTGCGCTGCTGCCGCGCGGGGGAGGCCCGGCCGGTTCCGGCGGTGGCGCGGGCGCCTCGGCCGGGACGCCGGCGAGCGCCGCCGCGAGACCGCGGATCGTCGGGTGTCCGTACACGTCGCGCATCGACACGGCCGGCAGGTCGGGGTGCTTCCTGACCCGGGCGCAGAAGTGCGCCATGACCAGGGAATTGGCGCCGAGGTCGTCGAAGAAATGGCTGTCGACGGGGACCCGCTCGACGCGTACGACCCCGGCGAGCACCTCCGCGAGGACACGTTCGGTCCCGTTCACCGGGTCGCGGGTGGTCGGCGGCAGCGCCGGAGCGACAGCCGTGACCTCACCGGGATTTCCCACCACTTGATCTCCTTGCTGGTGATTACTGCTACTTGTGGACTGTTCGGAGTGTTTGGCACCTCGAAGGGGAATACGAAGGATTCGCGCCCGCAGTTTCAATGTTCACCTGAATTGGTGACGAGCGTGGCGTGGGTGAACAAAGGCGATTCCTGTGTGACTCCGGTGTGCCGGGAGAAATGGTTGTTCCGCCCGGGAGAGCCGTTCCGCAAGGAGTTGTCGTGCAGGGGAAAGGAAGTGCCCATGGAAAGAGGGGGGCAGGAGAGGGAGAGGTGTTCGGGAAGTGTCGGAAGTGGCCGCGTGAAAGGGTGCGGGGCAGCACGGCGTGATCCGCGTGGTTCCCACGCGGATCACGGGTGAAGCGGCTGTGCAGGACCCCTTTTCAGGCCCTTCTGAGTCCCCCGTGTCGTGGTGCGACCGAGCCGTCCCCACGTGCTCGGTGATATGCAGTCCGAATTGTTTCGGGGTGCTCATGAACGGGTCAAGGGCGTTTCGGTCTATGGCGCTTTATCGCCGTTCGATGCTTCAACGGACGCATCCCTGAATGATCTCGTCCGCCCGTACGGCCGGGGAACTCACCCGGGGGCGGTGCATATGTCGTCTCCCCTTCCGCTTCTGCGGGGCACATCATTCGGCCACGGGGTCATGACAAAATACAGGTTCGATTTCCTTTGGCGATTGCCGCGGAATTGCTGCCGCTTTTCCGCGGTATCACGGAACCGGATCGGAGGCGTCCCGCCGCAGGTCCGCCGGCCCCGCCCCCACCGCACCGGCCCGGGCGGTGGCACCGAAGATGAGTGCGACCGGGCACGGCGGATACCTTTAGGGCGTGCAGCCAGCAAGTGAACCCCCTCAGAGGACGTCCGGCCGTCTCCACCGGGCGCGCGCCCTCTACCGGAACGTCTCCAAGCGCAGGACCGCCTGGCTGCTCCTCAAGGACACCGTGAACTCGTGCATCGAGTACCGGATCCTCGGACTCGCGGCGGAGGCCGCGTTCTTCACGCTGCTGTCCGTGCCGCCGCTGCTGCTCAGCATGATCGGCCTGCTCGGCTACGTCGACGACTGGACCGGCGCCGACACCATCGCCAGCCTGGAGCGAAGCCTCCTGGAGGCTTCCCGCACGGTCCTGACCGACAAGGGCGTCGCACAGATCGCCCAGCCGCTCCTGCACGACGTGATGGAGGGCGGGCGGCCCGACGTCATCTCCCTGGGTTTCCTGTTCGCCCTGTGGTCCGGCTCCCGAGCGGTCAACGTCTTCATCGACACCATCACCGTCATGTACGGCCTCGACGGGGTGCGTGGCATCGTCAGGACCCGGCTGATGGCCTTCCTGCTCTTCCTCGTGGCCCTGCTGATCGGCTCGGTCGCGCTGCCGCTGATGGTCGCGGGCCCGGACGCGGTGGTGAACGTCGTGCCGTGGTCGACGACCGTCGTCCAGGTGCTGTACTGGCCCGTCGTCATCATCCTGTCCATCGTCTTCCTGACCACCCTGTACCACGTGTCAGTTCCGGTGCGCTCGCCGTGGATCGAGGACGTGCCCGGCGCCCTCGTGGCGCTCACCATGTGGGTGCTGGGCAGCTTCCTGCTGCGCATCTACCTGACGAACACCGTCGAGGGACCCACGATCTACGGCTCGCTGGCCGCGCCCGTCGCCGTCCTCCTGTGGATCGGCGTCTCCGCCTTCGCCGTGCTGGTGGGCGCCGCCGTCAACGCCGCCATCGACCGCGTCTGGCCGGCCGCCGCCACCGCCGCCGCCCGCGCCGTCAACGAACGGCTGCGCGCCGAGCAGGCCGCCGACCTCGTGGCCCGCGCGGCCGCGGCCCGCGCCGCGCGGGCCGAACTCGACCCCGACGACCCCGACGACCCGGACATGCCCTCCGAGTTCCCCGAGCGCTGGTCCCGCTTCCTGCCCCCCGAGGACGTGACCTCACGGCTGCGCGCGCACGCCAAGAGCACCCCCAAGCACGGCGAGGAGACGCCCCCGCCGCAGTGACCGCGACGGGGGCGCCGGAGGGAACGGGAGCGCCGGACGCGCTCCGGGATCCCGGGTACGTCAGACCTTCCACACCCCGGCCGCCGCGTGCTCCGCGGCGAAGTCCGCGAAGTCGCGCGGCGCCCGCCCGAGAACCTGCCGCACCACGTCGGTGGTCCGCGCGCCCCGCCCGTCCAGCAGCCCGTCGAAGACCTCTTCCATGAACGCGACCTCCTCGGCCGGCAGCCCGAACCCGGCCAGGATCGCCCCGTACTCCTTCGTCGGCACCGGCACGTACCGGATCTCCCGGCCCGCCGCCGCGGAGATCTCCGCCACGGCCTTGCCGAAGGACAGCAGCCGCGCCCCCGTGATCTCCAGCGTCCGCCCCACGTACGAGGCGTCCGTCAGCGCCCGCACCACGACCTCCGCGAGATCCCGCGTGTCGATGAACGCCACCGGCACCTCGCCCGCCGGGAAGACGAACTCGCCGCCGCGCACGCCCTCCAGCAGCAGTCCCTCGCTGAAGTTCTGGAAGAACCAGTCGGCCTGCACCACGGTCCACTCGGCCCCCGACTCCCGCAGCGCCCGCTCGGTGGGCTCCGCCTGCCGCTCCCCGCGCGCCGACAGCAGCACCAGCCGGCGGACGCCGAGCTCCTGGGCCCGCCGGGCGAAGGCGGCGACGTTCCCGGCCGCGCCCGGCGCGCCGATGTCCGGCGCGTACGCCAGATACGCCGCGTCGGCTCCCCGCAGCGCCGCGTCCCACGTCGAGGAGTCGTACCAGTCGAAGCGCACCTCACCACCGCGTGAAGCGGCCCGTACCCGGAAGCCGGCCGCCTTCGCCGCCTCCGCCACCCGACGCCCCGTCTTCCCCGAGGCCCCCGTCACCAACAGCGTCCCGTTCCGCGTGTTCTGCGTCATGCGCCCAGTCAACGGCCGCCGTCCGCACGGGAACATCGCCGAGCCTCTCGTTCCCATAAGAGCGCGTCTACTCTGGGGCCATGGACGCACTCGCCGGACTTCTGGAGGGTCCACGCGCACGCGGCGCCTTCATGATCCGGGCGTGCTTCGAACCGCCCTGGTCCATCCGGATCGAGGACCGCGCCCCCCTCACCGTGATGCTGATGATCCGCGGCGAGTCCTGGCTCACGCCCCACACCGGAGCGCCCGTGCGGCTGCGGGCCGGCGATCTCGCCATCGCGCGCGGCCCCGACCCGTACACCTGCGCCGACGACCCCGCGACACCGCCGGGCGCGGTGATCCTGCCGGGCCAGGTGTGCACGTACCCGGACGGGCGCCCGATGCGGGGCACCATGGACCTCGGGGTCCGCAGCTGGGGACAGCGGCTCGACGGTTCCATGGTGATGCTGATCGGTACGTACCCGGCGCGGGGCGAGGTCGGCGCGCGCCTCCTCGACGCCCTGCCGCCGGTGCTGACACTGACCCCCGAGGTGTGGGAGTGCCCGCTCACCCCGCTGCTCACCGAGGAGATCGTGCGCGACGAGCCCGGCCAGGAGGTCGTCCTCGACCGGCTGCTCGACCTGCTGGTCATCGCCGCGCTGCGGGCCTGGTTCGCCCGCCCGGAGGCCGCGGCCCCCGCCTGGTACCGGGCACTCGCCGACCCCGTCGTCGGCCGTGCGCTGCGGCTCCTCCAGGACGATCCGGCGCACCCCTGGACGGTCGCCTCCCTCGCCGCGAAGACCGGCGTCTCGCGGGCCGCGCTCGCCCGCCGCTTCGCCGCACTCGTCGGCGACCCCCCGATGACGTACCTGACCGGCTGGCGCCTCGCCCTCGCCGCGGACCGCCTGCGCGACACCGGGGACACCCTGGAGGCGATCGCCCGCCAGGTCGGCTACGGCAGCGCGTTCGCCCTGTCCGGCGCCTTCAAGCGGGTCTACGGGGTCAGCCCGCAGGAACACCGGACGGGAGCGGCGCGGCCGTCGGCGGGCGTAGCCTTCTGAGCGTGGCCGAGCCGTACACCGGGACGTCGCCGGCGCCGTACCGGGAACGGGCGTCGCGGCTCACCGGCGCCGTCGTGTGGACCCGCACCGCCGTGCCCGGGGAGACCGCCCCGGTGCTGCCCGACGGGTGCATGGACCTGCTGTGGTCCGAGGGCCGGCTGTTCGTCGCGGGCCCCGACACCCGCGCGTACGTGAGCGACGGCCACGGTGGCTCAGGGCCCGGCCCCGGCGGTGGCCCGGTGCGGTACGCGGGCGTCCGGTTCTTCCCCGGCACCGCCCCCTCCTACCTCGGCGTACCCGCCCAAGAACTGCGCGACCGGCGCGTCGACCTCGCCGACCTGTGGGGCGGGGCCGCGGCACGGCGGCTGACCGAGCGGGTGGACGCGGCGGACGATCCCGCCGCGGCGCTCGAAGCGGTGGCCGTACGGCGGGCCGCCGACGCCGAGCCGCCCGATCCGCGGCTCGGAGCCGTCGTCGCGGCCCTCGGAGCGGGGCGCGCCGTCACCGCCACGGCCGACGAGGTGGGGTGGAGCGCGCGGCAGTTGCACCGGCGGGCGCTGGACGCGTTCGGATACGGACCCAAGACCCTCGCGCGGATTCTCCGGCTCCAGCGGGCGCTGTCACTGGCACGGGACGGCGTGCCCGCGGCCGAGGTGGCCGCGGTGACGGGGTACGCGGACCAGGCGCACCTGGCGCGGGAGGTACGGGAGTTGGCGGGAGCGCCGCTCGGGGTGCTGCTCCACCGCTGAGGGACCCCAGGGGCCTCGGTGAACCGCGCGGGCCCCCCACGACGACCCGCAGCGTCACACGCCGTCGAGGCGGGCGAAGAGGTCGACCCCGTTCCCGTCGGGGTCATGGACCACGGCGTACCGCATGCCCCAGGGCGCGTCGAACGGCTTGAGTTCCCCCTCGTGCCCGGCGGCCAGGAGGCTCTCGTACGTGGCGTCCACCTCGGCGGGGCCGTCGCAGAGGAAGGCCAGGCCGACCCGGCCCCCGCCCGACGGCGGCTGCCAGCCGGGGTGGAACGAACGGACGGTGTCCTCCGTGTCGAGCGCGAGACGCAGTCCGCCGGGCAGTTCCGCCTCGACGTGCGGCGCGCTCTCGGCGTCCGCCGGGAACTCCAGACCGAGCCGACGGTAGAAGGCGAGCGAGGCGGCCATGTCGGAGACGACGAGACCGATGAGATCGAAGCGTGGTGTCTTTCGCGAAGTCATGGGACCACCGTAGGAACGGCGGGGGCGCGGGTCTTGAAGGAATCGGACCCGGGGCGACGGACCGGCCCGCGCACTACAGTCGGGCCCCATGGCAGCTCAGCACCCCGGACCCCGCCTCCTCGTCTACACCCGCACCACGGACTACCGCCACGACTCGATCCCCGACGGCGTCGCCGCCCTCCGGTCCCTCGGTGCCGCGCACGGCTTCACCGTCCACGCGACGGAGGACCCCGGCTGCTTCGACGCCCCCCTCGGCCCGTACGCGGCCGTCGTCTTCCTCTCCACCAGCGGTGACGTCCTCACCCCCGCGGGCCGGGAGCACCTCGCCGCGTACGTCGACGGCGGTGGCGGCTTCGTCGGGGTGCACGCGGCCGCCTGCACGGAGTACGACTGGCCCTACTACGGCGAGCTGCTCGGGGCCCGCTTCGCCCGCCACCCCGCGTACCAGCCGGGCCGGGCGGTGGTGGAGGACAGGGACCATCCGGCCACCCGGCACCTGCCCGCCGTCTGGGAGTTCACGGACGAGTGGTACGACTTCCGCACCAGCCCGCGGGGTTCGGTCCGCGTGCTCGTCTCGGCCGACGAGACCTCGTACGACGGAGGCGGGATGGGCGAGGACCACCCGCTCGTCTGGTGCCACCGACAGGGCGCGGGCCGCGCCTTCTACACCGCCCTGGGCCACGCCCCGGAAGCCTACGAGGACCCCGGCTTCCGCGCCCACCTGCTGGGCGCGATCACCTGGGCGGCCGGCGGCCGGGGGCGTTGACGTCCGGCCGGAGCCGGCACGCCGCGGTACTCGCCCGCACGACCAGCCGCGTCGACAGCTCGGTCCGCGTCCCCTCGGGCTCCTCGCCGGCCATCATCCGCACCAGCAGGCGCAGCGCGACCGCGGCCATCTCGGACAGCGGCTGGCGGACGGTCGTCAGGGCCGGTGAGGCCCAGTGGGCCTCGGGCAGATCGTCGAAGCCGACCAGGCTCACCCCGTCCGGTACGGGCACCCCCCGTTCGGCGAGCGCCCGGTACGCGCCGAGCGCCATCCGGTCCGAGCAGACGAAGACGGCGGTGGGCGGCTCCGGCAGATCGAGCAGCTCCAGCATCCTGCGATGCGCGGAGAGGTCGTCGAAACCAGCGTGGCGCAGGTACTCGGGCCGATGGCGCAGCCCGGCCGCCGCGAGCGCCGAACGGTAGCCGGCGACGCGTGCGTTGCTGCACATCGTGCGGCGGTGGCCCGCGACGACGGCGATGCGTTCGTGGCCGAGCCGGAGCAGGTGCTCGGTGGCGCTCACCCCGCCCTGCCAGTTGGCCGCGCCGACCGACACGGCCCCCGGCGGTGGTTCGAGCACCGGGTCGATCAGCACGAACGGGACGCGGTGCTGCTCCAGCCAGGCGTACTCGGACGCGGTCAGCTCGGCGAGGTGGAACAGCACCCCGGAGGAACCGCGGGTGGAGAGCTTGTCCAGCCAGCCGCGCACCGGGCGGCCGCCGCGGGTCCTGGTCGACCCCGCCGAGACCACCACCTCCAGGCCCGCGTCGTGCGCCGCCTCCGCGACCCCGCGCAGGATCGCGCCCGACCAGGGGCTCTCCAGCGAGTGCACGACGAGATCGACCAGGCCCGGCGGCTTCAGCGCGTCGAAGCGGGGTCTGCGCACGTAGCCCAGCCGGTCGAGGGCCTCCGTGACCCGGCGACGGGTCTCCGGCGCCACGTCCTCGCGGCCGTTGACCACCTTCGACGCCGTCGGCACGGACACTCCCGCCTCGCGGGCGACGACCGCGAGGGTCGGCCCCGCCGCGCTCCCGGTACGCACCATGGAGCCCACCTCTCCGGCCCCGTCCCGAGGGCCCGCGAAAGTTTCGGATAGAAAGCGCTTCCTACAGTAAGGCCGCCCGAACTCGCCGCGGTAGAGCGGGTACGGGGCTGCCGGGCAGGGGGGTTCTGTGATGCGCCGGGAGCGGCCGCTTCCGGCCGCCCGCCCCGCCGGAGCCCTGGGAACGGTGCCGGCCTGCGCTTGTCGTCTGCGGGCCGCTGGTGGCTGGCCGCGCAGTTCCCCGCGCCCCTGAGGGGGCGCACCGTGCCGCGGCGAGCAGGGGGAACGCCCCCTCGGGGGCGCGGAGAACTGCGCGCTCGGCCACGGGCGGCCCGCAGGGTTGCGACGGCGGGGCGCCCTCTCAGGGGCGCGGGGAACTGCGCGACAAGCCACCAGCGGCCCGCGCGGTGGCGACGGCGGTCACCCCCCTCCTCCCTCACCCGCGCGGCGCGCCGCCCAGGGTGGCCGCGATCCGGCTGATGGCCTGCGGCCCCACGCGGCAGCAGCCCCCGATCAGCCGTGCCCCCGCCCCCGCCCAGTCACCGACCTGCTCCGCCGCGAAGGTGGAGCGGCCGCTCCACGCGCGAGCCCCCGCGTCCCAGGTCTCCCCGCTGTTCGGGTAGACGACGACCGGCTTGCCGGTGACCCGCGCGGCGACGGCCACCGCCGCCGTCACGTCCTGCGGCGCACAGCAGTTGACGCCGACCGCGAGGACCTCCTCGGCGTCGGCGGCCACCGCGAAGGCTTCCTCCAGCGGCTGCCCGGCCCGCGTCCGCCCCCCGGCGACGCTGTACGACAGCCACGCCGGTACGCCGAGCCCGCGCACAGCCCTGAGCAGCGCCCGCGCCTCCTCGGCGTCCGGCACGGTCTCTAGGGCCAGGACGTCGGGCCGCGCCGCGGCCAGCACCTCCAGACGGGGCCGGTGGAAGCGCTCCAGCTCGTCCACGCCGAGCCCGTACCGCCCCCGGTACTCGGAGCCGTCCGCGAGCATCGCCCCGTACGGGCCCACCGACGCCGCCACCCACAGCGGCCGCCGCACACCCCCCGCCGCCCGCCGGGCCGCCTCCCGGGCGAGTCCGACGCTCAGCCCGAGGAGCCCGGCCGCACGCTCCGCGGAGAGGCCGCGCCGGCCGAAGCCCTCGAAGGTCGCCTGGTAACTGGCGGTGGTCGCCACGTCCGCCCCGGCCTCGAAGTAGGCGAGGTGCGCCTCGGTGACCGCCTCCGGCTGTTCCACGAGCAGCCGCGCCGACCACAGCTCGTCGCTCAGGTCGTGCCCGGCCGACCTGAGCTGGTTGGACAGACCACCGTCGAGAACGACCGTCCCGGCGGCGAGTGCTCCGGCGAACGAGGTGCTCCTGTCGCTCTTCATGCGACGACGCTAGTCGAAGGGGCGCGCCCTACGACGCGGTGTCCTCCCACAGCGCGGCGCTGTGCGCGTCGGTCAGGGCCGCGATCCGGCCGAGGGCGTCCTCGGCCGGCAGCGGCCCCACCCGGCGTCCGTCGCGCAGTCGCAGGGCGACCAGGTCCCCGGCGGCCTCCCGCCCGCCGATCACCGCCTGGTAGGGGACCAGGCGGGACTCCCGGACACGGGCGCCCAGGGTGCCGCGTTCGGGCCCGGCGACCTCGGCCCGGAGCCGGCGTTCGGCGCAGCGCCGGGCCAGTGCCTCGGCGTTCGGGAGTTCCGCCGCCGAGACCGGCAGGACCATCAGCTGGGTCGGCGCGAGCCAGCCCGGGAAGGCGCCGCCGTGCTGTTCCAGGAGGAGGGCGACGGCCCGCTCGACACTGCCGATGATGCTGCGGTGCACCATGACCGGCCGGTGTCTGGCGCCGTCCGCGCCGACGTAGTGCAGACCGAACCGTTCGGGCTGGTGGAAGTCGATCTGCACGGTGGACAGGGTGGACTCCCGCCCCGCGCCGTCGGCCACCTGCACGTCGATCTTGGGCCCGTAGAACGCGGCTTCGCCCTCCGCCGACTCGTACGGGAGCCCCGAGCGGTCCAGGACCTCGGTCAGGAGGGCGGTGGAGCGTTCCCACAGTTCGGGCGCGGCGACGTACTTGCCGCCCGGGCCCGGCAGCGAGAGCCGGTGGCGGGCCGGGGTGATGCCGAGCGCCTCGTACGCCCGGCGGATCATCTCCAGCGCCGCGCCCGCCTCCCGGGCCACCTGGTCCAGGGTGCAGAAGATGTGCGCGTCGTTCAGCTGGATCGCGCGCACGCGGGTGAGTCCGCCGAGCACACCCGACAGCTCGGAGCGGTACATGCCGCCCAACTCGGCCATCCGCAACGGCAGTTCGCGGTAGCTGCGCGACCGGGAGCGGTAGATCACGGCATGGTGCGGACACAGGCTGGGCCGCAGCACGACCTGTTCCGCGCCGAGGTCCATCGGCGGGAACATGTCCTCGCTGTAGTGCGACCAGTGGCCCGAGATCTCGTAGAGCTCCCGCTTGCCCAGCACGGGCGAGTACACGTGCCGGTAGCCCGCGCGCCGTTCCTCGGCGCGGATGTACTCCTCCAGGGTGTGCCGCACGGTCGCGCCGTCGGGCAGCCAGTACGGCAGCCCCGCACCGATCAGGGGATCGGTGTCGAACAGGCCCAGCTCACGGCCCAGCCTGCGGTGGTCGTGACGGTGACCGGGACCCTCGGCGTGGTCGGCGTGGTCGGCGTGGTCGGCGTGGTCGGCGGTGCGGATGGCGCGTTCGCTGTGACTGTGGCTGTCGTTGTTGCTGTCGATGTCGCTGTTCGGCACGGCGGTCTCCTCGCGGACGGGAAGGGCCGGGCGAGTGACCGCGTACGCCGAAGCCCCGGGACACTCACCCCGGGGCTTCGGACTGGCTCATCGGTCAGCGCGCCGGGACACTCTCCGGCGTCGTCGTCGCATGCGGCTCGGCGCGCTTCATGACGGGGACCGTAGCAACGGGGCCGGAGAGCCCGCACGGGGTTTTCCCGCCCGGCCCGCCCGGCCCGCCCGGCCCGCCCGGCCCGCCCGGCCCGCCCGGCCCGTCCTCGCCGTCCCCGCCGTTCGCACCGGTTCGTTCCCGACCCGTTGACCTGTCCGTGACACGCCCTTACCTTTTCGGCGTTCGGGGTGACAGATGTTGTGCGATATGCCGAACGCTTCTGTTGGCTTTTGTTCCCCCACCCGCGACCCCCAAGGAGCGTGTCCGAGATGAGACGCCTGTACGCGGTGATCCTCGCCCTCTGCCTGGCCCTGGCCGGCGCACTCGCCACCGCGGGTCCGGCCCAGGCCGCGCCCCAGACCGTCACCAACGGCACCCAGTTCACGGCGACCGGCGGCGGCCCGGTGCACGCCCACGGCGGCGGGATCGTCAAGTCCGGCGCGTACTACTACTGGTTCGGCGAGAACCGGAACCCCGACAACACCTTCCGGTCCGTGGACGCCTACCGTTCCACGGACCTGAAGAACTGGGAGTTCCGCAACCACGTCCTGACCGAGGCGAGCCACCCCGAACTGGGCACCGCGAACATCGAGCGGCCCAAGGTCATGTACAACGCGTCCACCGGCACGTTCGTGATGTGGATGCACAAGGAGAACGGCGTCGACTACGGCGAGGCCCGCGCCGCGGTCGCCGTGTCCGACACCGTGGACGGCGACTACACCTGGCAGGGCAGCTTCCGGCCGCTGGGCACGCACATGTCCCGCGACATCACGGTGTTCGTCGACACGGACGGCGCCGGGTACATGGTCTCGGCCGCCCGCGAGAACTACGACCTGCACATCTACCGCCTGACGGCCGACTACACCGGTGTCGCCGGCCTGGTCGCCGACCCCTGGCACGGCGGTCACCGCGAGGCACCGGCGCTCTTCAAGCGGGGCGGTGTCTACTTCATGCTGACGTCGGGCGCGACCGGCTGGAACCCCAACCAGCAGCAGTACGCCACGGCGACGTCCGTCGCGGGCCCCTGGACGGCGATGAAGAACGTCGGCGACGCGACGGCGTACGGCTCGCAGACCGCCTACGTCCTGCCCGTGCAGGGGAGTTCGGGCACCTCCTACCTCTACCTGGGCGACCGCTGGGGCAACTCCTTCGGCGGCACGGTCAACGACTCCCGTTACGTCTGGCTGCCGCTGACCTTCCCGACCTCGACCACGCTGTCCATGACCTGGTCACCGGAGGCCACCGTCGACACGGCCGCCGGGACCGTCTCCGGGACGAGCGCCACCTACAACTCGCTGATCGCCCGCCACTCCTCCAAGTGCGCCGACGTGACCGGTCAGTCGCTGTGGGCCGGTGCCCAGATCAAGCAGTACACCTGCAACGGTGGTGCCAACCAGAAGTACTGGTTCAAGCCGCTCGGCGGCGGCTACCACCAACTGGCGGTCCGCGGCAGCTCCCTGTGCCTGCGGGAGAACGCCGACACCGTCACCCAGGAGAACTGCGACGCCTCGGCGACCGCCCAGCAGTGGTCGCTCACCACGACCGGCTCCTACGTGACCCTGAAGTCCCGCGCGAGCGGCGAATGCCTGGACGTGAACGGCGCGTCCACCGCCGACTCGGCCGCGGTCATCACGTACGCCTGCAACGGCGCGGCCAACCAGCAGTGGACGAGATCCGCCTGAGCCGCACGACGCCACCCGCTCCCCCCACGGGGGGCGGGCTGGTAGCGTTGATGCTTTCGTGGGTATGAGGCTCCGTGTACTCTCCGACCGGTGAGGGACCCAGGAATCATGGACATCCCCGGCAGCAAGCGACTGGCCGCGGCCGTCGTGCTCAGCAAGGGCCGCGTCCTGCTGGTGCGCCGCAGTGAGACGGAGCGGTTCCTGCCCCGGGTGTGGGGCGTGCCCTGCGGGAAGCTGGAGCCCGGCGAACAGCCCGAGGACGGCGTGCTGCGGGAGCTCAAGGAGGAGACCGGGCTTCTCGGCGAGGTCGTCCGCAAGGTCGGCGAATCGTCGTTCATGAGTGAGTACCACGGACGCGAGATCACGAACTGGCAGGAGAACTTCCTGGTCAGGCCGCTCTCCCGGCACATCACCCTTCCCGAGCCGGACCAGGCCCACCGCTGGCTGCGTCCGGCCGAACTGCACACCGTCGACATCGACGAGTACAACCTGGACATCGTGCGCCAGGCCCTCACGAACGTCTGAGCAGCTCCGCCAGCGCGTCGAGTTCGCTCAAGTAGTCCTCCACCCCGAGCGGCACCTTCGGTACGGCCCCCGGGTGGGGCCCCGCCCCCGTGAACACGTCGGTGTGCCGCCGCCGTCCGTTCCCCGTCTCCAGGAAGAGCGTCACCGTCGGCTCCGCCGTGTCGCACCACGCCCGGTGCAGGGTGCGCGCGGGCAGGGCGTAGGTGCTGCCCGCCGCGTACTCCGCGACCTGGGTGAGATGCAGCCGGGCGGGTCCCGTCGGTTCGAGCAGCCAGTCGGCCGAACCGTCCGCCAGGGACTCCTGGTACCGGTCCGCCTCGATACCGCCGTCACCGCGGGGCGCGTACAGCTCCATCGCCAGCCGCCCCCGTACCACGCAGGACGCGAGGGGGGAGCGGTGGTTGTGGATGTCCTCCTTGCCGGCCGCGCCCCGCCCCGGATGCCACAGGTGGGCGCGCAGCATGTGGTGCGGGCCGCCGTCGACGAGGAGGAGCTTGTCGAAGCCGAGGACATGCCGGTACGAGAGCCGGGCGCAGCCCTCCGGATCCCCCTCACCGGAGGCGAGTTCGGCTATCAGCTCCAACAGGCGCTCGGGGGCGCCCAGTTCGGCCACGACCGAGCGGGCCGCCGACAGCTGTTCGTGCTCGGGCCGTACGCCGTCCAGTGTCTCGGCCAGTAACCGCCGTGCCGCCGGCACCTGTCGGCCACCCATGCGTGTTCCTCCCGGCTCAGCCACTCGGTTGCCGCAACGACGGCTGGTACATCCATACGGCATGCGCCCGCAGCGCCGAAAGACCCTGATAGGTCATCCACATGGGGCGGCGCAGCTCACTGGTGTCGTCCCGCATCCAGGTCCATATGCCGTCCGTCTGCCCGGCCCACACGGCGCTCGCCGCGCCGTCCAGCAGTTCGTGCCAGGTCTCCTCCACGCCGTCCTCGCGTGCGAGGTCGCGGGCGCCGGGGGTGAGGAGGGCGCGGACGATCCAGGACGCCGTGAAGTGCCGGACGTTCAGCACCTCGTGGCGGGACGGGTCGTCGGTGCGCGGCCTGCGGACCTCCTCGCGGAGGTTGGCCAGGTCGAGACAGGTGTCGTGCGGGGCGTCCGGGCAGGCCAGCAGCCAGCGCACACCGTCCTCGCGGGCCGCACGCGCGTTGCCGCTCTCGCCGCCCAGGACACGGGCCGCGCGGTCGAGCGCGACCACCGCCTGGGCGGTGTGCAGGGGCGACGGCGGGCCGTGGAACGGCGCGAGCCGGTATCCCCAGCAGCGGCGGTGCTCACGGCGCGGGTCGGTGACCGCGCCCCCGACGAGATGGTCGCGCAGCAGGGGCAGCGCGGCCGAGTCGGGAGCGGCGCGCAGCAGACCGCGCAGCACGGTCGTCACGACATGCGTCAACTCCCGTCCTGTCCGGTCCAGTTCCTGGGTGAAGCCGGCCTCGCAGAGCGCCACCTCCGCGGCGAGCCGCTCCCGTGACGCCCCTGCCCGGGCCAGCGCGCCCAGTACGTGGGCGGTCACCTCCGGGCGGGCCTGGGAGCCCTGCGAGCGCGCCGACCAGCCGCCGTCCGGCAGACGCAGCCGCCACAGGGTGTCCACCAGGTCGCCCGCGCCGATCCGTCCTTCCGGCATCCCCAGGTCGAGCATGATGTGCAGGCCGTACGCGGTGCCGACGGAGGTGGGCCGGCCGGGGCCGCTCTCACCGAGGGAGTGCGACCAGCCGGTGAGCCGCCCGCGTACGGGGTCGTCGACCACGCAGATCTGCTCGGCGAGGGTGCGGTACGCGGCCGAGAAGAGATCGGGGAGCGGCCCGGGACCCGAGGGGTCCGCGCCCGCGGCCGGTGACCGCCCTGTGCCGGCCGGAGGGACGGCGGCGTGCCGGGCCCGGAGCAGCGCCGCCGAGAGCCAGGCCGCGAGGGCCGTCCCGAGCCCGCTCACCACGGCGATGGTGTAGCGCGCGGACTGGCCGCCGATGGTGTCCGGCAGGACGCCCACCAGGGACTGGAACACCGCGTAGCCCGCGGCGGCGGAACCGAATCCGCCCAGCCACCGCACGAGGCGTGCGGGACGTGGCCCGTGCGGGACGTGCGGCTCGGGATCAGGTCTCAACGGACTCCGCCTAAGCTGCTGTTGGGACATGGCCCGCTCCCTCCCCCCAAGGGCGGCACGTGGCACCGGCGAAGCTTCCAGTCTAAGTGGTACGCGGGACGTGTGGGGTTACGGGGCCTGCGGAAAGTCGTACACGGCGACGTCGGTGATCCGGACGTACCCGAGGCGCCGGTAGAGGGCGTTGCTGGTGGGGTTGGCCGGGTCCGTGTACAGGACGACGTCGGTCGCGCCCGCCGCCAGCGCCGCCCGGCTCACCTCCACCGTCACGGCGGCGGCGTACCCGCGCCCTCTCAGGTGGGAGGGGGTGTAGACGGGGTCGACCCGGACCATGCCGCCGACCATCGAGGTCGAGCCGGCCAGGGAGACCGGTGTGCCGTCCGGGGTCTCCCAGAACGTGAAGTGCTTGTCGGCGAAGCGGGTGTCCGCCCAGGACCCCGCGTCGATGGCGGCTGTGGAGACGTCCTCCCCGACCGCGACGCAGAACTCCCGGCACCAGCGGATGGTCTGCTCGTCGTCGTACGCCTCCACCACGCGGCCCCGTCCCTCCGGGAAGGGCTCCGGAGGGGTGAGCGTGCCCAGGCGGTAGAGATGCAGCCCCTGCCGGAACACCGGCACCGCGCCCGTGTGCCGCTGCCAGGCTTCAGCGAAGGCGGTGGCGGTGTCGTGGTCAGCGGTGACGCCGGTGAGGGGGCGGCCGGCGTCGGCCAGGAGGGCGGCGAGGGTGTCCGCCTGCTCGGGAGTCAGGGCGGTCGGGCCCAGCCGGCGGGTCTGCAGACAGGAGAAGACGGCCTGCACCTCGCCCCCGGACTCCAGCCGGCCGAAGAGCGCGGCCTCGCCGCCGTCCCCGTCGGCCGCGCGGGTCCGGAGCTTCTCGAACGTGGTCAGCGACGTGGTGTGCAGGGCGGGACGCGAGCGCAGGAACTCCCCGGCGCGGTCGAGGACGTCGTGCGGGTCTTCGGTGAGGTGCCAGCCGTCGGATCGCATGGGGCATCGTCCTCCATCTCAGTGGGGCGGTCGCTTCTCGTGCGGCCAGTGGGTCAGGGTGATGTGGAGGGCGGCGATCGCCTGGTCCCACGAGGTGCGTACGTCCCTCGACGCGGCGAAGGCGCCCGCGGCCTCCAGGGCGCAGTAGCCGTGGAACGTGCTGCGCAGCAGGCGGACCGCGTCGGTCAGGTCGGGCTCCGCCAGACCGTACGCGCGCAGCATCCCGTACGTGACCTCGGCCGTCCGCGCGAAGGCCGGGGACGTGGCCGCGAGGTCCTGGTCGATACGGAGCTGGGTGGACGCGTACCGGCCGGGGTGCTCCAGGGCGTACGCACGGTAGGCGTCGGCGAAGGCGGCCAGCGCGTCCTGGCCGGCGCGTCCGGCCACGGCCTCGGCGATCCGGTCGATCATCTCGCCGCCCGCGAGGAACGCGATCCGGGTCCGCAGGTCGTGCAGGTTCCTGACGTGCGAGTACAGGCTCGCGTCCTTCACCCCGAACCGCCGGGCCAGCGCGGACAGCGACACGTTCTCGAAGCCCACCTCGTCCGCGAGGTCGGCGGCGGCCGCGACGACCCGGTCGGTCGTGAGCCCGGCACGGGCCATGATCCGCGATCCCTTCCCTGCGCGTCCCCAGGGCGCCTGGGCGACACCTCGGAGAGGGTAACGAGCCCGCGGGGCGAGGGTGTCGCTGGGGGTGCCTCCGGCACCGGAGCGAACACGGCGAGCGGGAAGGCGCGGCGGGCGGAAGTCAACTAGGGTGCTGTACAACGTAGTTGAGGCGGCGTTGTCGGCAGGGGCGAGCCGCCGTGCCGGAGTCGCCCGATGATCACCCCCGTGTCGTCCACCGTTCATGTTTCGCATCGAGTCTCCATAGCGCGCGACCGCACCGGCGGCGCCGGACACAGGAGGCCGACATGGGGCACGGACACAGTCACGGGCACGGGCATCACCACCACGGTCACGACCACGACCACCAGCACGAGAGCGCCCCGCTCCCCGCTGCCTTCGACACCTCCGTACCCGACGAGGCGCTGACCCCCGAGCAGCAGTCGCGCCGCTCCATGCTGCGCCGCGCGGGCCTGCTCGGCGCGGGTCTGGCCACGGTGGGCGCGTTCGGCCAGGCGGCGAGTGGAACGGCCGCCGCGCAGACCGCGGCCGGTGCGCGGACCTCCTCCCACGGCCGCAAGGGCAAGGGCTTCCTCTGGCTGGCCGGCGACCACCACATCCACACGCAGTACAGCAGCGACGGCAAGTACCGCGTCGTCGACCAGGTCCGCCAGGGCGCCAAGCACGGCATGGACTGGCTGGTCATCACGGACCACGGCAGCGTGGCGCACGCCAAGATCGGCGTCGACAAGGTCAACCCGGACATCAAGGCGGCCCGCGACGCCTACGAGGACACCCTCGTCTTCCAGGGCCTGGAGTGGAACATCCCGGGCGCCGAGCACGGCACGGTCTTCGTGCACCCCGGCAAGAACGAGGTCTCCGTCCTCAAGCAGTTCGAGACGGACTACGACGGCAGCGTGAAGAACGCCTCCGACTCGACGCCCGCCAACGAGGCGCTCGCCGTCGCGGGCCTGGCGTTCCTCGGCGAGCAGGTCCAGCGCCGCAAGGTCAAGGACGCGCTGATGCTCGCCAACCACCCGGCGCGGCGCGGTGTCGACTCCCCGCACGAGATCCGCGCCTGGCGTGACGCGACCCCCGCGAGCCACCAGATAGCCGTCGGCTTCGAGGGCGCCCCCGGCCACCAGGCCGCCGGCCTCCCCGCGCCGCTCGGCCCCGGCCGGGCCCGCGGCATCTACGACAACAACCCGAGCGCCAACTCCTTCGCCGGCTACCCGCCGGAGAGCTACCGCACCTGGGGCGGCTTCGACTGGATGACCGCCACGGTCGGCGGCCTCTGGGACAGCCTGCTCGCCGAGGGCAAGGCGTGGTGGATCAGCGCCAACTCCGACTCGCACCAGGTCTACGCGGACACCGCCGCGCGCGGCGGCGGCGACTTCAACACCGACGGCCGCTACCAGGACCCCGTCTACAACGGCCGGATCGACGTCACCCAGGGCGACTACTGGCCCGGCCAGTACAGCAGGACGCACGTCGGCGCCGAGGACTTCTCGTACGCCGCCGTGATGGACGGCATCCGCGCCGGCCGGGTGTGGGTCGACCACGGCCAGCTCATCAGCGGCCTCGACGTGCGGGTCTCCGGCGGCAGCCGCTGGGCCACGCTCGGCGGCGCGCTGCACGTCAGGAAGGGCACGAACGTCACCCTGACCGTGGACATCGCGCTCGCGCAGGACGCCAACTGGGCCGGGTTCGTCCCCAAGCTGGCCCGCGTCGACGTCATCCAGGGCGACGTCACCGGCCCGGCCGCCGACAAGGACACTCTCGTCGCGCCGACCACCAAGGTCGTCAAGTCGTACGAGGTGAACAAGTCCACCGGCACGGTCCGCATCACGTACTCCCTCGGCCGCGTCGACCGCCCGGTCTACCTGCGCCTGCGCGGCTCCGACGGCAACCGGTCCGCCGTCGGATCACGCGGTGCGGGGGTCGATCCCGCCGGTCCCGCGATCGACGTCGTGGGCGACGCCGACCCGTGGAAGGACCTGTGGTTCTACTCCAACCCGGTCTGGGTCCTGCCCGCGTGACCCAGCCGCCCTGCGTCGGCACGGTCGACGCCGACGTGCGTGAGCTGCGCGCGGCCGACCACCTGCTGCTGGAGCTGGCAGCCGAACTCGGCCTTCCCGAGGACGCGTTCGGCTGCACGCACCTGGTGCGCGGGGAGCGGCCGCGGGTCGTGCTGTCCTTCGCGACGACGACACGGACGGCGTTCGAGGAGACCGCCCGGCGCCTCGCCGCCAAGGGGTACGAGGTGACGGCCGGCGCACCCGACGGGGTGGGCCGGGCCGTCGTCTACCCGGGCGCGTCCGGGCTGACCGGCACGGTGACGATCGCGGAGCTCTTGGCTCGCTCCGCGATCGGCAGGGTGGTGGTGCTCGGTGCCCCCGGCGAACCCCCGCCGGACCAGCTCGTGGTGACCCGGGACCACGTACGGCCGCAGTGGCAGGACGGCGAACTGGTCCTGACCCTGATGCCGGCGGTGGGAGGGGTACTGGTGCCGTTCGAGGTCCCGGACCCTACGCCGTGCTGCGCGGACCACTGACCAGCGCGACGAAGTCGCCCCAGGCGGTGGGGGAGAGGGCGAGTTCGGGACCGCGGGTGTTCTTGGAGTCACGGACGTGCACGGTGGCGGGGCAGGCGGCGACTTCGACGCAGTCGCCCTGGCTGCCACTGCTGTACGTCGACTTGCGCCACACGAGGGCTACCTCTACGCAGTCGTCGCCCTGCGAGCCGCTGTAACTGCTCTTGAACCAGGCGCGTTTCGTGGTGGTGCTCATAGCGCTCCTCGCATCTCCCGGAGCAGGCTCACGGAGTCGTCGGGCGTGAGAGCCTGTGAGCGCATCTTGGCATACCGCTGCTGGATGAAACTGATCTCTTTCCGGTCGGAGATCAACACGCCGGTCTGCTGCCCTTCCGAGTACGCGAACCACTCGTTCTCCTGGGACTCCAACAGTTGCACCGGGCCATCGAGACCTGAGTGTGTGGTCTGCCGGAGGGGCATCAGCTGCAACTCGATGTTCCAGTGCCGGTCGTTCACCTCCAGCAGATGGTCGATCAGCTCTCGCGTGACGTCCTCGCCGCCGGTGCGCCGCTCCAGCACCGCCTGCTCGATGATGAAACTGAACGCCGCCGGAGGCTCTCGCCGAGTGCTGAGCAACTCCTGACGAGCGAGACGTGCGACCACACGCTGCTCGACCTGTTCCTCCGTGGGCAGCGGCGGCACGCTCCAGATCACCGCCCGTGCGTACGCGTCCGTCTGCAGGAGGCCCGGCACGACCCGGCACTCGTACGTATGCAGAGTGACGGCCCGCTCCTCCAGGTCCGCCCATCCACGGAACCAGGACGCCAACCCGGGTTGCCGCGTGGCGTACTTCGCCGCCGCCCGCAGGACCCCGAACGCGTCAAGCACCTCCTCCGCCCGCTCGACATACACCCGCGGCGGCAGGCGGCGGCCCTGCTCGATGGACGCCACCGTCGCCGGCTGGTACCGCACCAGCGGTGCGAACTCCTCCTGCGTCAGGCCCGCCCGTTTGCGGAACGCCTTGTGGACCAGTCCGAACGTCTTCAGACTGTCCGACGGTTCGGGCTCGTTCGCCGTGCTGTTGGTCATGCGCCCATCGTCACGGAAGGTAACTCCTACTGTCCACAGAGTGAACTCGTACGCGGGGTGCCGTACGAGTGTCGGACCTGGTCGACCGCCCGGCCGACCGGGACCGTTGACCCATGCGAGGAGAAACCGGGGTCCAAGTCCCCGTCACCGTACGTACGTTCACCCAGCTCTTCAGCTGCACCCCGCGCGGGGCCCGGCTGGCGAGGCGGCTGGTCGCGAACCGGATGGACATGTGGGGGTTCCCGTACGACGGAGGGGCGAGCGAGTCCGTGACCCTGGTCGTCGCGGAACTGGCGGCCAACGCGGTACGGCACGGGCGGGTCAGGGGACGCGACTTCCGCGTACGGCTGCTGCTGCGGTCCGGCGAGGACACCGTGCGGGTGGAGGTGGCCGACGCCCTGCCCGAGCGGCTGCCCGTCCTGCGGGAGGCGCCGGGCGAGGACGACGAGGGCGGCCGGGGCCTGCTGCTGGTCGCCGCGCTGGCCGACCGGTGGGGAACGGCGCTGTGTCCGGGAGGCACGTACAAGAGCGTGTGGGCGGAGGTGCGGGTGCCGGGAGCGGACGTGCGTCGCGGAGCGGGTGCATAGGATCGCCGGCATGGCACTGCGACCTGTTCTGGTGAACGTGAAGGCTGTCGACGACGTGGCGGTCGGCCGGTTCTGGGCCGAGGCGCTCGGGTGGGAGCTCTCCGGCGGCGGATCCGGTGCGACCGCCGTGAAACCGCCGGGCTTCGACTGGCTGGACCCGGTGGGCGTCTGCGTCGACGTCATAGCCGTACCAAAACCCAGGACGGCGACGAAGAACCGGGTGCACCTCGATCTCGCCACCGCCTCCGCGGCCCATCAGGCGGAGCTGGTCGCCCGGCTGCGGGCCCTCGGCGCGACGCCCGTCCACGTGGGGCAGGGTGACGTGCCGTGGACGGTGCTCGCCGACCCGGAGGGCAACGAGTTCTGTGTGCTGGAGCCCCGGGAGGTCCACCGCGACACCGGGCCGATCGCCGTGGTGGTGGTGGACTGCGTGGACCCGCGGGCCATGGCCAGGTTCTGGGACGAGGCGGTGGACTGGACCCTGTGCGAGGTGACCGACGACCACGCGGTGCTGCGCTCCGCCCAGGGTGTCGGCCCCTACCTTGAGTTCCTCCGCACGCCCGGCGGTGTGAAGACCGTGCCGGACCGCGTCCATCTCGACCTGGTGCCCGGGCCGGACGACGACAAGGAGGCGGAGGTGGCCCGGCTGCGGGCCCTCGGCGCCACCGACCTCGACGTCGGCCAGGGGGACGTCCCCTGGACGTGCCTGACCGACCCGGAGGGGCACGAGTTCTGCGTCCTCGCCCGGTCCTGACGGGCACCGAGACCGGGAGCGCGGGAGTTCAGGCCGCCTCCCGGTCCGCCGCACGGCTCGCCGCGGGTGGCCCGGCGCCGAGCGTGAGCCTTCGGACCTGCGGTGACAGCAGGGCCGCGGCGGCGGCCAGGGCGACCAGGGCCGCGCAGCCGGCCAGCGCCTGCCGGATACCCACCGCGCCGGCGACGGGCCCCGCCACGAGCAGCCCCAGCGGGGCGAAGCCCAGCGCGCCGAACCAGGTGTACGAGCTGACGCGGGACAGGGCCGCCTCCGGTATCTCCCGCTGCAGCGTGGTGGACCACAGCACCGCGCCGACCGCCGTGGTGACGCCCGAGCAGCACATCGCGGCGGCCGTCGCCCACGGCGGCGCCGACGCGGCGAGCAGGGCGATCGGCAGCGCGGCCGGGAACGTGGCGAGGACCGCCACCAGCACCGGCCTGGCCACCCGTACCCGGACCGCGAGACCCGCGCCGGCGACGGTGCCGAGCGCCTGGGCCGCCACGACGACCGACCAGGCCCGCGCGCCGCCCGCCTCCTGCTCCGCGACCAGGGGGCCGAGGACACCGACGGTGGCGTTGAGTCCGGCGACCACCAGCGCGGAGTGGGCGACGACGACCCACAGCCACTGCCGGGAGGCGAACTCCCGCCAGCCCTCCTTCAGGTCCTCCCAGCCCGACGACCCCTTCGCCCGCGGCGGCGCGAGGACGCGCAGGCGGGCGGTGAGGACGGCGCTCACGACGAAGGACGCGGCGTTGAGGGCCAGCGCCCAGCCGGCCCCCAGCCACGCGACGGCGACACCGGACAGGGCCAGGCCGAGGAGGAGGGAGGTGTTCGTGCCGACCCGCAGCAGCCCGTTGGCCTGCTGGAGCCGGTCCGCCGGCACGACCAGCGGCACCAGCCCGTCCATCGCCGGCGAGAACAGCGCCGTCGCCGTCCCGGCCACCACCGCCAGCACACACATCGCGGCCAGCGGCGCGTGCCCGGACAGCACCAGCCCCGCCAGCCCGGCGTAGGCCGCCGCCCCGACGGTGTCGGCGACCACCATCAGCCGGGCCCGGGACATCCGGTCCGCGATCACCCCGCCCGCCAGGACGAACACCAGCTGGGGCAGCGCCTGGCAGGCGAGCACGAGGGACAGCCGCCCCGGGGTCGCCCCGGGCAGGGCCAGCACGGCGAACCCGAGGGCCACCCGGGCGAAGCCGTTGCCCAGGACGGAGATGGTCCGGGCGGAGGCGAGCAGCAGGAACTGCGGGTCGTTCCACAGGGCGCGGTGGGGCGGGGCGACAGACACGGCGCCGCACTCTACGCGGCCCGCGGCGGACCCGTTCCAGGACCCGCCCCCCCCGGCCTACGGCGTGGAGAACACGAACGAGAACTCGGCGGGCCGTACCCGCAACCGGTAGCGGGGCAGCACGCCCGGCCCGCACGACTGCGAGCCGATGCCCTGCTGACCGTGGTCGAGGTTGACCCACACGGTGTCGCCCGGCGTCAGGTCCGTCAGGTGCTCCGCCGCGTCCAGCTGCTCGCTCGTCCAGCGGCGGGCGGTGAACCAGAACTCCGGCTCGCCCTCCACCCGCAGGGCCGGGCGGCCCGCCCCCTGACCGATCTCCGCCCAGCGGACATCGGCGCGGGCGCCGTTCTCCTGCGGCCGCACGTACGGTGTCTGCAGTTCGTCCACCGTGGCCTCCCACCGGCCCAGCATCGACGCGGCGGCGGTGTCGGGGTACGCCTCGCCGGGGCCGCCGCCGTGCCACCGCACCCGGTCACCGGCCGGCAGTCCGAAGCGGATGCCGAGCCGGGGCAGCGGCACCTGCCAGTCGCCCTCGGGCGCCACGGATACGGTCAGCCGCAGCCGGGTCCCGTCGGACGTCCACCGGTAGACCGTGCGCAGGCCCACCTCCGCCGCGGCCGGCGCCACCCGGGTCCGTACCGTCAGGGCGTCCTCGCCCGGCTCGACCGCTTCCAGGCGGTGTCGCATCCGGTGCAGGCCGAGTGTGCGCCAGAGCGGGCCGTGGCGGGCGTCGGGCTGCCAGGACGCGCCGTCGTCGTTGTCGGTGGGGGCCCGCCACACGTCCAGCTTCAGGCCGACGACGTCGATCCCGTCCACCGCCGTCAGCTCGCCCGTCCTGGCGCTGAAGACGCCGGGTCCCAGGGTGATGCCGCCCCGGCCGTCGGGAGCGGGCCGCGCACTCGCGGGAACGCTCACCAACGGCCTTTCGGAGACCGGGAGTTGTGCCCACGCCACGAGATGCCCGCGGGGAGCCCAGGCCGAGTCGCCCGCGAGCGCCGCCCGGACCGTCCACCGGGTCTCCGCTCCCCGGCCGTCCACCGGCGGCTCCGGCAGCTTCACGTCGGCGGTCTCGCCCGGCGCGAGCGCGGGCACGTCCAGGGCGCCCGTCTCCACCGCCTCACCGTCGACCTCGTACGACCACGCGAACGCCAGCGCCGACAGGTCCGCGAAGTCGAATGTGTTGGTCACCCGGACCGTTCCACCGGCGCCGTCGCCCTCGATCCGGACCGGCTCGACGACCTTCTTGTACTCGACGAGCCCCGGCGACGGCGTGCGGTCGGGGAACAGCAGCCCGTCGCAGACGAAGTTCCCGTCGTGCAGCTCCTCCCCGAAGTCACCGCCGTACGCGAAGCCGTACCGCTCGTCCCTGATGCCGTGGTCGATCCACTCCCAGACGAAGCCGCCCTGGATCCGGTCGTGCTCCTCGAAGATCCGCTGGTAGTCGGCGAGCCCGCCCGGTCCGTTGCCCATGGCGTGCCCGTACTCGCACAGGATGAACGGGAGGCGGCGCCGGCCGAGCGGGCCGCCGTCCAGGCCCCGGCCGATCCGGTCGACCTCGGCGTGGTCCGCGTACATCCGTGAATAGACGTCCGTGTCACGGCAGTTCGCGTCACCCTCGTAGTGGATGAGCCGTGATCCGTCCCGGCCGCGGATCCACTCGGCCATGGCGGTGAGCCCGCGCCCGGTGCCGGCCTCGTTGCCCAGCGACCAGACGACGACCGAGGGGTGGTTCTTGTCGCGCTCCACCATGCGGGCCGCCCGGTCCAGGAGCGCCGGCGTCCAGCGGTCGTCGTCCACCGGGTTGTCGCGCCAGCCCTGCCCGGTGAAACCGTGGGTCTCCAGGTCGCACTCGTCGATGACCCACAGCCCGTACTCGTCGCACAGGTCGAGGAAGGCGGGGTGCGGCGGGTAGTGGGAGGTGCGGACCGCGTTCACGTTGTGCCGCTTCATCAGCAGCACGTCCTCGCGCATGGTCGCGAGGTCCAGGGCGCGGCCGTGCTCGGGATGCCACTCGTGCCGGTTGACCCCCTTGAAGAGGACCGGCCGTCCGTTGACCTTGATCAGGCCGTCCTCCAGGACGACCGTACGGAAACCGATCCGCAGGGGCACCCGCTCCCCGCCGGTCACCAGCGTGGCGTCGTACAGGTGGGGTGTCTCGGCGGTCCACGGCCGCACGGGCACGGTGATGACCTGCCCGGTCTCGACATCGATGTCCAGGCCCGGCACGAGGACCCGGCCGTCGACGTCGGAGTCGACGCGCAGGGTCCCGGTGCCCTCGCGGTGGTCGTAGGAGGCGTGGACGAAGAAGTCGAGCGCGCTGCCCGCCGGCCGGTGCAGCAGCGTGACGTCCCGGAAGACACCGGGCAGCCACCACTGGTCCTGGTCCTCCAGATAGGAGCCCGCCGACCACTGGTGGACCCGCACGGCCAGCACGTTCCCGGACGGTTCCAGCAGGTGCCCGACCGCGAACTCGTGCGGCAGCCGGGACCCCTTGAACTCGCCGAGGTCCGTCCCGTTCAGCCACACCCGCGCACAGGACTCGACCCCGTCGAAACGCAGGACCGCGCCGCCCTCCCCGCCCGCGTCCGGGGCGGCGGGCGCGGGCCAGTCGGCCGGCAGGTCGAAGAACCGCAGGTGGTCACCGGTCGGGTTCTCCGTCGGCACCCTCGGCGGATCCACCGGCAAGGGATAGCGGTGATTCGTGTAGACCGGGGCGCCGAAGGCCCCGTCGCCCTGGAGCACCCAGTGCCCCGGTACCGCCACCTCCGCCCAGTCCCCGCAGTCGTAGCCCGGAGCGGCGAACGAGTCGTCCTCGGCGTCGGCCGTCGGCGACAGCCGGAACCGCCATCTGCCGTTCAGGGACAGGGAGGCGGCGTCCGAGGACGCGTACCACGCCCGGGGCGGCAGCGCGCCGCTCCCCGGCGAGACGTCCTCGACGTAGGCGGCGTCGGCGGGATCGGTGTTGCGGAAAGACATCGTTCTCCTAGGTCGGCCCTCGATGCCGGTCCGCACGGACACGACGGTGACCGCGCGGACCCGGGGAACGCTGACGGGAACCCCAGGAAGTACTGCCGGAACGGGGAGCGGGTGAAACCACCGAAGAGCCCCGACTACCCCAGCACCTCGTCCACGAACGCGTTACGGAACGTCCCCGCCGGGTCCAGCGCCGACGCGAGCGCCGCGAACTCCCCCAGCCGGGGGTAGCGCGCACGCAACACCCCCGCCGGCACCGCGAACACCTTCCCCCAGTGCGGCCGCGCGCCGAACGGCGCCAGCGCCTCCTCGATCCGCCGCACCACGGGCAGCACGGCCCCCGCGTCGTCCACCCACGTGAAGTGGAACGCCACGGTGTCCCGCCCGTACGCCGGACTCAGCCACTGTCCGTCGGCGGCGACCGTGCGCACCTCGCAGATCTGCAGCACCGGCGCGATCGTCCCGCGTATCGCGTCGAGGGCCGCCAGCGCCGCCACGGCGTCCGTGCGCGGGAGCAGGTACTCCGACTGGATCTCGGAGCCGCTGCTCGGCGTGAACTCGGGCCGGAAGTGCGGCAGCCGCTCGTGCCAGGGCCCCGGCACCCCGAACTGCTGGGTGCAGTTCACGGCCGGCATCCCCGGCACCGGATGCACCGCCTCGGTGGCGGGCTCCGCCCACGGGAACCCGTCCCACGGCACGTCGGTACGCCGCTTGACCCAGGTGTGCACGAACCCGGACTGCCGCCAGTCGGTGAACAGGCTCACGCTGTACGCCGACGCCGACACCGCCTCGAAGTCCAGCTCCGCGAACGGCAGCGGCCCGAACACCTGCTGGGCGACCTCGAAGTCCGGCTCCAGATCGAGGGTGAGCGCGGTGACGACACCGAGCGCGCCCAGCGAGGTCACGGCCCCGCCGAAGCGGGCGTCGTCGCGGCCGACGGTCAGCTCCGACCCGTCGGCGAGGACCAGCTCGACCTCCCGCACGGGGGACGCCAGCGAACCGTTCGTGTTCCCCGAGCCGTGCGTGCCGGTCGCCACCGAACCCGCCACCGAGATGTGCGGCAGGGAGGCCATGTTCGGCAGTGCGAGCCCCCGCCCGTGCACCGCCCGCGCCAGCTCCGCGTACCGCACCCCGCCCGCCACCCGGACCGTACGGGCCGCCGCGTCGACCTCGACCGACGGCGGCAGCGCGGTCAGCGAGAGCAGTACGCCCTCGCTGCCGGGGTCGGCGATCAGGTTGAACGAGTGCCCGCTGCCGAGCACCCGCACGCGCTCACCGCGCGCGACGAGGGACCGCAGCGCGCCGAGCGACTCCGGCCGCCGCAGCTCCTTGGCGGAGTAGGTGACGTTCCCCGCCCAGTTCCTCAGAGTCTCGCCCATCCCGCGTCCCTCCCGAAAAGTGCCGTACCCGCGGAAGACGGGCACGTCAGGAACCTACCCCGGACCTCATCGGGGGCCCCGGCCCCGGGTCCGGCGGAGGCGGGGCATACCGTGAGGAGTCGAACACGGTCGCCGGGAGCGAGGAGGACGGGATGGGCAGCCGAACCGCGCTGGTCGAGGATCTGATGGAAAGGTTCCCGCACGTACCGCGGGAGGCCGTCTTCAAGGAGGACCTCCTCCGGGGAGGCGTGGCCTTCGACGACTCCGCGCTCAGCGACAACGAGAACGGCGACGTCAAGCCGAAGTCGTACTTCATCTTCTCCTTCGACCACGGCACCCTGCCCGAGCTGGGCGAGGCCGCCCTGCGCCGGCCGCCCGAGGAGATCATCCTCACCGGCGGCCCGTACGACCTGCGGCGCACCGTGGTGTCCGTCCGCGTCAACCCGTCCTCGCCGTACCGGGTCGCCGCGGGCCCGGACGGCCTGCTCGGGCTGTACCTCGACGGGAAGCGGATCTCGGACGTCGGCGTGCCGCCGATGCCGGAGTACTACCGGCACAAGCTCTCCAGCGGGAAGTCCGTCATGGAGGTGGCCCCGACGATCCAGTGGGGCTACCTGATCTACCTGACGGTCTTCCGCGTCTGCCAGTACTTCGGCGCCAAGGAGGAGTGCCAGTACTGCGACATCAACCACAACTGGCGCCAGCACAAGGCGGCCGGCCGCCCGTACACCGGGGTGAAGGACGTCGACGAGGTCCTGGAGGCCCTGGAGATCATCGACCGGTACGACACGGCCAAGGCATCCACCGCGTACACGCTGACCGGTGGCGCGATCACCTCCAAGCTGCAGGGCCGCGACGAGGCCGACTTCTACGGGATGTACGCCAAGGCCATCGAGGAACGCTTCCCCGGCCGGTGGATCGGCAAGGTCGTCGCCCAGGCACTGCCCCGCGACGACGTGCAGCGCTTCAAGGACCACGGCGTGCAGATCTACCACCCGAACTACGAGGTGTGGGACGAGTACCTGTTCAAGATGTACTGCCCGGGCAAGGAGCGCTACGTCGGCCGCGACGAGTGGCACAGGCGCATCCTCGACTCGGCCGAGATCTTCGGCGCGCGCAACGTCATCCCCAACTTCGTCGCGGGCGTGGAGATGGCCGAGCCCTTCGGCTTCAAGACGGTCGACGAGGCCATCGCGTCCACCACCGAGGGCCTGCGGTTCTTCATGTCGCAGGGCATCACGCCCCGCTTCACCACCTGGTGCCCCGAGCCGACGACGCCGCTGGGCAGGACCAACCCGGACGGCGCGCCGCTGGAGTACCACATCCGGCTGCTCCAGGCGTACCGGCAGACGATGGAGGACTTCGGGCTCTCCTCGCCGCCCGGATACGGCCCGCCCGGACCGGGCAACGCGGTGTTCTCGGTGAGCTCGTTCATGGACAGCCTCCCGGCGCACGAGACCCCGGCGGAGGAAGAGGGCACGGGAAAGGTGTCCGTGGGCTGAGGGGCCGACGGGGACGTACGGACGTACGTGTGAGGCCGCTGGGCCTCAGGGGGCGCGCGACAGGCGGCATCCGGACGTGGGGGTGCCGCTTGTCAGTTGTGCGGGAACCGTGGAAAACTCGCCCCGTCGCGAGACGTCCCCTTCAACTCCCGTAACGAACAGCGGAGTTGATCCCCCTTGTGGATGCAGGTGAAGCCCCCACCCATGCCAGACCTGCCGACCCCTCAGGACGCCGCCGAGGCCACACTGTTCTCGGAGTGCTGGGACGCGGTCCTCTCCTACGCCGACCTGTGCACCGGCGGCTCCGCCGACGCCCGCCCGCTGGCCTCCGAGGCGTTCTCCCGCGGCATACGCGAAGCGCGGGCCGCGGAGGCCGGGACCGGCGGCAGGAGCTTCGGACGCCGGGCGCGCGCGCCAAGGCTGCCGCGCATACCGCTCCTGCTGACCGCCGTACGCCGGACGACCGCCGCCTGGGAGGCCCAGGGCCAGGGCGACCGCCTCGACCCGGACCTGCGTCTGTGGCTCAACTCCGAGAAGGCCCGGCGCTTCACGGGACCTCCCCTGCACCGGCCGCTGGCCCTGCGCGGACTGCGCGACATGCAGGAACCGGACGCCGCGCTGCTCTGGCTGGCCGAGGTCGAGGCCATGCCGACGGCCGCGGTGGCCCGGCGGCTCGGTCTCGACCCGGCGGGCGTCGTCGACGAACTGCAACAGGTGCGCGGGGTGTTCCGGGACCGCTGCCACCGCAACCACCTCGACACCCCGCTCGCCGAGGAGTGCCGCAGCTACGCGCGACTGCTCGACGCGGTCACCCGGTCGCCCGCCGCCGACGTGCCGGACGACCTCTCCCGCCATCTGGCGCGCTGTGTCGAGTGCGCGGAGGCCGCCGCCTGCCTGAAGCACTCCGGCGGCGGACTGCCGGCCGCGCTCGCGGGCGGAGTCATCGGCTGGGGCGGGCTCGCCTACCTGGAACGGCGGCGCAGGGCCGTCGAGTCGGGGCTCAGCCGCAGCGCCGCAGCCGACCCGGACGACCAGCCGCCCGGCGGGGCGGCGGACAGCGGCGGCAGGGCGCGTATCGGGCGCGCCGGACTGCTGGCCGTGGCGGCCGGGGTCTCGCTGCTCGCGCTCGCCGTCACGCTGGTGCCCTTCGGCTCGGACGACGGCCCGGACACCTCCGCCGAACCGGCGGGACAGCAGCCCGTGGGGGAGCAGGGGCCGTCGTTCGGGGCGCCGCCCACGGGCTCCGGGTCCGGATCGGTCGGCGAGGCCACCTCGTCCACCTCGACCCCGCGGACACCGAAGTCGGACGCGGGGACGGCTCCCGGGTCGAAGAAGGAGGCCCAGGGGAACTCCTCCTCCTCGGCCGAGCAGGACGGCGCCGCGCCCGACCCCAGCGAGCCGGCCGTCTGCCACGCCAGGTACGACGTGGTCAGCGAGTGGCCGGACGGGTTCCAGGCGACCGTCACCGTCAGGTCCGTCCACGCCCTCGACACCTGGCGCGTCGGCTGGACCTTCCGCGACGGGCAGAAGGTGACCCAGATGTGGGACGGCGACGTCGTCCAGGACGGTTCGCGTGTGACCGCGAGCGCCGCCGACTACAACAAGTCCGTCGCCGCGGGCGGCTCGCTCGCCCTGGGCTTCCTCGCCTCGTGGCGCGACGGGAACGCGACGCCGGTCGACTTCACGCTCAACGGACGCAGCTGTACGCACTCCGGCTGAGCGGGGTCCGGAAAACCGGTTGGCCCGGTGGCGGCGGAGGGCTATGGTCGGGTTGTCCGAGCGGTGGACCGACCTCACCGCTGACGTCGGCCGATGTGATCTGTTGTGATCAGGGAGGTGTGAACGATGGCTGTCTCTGTGCTGGGCGCTGCCCGCATCCGGAAGTTCATCACATCCACCTCCGTGGTCTCCGGCTGACCTCTCTCCTCCCGCGCCAGTGAGCGCGGTGCCGGGGCCACCCTTCGAAGGGTCACCCCTTGTCTTTCCCAGCTTCTCCAGCCTCTACGGCTTCTGCTTCTGCTGCTTCTTCCGCGTCCTCCGCGGCTTCGGCCCATCCGCTCGCGCCCTACGGCTGGGACGACGCGTGGGCCGCCGAGTTCGCCCCGCACGCGGAGCGCGGACTCGTGCCGGGGCGGGTCGTACGGGTCGACCGCGGGCAGTGCGACGTGGTCACCGCCGACGGACCCGTCCGGGTCGACACCGAGTTCGTCACCCCGAACGACCCGCTGCGGGTCATCTGCACCGGCGACTGGGCCGTCGTCGACGCCGGCGGCGACCCCCGCTACGCGCTGGCGTACCTGCCACGCCGTACCGCCTTCGTGCGGTCGACCTCGTCCAAGAGGTCGGAAGGGCAGATCCTCGCCGCCAACGTGGACTTCGCGATCATCGCGGTGTCCCTGGCCGTGGAACTCGACCTCGGCCGGATCGAGCGGTTCCTGGCCCTGGCCTGGGAGTCCGGGGCGCAGCCCCTGGTCGTGCTGACCAAGGCCGACCTCGTACCGGACGCCACGGGCCTCGGATACCTCGTGCAGGACGTGGAGACCGCGGCACCGGGCGTCCAGGTGCTGCCGGTCAGCTCCACGGACGGAGCCGGTCTCGACGTGCTCGGCGCCATCGTGTCGGGCGGGACGTCCGTGCTGCTCGGGCAGTCGGGAGCGGGCAAGTCGACGCTCGCGAACGCGCTGCTCGGACAGGACGTGATGGCCGTCCGGGCGGCACGCGAGGTCGACGGCAAGGGCCGGCACACCACGACGACCCGGAACCTCCTCGTGCTGCCCGGCGGCGGCGTGCTCATCGACACACCCGGGCTGCGCGGCGTCGGGCTCTTCGACGCCGGCAGCGGCGTCGGGCAGGTGTTCTCCGAGATCGAGGAACTCGCCCAGGGGTGCCGGTTCCAGGACTGCGCGCACGTGGCCGAACCGGGGTGCGCGGTACTGGCCGCGCTGGACTCGGGAGTGCTTCCCGAGCGGCGTCTTGAGAGCTACCGCAAGCTCCTGCGGGAGAACCAGCGGATCGTGGCCAAGACCGACGCGCGCGCCCGCGCCGAACTGCGCAAGGAGTGGAAGCGCCGGGGAGCCGAGGGGCGGGCCGCGATGGACGCCAAGCGCGGGGGCCGGACCCGGCGCTGAGTCCCTCGGCCGCCGGTGCCGATGCGTGTGCGGGTGCGGGTGCGGGGCCTTGCGGTCCTGCCCCGCACCCGCGGGACGCGGCGCGAACGTCGCGTCCGAAATCCGCCAGCCCGTCCGCCGGCGACGACGCAGACTGGAGGGGTGCTGATCGACGAAGAGACCGGATACGGAGCCGTACGCAGCCGGGACGCCCGGTTCGACGGGGCGTTCTTCTTCGCCGTGGAGACGACGGGGATCTACTGCCGCCCGAGCTGTCCCGCGGTGACCCCCAAACGGGAGAACGTGCGCTACTACGCCACCGCGGCGGCCGCGCAGGGCTCGGGGTTCCGGGCCTGCCGCAGGTGCCGCCCGGACGCCGCGCCCGGGTCCGCCGAGTGGAACGTACGCGCCGACGTCGTCGGGCGCGCGGTGCGGATGATCGGTGACGGGGTCGTGGACCGCGAGGGCGTCACCGGGCTCGCCGGCCGCCTCGGCTACAGCGCCCGGCAGGTGCAGCGGCAGCTCACCGCCGAGCTGGGCGCGGGACCGGTCGCCCTGGCCCGGGCCCAGCGCGCCCACACCGCACGCGTACTGCTGCAGACCACCCACCTGCCCGTCACGGAGATCGCGTTCGCCGCCGGGTTCGCGAGCGTGCGGCAGTTCAACGACACGGTCCGGACGGTGTACGCGACCACGCCCACCGGACTGCGCGCCGCAGCGCGCCGCAGCGGGGCGCGCCCCGCTGCCACCCCGACGGCGGGCATCCCGCTGCGCCTCGCCCACCGGGGCCCGTACCAGGCCGCCGCCGTCTTCGCCCTGCTGGCCGCCGAGGCCGTCGCCGGCGTCGAGGAGGTGACGGGCGTCCCCGGCTCGCGCACCTACCGCCGTACCCTGCGGCTGCCGTACGGGACGGGGATCGTCGCCGTGCGGGAGCGGCTGTCGGACGCGTCCGCCCACCGCAGCGGCTGGCTCGACGCCCGGCTGCACCTCACCGACCTGCGGGACCTCACCACCGCCGTGCAGCGGCTGCGCCGCCTCTTCGACCTCGACGCCGACCCGTACGCGGTGGACGAGCGGCTCGGCGCGGACCCGCGGCTGGCCCCGCTGGTGGCCGCCAGACCGGGACTGCGGTCGCCCGGCGCCGCCGACCCGGAGGAACTGGCCGTCCGAGCGCTCGTCGGACGGCACGAGGCCGGGCGGCTCGTGCGGGCGTACGGGAAGGCGCTGGACTCGCCCTGCGGGACGCTCACGCACGTCTTTCCCGAGCCGGCCGCCCTCGCGCGGTCCGGCGGCACCCTGGGCACCCTCGCCACCGCCCTCGCGGACGGGAGCCTGCGGCTCGACCCGGGAGCGGACCGGGAGGCGGCGCGGACCGCGCTGCTCGCCCTGCCGGGCCTGGACGCCCAGGTGGTGGCCGTCATCCGTACCCGCGCGCTCGGCGACCCCGACGTGGGCCCGCCCGGCGCGCCCGTCCCCGACACCTGGCGTCCCTGGCGCTCCTACGCCCTGCGGCACCTCGAAGCGGCTCAGCCGGAAAGCGAAGACACGTGACCACGTACTACACCACCCTCGACAGCCCCGTCGGCGAACTCCTGCTCACCGCGGACGAGTCCGGGGTGCTGACCTCCCTCTCCGTGCCGGGCCAGAAGGGCGGACGCACGGTCGGGCCCGGCTGGCGGCGCACACCGGAGCCGTTCGCGGAGGCCGGGCGGCAGCTCGCCGCGTACTTCGCCCACGAACTGCAGGAGTTCGACCTTCCCATGCGGGCGAGCGGCACCGAGTTCCGGGAACGGGTCTGGCAGGCCCTCGACTCCGTTCCCTACGGGACGACCACCACCTACGGCGAGATCGCCGCGCGCATCAGTGCCTCGCGCGTGGCCGTGCGGGCCGTCGGCGGCGCGATCGGCGCCAACCCGCTGCTGATCGTCCGCCCGTGCCACCGGGTGATCGGCGCCGACGGATCCCTCACCGGGTACGCGGGCGGACTGGAACGCAAGGTGCGGCTCCTCGCCCTCGAAGGCCGCTGACGCCGCCCGGCGGGCCGCCGGTCACTCCTCAAGACCCCAGCTGTGGATCCGCCGGGGATGGACACGGATCAGCTCCTCGCTGAAGTGCGGGCCCAACTCGTGCGGTCCGGTCAGGAGTTCGGCCTCCCCACGGATGTCCACCCCGCGCACCTTCCAGGGACGGAGGCTGACGATGTCGTCGATCACGAGACCGACCTTCGGATTCTTCTGGAGGTTGCGCCACTTCTTGGTGCTCCCCATGGCATAGCCGCCGATCAGGATGGTTCCGTCGTCCTGCGGGTGGAAGCCGACGGGGTTCGCCTGCGGCTGGCCGTGCTGGTCGACGGTGGCGAGGCGGCCCAGCCGCTGGGACTTCAGGTACATCCGTTCGGCTTCACTGAATGCGGTCATGTCAGCAGCCAAACACGGTTCCCGCGCGCCGCGCACCGGATCCTGACCCCGGGTCATCTGACCCGCACCCTCGGGATCCGTCGGCGGAAGGCAGGAACGCATGGTCGAGGCCGGACGAAGAGACGCCGGCCGGGCCCTGGCCGCCCTGGCCGGCGCACTGGCACTCACGCTGGCGGGCACGGCCGCGACCCACGCGGGACCCCGGACCGCCCCGGACCGCGCGGCCCCGCCCGCCGTCCCCGACGGTGCGGCCCCGCGGGCGGCGAAGCCGGCGGCGACGCGGCTGGCTCCCGCGTACTGGACCGGCACCTGGGAGGGCGCCGCCTCCGGTACCGCCGCCCCGCTCCCCGGCGCGTCGATCCGCAACGTCGTCCACACGAGTGCCGGCGGTACGGCCGTCCGCGTCCGGGTCTCCAACCGGCTCGGCACCCTGCCGCTCGTGCTCGGCGCGGCCACCGTCGCCCGCCAGGAGCCGAACGCGCCCACGAGCCCGAGGGCCCTCCCCGGCACGATGCGCACGCTCACCTTCGGCGGCCGGAAGAAGCACACGGTGCCGGCCGGCGAGGACGCCGTCAGCGACGCCGTCACCCTGGACGTCCCGGCCGCCGCGAACCTCCTCGTCACCCTCCACACCCCCGGCGAACCGGGCCCCGCCACCTACCACCGCGACGCGCTGCAGACCAACTTCCTCGCCCCGGACGGCGATCGCGTCGCGGAGGCGGACGGCACCTCGTACACGGCCACCACCGGCTCCTGGTACTACGTCACCGGTGTCGACGTACGCCGTCCGGCGGCCGAGGGGAACCCCGGGAGCGTCGTCGCGCTCGGCGACTCCCTCACCGACGGCTCCGGCTCGACACCGAGCACCGACCGCCGGTGGCCCGACCGGCTCGCCGAACGGCTGCGCGCCCGGCCCGCGGGCCACCGGCCGGGCGTGCTGAACGCGGGCGTCGCCGGCAACCGGCTGCTGCTCGAAGGCCGCGGGCCCAGCGCACTGGCCCGGCTCGACGCCGACGTGCTCTCCCGCACGGGAGTGCGCACGCTGATCGTGATGGAGGGCGTCAACGACATCAAGAGCGCCCCGAACCAGACCGACCCGGCCGCCCTCGCGGCGGCGTACCGCGAGATCGTCCGGCGGGCCCACGCCCGCGGGATCCGGGTCGTCGGCGCCACCCTCACCCCGTTCGGCGGCCACGGGAGCCACACGGCGGCCCGGGAGCGGGTACGCCGGTCGGTCAACCGGCTCATCCGTACCGGCGGGCTGTTCGACGCGGTCGCCGACTTCGACGCCGTCGTCCGCGACCCCTCCCGGCCGGAGCGCATGCGGCCCGCCTACGATCCCGGCGACCACCTCCACTTCAACGACGCCGGCATGCGGGCACTGGCCGACAGCGTCGACCTCGCCGCCCTGATCCCGTGAGGGCACGCCGCCGGTGTCCGGTCAGCCCCAGAGCACGGCGCCGAGCCAGGCCCCCGCGATCAGCAGGCACGCGAACAGCTCCACCAGCACACTCGTCCCGCCCCGGCGCATCACCGCACGCACCGAGGCCATCGCCTCCCCGTGCCCGCCGAGCCGCAGCCGCTCGGCGAGATAGGCGCCGCCGAGGTAGCCGGGGATCGCGCCCAGCACCGGGACGACGAAGAAGCCGAGCAGCGCGCCGAGGCCCGCGTACACCGCCATCCGGGGGGTGGCGCCGCTCGAACGCAGCCTGCGGGGCGGCAGCCGCCAGCGGATCACCTGGGCGAGGAGGAGCGTGCCGGTGGCGCCCACCAGGACACCCCAGGAGAGCGCGCCGGGGTCCTCGAACGACCACCACAGGACCGCGGCCCACACGAGCCACGGCCCGGGTGCGCCGGGCACCAGCACTCCGCCGAGGCCGAGCAGCAGCACCACACCGACCAGCAGGAGTTCCCACGCTCCCATCTGTCCAGAGTGCCCGAGAAGAGGCGAAGACGCAGGTCAGTCCTGCGGACCCCGGGCCACCCAGCCCCTCTCGTACGTGTGCCAGCCGAGCTGGAGCCGGGTCGTCACACCCGTCAGCTCCATCAGCCGTTTCACCCGCCGCTGTACGGTCCGCAGCCCCAGGTCGAGCTGTTTGGCGACGCTCGCGTCGGTCAGCCCGGCGAGGAGCAGGGACAGGATCTCCAGGTCGGTGCCGTCGGGTCCGTCCCGCTCCTCCTCCGTGACGGTTCCCGGCGCGCCGAGGCGCAGTGGCAGGGCGTCCCGCCACACCGACTCGAACAGGCCCGACAGCGACTCGAGCAGCCCGCTCGCGTGCACGACGAGCGCGGCGGGCTCCAGGGTCTGGGAGGTCAGCGGCACCATGGCGAGGGCACGGTCGGCGATCACCAGCTTCGTCGGCACGGTGTCCACGACCCGTACGCGTTCGTCGCGGCCGAGAGCGGCGGACAGCTCGGCGATGCCGTTCGGGAGGTGCAGGACCGAGCGCTCGACCACCACGCGGTAGCGGACGCCGCGGTCCGCGGCCTGCTCCTCCGCGTCGTTGTCCGTCCCGGAGACGACCACCGGGTTGCCGGTGACCAGGGCGCACACCTCGTCGCTCGCGCCCAGCTGGAGCTGCAGGAACCGCTGCGCGACCGCGGCGGCGCCGGTCACCACCTCCACCAGGTCGAGCGCGGCGGGCTCGGTGGCCTGCGCGCGGTACTCCTCGGCGAGCAGCGCGGCCGTCAGCTCCGCCTGGTCCAGTTCGTGGCGCCGCTGGGTGAGGAGCGCGCCCAGCGCGACGCCGGGCGGTGCCGCGACCCAGCGGCCGGGCCGCGCCGACGACTGGGCCGCGAGCCCGTGCCGCTCCAGTCTGCGCAGCGCGCGCTCGGTGTCGTACTCGCCGAGCGTGAGCCGACGCGCGAGATCGGGCACGTCGGCGGCGCCCACGGACACCAGGGCGCGGTACGCCGACTCGTGTGTGTCGTCCAGCCCCAGCGCTGCCAGACCTGTCGTTCCCCGCATACGGCGACGCCCCTCCCCGGTGACCTGCCGTGGCGGAAAACGGCCACGGCGTAAAACCGCCTCGGCACATCATCGCGGTACGGTCCGGGTGTCTGCCAAGGTGGCGCCGGGGCGGGGCCGGTGCCCGGACCGTCGAGGACCGGCCAATCCCCGAAAGGGCGTGACCGGTGCGGATGAACGGGGCAACGGGTGGAACCCGCACCGGGGTCACGGCCCGGCCCCGGGCGGACAGCTCACCCCCGGGCCGGACGGACCGGTTCCGCGCGTGGACCGGCCGACCAGAACGTGTCGTGGGCACCGGGCGTTCACCGGATCCCGCGGCACACCGGTGCCGCCGGGTGGTTCTCCCGTGGGGGGTGGGATCATCCGGCGGTCCCGTACCGCGTCCCGCCGACCGGTTTTTCCCGATGCCCCGTTTCCTTCCGCCGTCCACGGTGACAATTAGGGGCATGAGCCAGCAGGGGGAGAGGCCGACCGGTCATCAGGACGACTGGTGGGGGCAGCTGTACGACGACTCCACGGGAGACACCGGACCGGCACCCGCGTCCGACTCCGTGGACGACCGCTACACCTCAGCGACAAACACACTGAACCCGAACCGACCGACGAACCCCGCCGACGTTCCCGGCCCCCGCCAGGGGCGCGGGGAACTGCGCGCCCAGCCCCCACGAGGGCCGGCGGCCGACGACCGCACGCCCCCCGAGGGGCCCGCCCCGGGCCGGCCGGCGAACCCCGCCGACGTCCCCGGCCCCCGCCAGGGGCGCGGGGAACTGCGCGCTCAGCCCCCACGAGGGCCGG